>NZ_FMUC01000001.1:230493-850803 GCF_900100935.1 Pseudomonas sp. NFACC25
CATGGATGGCGCGTGGCGGCGGCCCCCCACATCACTGTCGGATTACGGGCACACCGAGCCTAGGCGAGGTGCCGAGTGGTGGGGCGAAGCGTTTTGCTTACTTTTGCGCTGTCCAAAAGTGAGCCGCCGTAAGGGCGGAACCCATAGCGGCCGTTACCGCAGCAACGGATATGTACCCGGTCCAATCCAAAAAAATGGTCGGCCCAGAGGCCGCCATCGGGGGCAAGTCGAATCGTCGCACCGCCCCTCCCACATTTCAGTTAGCCGGCTTCAACAACTGCATCTGCTGGCGATAGTCATCCGTCACCTGCCGCGCCTGGCTGCTGCTGGTAATCACCCTAGGGGTAATCAGCACAATCAATTCCGTGCGGTCCTTGGACTTGCTGGTATTGCCAAACAACCAGCGCAACCCCGGAATTTTCCCAAGGTAAGGCACCGCACTGACACTCTCCGCGTTGTCCTGCTTGATCAACCCGCCCAGTAGCACTGTCTGCCCGCTCTGCACCGCGACCTGGGTGGATACCGAACGCGTGGAGATACGCGGGTTGGCCTGGGTGTCGTTGCTGGACGCCTGCTGGTCCTGGGCATCGCTGACCTGCTGCTGGATGTCCATGTACACCAGTCCACCCGGATTGATCCGCGGCACGACGTCGAGGATCACCCCGGTCTGCACGTATTCAACACTGCTCAAGGTGGTGTCGGAGGTGCCGGTGTTGACCGTGGTCTGGCTGATCGGGATGTTGTCGCCCACCTGGATCTGCGCCGGTTGGTTGTTCATCACCACCAGCGACGGCGCCGACAGCACCTGGGTGCGGCCGTTGGTTTCGAGGGCGTGCAGGGCCACTTGCAGGTTGGAGCTGACGAAGGAGTAGAACAACGAATCCGTCGCGCCCAACCCTGCCCCGCCGCCGCCCAACGCGCCCTGGCTGCCGGCGGTGTTGGCTACGGTGGTGCTGGTGGAATTACCAGCCAGGCGGCCGAGGTACCACTGCACGCCCAGGTCCAGTTCACCGGTGAGCTTGACCTCGAGGATGCGCGTTTCGATCTGCACTTGCAGCGGTGGGTTGTCGAGGCGTTTGATCGCCGATTCGATCTCTTTCCACTGCACCGGGCGGGTGCGGACCAGCAGTTGGTTACTGCTTTTTTGCGCGGTGATGCGGGTGCCGGCGTCGAGGCTTTTGGCCGGGGCGTCTTCGCTCGCGCCCTGCTCGGCGGTGTCCTGCTCGGCCTCGGGCTCCTGCTCCTCATCCTCGGCGGCGGGTGGGTTGCCATTGAGGTTGTTGCTCAGGCCACCGGGCGTGCTGCCGGAGGTGCTGTTGGTGCCCGGCGAGGACAAGGTCGCGGTGCGCAAACCGGGGGCGACCTTGGCCGGGGTATCGTCCTTGATCGCGCCCGTGCCGTAGATCTGGCGCAGGTACTTGGCCAGGTCGGTGGCCTTCATGTTGCGCACGTCGTAGACGTACATCTGCGGCTCGTTGCCGCCGCCTTCGTCGATGGTGTGGATCCAGTCGCCGACTTCACTGAGGTACTGCGGCTGCGACGAGATCGCCACCACCGAGTTGGTCCGCTCGATGGGCAAGAAGCGCACCATGCCGGCCAGGGGCATGCCGCTGTCGGGGCCGAACATTTTTTGCAACTCGGGCATCAGCTCGGCCACCGACGCCCGTTGCAGGCCGAACACGCCCACCGACATGCCCTTGAGCCAGTCCACGTCGAAGGTGTCGATGGTGTCCTGGTAATTGGCCAGTTCCTCGGGGGTGCCGGCCAGGCTCAACACATTGCGCGCCGGGTCCACCAGCAGGAACGCATTCTCGCGGGCGAACGGCTTGAGCAGTTTCTGCATCTCGGTGGCCGAGATATAACGCAACGGAAACAGGCGTGCCGACAAACCGCTGGAGGGCTGCGACACGCGCATCTCCGGCACCAGCTTGCCCGCCACCGCCTGGTTGGCCGGCAGGATCACATAGCGGTTGCCCTGTTTGATCATGGCGTTGTCGGTCCACGACAACAGGGTCTCCAGGATCGACAAGGCCTGCTGCTTGTTCACCGGCTTGGACGTGGAAAAGCTGACATTGCCCTTCACGCCCTGGGCGATGCTGTAGTTCTCGTGCAGCAGGTCGCCCATCACGCTGTTGATCACCGCTTCGATCGGCTGGTCGGCGAAGTTGAACACGATGTCGCCGCTGCCCTCCTCCTTGGCGGCCGAGACTGCTGCCGGTTGGCGCACGAACTGCTGGTTGCCGCGTATCAACTGGCGCTGGGGCGGTGTCTTCGCCTGGGGTTGGCCGCTGTCGACCGGCGCCTGTTCGCTGGCCGGGTCCACGGGTGGGCGTTGCGAACCGGTGCCCTGCATCGCCTCATGCAGCAGGGCCTCGTCCGGGTCGAGATGCTCGGGGAAGGTGCCGCAGCCACCGAGGGAAACGGCGGTGGCCAGGCACAACACGGTGGTGCGCAAGGCGCCAGGGAAGGTATCGATCAAGGGGTGGACTCGTGAGGAAGGGTAATCGGGGGTGTGGTGGACGGCGGCGGCAAGCGCAGGGCCCGCAGGCTCAGGGTTTGCGTACGGCCGTCGAGGACAAAACGGGCATCGCGGGGCGTCAGCTGTTCCAGGCGCCAGCCGTTGGGCAGGGTCTGGCCCTGCTGGACTTTGAGCGGCGGGCCATCGGCACGCTTGAGCAGCGCCACGCGCAGGTCGCCGTCGAGAACGATCCCGGTCAGCACCAGGCTCGACAGGCTGGAAACACCGGCCTGGCCCACGGCACGGTCGGGGCTGCGGTCGGGGCTGAACAGCGGCGCCTGCCAGGTGCCGGCCAGGCTTTCAAGGGTCGCGCTCGGCGCCACCAGCACCTTGGCGGCGGTGTTGGCGCGCGCATCGGGCTCTGGCGCCGGCAACCATTGCGGCGCATCGCCGATGCTGCTGAGGATGCCGACCATCAGCAGGCCCAACAGCCCGGCCACGCCGAGCAACAGCCATTCCAGGGGACGCAATGCATGGATCATCGTTGCACCTGCCGGGCGGCGGCCGGTTGCAGGTAACCGCGCACCAACAGGTGCACCACCAGTTGCCCGGCGCCGCCACTGGCCGGTGCGTTCGGTGGGCGGCGAATGCTCATCTCATCGACAAACAGAAACGGCCGCTGGTACTCCAACTCATGCAGGATCGCAGTCAAGGGCTCGATGGCGCAGTTAAGGGTCAGGCTGACCTTGACCTGACGATAGGGCTCGGCGTCGTCCTGCTCCGGGGTGATGGGCATGCGCTGGGTCAGGCTGCAACCGCCACCGAGGCCGGCGCGGCTGTTGATCAGGTCGGCGATGCGCTGCATCAGGTCCGCCGCCACCGCGCTTGGGTCGTCGCCGGGCAACAGGCTGGTGCTGCTGGCCGGGTCCTGCCGCGCCTGTTCCAACTGTTGGCGCAGGCTGTCGCCCTGGCGCAACACGCCGGCGTAGCGTTGCTGCTGTTCACGCAGCTGCTCGGCCTGCTCGCCCATGCTGCGCAAGGGGCCGGCGAACCAGCTGTCGATCAACAGCCAGTAACCGGCGCCGAGCACCAGGGCCAGGGCGATCAGGGCCGCGCCACGGCGCTCACGGGGTGTCAGTGGTCGGCGCATCGGCGGCCTCCTGGTGCAGGTGGGCGCGCAAGGAAAATTGATCCTTGCCGGTTTGCGCATCGGGTTGGATCACCCCTTCGAACTGGGCGTTTTCCAGGCTGCGGCAGCCCTTGATCCGAGTGATCAAGGCACTGGCCTTGGCGCTCTGCCCGGAGAAGGACACGTCGGCGCCGTCGTTGACTTCCAACTGGTCGAGCCAGGTGTCCGAGGGCAGGCACGCGGTCAGCTCGCTGAGCAGCGCCGCCAACGGCGGTTGGGCGGCCTTGCGGCGAATCAGGTACTGGGCGGCGCCACGGGTATTGAGCAATTGCTGGCGCAGGGCCTGGATCTCGGCGACCTGGGCTTTCTGCTCGCGCACGCTGTGTTGCATGGCATCGAGCACGCGCTGGCGGTCGTTGAGCCACAGCAGCATCGCCGCGATCAGCAACGCGCCGCACAACCACGGCAGGCTGCGTTGCAGGCCCTTGCCCTGGGGACGCTGACGGGGACGCAACGGCGCCGGCAGCAAGTCGATGCCCATGGGTTTGCCTGCGCTCTCTGCGACATCCACGGCATGGGGCTGCAAGCCGAGGACCGCGCAGTCATTGAGGATCTGATCGAGGCGCTCACGCAGGATCGCTACCAGCGTGACGTGCAGGTGCGTGGGGGTGCGGCGCTCCTGGCGCGCGACAAAGTACAACTGGGCGGCGTCGAACGGCGTGAAGCGGTCCAGTTCATAGCCCACCACTGTCGACAGGTTGCGCGCCGCCGCCGGGGGCAATTGCAGGGTTTGCACCAACACCGTTTCAGGCGGCAGCACCAGCACCTGACGCGCTTCGCCAGGCAGCTTTTCCACCGCGTCGGTCAGCGGCCAGGCGTAGGCATGCTCGGGGATCTCGGCAAAAGACAACCATGCCGGCAGGCAGCCACGCAGCTCCTTGAGCCACAGGCGCCAGCCCAATTGCAGCAGGCTGCCGCGCCAGCGCTGGGTGATGGGCTGCGCCAGCGCCTGAAGCCGTGCGGTTAACTGTTCGTTCATTCTTGCCAACGTAAGACTCGATAAGGTTGTGCGCTGCCTTGCGCGGGGCTCAATAACACGGTGGCCTGCACCTGGGCGTGGTAACCGCCGGGACGTTGGGCGCGGCTACTGACCACCAGCACGTCGCCGGGATCGGCCCCCACCGCGTTCTGGTGCGGCAGGTTCAGTGCGCGGCGCATCAAGGCACTGGCGAATGCCGGATCGGGCCGGTCCAGGCCGCTCCACAGGCTGATCTCGGGCACCAGTTCGCTGTACAACGCCTGGGTCATGCCCGGCAGTTGGCGCACCTCTTCCACCACCCGAAACGGCGCCAGGCCCTGGTTACGCCGCACCTCCAGGGCCCTGGCGAGGTGGTTGGCCTGGGCCTGGGTCGCACCGCAGGCCAGGGCCAGGCGGGCAAAATCACCCACTTCGGCGCTGTTCAAATACAACTTGCCGCGCTCGCTGTGCAGGCTGACGCGCAGCTGCGCATCGTCGAACACCAGCGGAATTTCACGCCCGTCGGCAATCCACTGCTTGCGCTGCAACGGGTCGGCGACGGCCTGCATCGCCAGCGCCACCCCGGCCTCGGCCGCCAGCACCGCCTGGGTATGCTGGCGGTGCCAGGCGGCCTGGCGTGTTTCCAGTTGCACCCAGCCGGCCAAACCGCCGAGCAACAGGCTGAGCAAGGCCAGCACCCACAGCACCAGCAGCAGGGCTACACCGCGTTGATGGCGGATCATTCGGGTGCCCCGCCGGACAGGTTCAGGCGCAAGGCAACCACCTGGGTCACCCACGGCACCGGCCCGTTCACCCGTGCGTCAATCCGCACTGCGTAAGGCAAGCGTTTGGTCCACGGCCACTCACTGATCCAGCCGGTGGCCTGGCCCTTGGGCGACACCCCGCGATAGCTGAATTGCAGGTCCTCGATATCCTTCAACAACACCTGCGGCTCACTGCGCGAGGCCGGGACGCTGACTTGCGCGGGGGACTCAAACCGCGCGAACGCCACCTGCAAATCGCGCTGCGATTCAGGGCCCACCAACTGCAAGGTGAAGCGCTGAATCCCGCCGCCGAGCACACCCGGCAAGGTCGCGACAAACTGCATGCGCTGGGGCCCACCGGCGAAAAAGCCATCGGTCTGGCTGTCGTCCTCGGTCACGTCCAGCGGCAACGCCTCGCTGATGGCGGTACGCAAAAACTGCTGCGCGGCACGCATTTCATCCAGGCTGACCGTGTAGCGCTGGGCCTTGAGCACGGCGCGATTGGCGCCCAGCAACGCACCGCCGACCAGGGTCAGCAACACCCCGAGCAGGCTCAGTACGATCATGATCTCAAGCAAGGTAAAGCCCTGCTGACGCGCCTTCACAAGCCGGCACCGACGCCGGCAGCGCGCAGTTTCAAGGTGCTGAAACGGGCCTGGCGCGGGCCTTCGCTGACGGTGAGGTCCAGGCGAAACAGATGGGCCTGGCCGATCCGGCTGGGCTGCTGGGCGATACGCAGTTGCCAGGCGATGCCGTCCAACTCGCCCTGCCGTGTACCGCTGGCCAAAGGGCCCATGCCTTCCTGATCCATCACACTCAAGGCGGCATGGGTCAAGCGGTCGCTGTGGGCCACCTGCAACAACGAGCGCGCGCTCTGGCCGAAGGCAACCAGCAGCACCGTGCTACAGATCGCCATCAGCGTCAGCGCGGCGAGCATTTCCAGCAGGGTGAAACCCGCCTGGCGCTTCATGGCAGGGCCTTGGATTCGACGCTGCCGGTCAGCCAGCCGATGTCGATGCGCCAACGCCGACTGCCGTTGGCCAGCAACACGTGGCCGCCGGTGGAGCTGCCATCGGGGTAGAAATCCACCGCCGCGCCGGCTTGCTCGGCGGTGTGCAGGGTCACTTGCAGCCCGGCCGGCCAATACTTTTTCGGACGGCCCGGCGCCTGCACGCTGAGGTTGCGCAAATCGAACACCGTGCTTTCGGTAGTGCCACTGACAATCGACCGCGCCCGCGTGCTGCGCAACGCCTCGACCACCTGCCCGACGGCCTGGCGCTCTTTGGCCGCGCGCAGGCCTTGTTGCAGGCCAAACCCTACCAAGCCGGCCGCGATGCTGATCAAGACGATCACCACCAGCATTTCCAGCAAGGTAAAGCCGCGTTGGGCGTTGGCCATGGTCGTGGGTTATTCCCAGTTGCCCAGGTCGGCGCTGTAGCCTTCGCCGCCGGGCTGGCCGTCCTGACCGTAGAAAATCAGGTCGAACGCACCGTGCTCACCGGGGAAGCGATAGCCGAAGGCATGGCCGAACGGGTCCTTGAGGTCCGACGGCTTGGCATACGGCCCGGCCCAACCGGCGCTGTTGCCCGGCTTGTCGACCAGTTGCTGCAGGCTCTTGGGCGGCGAGCCGACGTCCAGGCCGTAGCTTTCGATCTTCATGCTCAGGCTGGCCAGCTGGGCCTTGCCCGCGCCGTACTTGCCCTTGTCCACGTTGCCGCCGACCTGGCGTACCACGATGGTCGCGACAATGCCCAGCAGCACGATCACCGCGAGCATTTCCAGCAAGGTAAAACCGCCCTGGCGGCGGGCGGGCTTGAATCGGGTATGGCGCATCAGCGTGTTTCCTTAAGGGTTCATATATTGCTGGTCAGGCTCATCAGCGGCAGCATGATCGCCAGCATGATCACCGCCACCAGCACCGCCATGACCACGGTCAGGGACGGCACCAGCGCGGCGAGCAGGCGGTCGATGCCGCGTTTGGCCTCGACGTCGAACACCTCGGCGACCTTGAGCAGCATGCTGTCGAGTTCGCCGGCCTGTTCGCCGACTTCAATCATTTGCAACGCCAGATCCGGCAGCAACGGCTCGCTGCCGAAGGCGCTGGCCAGGGTGCCGCCGCCCTTGACCGACTCGGCGGCCTGGGCGACCTGGGCTTGCAGGGCGCGGTTGGTGCAGACCTGGCGGGCAATCACCAGCGCTTGCAGCAGCGCCACACCATTGCTCAGCAAGGTGCCGAGGGTGCGGGCCAGGCGGGCGGCTTCGACCCGTTGCAGCAACGGGCCGATGATGCGGATGCCCAGCACGCGGCGGTCATAACGTTCGCGGCGCTGGGGATCGCGCAGCCGCGCGGCCAGGGCCCAGGCGCCGACAATCAACCCGGCCAGCACCGCCAGGCCGTAGGCCCCGAGGAATTGGCCGAGGCCCAGGATCACCTCGGTAATCAGTGGAATCGGCACGCCCAGGTCCTTGAAGATCGGCACGAACTGCGGCACCACATAGGCCAGCAGCAACGCCAGCGAACCGAGCACGCCGACCACCAGAAACGCCGGGTAGATCAGCGCGTTGATCACTTCGCCCCTGAGCAGTTGGCTGCGCTCCAGGTAGTCGCTGAGCTGGCGCAGGGTGTCTTCGAGGGCGCCGCCCGCCTCGCCGGCGCGGACCATGCTCAGGTACAGCGGCGAAAACTGGCTGCCCTCCGCCTCCAGCGCCTTGGATAACGGCTGGCCGGCCTTGACCTGTTCGCGGATGCGCTCGATCAGCGCGCGGGTCTGGGGCTGGCCGGGCTGCTTGAGCAGGATGCCCAGGGAGCGTTCCAGCGGCTGGCCGGCGCCCAATAGCGTGGCCAATTGTTGAGTGAAACTGACCAGCGCCGCGCCATTCAACTGACCCCGGCCAAAGGCCTTGCGCAGGCCCTGGGCGCCCGCCACCTCGATCTGCAACAGCAGCAAACCGCGCTTGTGCAGCGCGGCGACTGCAGCGTCCTGGTCCTTGGCTTCGAGGGTGCCGTTTTGCGCCTGGCCCTGGCTGTCGAGGGCGCGGTATTTGAACAGGCTCATGCGCCCTCTCCCCGGGTGACGCGCAGCACTTCTTCAAGTGAGGTGACACCGGCCACGGCCTGGCGCAGGCCTTCTTCATGCAAGGTCCGCAGGCCGCCACGGCGGGCGGCCTGTTCGAGGGTGGCGGCGTCGGCCTGGCGCATCAACAGGCTGCGCAGTTCGTCGTTCATCACCAGCAGTTCAGTGATCGCACTGCGGCCGTGGTAGCCACCGCCCGGCGCATCGGCGCGGGGGCGATAAAGCATGATCGGACGCTGCTCGGTAAACCGGTCGAGGCCGTGTTCGGCGATCAACTCCGCGGGTGCTTCGAAGGCTTCGCGGGTGGCCGGGTCCAGGCGCCGCACCAGGCGCTGGGCGAGGATGCCGTTGACGGTCGAGGCAATCAGGTAGCTTTCGACACCCATGTCCAGCAAGCGCGTGATACTCGCCGCCGCGCTGTTGGTGTGCAGGGTCGAGAGCACCAGGTGGCCGGTGAGGGACGACTGGATGGCGATGCGGCAGGTTTCCAGGTCGCGGATTTCACCGATCATGATCACGTCCGGGTCCTGGCGCACGATGGAGCGCAGCGCGCCGGCGAAGTCGAGGCCGATGGCCGGTTTCACCTGGATCTGGTTGATGCCCTCAAGCTGGTATTCCACCGGGTCTTCCACGGTGATGATCTTGCGCTCGGCGGTATTGAGCCGCGACAGCGCGGTGTACAGGGTGGTGGTCTTGCCCGAGCCGGTGGGCCCGGTGACGAGCAGGATACCGTGGGGCCGTTCGAGCACTTCGAGGAAGGCTTCCAGGCGCTGGCCATCGAAGCCCAGGCTCTGAAAATCGAACTGCACGGTCTGGCGGTCGAGCAAACGCATGACCACCGATTCGCCAAAACTGGTGGGCACCGTGGACACCCGCAAGTCCAGCTCCTTGCCCTGGATGCGCAGCATGATGCGCCCGTCCTGGGGCAGGCGCCGCTCGGCGATGTCCAGGCGCGCCATGATCTTCACCCGCGAAATCACCGCCGCTGAAGAGCTGGACGGCGGCGCCTCGGCTTCATGCAGCACGCCATCGATGCGGTAGCGCACCTTGAGCTGGTTTTCGAAGGGTTCGATATGAATGTCCGAGGCGCGATGTTCCACCGCGCGCTGCAGGATCAGGTTGACCAGGCGAATCACCGGCGCTTCGGAGGCCATGTCCTTGAGGTGCTCGATGTCTTCCAGGGCACCGCCCTGCTCGTCGAGGTTTTCGATCAGGGTGCCCATGGCCGAACGGCCCTGGCCGTAGTAACGCTCGATCAGGGATTCGACTTCGTTGCGCGGCCCCACCGCCAGCCACACCGGCACGCCACAGGCATAGGCCATGGCCTGGAACGGATACACTAGCGACGGGTTGGCCGCCAGCACCCGCAGGCCGCCCTGGCTCCAGCCCACGGGCACCACCTGGTAGTGGCGCATGAAACGCTCGGTCAACACCGGCAACGGGTCCAACAGCGGCGGCGCGGCATCAGCCAACAGCAGCGGTGCGCCGAGCAGGTCGGCCCAGGCACGGGCCAGTTCCACTTCGGAAACCAGCCCCAGGCGCGTGAGCAGGCCCAGTAATTCGGTGTCACCGCCCTCCTGGGACAAGCGTCGGGCGCGCTCCAGGTCAACGGTTTTCAAGCCGGCATGTTGCATCAGCCACGCGCAGACCTGTTCGGTGTGCGGGATGTGCAGTTGGCAGGCATTGAGAGGTGTTGAGGAGCTGGGCATGGGTAAAAATCTGAGGGGCTATATGAGCCCCCTGTAGGAGCGAGCTTGCTCGCGAAAAAGGTACATCCGACGCCGCGATGCGCTTGGAATACTTTCGCGAGCAAGCTCGCTCCTACAGGGCGTCAGGCTTACTTGGTTGGCGCTGTTTTAGAGGTAGCAGATTGGCTCAGCGGCCGCCCACCCTTGGTGGTTTCAGCCTTCTGTTTTTTGACGGCCTTGGCATCGTGGGCCTGGGTCAGCACCGTGGAATCGGCGGCGCCGGATTTCGCATCGGCGTCCGTAGACTCCGCCGCCATCGCCGCGCCACTTAGCGCAACGCCCAATACAACACCGGCACCCAACAGGGAAATCTTCATCAACTTTCTCCAGATCAAAAACAGCAGATAGCCCAAGTGGCGCCTTGAACTCGATCAAGACCCTACACCAAAGCGTTGTGTATGACAGCTTGTGTAAACATGGCACTTTAGAACTACCGAGCAATGCCACTAGTTAGCCACGACTCGATAAATTTTCTTAAACCAATCGACTGGTAGGTTTAGCCTTAGTTCCGAAAGGTAAGAAAATATTTCTTATTTCACGCAAAAATTAGCTTTCGTTTGACTTATAACCGCAAGAATTGCCTTAATTATGCGGTTTTTGCGGTTCAAAATGCCATCTCGTGATATCGCTTAGACACTATCCACAACAATAACTAATACAATTATTACACTTATAAAACTGCGAAATTCGCCAAATAGTTGCAATTAGCCATCGCTTAAAAATTGCGATCACGGGCAACTATTGCCCGAAAAAAGTGACGAGGTGCAGTGCAACACGCACTTCTCGGCGCGCCCTGTTTACTGAACTGTTGTCGGAGAGACCCATGAATAAACGCAAAATGATCGGTGCACAGTCGGCTTTCGCCCTGCTGGCACTGGCCGTGTCCCAGGTGCATGCAGCCACCAGCCCGGCCCTGGATGAAGGTCGGGTCAGCCGCGCGGAAAAAGCCGCGGACAAGACCCTGGCGAAGATGACCCTGGAAGAAAAACTCGCCTACATCGGCGGCACCGGTGGCTGGGACGTCAAGCCACTGACCCAGTACGGTATCCCGCAGATCCACGGCGCCGATGGCGGTGTGGGCGTGCGCTACACCAGCGAAGGCAACGCCCAGGGCGTGGTCTACCCGTCGGGGCCGAACCTGGCCGCCAGCTGGAACCCACGGCGCGCCATCGACCTGGGCCGTGCCCTGGGCTATGACACCGCCAGCGGTGGTTATCAGTTCGTCACCGGCCCTGGGGTGAATCTGTACCGCATGCCGTACAGCGGCCGGGCGTTCGAGTACCTGTCCGGTGAAGACCCGTTCCTCGGCGCCAGCCTGGCGCCGGCCGTGATCAACGGCATTCAGTCCCGTGGCGTGTGGGCCAACGCCAAGCATTTCGCCGCCAATGACCAGGAAAGCAACCGCTTCCACCTCAATGAAATCATCAGCGAACGCGTGCTGCGCGAGATGACCCTGCCGCCGTTCGAGTCCGCCTCGAAGAACAGCAAAGTCGCGATGATGATGTGCGCCTTCCAGAAGGTGAACGGCGAGTTCGCGTGCCAGAACAAGCACCTGATGCGTGACATCCTCAAGACCGAATGGGGCTACCCGGGCTTCGTGCAGAGCGACTACAACGCGGTGGTCGACGGTTTGCCGGCGGCACAGGCGGGTACCGACCTGGACATGATGGGCTACCAGATGAACAGCACCATCCTCAAGCCGTACCTGGACAGCGGCGAGCTGAGCAGCGCGACCATCGATGACAAGGTGCGCCGCATCCTCAAGCAGATCTACCTGTACAAGTTCGACAGCAAGGCGCCGCTGACCAGCCACAACATGAACAGCGCCACCAGCAACCGCGTGGCCCTGAACGCCGCCCGCGAAGGCATCGTGCTGCTGAAAAACCAGAACAGCCTGCTGCCGCTGGACGCCAGGAAAGTCAAGCGCATCGCCGTGGTCGGCACCCTGGCCAAGTACGCGCCGCCTACCGGTTTCGGCAGCGCCAACGTCATGGCCGCCAACTACATCAGTGAGCTGAGCGGCTTGCAGCAACTGGCGCCAGGCGCCAAGGTCGAGTTCATCGACGGGCTGTCCCTGGACCCGGCCACCTCGACCTGGACCCATGCCGACGGCAATGGCAACAGCGTCAAAGGCCTGAAGACCGAGTTCTTCAGCAACACCAATTGGTCCGGCGACCCGGCCGCCAGCCGCACCGACCCCCATGTCGACCTGGACTGGTCCACCGACAGCCTGCCGGTGAACGGCGATACCGCCGCCACCTCGATTCGCTACAGCGGCCAGATCACCCCGACGGTCAGCGGCGAGCAGGTGTTCAAGGTGCGTGCCGACGGCGCCGTGCGCCTCTACGTCAACGGCAAGAAAGTCCTCGACAACGGCGACGGCAAACCGCTGCCGAACAACAGCATTCCGCCGACCATCCCGGTGTTTGCCAAGGTCAACCTGGAAGCCGGCAAACCGGTCGACATCAAGCTGGAATATTCACGCCGCAACGGCTACCTGTCGACCATGGGCGGCCTCGTCGGTGTGCAGATGAGCTGGGCGTCGCTGGTGGCACCGCAGGACCTGGCCAAGTACGACGCGGTACTGGTCGCGGCCGGTAACAGCAATGAGTACGAAGGCGAAGGCTTCGACCACAGCTTCGACCTGCCCGAATACCAGAACCTGCTGATCCAGAGCATCGCCAAGGTCAACCCGAATACCGTGGTCACCCTGCACGGCGGTACCGGCCTGAAGATGAGCGACTGGATCGATCAGGTACCGGTCGCGCTGCATGCGTTCTACCCTGGGCAGAACGGCGGCCAGGCCCTGGCGGAGATCCTGCTGGGCAAGGTCAACCCGTCGGCCAAGCTGCCGATCAGCATCGAGCGCAACATCGAAGACAACCCGATCTACGCGACCTTCCCCAAGTTCGACAACCAGGAAACCCTGGCCGAGATGAGCTACAAGGACGATCTGTTCCTGGGCTATCGCGGCTACGAGAAAAAGGGCATCAAGCCGCTCTACCCGTTCGGCTACGGCTTGTCGTACACCACCTTCGGCTACAGCAATATCAGCGTGACCCCTGGGGTGGCGGTGGCCGGTGCGCCGATCAAGGTGTCGTTCGACCTGGCCAACACCGGCAAGGTCGCGGGTGCCGAAGTGGCCGAGTTGTACGTGGGCCAGAACAACCCGAAAGTCGAACGCGCGATCAAGGAACTCAAGGGCTACAAGAAGGTGTTCCTCAAGCCGGGCGAGAGCAAGCGCGTGACCATCGAGCTCAACGATCGCTCGCTGGCCTACTACGACGTAGCGAGCAAGCAATGGGTGGTGGATGCCGACAGCTTCAACCTGTCGGTGGGCGCGTCGTCCCAGGATATTCGCCTGAACGCCAAGCTGGTCAACCCGTTCCGCCAGGAACTGTCGACCACCACCAGCAACCCGCTGCCGCGCTCGGCGCTCAACTCGACGCTGCGTGAATCGACGGTGAAGACCGGCGGTGTGCTGCATCAAAACGAAGGCGACAGCGGCACCAGCGACGGTGATGGCTATGACATGAGCGATGACAGCAGCCAGGGCAGTGCCACCGGCAACTGATCCCTGTGGAAGGGGGCTTGCCCCCGATGAGCATGGGTATCTACACAACTGTGTAGCAGCCAACGCTAACCACGATGCGAAGCGAGCCGCCCTTGATCTTGATCTTGCTTTTGATCTTGATCTCAGGCGCCCCGTTAACCACGCTGGCCGGAATTCGATAGTGATTTGGGGGGTAAACCGGCAGGGATGCCGGTTTAGCCGCCCCGCGCCATGGATGGCGCGTGGCGGCGGCCCCCCACATCACTGTCGGATTACGGGCACACCGAGCCTAGGCGAGGTGCCGAGTGGTGGGGCGAAGCGTTTTTGGTTACTTTTGGCGCTCTTCCAAAAGTGACCCGCTGTAAGAGCGGAACCCTAAGTAGCCGTTACCGCAGCAACGGATATGTACTCATTCCAACCCCAGCACATGGTCGGCCCAGAGGCCGCCATCGGGGGCAAGCCCCCTCCCACATGTTGACTGTGTTCGACTCAGGTTCTGATGGCTGCCTCGACCCGCGCGATGTAGCTGTCAAACCGCGCCACCAGGTCCACCTGCTCGGGAAACCGCAGCCACTGGATCTGCAGGCCATCCATCATGGCCAGGATTTCTTCCACCAGCCCGGCGATGTCCACATCGCTGCGCACCTCCCCCGCCGCGACCAGGTCGGCAAACTGCCCCTGCATGCGCTGGTGAATCGCCGCATAGCGCGCCTGGAACCAGGCCCAGGCCGGTTGGGTGTCCAGCAGGCTTTCGGCATTCAAGATGGTAAACGCGCGCACCACGCCCGGTGCCGTGGCATTCGAACGATTGATCGCACGCAGGCTGCCGAGCAGGCCATTGAGGGTTTTCTCCGCACGTACCTCATCGGCAATCCGTTGATTGACCTCATCGCGACGCTGCAACACCCCCATCAACAGCGAGATCTTGCTGGGAAAATGATGCAGCAGCCCGGCCACCGAAATACCCACGATCGCCGCCACCTGGGCCATCGAGGCGCCGCTGTAGCCTTCCAGGGAAAACACCTGCAGGGCCGCGTCCAGCAGCTCTTCGCGGCGTTTTTCACCTTTGGGGGCGCGGCGGGTCTTGGGGGCGGGTTCGGTCATGGGCAGGTCCTAGTGGGCGATAAAAAAGCTCAGGCGCTTTCCCGTTCGATCAAGCGGCAATCCAACAGGTTCAAACGCTGTACGGCATCCGGCAACACGCCGAGGCTTTCCAGCACGCGGGTTGCCGCCAGTACGCCGATCTCCAGGGCCGGCGGTTTGATTGTACTCAGGCTGGGCAACAGCATTTCGGCAAACGGGTAATCACCGAACCCGAGCACCGCGCACTTTAACCCGGAACGCTGCCCGGCCAGCAAACCACCGGCGGCGAGGTTGTCATTGGCGAAGAAGATCGCGTCAGGCGGGGTGGCGTGGTTCATCAGGGCTTGCATCGCCTGCTTGCCGGCCTCGAAAGGCGCGCTGTCGGCGTCCGGGACGAAGACCCGGGGCTGTACACCCAGTTCGATCAGGGTCGCGGCAAACCCATCGCCCCGCTCCAGCGCGCTGAAGTCGCCCGTGGCGCTGTTCTGCACGAAGGCCATGCGCCGATAGCCCTTGCCATGCAGGTAGCGCGCGGCCGTGACGCCGACGTCGTAGTGGGAAAAACCGATCTGCACCGGCGCGCGTTCGGGCACGTAGTCCCAGGTTTCCACCACCGGGATCTCGGTGTCGGCGATCATCTTTTCGGTGCCTGCACTGTGGAAGCGGCTGGTCAGTACCAGCGCCGCCGGCGACCAGCCGAGGAACGCGCGCACCGCGCTTTCTTCCTGCTCGGCGCTGAAGTAACTGGACGCCAGCAACAGCTGATACCCATGGCGACTGAGGGTGTCGCTGAAGCCCTGGATCGTGTTGGCGAAGATCGGCCCCGAGATGTTCGGGATCACCATCGCCACGATCCGCCCCCGCGCCGACGCCAGCCCGCCGGCCACCAGGTTGGGCACATAACCCAGCTCGGCCACCACCTCGGCGATGCGCTCGCGACGCTCGGGCGAGACCTGCTCCGGCTGGTTGAAATAGCGCGACACGGTGATCGCCGACACCCCGGCCTGGCGGGCCACGGTGTTCAAGGTGACGCGCCCGGCGCCACGGCGTTTACGCGGTTTGTCTTCGCTCACGGGACCATCCTGCTAACAACAAAAAAGAATATAGGAATAATTTTTAAGTCTTTGACGCTCTAAACCCGAGCTACCAATAATACCGATGTTAGCGCTAACAAAGCGCGCTGTCTGCTACTCGCTCAAGCGAATGCCCACGACAGTCTTACAGGCGCTGACGGTCGTGAGAGCCGCAGCGGTCCAGGGCATTTTTTCGAGCGAACACACCATGCACAGGCACACGCACTTATTCCTTCTCGCCGGTCTGACCGCCCTCCCCGTGCCCGGCGCCTTTGCCGCCGACGAGCAGGAACCCACGCTCAAAGCGGTGACGGTCACCGCCACCCGGCGTGAAGAATCCCTGCAAAAAGTCCCGGTGGCGGTCTCGGTGCTGGACGGCGAACAACTGGAGCGCGACAACCGCAACGGCGTGGCCAGCATCGCCCAGCAAGTGCCGTCGCTGAACTTCCGCACCGGCGCCTCGAACAAGGACACCTCGCTGTTCGTGCGCGGCGTGGGCACCATTTCCACCTCCCCTGGGGTGGAGCCGACGGTGGCCACGGTGATCGACGGCGTGGTCTATGCGCGCCCCGGCCAGGCCACCCTCGACCTGCTGGACCTGGAACGCATCGAAGTGCTGCGCGGCCCGCAAGGCACCTTGTTCGGCAAGAACGCCTCGGCCGGCGTGCTCAACATCACCAGCAAGGCGCCCACCGCCGAGACCCACGGCTATATCGACCAGGCGTACTACAGCGGCAACGAAAGCCGCACCCGTTTCGGCATCGGCGGCAGCCTGGTGCCGGAGGTGCTCAAGGGCTCGATCAGCACGCTGTTCGGCAGCTACGACGGTAACGTCGATAACCAGCACAACGGCCAGGAGGTCAACGGCTACAACCACAAGGGCATCCGCGGCAAGCTGGAATTCACCCCCAACGATGACGTGAAACTGACCCTGATCGCCGACTACATGCAGTCCCACGACGATGCGCCGAATGGCGTGGTCAGCAAGTCCCTGAGCCCGGCCTTCAGCAATGCCTTGAGCCCGGTGCGCGCCTCCGGCGACAACCGCGACATCAACACCGATACGCGCAGCCATGTCGAGGACACCAACAAAGGCTTGTCCGCTCAGTTGGACTGGAACCTCGGCGACTACACCCTGACCTCGATCACCGCCTGGCGCGGCTGGGACAACACCCAGTACCAGGACGGCGACCGCCTCGGCACAGTGACCGCCGCCTTCCCCGGCACCGCCGACAAGGGCGAGCTGGCTTTCGACCAATACTCCCAGGAACTGCGCCTGGCCTCGCCCAAGGGTGAGTTCCTGGAATACGTCGGCGGCCTGTTCTACATGCACGGCAAGGACGAGGAAACCTATCAGCGCACGCTCACGACCACCACGCGCACCGACCGTGGCATCGCCGACTACAGCACCACCAGCGACAGCTACGCGGTGTTCGGCGAGACCACGCTGAACTTCACCTCGCGCTTTCGTGGCATCGCCGGCCTACGCTACACCCACGATGAGCTGAAATACGATCACCGCCGCGTCTCCACCTCGGCCACCACGGTCAGCGGGATTCAACCGGCCACCTCCAGCTCCGGCTCGGTGGACGAAGACGGCTGGTCAGGCCGCCTCGGGGTGCAGTACGACCTCAGCGACAGTGTCACCAGCTACCTCACCTACTCGCGCGGCTACAAGGGCCCGGCCTACAACGTGTTCTTCAATATGCAGCCGCGCGACACCGACGCGCTCAAGCCGGAAACCTCCAACACCTGGGAAGCCGGGATCAAGGCCACCGCCTGGAACAACCGCCTGACCACCAACCTGGCGATATTCCGCAGCGACTACGACAACTACCAGGCGAACTTTTTCGACACCGTCGCCGGCCAGGTCGTGACCCGCCTGATCAACGCCGGCAGCGTCAGCACCGAAGGCGTCGAGCTGGATTACGCCCTGCAGGCCACCCAGCAACTCAAGCTCTCCGGCGCCCTGGCCTACACCCGTGCGCGCATTGATGAGTTCGCCTGCCCGGCCGGTGCAGCGGCGACGTGCAACGTGAATGGCAAGCCACTGCCCTTCAGCCCGGACTGGAAAAGCTACGTGCGCGCCGACTACACGATCCCGCTGGATAACGGCCTGGACATCGAACTGGGCACCGACTACAGCTGGCAGAGCGAAGTACAGTACGACATCAGTCAGAACGTCGACACCAAGCAAGGCGCCTATGGCATCTGGAACGCCAGCGTGGCCCTGGCCGACTACACCAACGGTTGGCGCGTGGCGTTGCTGGCCAAGAACCTCGCCGACAAGTCCTACTCACCGCTGCTGGCCAGTGGCGGCAACTACATCTACCGCGCCGTACCCCGTGACGATGAGCGTTACTTCGGCGTGCAACTGCGCAAGGATTTCTAGCATGAGCCGTCAACTGAAACTCGGCGCCTTTCTCATGGCCACCGGGCACCATGTCGCCGCCTGGCGCCACCCGGACGTGCCGGCGGATGCCGGGCTGGATTTCGCCCAATACAAACACCTGGCACGGGTGGCCGAAGCGGCGAAGTTCGATGCGCTGTTCGTGGCCGACAGCATCGCCGCTGCCACTGGTGAGATCGCCAGCCATATGGCGCGCTCGGATCATTTCGAGCCGCTCACCCTGCTCTCGGCACTGAGTGCGGTGACCGATAACATCGGCCTGATCGCCACGGCGACCACCAGCTACAACGAGCCCTACCATGTGGCGCGCAAGTTCGCTTCGCTGGATCACCTGTCCGGCGGGCGTGCGGGCTGGAACCTGGTGACCTCGGACAACGCCGCCGAAGCGCAGAATTTTGGCCGCGACGAACACCTCGGCCATGGCGAACGCTACAGCCGCGCCAGGGAGTTTCATCAGGTGGTGACCGGGCTGTGGGACAGCTGGGAAGACGATGCCTTTGTGCGCGACAAGGCCAGCGGCAACTATTACGACCCGACGAAACTGCATGTGCTGGACCACGTGGGCGAACACTTCCGGGTCAAGGGCCCGCTGAATGTGGCGCGCTCGCCCCAGGGCCAGCCGGTGATCGTGCAGGCCGGCTCGTCCGAAGCCGGCCGTGAACTGGCCGCGCAGACCGCCGAGGTGGTGTTTACCGCACAGACCTCGCTGGCCAATGCCCAGGCGTTTTATGCCGACCTCAAGGGCCGCTTGAGCCGGTACGGGCGCGGGTCGGATTCGCTGAAAATCATGCCCGGCGTGTTTGTGGTGGTCGGGGCGACCGAGGCCGAGGCCCAGGCCAAATTCGAGGCGTTTCAGGATCTCGTCGAACCTGAGGTGGGCGTCGCGTTGCTGGGGCGCATGCTGGGCAATTTCGACCTGTCCGGCTACCCGCTGGACGGGCCGTTGCCGGCGCTGCCGTTGACCGACAGCGGGCAACGCAGTCGCCAGCAACTGCTGAGTGACTTGGCCGATCGTGAGCAACTGACCCTCGCGCAATTGGGTCGGCGAATTGCCGGGGGCCGCGGGCATTACAGCCTGATCGGCACGCCTGCGCAGATTGCCGATGAGCTGCAGAACTGGTTCGAAAACGGCGCGGCCGATGGTTTCAATATCCTGGTGCCGCACTTGCCGGGTGGGTTGGAAGACGTCGCGCAAGGGGTGGTGCCGGAGCTGCAGCGGCGCGGCCTGTTTCGCACTGAATACAGCGGTTCCACCTTGCGCGAAAACCTCGGCCTGGCGCGCCCGGCCCATCGTTTTACAGAGGCTAGAGCATGAAAATCCCCGCACTGATTCTGGCCCTGCTGGCGGTGACGCAAACCGCCCTGGCCGCCGACCCCGCCACCCTGCGTATCGGCTACCAAAAAGGCTCCATCGCCCTGGTCCTCGCCAAGCAACACGAACTGCTGGAAAAGCGTTTCCCGAAGACGGAGGTGAAGTGGATCGAATTCCCCGCCGGCCCGCAGATGCTTGAAGCGCTGAACGTGGGGGCACTGGATGTGGGTTCCACCGGCGACATCCCGCCGCTGTACGCCCAAGCCGCCGGGGCCGACCTGGTCTATATCGGCGCCGAACCGCCCAAGCCCAGCGCCGAGACGATCCTGGTGCGCAATGACAGCCCGCTGCATTCGGTGGCGGACCTCAAGGGCAAGAAAGTGGCGTTCCAGAAGGGTTCCAGCTCCCACAACCTGATCCTGCGCGCGCTGAACAACGCCGGCCTGAGCTACAAGGACATCCAACCGGTGTACCTGCCGCCGGCCGATGCACGAGCGGCGTTCGAACAAGGCAGCGTCGATGCCTGGGCGATCTGGGAGCCCTACTCGTCACTCGCCTTGAGCCAGAGCCCCAGCCATGTGCTGGCCAATGGCGAAGGCTTGGGTTTGTCGGGTCCGGTGTACACCGCCCGGCGCGCGTATGCGCGGGACAACGGTGCCTTTATCCATGACCTGCTCGACGAACTCACCGCCGCCGAAGCCCTTACCCGCAGCCAGCGCGAAGACAACCTGAACGTACTGACCGAGTTCATGGGCCTGCCCGCCGAGGTGGTTGCGCGCTACATGGACAACCGCCCGCCTTCGCCGATTTTGCCGATTGATGACAAGATTATTGAGGCGCAGCAGGCGACGGCGGATCTGTTTTTCCAGAATCGGTTGTTGCCCAAGGCCATTGAGGTGAAGAAGGCCATGTGGAATTCCCAAGCCAACTGAGATCCAAATATGGGACGGGACTTGCCCCCGATAGCGGTGTGTCAGTCAAGGATGCTCCAACTGAACCGCCGCAATCGGGGGCAAGCCCCCTCCCACATTTTTAATCCGCGTCTAAAAGTCGACGGTGGCAGACAGCAGATAGGTGCGCGGGGTCGACAGGGTCAGCCCCGGCTCGCTGTCATCCGATGCGCCGGCCGAACTCCAGTAGCGCTTGTCGGCGACGTTTTCCACATTCGCCCGCAGGGTGATGTGCTTCTCATCGACCTTGAACGCATAGCGGGCGCCGACGTCGATGCGGTTCCAGGCGTCGATTTCCTTGACGTTGGACTGGTCCAGGTATTGAGAACTGGAGTGGATGCCACGGCTGGTCAGGGTCAGGCCTTCGAGGGTCGGGACATCCCACTCGGCACCGAGGTTGACGTTGTACTTGGGCGTGGCCGGCGCGCGGTTGCCGTCCCAGGCGCCATTGGTGGTGTCCTTCAATTTGCTGTCGATGTACATCACGCCGCCGAGCAGGCGCACGCCCTTGAGGGGTTCGCCGAACACGCTCAGCTCCGCACCGGTGTTCTGGCGCTTGCCATTGGGACCGAACAGCCGCGACGTGGCGTTGGTCTCGTAGGCCGGTTGCTTGATGCGGAACACCGCGGCGGTGACGGCGAAGGCACCGGCGTCGTACTTGGCGCCGACTTCCACCTGGCGGCTGATAAACGGCGGGAAGATCTGGTCTTCGTTTCTCGACGTGGACGGTGCGATCTTGCCCTGGCTCAACCCTTCCATGTAGTTGGCGTACAGCGACAGCTTGTCGGTGGCTTTGAACAGCAGGCCGCCCGAAGGCGAGATCTTTTCTTCGTCGTAGTTGGTCTTGCCTTTGATGCCGTTGCTCCAGTCATCCACGATCACGCGCTGCCAGCGCGCACCGAGGGTGAGCAACAGGCGGTCATCGAAGAAACCCAGGGTGTCGGACAAGGCCACGCCACTGAACGTGTTCTCGGTATAGACCTTCGCATCCTGGCGCGTGGCCACCGACGGCGTCGGGGTTTGCACGGGGTTGTAGAGATTGCTCGATGCGTTGGCATAACGCGCACCGCCGTTGGTGAAGTCCATATAGAAGTAGCTGGCGGCCAGGTTGACCTCATGGCTCACCGGCCCGGTGTGGAACCAGTTACGCACGCCGGCCGTGGCGGTACGGACGTTTTCATCGCGGGTGAAGTCCCGGGGCTGCACGGTGAAATCACCGGCCGCATTGGTCACCGAAACAGCATGGCGCAGGAACTCGTGGTTGCTTTTGCGCGCGCCGACACCGCCGTAGAGCATCACCGAATCGCTGAGGTCATATTCGGCATTCAGCGTACCGAAGGTGTCCTTGGTGCGGGCCTTGCTCCAGGACTGCGCATAGTTGCGGCGCACATCGTTGGCGCTGGGCACCGGCGCGGCAGCCGCGACTTGCACACGCTCCTGCGGCGCATCGGTGTCGCGCTCGGTGCGGCCGATATCGGTGGAAAGGCGCAGGCGCTCGCCACGAAAATCCAGGCCCAGCACGGCCATCTCACGGTCGACGCTCTGGTGGTCCCATTCGGTATCGCCGGACTGCTTCACGCCGTTGAAGCGCAGGCCGAACTTGTTGTCCTCGCCAAAGCGCCGGCCCACATCCACGGCGCCACCGGCCTGGCTGTCGGAGGCCCAGGTGCCGGTGAACGAGGTGATGTCCTTGTCGGTGGCGCGCTTGGGCACCACGTTGATCCCGCCGCCCACGCTGCCGCGCGGCGAGATGCCGTTGATCAACTGGGTGGGGCCTTTGAAGATGTCGACGCGGTCGGCCATCTCCATGTCGATGGTGTAGGTCGGCAGCACGCCGTACAGGCCGTTGTACGACACATCACTGTTGAACAGGCTGAAGCCGCGAATGGTGAACTGCTCATACCGCCCGCCGGCCGGGTTGGTGGCGCGTACCGACGGGTCGCTGGCGATCAGGTCGCCAAGGGTGCGCGCCTGCTGGTTTTTCACCGCGTCCTGGGTGTAGGTGGTCATGCTGAACGGGGTTTCCATGAAGTCCCGGGTGCCCAGCAGGCCTTGCGAGCCACGCCGCGCCACCTGGCCACCGGCGTAGGTGTCGCCGTCGTACAGGCCGGTGGTACCGAGAATCGACGTGGGCGCCAGCTCCAGGCTGCCGCCCTCCGGCACCGGCACCAGCATGTAGGCCTGCTCCCCCATGGGCTGCAATTGCAGGCCGGAGCCTTGCAGCAAGCGGGCAAAGCCCTCTTCCACGCCATATTCGCCGGATAAACCGCTGCTGCTGCGCCCGCTGACCAGCGCCGGGTCCACCGACAGGTTGACCCCCGACAGCCCGGCAAAACGGGTCAACGCCGCACTCAGGCTGCCGGCCGGCACCTGGTAGCTGCGGCGCGCGGCGCTGTCTTCGGCATAGCTGACGGGGACGAACAAGGGGCTGGCGCTGAGGCTCAGCATCAGGCTCAGTTTGAGCAACGGGCGCAAGCGCAAGGTGTGGACTGCGGGCATTGGAAGAAGCTCTCGATTTTGTTCACTTGCCTGGAATGACAGGCGAGGTGAAAAAAGGGGACAGGCTTCGACCAACTTTTTTCAAAATGGCAGGGCAATGGCGGCGCCATGCCCTGCCCTGGTTACCATACCGCGATATGGGAATCCGCACGCGGTTCGGTGCCGCCGCACAGCACGCCGCTGACCGGGTCGCGCAGGATGATCTGCCCACGGCCGTAGTCGGTGAGGTCGCTGGCGATCTGCACCTGGTGACCACGCCGGGCCAGGGCATTGGCCAGGTCGCGGGAGGCACCCTGCTCGATGCCGACCTTCATGTCGCCCAGCCATTGCCAGCGCGGCGCATCCAGTGCGGCCTGGGGGTTGAGGCCGAAGTCCACCAGGTTCATCACCATCTGTACGTGACCCTGGGGCTGCATGTAGCCGCCCATCACGCCGAACGGGCCCAGGGCCTGGCCGTCCTTGGTGAGGAAACCGGGGATGATGGTGTGGAAGGTTTTCTTGCCTGCTGCCAGGCAGTTGGCGTGGCTCGGGTCGAGGCTGAATTCCTGCCCACGGTTCTGCAACGCAATGCCGCTGTCGGGCAGTACCACGCCGGAGCCGAAGCCGTGGTAGTTGCTCTGGATGAACGAGACCATATTGCCTTCGGCGTCCGCCGTGGCCAGGTACACCGTGCCGCTGGCGTGCGGGTCACCGGGCTTGGGCGCCTGGGCCTGTTCGCCGATCTGGCTGCGACGGCGCGCGCTGTAGTCGTCGCTGAGCAGGTCGGCCACTGCCACGCGCATGTGCAGCGGGTCGGTGATGTAATGCAGGCCGTCGCTGTAGGCGAGCTTCATGGCCTCGAGCTGGCGGTGCCAGGTCTGTTGGCTGTCGCGGTGATCGAAGGTGAAGCCTTCGAGGATGTTCAGTGCCATCAGCGCCACCAGGCCCTGGCCGCTCGGCGGGATTTCCCAGACGTCGACACCGCGATAATTGATGTGGATCGGGTCCACCCACTGTGCGCGGTAGTCCTTGAGATCACTGGCGCGCAGGTAACCCCCGGTGGCCCGTGAGTGGGCGTCCAGGCGTGCGGCCAGGGCACCGCGATACAGGCTTTCGCAACGGCTGGCGGCGAGTTCTTCCAGGGTGCGCGCCTGGGCCGGGTTGCGGAAAATCTCGCCCGCTTGGGGTGCGCGCCCATCGATGAGGAACGTGTCGAACCAGGCTTGCAGCACTTCATCGCGGTGCGGGCTGAATTCGTTCAAGGAGATCTGCCATTGGTGGGCAACCACCGGTGACAGCGGGAAACCCTCGCGGGCCAGGCGGATGGCCGGTTGCAGCAACTCGGCAAACGCCAGCTTGCCGAAGCGTTGCGACAGCTCCGCCCAGGCCGATGGGCAGCCGGGCACGGTCACCGGGGTCCAGCCGTACAGCGGCATCCGATCGTGCCCGGCAGCCTTGACCGCCTCGACACTCAAGGCGCCCGGCGCATGGCCATTGCCGTTCAGGCCATGCAACTGGCCCTTGCACCACACCAGGGCAAACGCATCGCCGCCCAGGCCGCAGCCGGTGGGCTCCACCACCGTGAGCGCGGCCGCCGTGGCGATGGCCGCGTCGATGGCGTTACCGCCCTTTTGCATGATCTCGATACCGGCCTGGGCAGCCAGGGGCTGGGACGCGGCGACCATGCCACGGCGGGCAAATACGCTCTGGCGCTGCGATGGATAGGGATACTCGTGAGCAGAAAATTTCAACATGGCAAAGGCTCTTCAAAAAAAGTCATAACACACGGCTGAGAAACGCCCGGGTCCGGGGATGACTGGGGTGGCTGAAGATCTGTTCCGGCGGCCCTTGTTCGATGAGTTCGCCCTGGTCGAGAACCACCACGCGGTCTGCCACTTCCCGGGCAAAGCCCATTTCATGGGTGACCACCACCATGGTCATGCCCTCCTCGGCCAGCTCTTTCATCACCTGCAGCACTTCGCCGACGGTTTCCGGGTCGAGGGCGCTGGTGGGTTCGTCGAACAGCATGGCCTGGGGTTTCATCGCCAGGGCGCGGGCGATGGCGACCCGTTGCTGCTGGCCGCCGGAGAGCATCGACGGGTAATGGCTGGCCTTGTCCGCCAGGCCGACCCGCGCCAACAGGCCACGGGCCTGTTCCAGTGCTTCGGCACGTGGCGTGCCGAGGACCTGGATCGGCGCTTCAATGATGTTTTCCAGCGCCGTCATATGGGGGAACAGGTTGAAGCGCTGGAACACCATGCCAATGTCGCGGCGCTGGCGGGCGATGTTGCGCTCCGAATCACGCACCAGGCTGCCGTCGCTGCGCTCGCGATAGCCCATGGCGCGGCCGTTGACGCGGATGCGCCCGCCCTGGATGTCTTCCAGCAGGTTGATGCAGCGGATAAAGGTGGTCTTGCCCGAGCCAGAGGCGCCGATCAGCACCACCACTTCGCCGCGCCGTACTTGCAGCGAGATACCCTTGAGGATCTGCAACGCGCCGAACGACTTCTGAATATCCAGTGCCTCAATGATCAGCTCTTCACTTTGGTGCGCCATGGTTATCGTCCCCTCAGCAGTTTCAGGGTGCTGCGCCCGAACATGCGGCTGGCTGCCGGTGGTGGCGCGGAAGGCCGGTCGGACTGGCTGAAACGGGCTTCGAGCCAGCGCTGGAAAAAGCCCCAGAGGGTGGTCAGCGTCAGGAAGTACAAGGCAACCACCAGGTACAGCTCGAACACCCGGAAGGTGGCCGAGGTGATCATCTGGGTGCTGAGCAGCAGTTCCTGCACACCGATCACGCTGACCAGGGTGGTGTTCTTGAGCATCACGTTGAACTCATTGCCCAGCGGCGGCACGATCACCCGGAACGCCTGGGGCAGCACGATGCGCCGCATCAGCTTGGCGAAGCCCATGCCCAGGGAGCGCCCGGCTTCATATTGGCCCTTGTCCACCGCGCCGATGCCGGCACGGATGATCTCGGCCATGTACGCGCCTTCGTTGAGCCCCAGGGCAATGATCGCCGCCTGGATATTGCCGGGGACGATCAAGCCGAACAGCTCGATATCCTCAAAGCGGAAAATCCCGCCCGCCGCCAGTGCCGTGTACAGAAACACGATCTGCACCAGCAGCGGCGTGCCGCGCATCAGCCACACGTAAAAACGCACCGGCAGATGCAACAGCGGGTTCTTCGACAAGCGCAACAACGCCGCCGCCAGCCCCAGCGCGCAGCCCAGCAGCATCGCCAGTACGCTGATCAGGCAGGTCAGCCACAGCCCCGTGAGGTAAACCCCGCTGGGCTGCAGCAGGTACTGCCAGAACACATCCCAATTGAAATTCATCGCAGGTACGCCTCAGTCGAGTGTGTCGCTGCTGACATGCCATTTGTCCAGCAACTGCACATAGCTGCCATCGCTGCGCATATCGCTGATCACCTGCTGCACGGCGGCGGTCAGTTGCGGGTCGTCCTTGCGTATGCCCAGGCCGGTGAGGATGCGGCTGAACGCCGGAACGCCTTCCTGGAACAGGTCCGGGGCCATTGCTGCGTAGTAACCGGCGGTTTCCACGGTGGTGCCGTAGGCGTCGACCTGGCTGATGCGCAGGGCCTGGAACGCGTCGGTGTCGGTGTTGTAGACCACCAGTTTCATCGGGGGCTTGCCGGCCTTGGCCAGGCTTTCATTGTGGGCATCGAGCAGGGTCTTGATGGTGGAGCCGTTGAGCACCGCGACCTTGTGCGCGGACAGGTCATCCAGCGCCTTGATGCCCTTGGGGTTGCCCTTGGGCACCACCACCGACTGGCTGGAATACATGTAGTTGACGATGTCGATCACCTGGCGCCGCTCGGGTTTGTCGAACAGCTGGTCGACGATCATGTCGCACTGCTGGGCGAGCAGCGCCGGCACCAGGCCAGAGAACGGAATCACCCGCCATTGCACTTGCTTGTCGCCCAGGCGCCTGGCGATTTCCAGGCCCAGGTCGACGGTGAGCCCGCGGGGTTTCTGGGCTTCGTCGAAGGACACCAGGGGCGGGGAATCCATCCCCGAGCAATAGACAAGTTTGTCGACTTTTTGCAGACGATCCGGCACTTGAGGCGCAGCAAAGGCCCCTTGTGCGCAGAGACCGAAGGAGACAGCCACCAGCAAGGCGCGGCATTTATGCATGACCAGACACTCCAGTTCGTTGAATAACGGGGCAGGACTAAAGTCAAAACACAGCGGGTGTTTCTTATTGTTCGGTTTGCAGGAACTGGATCAGCGCCGGCACGGTGCCTTCGATGTGTTCGCGCACCACGGCTTCGGCGCGGGCGGCGTCGCCGGCGCGGATCGCATCGAGGATCACCGCGTGTTCCTGGCGGGCACTGAGGGGTTTTTCGCCGTGCTGCAACCACAAGCGCATGGGCGCCTCGACCAGCGAGTACAGCGCCGAAATCTGCTTCATCAAGCGTGGGCGGCCGCTGAGGCTGCACAGGTATTCATGGAACGCGCGATGGCGGCTGACCCAGGCGGCGCTCTCATCGCGGTAGTCGTCCATCGCGTCGAGCATGCGCTCCAGGGCCGCCAGTTGACGCTCACCGATACGGCCGACGGCCACGCGCACCGCCAGGCCTTCGAGGGCGCTGCGCATCTCGAACACTTCGTGCAGCTCATCGATATCCAGACCGCTGACGATCGCGCCACGGTTGGGCCGCAGGGTCACCAGGCCCTGGGCATCAAGGCGGCGAAAGGCTTCGCGCACCGGCATGCGGCTCATGCCGATCTCGCTGGCGATGTCTTCGGCGATCAGCCGGTCGCCCTTGCGGTAGCGGCCGCCGCAAATGGCATCGAGCAGAAAGTTGTAGGCCTCCTCCTCGGCGGTGAGGGGCTGGCGGTCAACGTAAGCGGGAGCGAATTGCATCGGCAGCACCTTTTGAATTTTTGTATCCAATTATCCACGAATACAAAAAAGCAGAATGCGTGCCAACGGCCTGGGCCAGGAGCCAAGTGATTGATTCAGATCGGATAGAAGGGAAAAAGCTGGCGCTGGCGTTGAAAAGTCGCGTGGGAATTTGCTACCCAATGGCGCAGAAGATGCCCCATTGGTGGGCGGAAGTAACAAGCAGGACGTGGGTGAGATGCTTTTGCTTGAGGCGAATCCAGCCCACCGTTGGCGTTATGGCTCGGCCGAATAGATGACGGTTTGCGCGCTGTTTTCGCCGACCGCCTGGCGGGTGAAATAGGTGTCGCCTTCGTCGGTGAGGATCTCGTAGTCGGCCTTACGGGCCGGGCTGGCGTGCTTGATGATTTTCAGCACGCGCTGGAATTTCACGCTTAGCGTGCCGTTGTGGCTGGGCCCGGTGAGCACATTGACGCTTTGAAACCAGCCGGCGTGCCGCTGGTTGCTCACCAACGCGTGGCTCATCGCCTCAAAACGTTCCAACCGAGTGAAGCCCCACAGGGTCTGTTCTTCGACGGTGGCGCCCGGCGTAGCGGCGCCGGTAAACACAAACAGATTGATCGCCGGGCTGTCTTCGCAAAAGAAGTCGTAAGGGACCAGGCCGTCGACCATTTTCCTGCCGGGCACGAAGCCCTTTTTATGCACCTGAAACATCGCCACCTCCACTCAATCAATGGCGACAAGTCTAATGAGGCGCGACGTACAGGGCGGTCAAGCCAATGTAATGTCGTGTAAAGATCGCGCGCTGTGCAGGGTGATCTCCACTGTCAGCCCGCCGCCCGGCTCGTTGCGCGCGAGGATGTGGCCGCCGTGCATCTGGACGGCCCTCGCAGCAATGGCCAGCCCCAGGCCAAACCCCACGCTGGCATCGCCCACACCACGTTCGAACGGCTGGAAAATGCTGTGCAGCCGGTCATTGTCGACGCCCGGCCCTTGGTCGGTGATCTGTACCGTGAGGCGGTTCGCATCCTGGTTGACCTGCGCCGACACGCACACGGTGGTGTCCGGCCGGGTGTAGCGCACGGCATTGCGAATCACGTTCTCGAAGCAGCGGTACAACAACTCACCGCTGACGCAGGCGATAAACGGCGGGCACGCCTGCAGGTGCACGCGACAGCCTTTGATGCCGGCTTCGAACTGCGCATCTTCAACGATCATCGCCAGCAATTCGACAATATCCACGGGCTCGCGCTCGATACTTTCCGGGCGGCCTTGCAGGCGCGCCAGGGTCAGCAACGCCTCGATCAGGGTGTCCATGCGCTCGGATTCGCGCTCGATGCGTTCGAGCATTTCCAGGCGGGCGGCGTCCTGGCGCAACAGGCCGATGGCCGCCTGCATGCGCGTCAGCGGGGAGCGCAGTTCATGGGAGATGTCGTGCAGCAGTTGCTGCTGGGCCTCCACCAGCCCCTTCAACTGGTTGGCCATGCGGTCGCAGTCTTCCGCCAGGTCGACGATCTCGTCGCGACGCTTGCCCATGGCCGGCTTGACCCGGGTTTCGAAGCGTCCCTGGGCCGCGTCGCTCATGGCGCGCTTCAGGTAAGCCAGGGGCCAGGCCAGGTAATAGGCCATGTAGCCGCTGAACAGCGCACTCATCAATGTGCCGATGATCAACGGAATCTGGTGCCAGGGCCGGCCGGGCGGGTTACCGGGCGCGTGGGTCGACCTGATCGACAGCGCCAGGCCTTCCTTGCTGACGACCGCTCGCTCATAGGCCGGCTGCGTCACCGGCCCACCTATCAGCAATTGCCCGGCACTGTTGTAGACACCGATGGCCTCATCCGCCGGGCGCTCCCACACCGCCAGGAGCTGGCCGCCCGCCTCGACACCGAACGTTTGCAGCAGCTTGTCTTCGGCCGCCAGCATGGCTTCCACATGCGGGTCATTCGGCTGGAAACGGCCCAGTTCAAGCACGCCGACGCCCACCAGGAAGGTCAAGGTGGTCGCCAGCCAGAAGGCCAGGAACAGTTTCCAGAACAGCAGGCTGGGCCTGGTCATTCGGCAATCAACAAATAGCCGAGGCCACGTACGCTCTGGATCCAGGCCTTGGCGTCCGGGCGCGGCCCGAGTTTTTGCCGGATGCTGCTGATATGCACGTCGATGCGCCGGTCGTAGCGGGTCAGCGGGCAACCGAGGGCATTGAGTGACAGATCCTTTTTACTCACTACCTGGCCGGCACTGCGGGCCAGCTCTTCCAGCAGGCTGAACTCGGTGCTGGTCACACCCAGCTCGAGGCCGTTCCACAGGGCCTGGCGCCTGCCGGGCCACAACACCAGCGCGCCGGTCTTGATCACTTCGGTGGTCGGCTGGCCCACCGGCTGCACCCTGCGCATGATGGCGCGCAGGCGCGCGACCAGTTCGCCGGGGGAGCTGGGCTTGGGCACGTAATCATCGGCGCCGAGTTCCAGGCCGGTGATGCGGTCGATGTTGTCACCACGGGCGGTGAGCAGCACTACGGGTACCTGGCTGACGACGCGGATGCGCCGGAGCACTTCGATGCCCGAGCGCTGGGGCAGCATCACGTCCAGCACCACAATGCTGTAGCGCCCCGACAGCGCCTCCACCTCGCCCTCCTCCCCCGTGTGCACGGCCGCGGCCTCAAAGCCTTCGCGCGCGAGGTATTGGCTCAGCATGTCAGTCAGTTCCTGGTCGTCGTCGACCAACAATACGCGGATCATCTCGGGCTCGTCGGTGGGGGGTTGCGCATTATCGGCCCGGCATCGGCATCCCAGGCCAAACTTTACCTAACTTGACATTCGGTTAACCGCACCAAACGCCCCTCGCTCGTATGCTGGATGTTCACCAGTCCGGCCGCGCGGCGAGTTGTCCATGCGTGCCGGCGCTGCTTGTCGATGTGTTCTGGAAAAGATCTTGATGAATTTTTCGCGCCTGCTCTGCTCGGTTGCGCTGCTGCTCAATGCCTCACTGGCACTCGCCCAAGGCTTCAAAATCTCGGATATTCGAATCAACGGCCTGCAACGGGTCTCTGCAGGCAGCGTGTTCGGGGCATTACCCCTGAACGTCGGCGACGAAGCGGATGACCGGCGCCTGGTGGACTCGACCCGCGCGCTGTTCAAGACCGGTTACTTCCAGGACATCCAACTGAGCCGCGAAGGCGATGTGTTGATCATCAATGTAGTCGAGCGTCCTTCGGTTGCCAGTATCGAGTTCGAGGGCAACAAGGCGATTGCCACCGATGACCTGATGAAAGGCATGAAGCAATCGGGCCTTGCCGAGGGCGAGATTTTCCAACGCGCCACCCTGGAAGGGATACGCAACGAGTTGCAGCGCCAGTACGTTGCCCAGGGCCGTTACTCGGCGTCGGTCGACGCGCAGGTGGTGGCTCAGCCGCGTAACCGCGTGGGCTTGAAAATCAAGATCGACGAAGGTGAAGTGGCATCGATCCAGCACATCAACGTCGTGGGCAACACGGTGTTCGCCGACGACGCCCTGATCGACCAGTTCACCCTCAAGACCAGCAACTGGCTGTCGTTTTTCAAGAACGACGACAAATACGCACGGGAGAAGCTGTCGGGCGACCTTGAACGCTTGCGCTCCTATTACCTGGACCGTGGCTATATCAACATGGATATCACCTCGACCCAGGTCTCGATGACCCCGGACAAAAAGCACGTCTACATCACCGTGAACATCCAGGAAGGCCAGAAATACACGGTGCGCGAGGTGAAGCTCAGTGGTGAGCTGAAAGTCCCGCAGGACCAGGTCCAGTCCTTGCTGCTGGTGCAGAAGGGCCAGGTGTTCTCACGCAAACTGATGACCACCACCTCGGAGCTGATTACCCGTCGCCTGGGCAACGAAGGCTACACGTTCGCCAACGTCAACGGCGTGCCGCAGGCCCACGATGAAGACCACACGGTTGACGTCACGTTCTCCGTCGACCCCGGTAAGCGGGCCTACGTCAACCGTATCAACTTCCGTGGCAATACCAAGACCGACGACAAGGTGCTGCGGCGGGAAATGCGCCAGATGGAAGGTGGCTGGGCGTCAACCTACCTGATCGATCAGTCCAAGGTGCGCCTGGAGCGCCTGGGGTTCTTCAAGGAGGTGAACGTCGAGACGCCTGCGGTGGCCGGCCTCGATGACCAGTTGGATGTGAACTACGCCGTGGAAGAACAGGCGTCCGGTTCGATTACCGCCAGTGTCGGCTTTGCCCAGAGTTCGGGGCTGATCCTCGGCGGCTCGATCACCCAGAACAATTTCCTCGGCACCGGCAACTACGCCAGCCTGGGGCTGACCCGCTCGTCCTACCAGAGCAAGTACAACATCGGTTTCACCGATCCCTACTTCACCACCGACGGGGTGAGCCTGGGTTACAACGCGTTCTACAGCAAGACCGACTACAACAAGTACTACGATGACGGGGTTTCCTATTACGCCATCAATAGTTTTGGCCTGGGCACCACCCTCGGTTACCCGATCAATGAAACCTCGCGCTTGAACTTTGGCCTGACCGTACAACACGACAGCATCGAACCGGGCACCTACAGCGCCGACGAGATCTACGACTTTATCGAGCGCGAAGGCAAGGAATTCACCAACTTCAAGGCCAACCTTGGCTGGTCGGAGTCGACCTTGAACAAAGGCGTGCTGGCGACTCGCGGGCATTCGCAAAACCTCAACCTGATGGTGACGGTGCCCGGCAGCGACCTGAGTTTCTACAAAATCGACTACACGGGGCAGACGTTCCTGCCTGTCAGCAACACCACATCACTGCGCTTTCACACCAAGCTCGGCTACGGCAGCGGCTACGGCTCCACGGACGGGCTGCCCTTCTATGAAACCTACACCGCCGGCGGCGAAGGCACGGTGCGCGGCTTTGAAAGCGGCACCCTCGGCCCGCGCAACACCCCGGCAACCGGTGCCTACGCCAGTGCCGGGCAGGCGTACTACTCGGACCGGGACACCGAGTCGCTGGGCGGCAATATCCTGATAACCGGCGGCGCGGAGTACCTGTTCCCGGTGCCGTTCATCAAAGACAACAAATCCGTGCGAACCTCGTTGTTCTGGGACGTAGGGACGGTGTATTCGGACAAGTGCTACCTCAGCACGACCCAGGGCTGCGGCAGCGTGGACCTAAGCCAGATGGCCAGTTCGGTGGGAGTTGGGGTGACATGGTACAGCCCGCTGGGGCCGCTGAGTGTGAACTTGGCCTACCCGATTCGCACGCCGGAGAACGCGGACAAGCAGGTGTTTCAGTTCTCCATGGGGCAGACGTTTTAAAGGTTGCGGCGTGTTGATGCGTTTCCCCCTTCTCGGAAAGGCCCTACACAAATACCGGACGTCTGGCGAAGCCGCGTTTATGTATTGTTTTTTATAAAGGAACTCCGCTATCGAGCCTTGGTCGGCTGATGTGTGGATTTTCCTTTCACTACGCGGATAGATCGGATGAAACAGATGCCCTTCGTCGAGGCCAAGCCTGTTGCCGACAAAAAGCTGGCTTTGTTTGCACCCGTGCCAGCGCCATGGCGTTCAAGCGCACACCCGCTGCACCTGCACGATTTTGCTGCCTGTCGGAATGTCGAATCAGGCGCGGTTTTTATTATCGCTTCCGGCCTGTCAGCCAAATCATTCCCCCTCGAAAAGTTCGCGCACGTGCCCATGATCACCATGAATGGCGCGATTTCGATGTTTATGAACACCGACATCAAGCCGAGTTTTTACGCCTGCACGGACAGAAGCTTTTCCAAACAGCAGCCGGATTTATTCAACTACGCCATGGCTGTCAGCCAAAGGGTCGCGCTGTGGGAAGACCATGCGCAATCCTCCCATGCTCGTCCAACCGGGCAGCTCTACCCGCTGTCCAAGGCGCCAAAACCGTCGTGGATCGATGTGGCGCTCGGAAGATCAAAAGAGCTGGTTACTGATCACTCCTTGATCGCCTTTCGGAAACGGTCCATCGGGTTCAGCAAGGACATGAGCCAGGGCTTTTTTGATGCCCGAACCGTGGCCTACCTGGCCATCCAGCTGGCATTCCACGTCGGGTTCTCCAAGGTTTTCCTGGTGGGCGTCGACCTGGACGAAAAGTCGGGGAGGTTTTACGAAACGAAGGACTCCATAAACTCCCCCTGCGGGCTCGACCAGCACTATTACACCCGCATACTGCCGTCGTTCGAGTTGATGTCCAAGAAAGTCATCGGGGATGACTTCATGGTTTACAACTTATCCGATATTTCGAAGATTCCGGCGAGTGTGATTCCGCGTATCAGCGTCGCTCAAGTGGAAGCGATGCTCCACCAGTAGACACACAGTCGGCCTGGAGGCCTTCGCCAACTCCCTGCACTACACACATTGGGTGTCGGCAGCTGAGGGCCCTTCTCAAAAAATCCGAATATCAGCCCGGATACTTCAGTCTTTTTTAGCAGGAGATTGAAGGAGTTATCTGGATTGGGTTCCACGGCCAGCGAGAAGAATGGCGGGGGCCTTCTGTTGCATAGTGAGCACTATGCCCTGGGCCATTTGGGGCTTACGCTGAAGCGTATGCGCTGATCGTACTTCAGATCTGCCTATGCTCAATGAACCTGTGTGGGTTTAAAAAGAATTTTCAGAATCAGCAGACGTAACTCATCCAGGACCTTGATGGCCGGAAGCTTTCAGTGCATTGGCTGGATCCAAGCGTGGGGCGGTGACGATCTTGAGGAGGAAGTTGGGATGATCCCCCGCAAAAGTCCCTATGCGTAAAAAAGCCGAACTGGCTGGAGTTCGGCTAAGTCACTGAAAAATATGGTCGGGACGGAGTGATTCGAACACTCGACCCCTAGCACCCCATGCTAGTGCGCTACCGGACTGCGCTACGCCCCGACTAGGCGTGTTACTGGGTTCGCTTCGCAACGAAGCGATCAGGAATATACCGCAAGCTTTTGAAATGTGGAAGTATTTTAAAAGCCTGAATCATTTTTTCAAAACCACCAGCACATCTTCCAGTTCGGAGATCATCTGGCGGATCAGTTGCTTGTACTGGGTGGTGTCGTCTTTGGCTTCATCACCGGACATACGCTGGCGCGCGCCGCTGATGGTGAATCCCTGATCGTAAAGCAACGCACGGATCTGTCGGATCATCAGCACATCCTGGCGCTGATAATACCGACGGTTCCCGGTGCGTTTGACGGGGTTGAGTTGAGGAAACTCCTGCTCCCAATAGCGCAGCACGTGCGGTTTTACCGCACAAAGCTCGCTGACTTCACCAATGGTGAAGTAGCGTTTGCCTGGGATGACGGGTAGCTCGTCGTTATGACTTGGTTCCAGCATAAGCCTCAACTCGGGCCTTCAACTTCTGCCCTGGACGAAAGGTGACCACACGGCGAGCCGTGATCGGGATTTCTTCTCCCGTTTTTGGATTGCGGCCAGGCCGCTGGCGTTTGTCCCGCAGATCAAAATTGCCGAAACCGGACAATTTGACCTGTTCGTTGTCTTCCAGAGCGTGTCTGATCTCTTCAAAAAACAGCTCGACCAATTCCTTGGCCTCGCGCTTGTTCAGACCCAACTCTTCGTACAGACGTTCCGCCATCTCAGCTTTCGTCAAAGCCCCCATACGTCACTTCCTTAACGTGGCGTTCAACCTTTGTTCGAGCGAGGTGAGGATATTTTGTGTCGTGGCATTCACCTCATCGTCATTAAGAGTGCGCGATGGATGCTGCCAGGTCAAGCCAACTGCAAGGCTTTTTCTATGCGGATCAATGCCTTTACCCTGATAGACGTCAAATAGCCTGAGGTCTGTCAGCCATTCCCCTGCATTTTCACGGATTACATCCAGAACAGCAGTAGCGGCGACTTCACGATCGGCGATCAGGGCCAGGTCACGACGCACTTCAGGGAAGCGCGACAACTCGCTGAATTTAGGCATCTTGCCCGAGGCCACCTCGGCCAGCACCAGTTCGAAGACGAAGACCGGGCGGTCGAGACCAAGGGTTTTCGACAGTTCCGGGTGGATGGCGCCGACGAAGCCCACCAGACGACCCTCGCGCTCGATACGCGCAGTCTGACCTGGGTGCAGCGCCGGGTGGTTGCCTGGCACAAATGTGAAGTCGTCCAGTGCACCGGCAAAACCCAGTACCGCTTCCACGTCCGCTTTAACGTCGAAGAAGTCCACGGCATCCCGGCCTTGCGCCCAGCCTTCCGGCAAGCGGCTGCCGCAAACAACACCGGCCAGCATCGGCTCTTGCTTCAGGCCGTCGAGTTGACCGACAAACCGCAGGCCGCTTTCGAACATGCGCACGCGGTCTTGCTGACGGTTCAGGTTATGGGAAAGGGCTTTCACCAGGCCTGGCCACAGGGATGAACGCATGGCGGCCATGTCGTTGGAGATCGGGTTGGCCAGCACCAGCGGCTCGACGCCCGGGTTGAACAGTTCGAACTGCTTCGGATCGATGAAGCTGTAGGTCACCGCTTCCTGATAGCCACGGGCGACCAGCAGACGACGCAGCTCAGGCAGGTGCGCACGCGCTTCTGCCTTGGGTTGCGGCGCCAGGCGCGCTTGCGGGTAACGAACCGGCAGGCGGTTGTAACCGTACAGGCGAGCCAACTCTTCGATCAGATCGACTTCCAGGCTGATATCGAAGCGATGGCTTGGCACTTCAACATGCCACTGCCCTTCCCCACCCGCAGAAATGTTCAACCCGAGGGCCGACAGCAGTTGTTCGATTTCAGACGGGGCGATGACCAGGCCAAGCATTTGCTCAACGCTTTTGGCGCGCAGGGTGATCGGCGCAACGGACGGCAGATGCTGTTCGCTGACAATCTCAGTGATCGGGCCGGCTTCGCCACCGGTGATTTCCAGCAGCAGGCCAGTGGCGCGCTCCATGGCTTCACGGGCGAGCTTCCAGTCCACACCGCGCTCATAGCGATGTGACGCATCGGTGTGCAGGCCGTAGGAGCGGGCCTTGCCAGCGATAGCAATCTGGTCGAAGAACGCACTTTCAAGGAATACGTCTCGCGTGGTCGCGGACACACCGCTGTGCTCGCCCCCCATCACACCGGCAATCGCCAGGGCGCGGGAATGGTCAGCGATCACCAGGGTGTCGGCGCGCAGGCTGACTTCCTGGCCGTCGAGCAGAACCAGCTTCTCGCCTTCTTCGGCCATGCGCACGCGAATGCCGCCATTGATTTCAGCGAGATCGAAAGCGTGCAGCGGCTGGCCCAGTTCAAGCATCACGTAGTTGGTGATATCGACGGCCGCGTCGATGCTGCGCACGTCGGCGCGACGCAGGCGCTCAACCATCCACAGCGGGGTTGGCCTGGACAGGTCGACGTTGCGGATCACACGCCCCAGGTAACGCGGGCAGGCGTTTGGTGCCAGTACTTCGATCGGTCGCACTTCATCGTGCACCGCAGCCACTGCGGCCACCACTGGACGAGTGACTGGCGCGTTGTACAGCGCGCCCACTTCACGTGCCAGGCCAGCCAGGGACAGGCAGTCGCCACGGTTCGGAGTCAGGTCGACCTCGATGCTGGCGTCTTCCAGCTCCAGGTAGACGCGAATGTCCTGGCCCACTGGCGCATCGCCCGGCAGTTCCATCAGGCCGTCGTTGCCCTCGCCTACTTGCAGCTCCGCCTGGGAGCACAGCATGCCGTTGGACTCGACGCCACGCAGCTTGGCTTTCTTGATCCTGAAGTCGCCCGGCAGTTCGGCACCGATCATGGCGAACGGGATCTTCAGGCCCGGGCGCACGTTAGGCGCTCCGCACACGACCTGGAACGTTTGTGCGCCATTGCTGACCTGGCACACACGCAATTTGTCAGCATCGGGGTGTTGCTCGGTGCTCAGCACCTCGCCCACCACCACACCACTGAAAACACCGGCGGCCGGCGTAACGCTATCGACCTCAAGACCGGCCATCGACAGACGCGCAACCAGCGCATCGCGATCTACCTGCGGGCTTACCCAGCCGCGCAGCCATTGTTCACTGAATTTCATCCTGCTCTCCTAAAGATTCGTTACGACTAGCGAAATTGCGCGAGGAACCGCAAGTCGTTGTCGAAGAACAGACGCAAGTCGTTCACGCCGTAACGCAGCATGGCCAGACGCTCAACGCCCATGCCGAAGGCAAAGCCCGAGAACTCTTCCGGATCGATCCCGGACATGCGCAGCACGTTGGGGTGAACCATGCCGCAGCCCATCACTTCCAGCCAGCCAGTCTGCTTGCAGACGCGGCAGCCTTTACCACTGCACATCACGCATTCCATGTCGACTTCTGCGGATGGCTCGGTGAACGGGAAGAATGATGGACGGAAACGCACCGCCAGCTCTTTCTCGAAGAACACTCGCAGAAACTCTTCGATGGTGCCCTTGAGGTCGGCGAAGTTGATGTCGCGATCAACCAGCAGGCCTTCGACCTGGTGGAACATCGGCGAGTGGGTGATATCTGAGTCGCTACGGTACACACGGCCTGGGCAGACAATGCGGATCGGCGGCTTGTTCGCTTCCATGGTGCGGACCTGTACCGGCGAGGTATGGGTGCGCAACAGCATGTTTGCATTGAAATAGAAGGTGTCGTGCATCGACCGGGCCGGGTGATGGCCTGGGATGTTGAGCGCCTCGAAGTTGTGATAGTCGTCTTCGACCTCAGGGCCTTCGGCAATGCCGTAGCCGATGTGGGTGAAGAACTGCTCGATGCGTTCCAGAGTCCGGGTGATCGGATGCAGACCGCCCGAGGCCTGGCCGCGACCAGGCAGGGTTACATCAATGGACTCGGCGGCGAGTTTGGCCGCGAGATCGGCCTCCTCCATGGTCGCCTTGCGCGCATTGAGCACCTCTGTGACACGCTCCTTGGCAACGTTGATCAGCGCGCCGACTTGCGGGCGCTCTTCAGCCGGCAAATTTCCCAGGGTCTTCATCACCTGAGTCAATTCACCCTTTTTGCCAAGGTAGTGAACCCGGATTTGCTCCAGGGCATTGATATCTTCAGCGCTTTGCACAGCCTCAAGAGCTTGAGCGACGAGCGCGTCCAGGTTTTCCATGTACAGACTCCAGATACAAAATAGGGGAAGAGCTTGAAGGCTCTTCCCCTATTTATGACGTTTACCACCTTGGGCTACAGGCGCAGCCCAGGGTGACTGTCGGGGGTACTTAAGCCAAGGTGGCTTTAGCTTTCTCGACAATCGCAGCAAACACCGCTTTTTCGTTCACGGCCAGTTCAGCCAGAACCTTACGGTCGATTTCGATGGACGCTTTTTTCAGGCCAGCGATGAAACGGCTGTAGGACAGACCGTTAACACGTGCACCAGCATTGATACGAGCGATCCACAGAGCGCGGAACTGACGTTTTTTCTGACGACGGTCGCGGTAGGCGTATTGGCCTGCCTTGATTACCGCTTGCTTGGCAACACGGAATACGCGTGAGCGTGCGCCGTAGTAGCCTTTAGCGAGTTTCAGAATTTTTTTGTGACGTTTACGGGCAATGACGCCACGCTTTACACGAGCCATGAGTTACTTCCTCTATTCTTGATCCAAAAATTAACGAAGGCGCAGCATGCGCTCGACTTTTGCCACGTCAGACGGATGCAGCAAGCTGCTACCGCGCAGTTGACGCTTACGCTTGGTCGACATTTTGGTCAGGATGTGGCTCTTGAAAGCGTGCTTGTGCTTGATACCGTTAGCAGTTTTCAGAAACCGCTTAGCAGCACCACTTTTAGTCTTCATCTTTGGCATGTTCGGATACTCCGCATTCAGTTGATAAACATAATCAGAAGGCCTGCCGTGCCCTGTTGATTACTTCTTCTTTTTCGGGGCGATGACCATGATCAGCTGGCGTCCTTCCATCTTAGGATGCTGTTCGACCGAACCGTACTCGAGCAGGTCAGCTTCAACCCGCTTGAGGAGTTCCATCCCCAGCTCCTGGTGGGCCATCTCACGGCCGCGGAATCGCAAGGATACCTTGGCCCTGTCCCCATCACTCAGGAAACGTACCAGGTTGCGCAGTTTTACCTGGTAATCCCCTTCCTCCGTCCCTGGACGAAACTTGATTTCTTTTACTTGAATCTGCTTCTGGTTCTTCTTCGCCGCGGCAACCTGCTTCTTCTTTTCGAAGATCGACTTGCCGTAGTCCATCACCCGGCAAACGGGTGGGATTGCATCGGCGGAGATTTCCACCAGGTCCAACTTGGACTCTTCTGCAATACGAAGCGCTTCATCAATCGAGACGATGCCAATCTGCTCGCCGTCAGCGCCAATTAACCGAACCTCGCGTGCCGAGATATTCTCGTTGATCGGGGCTTTCGGTGCAGCTCGTTTATCTTGTCTCATTTCACGCTTAATAATAATTACTCCGAATCTGGGCGACCACGCCGGGAAACCGCTTGCGCGAGGAACTCAGCGAACTGGGCGACGGGCATCGAGCCCAGGTCAGCACCTTCACGAGTACGCACAGCGACAGTCTGCATCTCGACTTCCCGATCTCCGATAACCAAAAGATAGGGAACCTTGAGCAAAGTATGCTCGCGGATTTTAAAGCCGATCTTTTCATTTCTCAAGTCGGACTTGGCACGAAATCCGCTTTCGTTGAGAGTTTTTTCAACTTCAGCAGCAAAATCCGCCTGTTTATCAGTGATATTCATGATCACTGCCTGAGTCGGAGCCAGCCACGCAGGGAACGCACCCTCGTAGTGCTCGATCAGGATACCGACGAACCGTTCGAACGAGCCGAGGATCGCCCGGTGCAGCATAACCGGGTGTTTACGACTGTTATCTTCGGAGACGTATTCGGCTCCCAAACGGATCGGCAGGTTAAAATCGAGCTGCAAGGTACCACATTGCCAGACACGGCCAAGGCAATCTTTCAACGAGAACTCGATCTTCGGCCCGTAGAAGGCCCCCTCACCCGGCTGCAGATCGTACGCAAGGCCCGCACTGTCTAGCGCTGCGGCCAGGGCCGCTTCGGCGCGATCCCACAGCTCGTCGGAACCGACGCGCTTTTCCGGACGAGTGGACAGCTTCATCTCGACTTCGGTAAAGCCGAAATCACGATAAACGTCCATGGTCAGCTTGATGAACGCGGCGGATTCGGCCTGCATCTGCTCTTCTGTACAGAAGATGTGGGCGTCGTCCTGGGTGAAGCCGCGCACACGCATGATGCCGTGCAGCGCACCCGATGGCTCGTTACGGTGGCAGGCACCGAACTCGGCCAGGCGCATCGGCAACTCGCGATAGCTCTTCAGGCCTTGATTGAACACCTGCACGTGGCATGGGCAGTTCATCGGCTTGATGGCGTAGTCGCGGTTTTCCGACTGGGTGGTGAACATATTGTCGGCGTAGTTGGCCCAGTGCCCGGATTTCTCCCACAGGCTGCGATCAACGACCTGCGGGGTCTTGATCTCCAGGTAACCGTTGTCGCGCTGCACCTTGCGCATGTACTGCTCGAGCACCTGGTACAGGGTCCAGCCGTTCGGGTGCCAGAACACCATGCCCGGCGCTTCTTCCTGGAGGTGGAACAGGTTCAGGCGCTTACCGATCTTGCGGTGGTCGCGTTTTTCGGCCTCCTCGATGCGCTGGATATAGGCGGCCAGCTGCTTCTTGTCAGCCCAGGCAGTGCCGTAGATCCGTTGCAGCTGCTCGTTCTTCGCGTCGCCGCGCCAGTAGGCACCGGACAGCTTGGTCAGCTTGAACGACTTGAGGAAGCGCGTGTTCGGCACGTGGGGACCACGGCACATGTCGACGTATTCTTCGTGGTAGTACAGGCCCATGGCCTGCTCGTCCGGCATGTCTTCCACCAGGCGCAGCTTGTAGTCTTCGCCACGCGCAGTGAACACGTCGATCACTTCGGCGCGCGGGGTGACTTTCTTGATGACGTCGTAATCTTTTTCGATCAGGGCGTGCATGCGCTGTTCGATAGCGGCCAGATCGTCCGGGGTGAAAGGACGCTCGTAGGCGATGTCGTAATAAAAGCCTTCGTCGATGACCGGGCCGATCACCATCTTCGCAGTCGGATACAGCTGCTTGACCGCATGGCCAATCAAGTGCGCGCAGGAGTGGCGAATGATCTCCAACCCCTCTTGATCCTTGGGCGTGATGATTTGCAGGCTGGCATCGGAGGTGATCAGGTCGCTGGCGTCAACCAGCTTGCCATCGACCTTGCCGGCCACGGTGGCCTTGGCCAGGCCAGCACCAATGGATGCGGCGACCTCGGCTACGGAAACCGAATGATCGAATGAACGTTGACTGCCGTCGGGAAGAGTAATAGTTGGCATGGCGCCTCCTCTCCTAGTGGTGACCCCTACCAAAGGTCACGTGGGTTGGGATGAGCCAGTACAAGATCCAACACCAGGCCGTTCAATGATGAACGCCTGCCTTACAGCGGCAGGAGCCTTTCGGCCAACCGATAATCGAACCACAGTGACTGGAGTGAGCAGAAAAGAAACATGGCAAGGCGGCAAATGGCGCACCCGGAATTAGCCAAGCCAAGGATGCTAGCACAGATGAACGGTCACCGCGCCGGCAGTATCCGCTGCAAAGACAAATTCCAGCCTTTATAGCTGCAAAAGTGAACTTGAGCTGTACGCCACACCTCAAACCCACTGAGAATCGCCGTTCGTCCTCGAATCAAAGGAGCATCCCATGATGCGTTTTACCTCGACCCTTGCTTTCGCCGCTACCCTGAGCCTCCTTTCCCTCGGCGCGCAGGCTGCCGCTCCATCCAATTGGCCAGCCGGTGCCCGTGACAGTTTCGTCAGCGACTGCAGCGCGGCCGCCAGCCAGAACGTAGACGTCAAGACTGCCAAGGCCCACTGCGAATGTGGCGCCGACAAGATCAACGCCGAATTGAGCACTGCGGAAATCAAGGAGCTCATGACTAACCAGAACGCCAGCCCGGAGCTTAAAAACAAAGCAGTCGCGGCTATTTCGTCCTGCAAAGTCGTGAAGAAAAAGTAAGACCGGCCTGGGATCAGACGACCGTTTTGCCAGGAAAACAGCCCGAAAACTGCCATTTCGCACAAATTACGCAGCTTTTACGGCTTTTTTTACCAGCTGATATTTCACGCCGAAGCCCCGTAGATCGGGGCTTTCAGCCGACACAAGTAGCAAACGCAACGCTATTGATTAGCAAACAATGCCTTGGGGGGGCTCCCAAGCCGAACATTTCGACTATGATAGCCCGGTGTGCCCAGTTGGCCTGAGCAGCACAGCACTACTGAAAATATATGTTTCTTGGAGATACACCATGTCTAATCGCCAAACCGGCACCGTTAAATGGTTCAACGATGAAAAAGGCTTCGGCTTCATCACTCCTCAAGGTGGCGGTGACGACCTGTTCGTACACTTCAAAGCTATCGAAAGCGACGGTTTCAAAAGCCTGAAAGAAGGCCAAACCGTTTCCTTCGTGGCTGAGAAAGGCCAAAAGGGTATGCAAGCTGCACAGGTTCGCGGCGAGTAATTCTCCGCTGAGCTAAAAAAACCCCGTCCATGTGACGGGGTTTTTTATGGGCGTTGCAAAAGCCTGGAAACGATCAGCCGCAATTAACGCGCGTGATCACCAGGTTGTCATCGGTGTTCAGGTTCAGGCGGTCGGAGCGGTATTCCAGCGTGATCATATCGTTGGGCTTGAGGATCCGCGCGTTCTGTGCGCCAGCACGGGTACGGGCCTGCTCCAGCAACTGCGGCGAGGCTTTCTGGCCAATGCTGAATTCGGCGGCCTTCGACTCACAGCGGCTATGACCGGCATCGGTCACGGCGGCGTCTTTGGCTGGCTCAGAGGCACCCGGGGTGCTGCAACCCGCCAACGCGAGTGCTGCCAACAAAGTACCGAATGATGCGAGCTTCCAAGGCATGAAGCCTCCTATTGAAAAATGAACAGAGATCGTGCGACAGCGGTCTGGCTGATAGGTTTCAAAACGTAAACCGCCGATAGGTAAGTCTGCCCGACTATCAGCAGGCATTCGCCCGATCAATCGTGACCAAATATGAGCGTAATCAGTAGATGTCGATGTAATCGAACGGCGGCTTCGGCCAGTTCTGCTTCAGCGCATTGAAAATCTGTGTAACCCAGACCTCGTCGCTGGCCGCGACGTTGCCGACGTAACCGGAACCCTTGGCCCAGGTCTCCAGGCGGAACAGCAGGCCATCGATGTCAGTGCCTCCCACCACCCCGGAAGATATGTAGGCAATTCCGGCCCTGGTCACACGCAACTGGGTATGCTCGTCATCACTGGCACTGGCGATCAGTTGACGCACGGCGGCCAGTGTCAGGTTCTCGGGGTTATTCAAATCGATCTGCACGCGGGGTCCCCCGGCAATTAAACAGGGAGACAGTGTCGCACAGCACCTGCTTCATGCCTAAGTAGCAGTGCCAAGCGCCGCGCAAAATGATTAACTGCGCCGGTTAGAGCCGCGTTCCAGCGCATTGCCCAGCATTTCAACCCGTGAGACTTCCATGACCACCGTAACGCTCCAAGCCGACATCAAAGCCAAATGGCCCCAAGGACAAAGCTCCTACAGCCCAGGAAGCCCGGAAGAACTGGCAATCATCGGTATCGACCTGCTGGTCAAGGAACTCGGCACCCAGGCGGCACAGGCATTCATCGGCCAGGTATTCGAAAAATACCCGGCCGATCACATGGGGGCACCAGACCCCGAGCGTGAATAAGAACCGGCTGGCGAACGTCGACCGGGTTACTTCAGGCGTGCCAGGCGCTCGGTGAGCAGATCGAAGAAGCCCTGGGCGTCGCCGTTCTCAACCCAGAACACATTTTTTGTCTGCTTCAGGCCGTCGTACCAATCAACGATGGTCTGGCCGAAGGTCGGGCCTTCGCGGCTGTCCACCACCATATTGGCCTGACGCCCTGTGAACAAGGACGGCTTGAGCAGGTAGGCGATGACAGTGGCGTCATGTACCGGGCCGCCCGGGATGCCGTAGTGTTCCATATCGCCCTTGACGTATTCATTGAGAATATCGCCGACGACCTTGCTCGCGTTGTTATTGATGTCGGCGATCTTCTTCAGGCGCGCCTCGCTGGTCAGCACCTTGTGGGTCACATCCAGCGGCAGGTAGGTCAGCTTGACGCCACTCTTGAGCACAATCTCGGCTGCAATCGGATCGGCGAACAGGTTGAACTCGGCAACCGGGGTGATATTGCCGCCGTTGAAGTGCGCGCCACCCATCACCACCACTTCCTTGATGCCTTGGGTGATTTCCGGGTCCTGGGTCAAGGCCAGCGCCAGGTTGGTCTGCGGACCGAGCATGGCAATGGTGATGCTGTGAGGCTTGGCCGCACGCAGGGTCTTGATCAGGTAATCAACGGCGTTGCCTTCAGCCAGGCCCTTTTTAGGCTCATGGACGGTGACGCCGGAAATACCTTCTTTGCCATGGATGTTCTCGGCATAGATCGGTGTGCGCAACAGCGGCTTGGGTGCTCCGGCGTACACCGGGATTTCTTCACGCCCGGCCCACTCGCGGGCCAGGCGCGCGTTACGCGAGGTCTTGTCCAGGCGTACGTTGCCGGCGACGGTGGTCAGCGCACGAATGTTCAATTCGTCCGGGGAAGCCATGGCGAAGAGCAAGGCTACCACATCGTCGGCACCTGGGTCGGTGTCGATGATCAAGTCGATTTTTTCCGCCGCTTGGGCGCTGGCAGCAGTGAGTGCGGACAAAAGCAGGACACTCCGAAACAGATTTTTCAGGGTTGGCAGACCACGTTGCATAAAACACTCCTTGTCGTTGGGAAACTCTAGAAGGTTACGCCGGAGACCAGCGCGATATTGCAGTAAGGCTGGCACTCGCCGGTACGCACGACAGCGCGCGCGCTACGGCTCAGTTGCTTGAATTGTTCATGGCTGAGCAGACGTCGCTCGCCGAGGGCGGCCTGTTCAGCCAAAGCATCCAGCTCCGTCAGCGCGGGTGGCTGCTTGAGCAGGATTTCTTCCGCCAGCACGTGGCTTTCCACCTGCATTTCACTGAGCACGATACGCAAGGTGCTGATGAAGTCGGGAATGCCCTGGGTCAGCGCCAGGTCGATCAACTCGACCCCGGGCGGCACTGGCAGGCCGGCGTCGCCGATCACCAGGATGTCACCATGGCCCAGGGATGCGATCAAACGCGACAAGGCGATATTGAGCAGAGGGGTCTTTTTCATAAAAGCACAAAACCTTGAACGTCATGCAGCGTAGGAATGGAGGGTTGCGCACCGGCACGGGTGACTGACAAGGCTGCCGCGACCTGGCCGAAACGGATGGCCTCGGCTTCGCTTTTGCCACTGGCCAGTGCTGCGGCAAAACCACCGACAAAGGTATCGCCGGCAGCGGTGGTATCCACCGCCTTGACCTTGGGCGCCACCAGGTGCTCAAAGCCCTGGCCATCGGCAAACAACGCCCCCTGGGCGCCCAGGGTGATGATGACTTTGCCCGCCCCCGCCTTGATCAGGTGGGTCGCCGCGACCTTGGCACTGTCGAGGGAGTCGACTGTCACGCCGCTCAGTGCGCTGGCTTCGCTTTCGTTGGGAATCAGGTAGTCGACCGAGGCGTACCAGTCGGCAGGCAACGGGCCGCTGGCCGGCGCCGGGTTGAGGATCACGGTCTTGCCCAGTTCACGACCGCGCTTGAGGGTATAGCCCACGGTATCCATCGGCACTTCCAGCTGGCAGATAATCACATCGGCGGCCTGCAGCACCGCATCGGACGCCTGCAGTGAGGCGGGGGTCAGCTCGCCGTTGCTGCCGGCAACGATCACGATCGCGTTCTGGCTGCTGTCGTCCACCACAATCAAGGCCACGCCACTGGAACCGTCCACGGTGCTCACCGCCTGGCAATCGATACCTTCCACCAGCAAGGCGCCACGCAGTTCAGTGCCATAGGCATCACTACCGACACAGCCGATCATTGCCACATCGGCCCCCAGTCGCGCCGAGGCCACGGCCTGGTTGGCGCCCTTGCCGCCAGGCACCGTGGAAAACGTCTGGCCGACCAGGGTCTCACCGGCACGGGGCAGCCGATTCGCGCGGGTGACCAGGTCCATGTTCAAGCTGCCTATTACCACTACTTTTGCTGGCATACATCAGTACTCATCAATTCGGTTCAGCGGTATTGGGCGAACACACCGGCGACGGGCGCCGTCGATTCACGCAACACGATGCTCGGCGTCACGATGCGTTGATCGATCGGCAGTTGGGGGGTTGCAATTCGTCGCAGTAAAAGCTCGGCCGCGGTCTCGCCCAGTTGCAGGATCGACTGCCCGACCGTGGTCAGCGCCGGGTACACGTAGCGGCCCATTTGAATGTCATCGAAACCGATCACCGACAGTTCACCGGGCACGCGGATATTGCGCTCCGCCGCCGCGCGCAACACGCCGAAGCCGATCATGTCGTTGCTGGCAAAAATCGCGCTGGGCGGGTTCTGCGCCAGCAATTGCACGGCAGCAGCATAACCGCCGGTGCTGGTGAAGTCGCTTTCCTGGATGCGATTGGCCACCACCGCCACACCGGCCTCATGGAGCGCACGCTGGTAACCCGCCAGGCGCATTTGCGCGACGCGGGTGTGGGCCGGGCCGCCGATGCAGGCGATGTCCCGATGCCCCAGCTCAAGCAAGTGCCGGGTCGCCAGGTAGGCGCCTTCCTCGTGGTCGATGCGTACCAGGTCGACATCGATGCCATCCAGCGCCCGGTCGACAATCACCATGGGCGTGCGCACGGCGCTCAAGCCTGCGGCGAGGCCGCTGTCATCACCGCCTACCGAAGTCACGATCAAGCCATCAACACGCTTCTCCAGCAACACCCGCAAATAGCTGCGTTGTTTTTCCGCGTTGTCGTCGGAGTTGCAGAGAATCACGCAGTAGCCGTTACGCTCACAATAATCCTCGATGCCCCGGGCCAGCTCGGCAAAATACGGGTTGAGGCTGTTGGGCACCAGCAATCCGATGGTGGCCGTGGTCTTGGCCTTGAGCGAACGCGCGACGGCACTGGGCACGTAGTCGAGTTGCTTGATCGCCGCTTCAACCTTGATCCGTACCGGCTCGCTCACCGGGCGCGTCTTGTTCACCACATGGGACACGGTGGTGTAGGAAATACCTGCAATCGCGGCCACATCCTTGATCGTTGCCATGGTTCAGCCTCGCCGACTGGCACGACGGCTGCGATAAGTATCCAGGACCACGGCAATCACGATCACGGCACCGGTTATGATGCGCTTGGTGGGTTCCGTGGCACCGATCTGCGCCAGGCCGGCGGCCAATACCGAAATAATCAACACACCGAAGAAGGTACTGATCACCGAACCACGCCCGCCCATCAGGCTGGTGCCGCCGATCACCACTGCGGCGATCACTTGCAGCTCGAGGCCGGCACCGGCATTCGGGTCTGCCGCTTCCAGGCGCGAAATCTGGAACAGCGCCGCCACACCGGCCAGCAGGCCCATGAGGCTGAACACCAGGATCTTGTACGGCTTGGGATTGATCCCGGCCAGGCGTACAGCTTCTTCGTTGGTGCCGATACCGATCAGGTAACGACCGAATACGGTGCGGGTCAATACCAGCTGGGCGGCAATGATCACCAGCAAAGCGATGATAAACGACGGCGAAATGCCGAAGGCGATCGGGTTGGACAGCCAGGCAAACGAATCGCCGATATAGGCCGTGCGCGAGCCGGTCATCTGGTACGCGACGCCCCGGGCCATTTCCAACACGCCGAGGGACACGATAAACGAGGGAATGCGCCAGGCCACCGTGATCGAGCCGGTGATAGTGCCGGCCAACGCGGCGCAGCCCATGCCGAGCAAGGCCGCCGGCAAGACACTCCAGCCCCACCCGAGAATCGCCACGCTGACCGCCGATGCCGCCAACGCCAGTACCGAGCCCACCGATAGGTCGATACCGCCGATGATCAGGATGAAGGTCATGCCCACCGCCAGCACCATCAGGTCAGGAATCTGGTTGGCCAGGGTGCTGAACGTGTCATAGGACAGGAAGTGATCACTGAGCACCGAAAACAGCGCGATCATCGCCAGCAATGCACCGGCCAGCCCCAGGTAGGTGCCAAGGCCGTAGAAGTTGCCGCCGGTTTTACCGGGGAAAGTTGTTAGTTTCATGGGGTATCCCTAAGCACTGCGTCGTTGAGCAGCGCATCACGTTTCTGATAGCCGGCAAAGGCGGCGGCAAGCAATTCGTCCTGGGTCCAGCTGTCGCGCTCGAAGGTTTCGATCAAGCGCCCGGCGGACAGCACGCCGATGCGGTCGCAGATCAGCATGAGTTCACGCAGGTCGCTGGACACCACCACCAGCGCCTTGCCCTGGCGAGTCAATTCACCCAGCAAGGCATAAATGTCGAACTTGGCACCGACATCGATGCCGCGGGTGGGCTCGTCGAACAGCATCACCGAGCAGTCGCGCTCCAGCCAGCGGCCGATCACCACTTTCTGCTGGTTGCCACCGGACAGTTCGGACACCAATTGCGCCGGGCTGGAACTGCGGATCCGCATGGCATCGATCTGGCGCTTGGCCAAGGCAGTTTCATCGCGGCTATTAACCAGGCCGCCAGCGGAAATTTCCGGCATGTTGCCCAATGCGATATTCGCACTGATCGACTGGGTCAGCAGCAGCCCTTCGCCCTTGCGGTCTTCGGTGATCAGGGCAATGCCATGACCCACGGCATCCACTGGCGAGCGAATACTCACCACCCGGGCCGGCGAACCCAAAGCCACAGTGCCGCTGTCGGCCAGGTCGGCACCGAAGATAAGACGCAGTAGCTCTGTACGACCGGCGCCGATCAGGCCGGAGATGCCATAGATCTCACCGGCACGCACTTCAAAGGATACGTCGCGGACCTTGTCCGAGCGGGTCAGGCCCTTCACGGTCAGGGCCGGGCCGCCGAGGCTGCGCGGCCCCAGGTCGATGTGTTCACCCAACTCCCGGCCCACCATCAAGGTGACCAGTTGTTCGCTGTTGTAATTGGCCATCGGCTCGACGCAGACCAGCTTGCCGTCGCGCAGTACCGCAATGCGCTGGGCGACACGGGCCAGTTCTTCGAGCCGGTGCGAAATATAAATGATCGCCACGCCCCGGGCCTGCAGGCGGGTGATTTGCTCAAACAGCATCTCTACTTCGCGGGCCGTGAGCATCGCGGTGGGCTCGTCGAGGATCAGTACATGGCAGTCGCCGATCAGGTTGCGGGCGATCTCGACCATCTGTTGATGGCCGATGCCGAGGCTACCGACCAGAGTGTCCGGGTCGATGGCGTCCAGGCCGACTTGAGCCATGGCCTCGATCGCAGCCTTGCGCAATTGCTTGCGGCTGATCCAGCCACAGTGGCTGGGCAGGTTATCCAGAAACAGGTTTTCAGCGACGGTCAGCGTCGGCAGCAGATTGAGTTCCTGCATGACCATGCGCACGCCCAACGCTTCAGCCTGGGTACGGCTGGCCGGACGGTAATCCTGCCCCTGGAATTGCATGTGCCCGGTGGTCGGGGTGACCAGCCCACCGACGATCTTCGACAAGGTACTCTTGCCCGCGCCGTTTTCACCGGTCAGCGCCAGTACTTCACCCCGGTTAAGCGTGAGGGTAATGTCGGCCAGAACCGGTTGGGCATAGGTCTTACCGATACCGCTGACCGAGAGGACAGCGTTCGGGGCGGAAGATGACATAGGAAAATCTCCAGGCGTCCGCCCAGGACGGGCGGACGCTGTTGGGTGCTGCCAGGATTACTTCTTGAGGACGAGTTCGACCGGGGTTTCGATCATGCCGTCCTTGGCATCGACTTTCTCACCCTTGACCAGCTTGAGGGCGTTCTGGATACCGAACACCGCTTGCTGCGCAGCCGCCTGGTCGGCGGTCGCCAGCACACGACCGTCCTGCAGCATCGGCTTGATGGCGTCGATGTTGTCATAACCCACCACCAGCACCTTACCGGCCTTGCCTGCCGCACGTACGGCGGAGACGGCGCCCAGGGCCATGTTGTCGTTACCGGCCAGCAGCGCCTTGAGGTCCGGGTGTTCGCTGAGCATGGCCGAGGCCACTTTCTGGCCCTGGTCAATTTCCCAGTTGCCGGACTGGGTGGAAACGATCTTCATACCGGCAGCGTCCATCGCATCCTTGAAGCCCGCGGTGCGCTGCTGGGCGTTGGTGGTGGTCGGTACGCCTTCGATAATGCCGACCTTGTCGCCGGCAGCCAGTTGCTTGGCCAGGTAGTCGCCCACCAGTTTGGCGCCTTTGCGGTTGTCGGGGCCGACGAAGGGAATATCGAGGTTTTTGCTTTTCAGCACGTCCGGGTCCAGGCGGTTATCGATGTTGACGATCTTGATCCCGGCTTTAGAGGCATCCTCCAGCACTTTTACCAGGGCCTTGGAATCAGCAGGCGCGATAACGATGGCATTGACCTTGGCCAGGATCATCTGCTTGACGATACCGATTTGCGCGCTGGTATCGGTTTCGTCCTTGATGCCGTTGGTGATCATGTCGAAATCGGCGGCGTGGTCTTTCTGATACGCCTTGGCACCGTCCTGCATGGTCACGAAAAATTCGTTGGCGAGGGACTTCATCACCAGGCCGACCTTGGGTTTGGCGGCAGCGTCATCAGCGAATGCAGGGGAGAAAGGTAAGGCGGCGGATGCGGCAGCAAGCACAGCGACAGCAAGAAGACGTCCGGCGAATGGCAGCTTCATGGGTTCACTCCGATCTTATGATTATTGTGAGCAACGCGTGCACCGAAGTGTGCTTCGGCGGCCCTCCCACCCGGGTGGCTGATACGAGCTGACAGGAGACTCTAATGAGGGTCTCGTGAAACATCTCGCAAACGTTTGCGTTAGCCAAACTATGAGAACCTTGTCGAGATTTGTCAACGGTAGAACATGGCCTTTCATGCAAGACCTACAGCCCCGGCTCTCCCGTCCTGCGAAGGCCGCTCCTAAACATCTGCCACGTTCGGTCGTTCTCTGAAACGACAGGTTTGGCGCGGCACTCAGGATTCTTTCGTCATAACTTTCGGACAACCGAACGCCACACCCCAGGTTGTTCGGAAAGCCGGACACCCAGCAAGCAAAACCTCATCGCTCAATCAGTAAAAATTTATATATATCAACAAGTTAATTTATATGCTCGAACATATTCGGCATGGTACAGATCCTGCTCCTACACAGCGCCTGGAGGCATTCAGCAATGCCCAGGTGTTCTAGATGAACCTGCTACAGCACTCATCAAAAACCAGAGAGAAAAATAATGAAATCTGCATTGAAGAACTTTGTTCCGGGGGCGTTGGCCCTTCTGCTGCTGTTCCCCGTTGCCGCCCAGGCAAAGGAGGTTGAATCCAAGACCAAACTGTCCAACGTGGTGATCCTCGCCACCGGCGGCACCATTGCCGGCGCGGGCGCCAGCGCCGCCAACAGTGCGACGTACCAGGCTGCCAAAGTCGGTATCGAGCAATTGATCGCCGGAGTTCCTGAGCTTAGCCAGATCGCCAATGTGCGTGGCGAGCAAGTGATGCAAATTGCGTCCGAAAGCATCAACAACGAGAACCTGCTGCAACTGGGTCGCCGCGTCGCCGAACTGGCCGACAGCAAGGACGTGGACGGCATCGTGATCACCCACGGTACCGACACCCTGGAAGAGACCGCCTACTTCCTGAACCTGGTGGAAAAAACCGACAAGCCTATCGTGGTGGTCGGCTCCATGCGCCCAAGCACCGCCATGTCGGCCGACGGCATGCTCAACCTGTACAACGCCGTCGCCGTGGCCGGCAGCAAGGATGCACGCGGAAAAGGCGTACTGGTGACCATGAACGACGAGATCCAATCGGGTCGCGACGTCAGCAAGATGATCAATATCAAGACCGAAGCCTTCAAGAGCCCATGGGGCCCGCTGGGCATGGTCGTTGAAGGCAAGTCCTACTGGTTCCGCCTGCCGGCCAAGCGTCACACCATGGACTCGGAATTCGACATCAAGAACATCAAGAGCCTGCCCGATGTTGAAATCGCCTACGGCTACGGTAACGTGAGCGACACCGCCTACAAGGCACTGGCCCAGGCTGGCGCCAAAGCCATCATCCACGCCGGCACCGGCAATGGTTCGGTGTCGTCCAAAGTGGTTCCTGCGCTGGTGGAATTGCGCAAGCAAGGTGTGCAGATCATCCGTTCTTCCCACGTGAATGCCGGGGGCATGGTGCTGCGTAATGCCGAACAGCCGGACGACAAGTACGACTGGGTCGCCGCCCTCGACCTGAACCCGCAGAAAGCGCGGATTCTGGCGATGGTCGCCCTGACCAAGACCCAGGACAGCAAAGAACTGCAACGGATGTTCTGGGAATATTGATTCCTATTGGCATCTCTGTAGAGGCGGGTTTACCCGCCTCTACTTCATGTGTAAATCCCGCAACCAACACCTCCCCGCCTTACACCAACTCGCCTAAACCGCCGTCAGACGAACTTATTGAATTTTAAGCAGTTGCGAAATTGCCTACAGTTAAATACTGTATGCACGTACAGCTTATTAAGGAACACTCCGTGGCAAAGTCCTCTTCCGTAGCCCTAACCCCACCTGATGCCTACGAACGCCTGGCCATTCGTGTGCAAAAGATCATCAACTCCACCAACGCTCAAAAAGCCAAGGCAGCCTTGATCTTCCGCTTGCCGGACGAGCCAGAAGACGAGTGGCAGCGCTTGCTGGAGGAAATCGCGGAGAACGACAACGTCACCCTCGCCTATCGGGATGACGGCGGCGTGCAGATTTTCTGGGTTGTGCCGAAGGAAGATTGATTCAATGAGTGCCCGTTTTATTGCTGTGTGCTGCCTGCTTTTTGCTGTCACTGCCCATGCCCAGGCGCCCCGAACCTTCAGCGAAGCCAAAAAGGTTGCCTGGAAGTTGTACGCGCCACAATCCACCGAGTTCTATTGCGGCTGCAAATACACCGGCAACCGCGTTGACCTGAAAGCCTGCGGCTACATCCCACGCAAAAACGCCAACCGTGCCGCGCGCATCGAGTGGGAGCACATTGTTCCAGCCTGGCAGATCGGCCATCAGCGCCAGTGCTGGCAAGACGGTGGACGCAAGAACTGCACCCGCCATGACGACGTATTCAAGCGTGCCGAAGCGGATCTGCACAACCTGGTGCCGAGCATCGGCGAGGTCAATGGAGATCGAAGTAACTTCAGTTTTGGCTGGCTGCCGGTGCAAAGCGGGCAATACGGTTCGTGCCTGACCCAGGTGGATTTCAAGGCCAAGAAGGTCATGCCGCGCCCGTCCATTCGCGGGATGATCGCACGCACGTATTTCTACATGAGCAAGCAGTACGGCTTGCGCCTGTCGAAACAGGATCGCCAGTTGTACGAAGCCTGGAACAAGACCTATCCGGTACAAGCCTGGGAGCGCCAGCGGAACCAGACGGTGGCGTGCGTGATGGGGCGCGGCAATGAGTTTGTCGGCCCGGTTAACCTGAAAGCCTGCGGTTGAACAGGGGCGGCACTGCCGCCCAATCAGCGGTTACTGCGCGGTCTTGTGCTCGATGATCTCGGACACCGTGTCGGTTTTCTTGGCCCGCGCCATCTTCTCGTTGAGCAGCGTCTGCTTGGCTTCGGCCTCGGCCCTGGTTGCAAATGGCCCCAGCAGCACTTCGTCCTTGCCGTCGACCTTCACGATGTAAAAACTGAACCCGTGTTCGAGCAACCAGGCGGTCAGGTCGGTGATTGCCTGCAGCTTATGGTCCGGCGGGCCTACTCGCAGGTCCCATTCCTGGGCAGCAATCGCGCCGGTTTGTGGCTGGCTTTCGGTTACGGCAGGCTTGGCCTTGGCGGCATCGACGCTTTTGCCTTCACCGCAACCGGCCAATGCCAACACCGCAATTGCCATCGCTACTTTACGCACTGCCCTGCTCCTTCAACGGATAAAGAGGCGACTTTATCATTCACTGTCTATTCTGGCCGTCATAAACATTGGCTTAAACAATGCGAATGATGTATCCCAGACCTGTATGATGCCGCCATGGGAATTAATGTCGCCTCTATGCGTCCTAAAAGAGGCAGTCACAGGGACGCGCTTAGCAGTAAGCTACACACATACGACACCTGCCCTGTCTGAAACATGTGTCCTTAAAAGTAATCAAGGAGAAGTCCATGCTTATACTCACCCGCAAAGTCGGTGAAAGCATAAACATCGGTGATGACATTACGATCACCATCCTGGGCGTCAGCGGCCAGCAAGTACGAATCGGCATCAACGCACCCAAGGATGTTGCCGTGCATCGCGAGGAGATTTACCAGCGCATCCAGGCCGGCCTGTCCGCTCCGGACAAAAACCAGACGCCTTGAAGCGCCCTCAGTAGCCAGCCCTTTCGTTCACTGTAACGGCTGGCGAAAACCTCATCGGTCTGCTTTTGTCTGTGTCGCGCGAAGCGCTTTTTGCCGCATGCCCATCCATGCATCAAGATGAAACTATCTTCACGCCTGGAACTTATTACACCCTTTGCAACCGAATCCTCTGACTGATACCCCGCCATCCGTGTGCACTTAGGAGCACGTCGATGCTGCCAGGCAATGCCCAGCCATTTTTCTCCAGATCCTGGATGATCGCCCTGCTGACGGGGCTGGTCTTTGTCGGCTTGGAATATGGACTGAAGCTTGAAATAGAGGGCGCCGAAGCGCCCCGTTCGCGGCTGGACCTGGTACTCCTGCTGTGTGGCTACCTGTTCATGTTCTGCCTCAAGCCCATCCAGATGGCCGTGCAGCGCAAGTTGTGCCAACGCATCGTGCGCAAAACCGTACGCTGACGCCCACCCCCGATTCGCTTTCAGATCGCTGGTATTTACAGCCTCGCAGCAGGACCTATCCTTGGGTGTGTTTGCACAGTCAGTAGAAGGTGCCGGTACAGATGGACACGCTCACTAAAACCCAAATCGAATCTGAATTGGCAGCCCGCCTGCCCAGCTACACGGTCACCTGTACGCTGCACGCCGACGGCACCCTCTCGGCCGTGCTCAGCGGTCCGGAAACCGATCACTTTGCAATCACCGGAATCGTGCGCGCGCATTATCGCGGTGCCGAAGCGATTGCCCGGCTCGCCAACGAGATTCTCAGGGAGATGGTGCTGTCACGCCAAGGCATGCGCAGTGATCGAATGCAGGCGTCGCCTGATCCAGCCACCCGCGAAACAGGCCGAGTCCGGTAGCCGGCTCGGCCTTGCTGCGTCAGCCCGTCGCGCGCGCCAAGTACAGCAAGCCATCAGCGCTGCGTTGCACCTGCAGCTGTTCATACCCATCGATCGAAGGATGCTCCGTCGCCATGGGCTTGAGGTGCGTCGAGGTCACGACCATCACATCCGCTCCAGCCGCCTCCCCTGCACGGATGCCCACCGCCGCATCCTCAAACACCAGGCAATCCTGCGTCGACACCCCCAGGCGCTGCGCACCGAGCACATAACACGCAGGGTTCGGCTTGCCGATAGCCACGTCTTCAGCCGTGACCAGCACCGCTGGCGGCGTAATACCCGCCGCTTGCAGTCGACGCAACGCGAGTTCCCTGGGTGCAGAGGTGACCAGCGCCCACTGATCGCCGGGCAAGCGGTTCAGAAACTCGACGGCCCCGGCAATCGCAACGACACCTTGCACATCATTGATTTCAGCCTCGGTAATCCACTGCGCTTCAACCTCCGGGTCGACGCCGGGCAAGGCCTGGCGCGTGATGGTGTCGATCGCCCGGGCGCCATGGATGGTGGCCAGGAACGTCGCCACCTCCAGCCCATGGCGTTCAGCCCAGATACTCCATACCCGCTCGGCGGCGGCAATCGAATTGAGCAGAGTCCCATCCATATCGAACAGAAAGGCGCGGTAAGGGCGGGCAAATACGGCTGAACCTCGGATGGACACTGCGGGGTTTCCTCGTGAGCTGAAACGAATAATCGACGCAATGCAATCTACGGATCACCCGGCGGCTTGTAAACGCCAACGACGCCGGCAATAACACGGCAGGTCGAGCGCCATGCGGTCGACACCGCCAGCTCAATCGAGGGCGCCATTGAGGACTTCGTAGATGATGCCCGTCGCGATGGCCACCAGTATCAAGTCGGTGCCCGCCTGCTGCCACTCGTATCCCTCGTAATGGGGCAAGCGGCCCAACAAACGCCCGTCCAGCTTCTTGGCAATGCCCGGCGGCAGCGGCTTGCCGCGGGCCAGGTTCTTCTGGATGCCTGGCGGCAAGGCGGGCCCAGGGCTCCAGTAGTCGCGATAACCGCCCAACACATTCAGCACGCTGCCACGGTCGACGCTGGGGCCATGACTGCCTGCTACACCTTTGCCCTTGGGCTTGTCATGCTCCTGTCCGCCGTGACCATTGCCTTTATCGTTGCCTTGCCCCTTGCCATTGCCTGGGTCAGCCAGGGCCATACCGCCAGCGGCAAACAACACAAGCGAAAGCGCAACAGATACGAATTTCGGGCACTTGATCATGGCGATAATCCAACACAGGAATGTAGCTGAACTGTAGTCGAGGTTATCGCACCCCGGGGGACGTCAACTCACCTGACCACCCACTTCCAGCACATCCACCGGGGTATTCCACGCCGCCGACACCGCGATGCGCAGCCCATCGACAAGGCCCGCGCCAAGATCCCTCGACACGTGGATAAAACCACTGCGTACACCGGTGCCCGCGAGTTCGTGCTGCAAGCGGTAGAACACCTGGTTGCACACGAATGTACCCGCCGTCTGCGATACCGACACCGCAATCCCTGCTTCGCGCACCGCCCTGGCCATGGCCTTGATCGGCAGCGTCGAAAAGTACGCCGCCGGGCCGCCGACCACCACCGCCGTGTCGATGGGTTGCTCCCCCAGATTATCGGGGATGCGTGCATCGTTGACGTTGATCGCCACCCGCTCGATGGATATTTCGCTGCGCCCGGGGGCCAACCCAGTGGCGATGACCATCGCCGGACGCAGTTCACTGATCAGTTGGAGCAGGCACTCACCCGCCGTGGCAAACGCACAGGGCAATCGGCGCGCAACAATCCGCACATCATCGTCGAGTTGCACGCCATCCAACTGGCGCACCGCTTCCCAGGAAGGATTCACCAGGTCTTGATCAAAGGGCTCGAACCCCGTCAGCAATACAGTTCGCATCGTCGCCTCACATCAACACATAAAGCAGGACAATATTGACCACCAGCATCATCAACGCGGTCGGCAGTTGCGCCTTGATCACCGCGTTCTTGTCCGGCAACTCCAGCAACGCCGCCGGCACGATATTGAAGTTGGCCGCCATCGGCGTCATCAGCGTACCGCAGTAGCCGGAGAACATACCGATGGCGGCCATCACCGCCGGGTTACCGCCGTAGATACCCACCAGCACCGGCACGCCGACGCCCCCGGTCATCACCGGGAACGCCGCGAAGCCATTGCCCATGATCACCGTAAACAGCGCCATGCCCAGCACGTACACCATGACCGCCACCAACTTGAAATCCAGGTTGATGTAGGTGGTGGTGACATGGGCGACAGCCGTGCCGACACCGGCTTCATTGAACAGCAGGCCAAGCATCGCCAGCATCTGCGGCAGCACCATGGCCCAGCCCAGGGCCTCGGTGAGTCGCCGGGATTCGCGCAAGGCTTGCACCGGGGTATCACGGGTCAGCCAGCACGCCAGGCCGAGGGCGATCAGGCAGCCGATGCCGAGGGACACGAAGGTGGTGTTTTTCGGATCCAGCAGCGGTACCCCGCCAATCTCGGTGTGCTTGAGCAAGACCGAACCGATCACGGTGGTCAGGGGGATCGCCAGCGCCGGGATAAACAGCTTGTGCCCGAGGCGGCCGGCACTGGCGCGCGAAGCCTTGTCATGCAACTCAGCATGGGTGCCACGGCCGACGCCGCCCAGGCCGGCGATCAGCGCCATCACCACCACTCCCGCACCGACCACCACCGAGGGCAGGCGCTCCCCCACCAGGAACGGGATGGCAAACAGCAGCCAGAACAGTGCGCTGGACCAGCGCTTGGGATGGCTTCGATCCAACAGGATCATGCCGGCGGTGATCAGCAGCAGGATCCCGGCGAGCCAGTACAGGTATTGGATAGAGATGATCATTGCGCGGCCTCCACAGGGTTCGCGGCGGTCGTCATCTCGCGGGTCAGTCTTCGGTCAAACCGATGAAGTCGGAGCGCGTGAATGATAAAGGCGCAAATCGCCGTAGGAATGCCCCACACCGCAATGTGCAGCGGCTCCACATCAATCCCCGAACCGAGCAGGAAGGTATGCATCAAGGCAATCGCACCAAAGGCGACGAAGATGTCCTCACCAAAAAACAGGCCGACGTTATCGGTGGCCGCACACATGGCCAACACCTTGTGACGCAGTTTGTCCGGCAGTTTGCCGTAGCGCTTTTCCGCCGCGCCTTCGGCCATCGGTGCCAGCAGTGGGCGCACCATCTGCGGGTGCCCGCCGAGGCTGGTCAAGCCCATGGCTGCGGTGGATTCGCGCACAAACAGATAGATGATCAGCAGGCGTCCGACCGTGGCGCGCTCAAACCGCGCAATCCAGTTCTGCGCGTGCAGGCGCAAGCCGTGGCGCTCCAGCAGACCGATGACGGCGAGGGGCAACAACAGGATCAATTGCAGGGCGCGAGTCTGTAGGAAACCATCCCCCATAGTGGCGAGGATTTTCTCCAGCGGGAAGTGGGCAGCGAGCCCGGTGGCGATAGCTGCGGCGGTGACCACCAACAGCGGGTTGAAACGCAAAACAAAGCCAACCACGATCACAAGTACGCCGATCAACGGCCATAAGTTCACAACAGTTTGCATGGCGGAGAGGTCCTTAAGTGCGCGCTGCGGCGCCATTACAGCAGGATGTGAACAAAGGGTTCACAGCAGGAAGTGGCGTGCAGTCGGCTCGGTTTTTTATTGTTGGCCCGTCAGGGCGAGCGTCAGTGGCGGCAACTGTGCTGCCTGGGAGCGGGAGGTGTCCAACAAGAAAAATTGTTGCTGCAAACCAATAAATTTTGTGGGTAATTGAGTAGCCCACGAGTAACAAGACGTGGACAGACCATGAAGGATTCGCTCATCTTAACGCCGCCCGTTTATCGTGCGCGGCGCATCGGGCAGTTGGTCGGCCTTCTTCATCAAACCGTTCACTGAAAGAGGGCAGCACCGATGAGCTCAGCCATTCCAGACTCCGCCGCGCAAAACCGCCTCAGTCTACACACCAGTCTGATCGCCCTGGTGGTCGCCGTAACCTTCTTCATGGAGAACCTTGACGCCACGGTCATCGCCACCGCGCTACCGACCATGGCGACCGCCTTCGGGGTGACACCGGTCGACATGAACATCGGCATCACCGCCTATATCCTCGCCGTGGCGATCTTCATACCGCTGTCCAGCTGGGTTGCCGACCGCTTTGGTGCGCGCCGGGTATTCGCTGGCGCAATCATCCTGTTCACCCTCGCCTCGCTGCTCTGCGGGCTCAGCCAAAGTATCGAGATGTTCGTGTTCGCCCGCGTCCTGCAGGGCATGGGCGGCGCATTGATGGTGCCCGTGGGGCGCCTGGCCGTGCTGCGTAATACGGATAAGAAAGACTTGGTGAACATGATCGCGATCATTACCTGGCCCGGCCTGGTCGCGCCGATTCTGGGGCCGCTGGTCGGCGGCTTGATCGTGACGCATGCATCGTGGCCATGGATCTTCTACGTGAATCTGCCGCTGGGTGCGCTGGCATTGGCCGCCGCACTGTGGCTGGTACCGGAAGACCGTGAAGCCAGCGTGCGCCAGTTCGATGCCAAGGGGTTTGTACTGCTGGCAGGCGCCTGTGTGGCCCTGCTGGGCGGGCTGGAATGGCTGGGTAACCAGACCGGTGAACGCCTTATTCCAGGCGCCGTGCTGGTCTCGGCAGGCATCGCGCTGGCAGTGTGGGCCGTGCACCATTGCCGCCATGCCAGCGACCCGTTATTGCCGCTCGAGACCCTGTCCATCGATACATTTCGTGTGAGCATCTATGGCGGCTCGCTGTTTCGCCTGGCCATCAGCGCCCTGCCGTTCCTGCTGCCGCTGCTGTTTCAAGTCGCCTTTGGCTTGTCCCCGGTGGACGCAGGCTTGCTGGTGCTGGCGGTATTCGCTGGCAATCTGGCGATGAAGCCGTTCACCACGGCCATCATGCGCCGCTATGGGTTTCGCCGGGTCTTGCTGGTGAACGGGATAATCGGCGTGGTGTCGATAGCCGCTTGCGCGCTTTTCACGGTGCAGACCCCATTTGTGCTGATCGCGGCCGTGTTGTTTGCGGGAGGGTTATCCCGCTCGATGCAGTTCACCTGCTACAACTCGATCGGCTTCGCGGATGTGCCCAAACCGCGCATGAGTGAGGCCTCGGCGCTGTTCAGCATGTCATTCCAGCTGGCCATGGGGATGGGCGTAACGGTGGCGGCGCTGCTGCTACGGGCATCCATGACCCTGCAGGGGCATGAGATGCAGGCACAGGTCGGGGATTTTCGCGTGGCGTTCGTCGGCGTGGCGCTGCTGGGAGCGTGGGCGCTGGTGGATGTATATCGCTTGACGGTGGGAGCGGGAGAAAGTGTGTTGAATCGACAGTGAAGGCTGCGACTCAACACACTGTTGCCAGTATCAGGCGGTGGTACTGACCATCGAACCCGACGTGCTGTTGCCCTCATCGGTGACTGCCTGCAACAGTGCGGAAGTCACTGTCTGCAACGCTGCCGCAGTGCCGGCGATCTGCATCTGCGCCGCCGCTACTGCCGCCGCTTTGGCTTCTGCACTCTGGTTGCTGGACTGAGCTTTCTGCAAGGCTTGCTGCTGCGCTTGAAGCTGCTTTTGCAACTGCTCGATCTGCTTCTTCAATTCTTTGACGGTATCGGACTCCTTCGAGAGCGAGGAGGCTTGGCCACCGCCACCGCCACTTACACCTGCCGCACCATTGGAATCAGCGTGCATGTTGACGGTCGTGCCGCCTGCGCTGCTTGTACTTTCCTTGGTCGCGGCAGCCGTCGAGCTGACAGTGCTTGGGGTGCTTGCTACGGAGGCGGTAGTGCTGATGTTGATAAGCATGCCAAGTGTCCGAGAGTAAGAGATTTGCGATCTCTATCGGCCTGGGGGTCGATTACTTTAGGCGGGGGTAGGAAGATTTTCGGGTAGTAATAAATCGCACGAACAAAAAAGGGCCCACCTTTCGGTGAGCCCTTCCAGACCGCCCAGCAGAGCGGATTTTGTTTGGTAGGCGCGATTGGACTCGAACCAACGACCCCCACCATGTCAAGGTGGTGCTCTAACCAACTGAGCTACGTGCCTGCTGTGAGGCGGCATTCTACGGAATTCCGGAGGGGTGTCAACATCTTTTTTGCAGCTAACCCTATGAATATGCGAATTATTTATTTGCAGCCGGCGCACCGTACTTTTTGGGGTGGCTGGCAGGCAATTTTCAACTCAGGTAGGATCAGGGCACTCGTAAAAAATATAAAACAGAGGTTCCAGGATGGCGAACACCCCCTACCCCCAGTCGTATTACGCCGCTTCCGCCAATGCCGTTCCGCCGCGCCCAATGTTGCAAGGCGACGTCGAAACCGATGTGTGCGTGATCGGTGCCGGCTATACCGGCCTGTCCAGCGCGCTGTTCCTGCTGGAGAACGGTTTTCGCGTAACGGTGCTGGAAGCCGCCAAGGTGGGTTTTGGCGCGTCAGGCCGCAATGGCGGGCAGATCGTCAACAGCTACAGCCGTGACATTGATGTGATCGAGCGCAGCGTCGGCCCGCAACAGGCGCAGTTGCTGGGGCAGATGGCGTTCGAGGGCGGCAGGATCATTCGCGAGCGGGTCGCCAAGTACCAGATCCAGTGCGACCTGAAGGACGGCGGCGTGTTCGCGGCACTCAACAGCAAGCACATGGACCATCTGGAGTCGCAGAAACGCTTGTGGGAGCGCTACGGCCATACACAGCTGGAGTTGCTGGACGAGCGTCGCATTCGCGAGGTCGTGGCCTGTGACAACTATGTCGGCGGGCTGCTGGACATGAGTGGCGGCCATATCCACCCACTCAACCTGGCACTCGGTGAAGCCGCCGCCGTGGAGTCCCTGGGCGGGACGATCTACGAACAATCGGCGGCGGTGCGCATCGAGCGTGGCGCCAACCCGGTGGTCCATACGGCAGAAGGCAAGGTCAGGGCCAAGTTCATCATCGTCGCGGGCAATGCCTACCTGGGCAACCTGGTGCCGGAGCTGGCGGCCAAGTCGATGCCCTGTGGCACCCAGGTGATCACGACGGCGCCACTCGGGGATGAGCTGGCCAGGACACTCCTGCCGCAGGATTACTGCGTAGAGGACTGCAACTACCTGCTCGACTACTATCGCCTCACCAGTGACAAGCGCCTGATCTTCGGCGGCGGCGTGGTGTATGGCGCGCGCGACCCGGCGAACATCGAAGCAATCATCCGCCCGAAGATGCTCAAGGCCTTCCCGCAACTCAAGGATGTGAAGATCGACTACGCCTGGACCGGCAACTTCCTGCTGACCCTGTCGCGCTTGCCGCAGGTCGGTCGCCTGGGCGACAACATCTACTACTCACAGGGCTGCAGCGGCCATGGGGTGACGTACACCCACCTGGCGGGCAAGGTACTGGCGGAAGCGCTGAGAGGCCAGGCAGAGCGCTTTGATGCGTTTGCCGACCTGCCGCACTACCCATTCCCGGGCGGGCAACTGTTGCGCACACCGTTTGCGGCACTGGGGGCCTGGTATTACGGGCTGCGGGATAAGCTGGGCTTCTGACAAATCAATGGGAGCCGGTTCGCCGGCTCCCGCAAAAAATTACCAAATTGCAGACACAAAAAACCCCGGTCTTTCGACCAGGGTCTTTGCTATCGGATCAAAGTAGCCAGTGGCTTTCTTTGTGCTTCAAGGCGTTCAGTGGGCCTTGAGGCAGATATGGCGCAGCGGACGGGACTCGAACCCGCGACCCCCGGCGTGACAGGCCGGTATTCTAACCGACTGAACTACCGCTGCGTATCGCTTGACCGGCCGAGCAAACCGCCTCAACCGTCCTTGAACATCTGATCGATCAGCTTGGCTGTTCAATCTCAAGCCCGATAAATCGAACCAGGAAAATATGGCGCAGCGGACGGGACTCGAACCCGCGACCCCCGGCGTGACAGGCCGGTATTCTAACCGACTGAACTACCGCTGCGCGTCGGTGCAACCTTTAACGTTGCGTCCTGCCCGAAGGCAAAACTCTCAAGAAGTGGTGGGTGATGACGGGATCGAACCGCCGACCCTCTGCTTGTAAGGCAGATGCTCTCCCAGCTGAGCTAATCACCCTTTGCTTCGTTGAGGCCGCGAAATTTACGCAGGTAGCGGACCTAAGTCAATAGCCTGCTTGAAGTTTTTCTGAAAAAGACAAAATGGCTTCAAGACGGCGACCTGCCCTACTCGCTGTAAATCATCTTCTTGCTCATGCCACCGTCCACCACAAACTCTTGCCCGGTGACAAACCCGGCCTGGCGCGACAGCAACCACGCCACCATCGCTGCCACGTCCTCTACCGTACCCACCCTGCCCGCCGGATGCTGGGCATGATCGGCATCGGTCAAAGGCTCGGCACGCCGCGCAGCTGGATCACGGGCATCGATCCAGCCAGGGCTGACCGCATTCACCCGCACTTCCGGCCCGAGACTGATCGCCAAGGCGTGAGTAAGGGCCAACAGCCCCCCTTTACTCGCCGCGTAGGCTTCGGTATCCGGCTCCGACTGACGAGCCCGGGTCGACGCCAGGTTGACGATGGCCCCGCCGTGGGCACGCAGGTAGGGCGCACAATGCTTGGCCAGCAACATCGGCCCACTGAGGTTAACGGCCAGCACGCGGTTCCAGTAGGCCAGGTCGAGGCTCTCCAGGGTGATATTGTGCGGGTCGGCCACCGCAGCGTTACAGACCAACGCGTCCAGGCGACCGAACTGCCCCAGGACTTCGGCGACCCCCTGGGCCACCTGTTTCTCGTCAGCCACGTCCATGGTGATAAACCAGGCGTTTTCGCCCAGCACCTTGGACACCTTGGAACCGCGCTCGCGGTCGAGGTCGGTCAAGACCACCTGCCAGCCTTCGCTGATCAGCCACGCCGCAATCCCGAGGCCAATACCCCGCGCCGCGCCCGTCACCAGGGCGACGCGCCCATTACTGGCCGCCGCGGCCTCCAGGGACCACTCGATCACAAGGCAGCCAGCCCGCGAGCCAGGTCAGCCTGCAGATCCGTGACATCTTCCAGGCCGACCGCGATGCGGATCAGGCTGTCCCGGATACCGGCCGCCTCACGCTCCTGCGGCGCCAGGCGTCCGTGGGACGTGGTGCTCGGATGGGTAATGGTGGTCTTGCTGTCGCCCAGGTTGGCCGTGATGGAGATCAGGCGCGTCGCATCGATAAAGCGCCAGGCGCCCTCTTTGCCGCCCTTCACTTCAAAACTCACCACGGCGCCGAAACCACGTTGCTGGCGCTGGGCCAATGCGTGCTGCGGGTGGCTCTTGAGGCCGGCGTAATGCACTTTTTCGATACCGTCCTGCTGCTCCAGCCACTCGGCCAGGGCCTGGGCGTTGGCGCAATGGGCCTTCATCCGCAGGCTGAGGGTTTCCAGGCCCTTGAGGAAGATCCAGGCATTGAACGGGCTCAGGGTCGGGCCGGCGGTGCGCAGGAAGCCCACCACTTCCTTCATCTGCTCGCTGCGACCGGCAACCACGCCGCCCATGCAACGGCCCTGGCCATCGATAAACTTGGTGGCCGAGTGCACCACAATGTCCGCGCCCAGCTTCAGCGGCTGCTGCAAGGCAGGCGTGCAGAAACAGTTGTCGACCACCAGCATTGCGCCTTTGGCGTGAGCCACTTCGGACAACGCGGCGATATCCACCAACTCGGCCAACGGATTGGACGGCGACTCGACGAACAGCAGCTTGGTGTTGGACTTGATCGCCGCCCCCCACCCGGACAGATCCGCCAGGGGCACGTAGTCCACTTCGATACCGAAGCGCTTGAAATACTTCTCGAACAGGCTGATGGTCGAACCAAACACGCTGCGCGACACCAGCACGTGGTCACCGGCACTGCACAGGCTCATCACCACCGCCAGGATCGCCGCCATGCCGGTGGCCGTCGCCACCGCCTGCTCTGAGCCTTCCAGGGCCGCGATACGTTCTTCGAACGCGCGCACAGTCGGGTTGGTGTAGCGGGAATAAACGTTACCCGGCACTTCGCCAGCAAAGCGCGCCGCGGCGTCGGCCGCCGTGCGGAACACGTAGCTGGAGGTGAAGAACATCGGGTCACCGTGCTCACCTTCCGGGGTACGGTGCTGGCCGGCGCGCACAGCCAGGGTATCGAAAGCTACGCCATCGAGGTCGCTGTCCAAGCGACCGGCATCCCATTCCTGACTCATGCTGCGACTCCTTACTCAATTCTTTATTTAAGATACAAAACCGGCCCCTCAGGGCCGGTGTCTACTCAGTTGTTGTACAGATCGATGATCGCGCTGACCGCCTGGGTCTTGATCTTCGACGAGTCGTTACGCGCCTGCTCGATCTTGTTCAGGTAGGCCTCGTCGACGTCACCGGTCACATACTTGCCGTCGAACACGGCGCAGTCGAACTGCTCGATCTTGATCTTGCCACCGCCGACCGCCTCGATCAGGTCCGGCAGGTCCTGGTAGATCAGCCAATCGGCGCCGATCAGGTCGGCCACGTCCTGGGTCGTGCGGTTGTGTGCGATCAGTTCGTGGGCGCTCGGCATGTCGATACCGTACACGTTCGGGTAACGCACGGCAGGCGCTGCGGAACAGAAGTACACGTTCTTCGCACCGGCTTCACGGGCCATCTGGATGATTTGCTTGCAGGTGGTGCCGCGCACGATGGAGTCGTCCACCAGCATCACGTTCTTGCCGCGGAATTCCAGCTCGATGGCGTTGAGCTTCTGGCGCACCGACTTCTTACGCGCAGCCTGGCCCGGCATGATGAAGGTACGACCGATGTAACGGTTTTTCACGAAGCCTTCGCGGAACTTGACGCCCAGGTGGTTGGCCAACTCCAGCGCAGCAGTGCGGCTGGTGTCCGGGATCGGGATCACCACGTCGATGTCGTGCTCGGGACGCTCGCGCAGGATCTTGTCGGCCAGCTTCTCGCCCATGCGCAGGCGTGCCTTGTACACCGACACACCATCGATGATCGAATCCGGACGCGCCAGGTAGACGTGTTCGAAGATGCACGGGGTGAGTTTCGGCGCTACGGCGCACTGACGGGTGTGAAGCTTGCCGTCTTCGGTGATGTACACCGCTTCGCCCGGCGCGAGGTCGCGGATCAGGGTGAAGCCCAGCACGTCCAGGGACACGCTTTCGGACGCGATCATGTACTCGACGCCTTCGTCGGTGTGACGCTGGCCGAACACGATCGGGCGAATACCGTGGGGGTCACGGAAGCCGACGATGCCGTAGCCGGTGATCATCGCTACAACGGCATAACCGCCGACGCAACGGTTGTGCACGTCGATCACGGCGGCGAACACGTCTTCTTCGGTCGGCTGCAGCTTGCCGCGCTGGGCCAGCTCGTGGGCGAACACGTTGAGCAGCACTTCCGAGTCGGAGCTGGTGTTGACGTGGCGCAGGTCAGATTCGTAAATCTCCTTGGCCAGTTGCTCAACGTTGGTCAGGTTACCGTTATGCGCCAGGGTAATGCCGTAAGGCGAGTTGACGTAGAACGGCTGAGCTTCGGCCGACGTCGAGCTACCGGCGGTCGGGTAACGCACATGGCCAATGCCCATGTGCCCGACGAGGCGCTGCATGTGACGCTGATGGAACACGTCACGTACCAGGCCATTGTCCTTGCGCAGGAATAACCGGCCGTCGTGGCTGGTCACAATACCGGCAGCGTCCTGGCCGCGGTGCTGGAGGACGGTTAGCGCGTCATACAGCGCCTGATTGACGTTCGACTTACCGACGATACCGACGATGCCACACATGCGACGCAACCCCTACTTAATGAATCTTGACTGAACACAACTTACTGCGGCGTTTTGGCCGGCAAGAGGTGTTCCTTGAACGGAAGATCAGCGGGTACGCTGATTCCGCTGGCCAGCCACTGACTGCTCCACCCCAATATGAGGTTCTTGGACCAATCTGCAACCAATAGAAATTTTGGCACGAGTACCGACTCCTGCCACCACGAATCCTGCTGTACCGGTCCCAGGCTCAACAGCCCGACCGCCACGACCACCAGCAACGCACCACGCGCGGCACCGAAGGCCATGCCGAGAAATCGATCGGTCCCGGAGAGGCCGGTGACACGTATCAACTCGCCAATAAGATAATTGACCATTGCCCCCACCAGCAGCGTGGCGATGAACATGATGGCGCAGCCCGCGATGACGCGAGCCGAAGGTGTCTCGATGTATCCGGCCAGGTAGACCGACAACGAACCGCCGAACATCCAGGCTACGACTCCTGCGATGATCCAGGTCAGCAACGACAATGCTTCTTTTACGAAGCCGCGGCTTAGACTGATCAAAGCGGAGATGGCGACGATTGCAACGATCGCCCAGTCAACCCAGGTAAATGGCACGTTTGAGCCTACGGACGGATAAGGCGGCGCATTTTAGCAGAGCGTCGGGCTGTCGGTAAGCTGTGATTGCGGCTGCTTTGCAAATCAATAGTTTGTGGCGAGCCAGCCCGATTTCAACCCCACTGCAAAACCAATGTGGGAGGGGCTTGCCCCCTCCCACATTGGATTGCATTCCACGGACTCAGCCGCGCTCAGGCTGGAAGCGGGTCACGAAGCCCTTCAGGTTTTGCTGACGGTCCAGCAAATCCCGCAGCCGATCCGCCTCGGCGCGCTCGATCAGCGGCCCGATAAACACCCGGTTCTTGCCGTCGGTGCTACGGATGTAGGCGTTGTAGCCCTGGGCACGCAGCTTCTTCTGCAAGGCGTCGGCGCCTTCACGATTGCCCAGGCTGGCCACCTGGATCGACCAACTGATCGGCAGACCATTCGGGTCGATACGGCTTTGCCCAACATCCGGCTTGCCCGGCGCAGCAGGCTGTGGCGCTACAGGCTTGGGCGCAGGCGCAGGTGTCGCCGGCTTGGCGGCGACCGCCGGAGCAGGTGTCGGCTTGACCACCGGCACGCTTGGCTGCACCGGCATCGACGGCGCCTGCTGCGCGGCCACCTCATCATCGGTCGGCACCGGCTCTTCTTCCGGCAACGCCTGCGGCTCAGGCACCACCACCGGCTCCACCTGCACTTGGGGCACTGCCGGTGCCTGGGGCGCAGCCGGAGCCTCGACAACCACCTGGCGCTGCTCGTCCTGGCGGGAAAACAGCATCGGCAGGAAAATCACCGCCAATGCCACCAGCACCAGGGCTCCAACCATTCGCTGCTTGTATGCGCTATCCAGTAATGCCATGTGCAGCTTCCTCCGTGGAGCGCCGGGCCAACCACTCAAGCGCCTCGGCAACACAATAAAATGATCCGAACAACAGAATCTCGTCCTCGGCCGTCGCCACCGCGCACTGCGCCTCCAGGGCAGCAGTCACGCTTGCATACGACGCCACCGGCACACCAAGGTTCTGTAACGCGATCTCAAGCTCATGGGCCGGACGACTGCGGGGCGTATCCAGCGGCGCTACCGCCCAAGCCTGGACACTGTCCAGCAACGGCGCAACCACGCCCTCCAGGTCCTTATCGGCGAGCAAACCGAATACAGCCAGGCGACGCCCCGCCGGCGGCGTGCGTGCCAGGCGCTTGGCCAGGTATTGCGCTGCATGGGGGTTATGCCCCACATCCAGCAGCAGGTTCAGGCGCTTGCCGTGCCAGTCGAACGCACGACGATCCAGGCGTCCCACCACGCGAGTCGCCAGCAAAGTCGCAGCAATCTGCCCAGCCTGCCAAGGCAGGTCCAGCAACAGATAGGCTTGCAGCGCGAGCGCGGCGTTCTCCATCGGCAGGTTCAGCAAGGGCAGATCACGCAGCTCTACAACCAGCCCACGGGCATCCCGGCCGCGCCACTGCCAATGCCGGTCACCGATTTCAAGATTGAATTCGCGGCCACGCAGGAAGAATGGGCAGCCCAGCTCACGCACCTTGTCCAGCAAGGGCTGCGGCGGATCCAGGTCACCGCACAGCGCAGGCTTGCCCGGGCGGAAAATCCCGGCCTTTTCATAGGCCACGGACTCGCGGGTATCCCCCAGGTAGTCGGCATGGTCCACGCCAATACTGGTGACCAGCGCCAGGTCGGCATCCACCACGTTGACGGTGTCCAGGCGCCCGCCCAGGCCCACTTCCAATACGACCACATCCAGCTGCGCACGCTCGAACAGCCAGAACGCCGCCAGGGTGCCCATTTCAAAGTAAGTCAGGGAAATCTCACCGCGCCCGGCATCGAGTGCGGCGAAGGCTTCGCAGAGTTGCTCATCGCTGGCTTCGACGCCATTGAGTTGCACCCGCTCGTTGTAACGCAGCAAGTGCGGCGAGCTGTACACGCCGACTTTCAGCCCCTGGGCCTGCAGCAGCGCGGCAACAAAGGCACAGGTAGAGCCCTTGCCGTTGGTGCCGGTCACCGTGATCACACGCGGCGCCGGACGGCCCAACCCAAGGCGGGCCGCTACCTGTTGCGAGCGCTCCAGGCCCATGTCGATGGCGGACGGATGCAACTGCTCTAGGTAGGCGAGCCATTCGCCCAGGGTACGTTGGGTCATAGGTTCGCAGGCACCGGCGGCACAACGATCGGCTCGACTTTAGGCGCGACGTAAACAGGTGTCGGCAGGCCCATCATCTGCGCCAGCAGGCTACCCAGGCGTGGACGCAGCTCACCGCGCGGAATGATCAGGTCGATTGCGCCGTGCTCCAGCAGGAACTCGCTGCGCTGGAAGCCTTCCGGCAGTTTTTCGCGCACGGTCTGCTCGATCACGCGCGGGCCGGCAAAGCCGATCAACGCTTTCGGCTCACCGACGATCACGTCGCCGAGCATCGCCAGGCTGGCGGAAACGCCGCCGTAGACCGGGTCGGTCAGCACGGAGATGAACGGAATGCCTTCTTCGCGCAGACGCGCCAGCACCGCAGAGGTCTTGGCCATTTGCATCAGGGAGATCAACGCTTCCTGCATCCGCGCACCACCGGAGGCGGCGAAGCAGATCATCGGGCAACGGTTTTCCAGGGCGTAGTTGGCGGCGCGCACGAAGCGCTCGCCGACGATGGCACCCATGGAGCCGCCCATGAAGGAGAACTCGAACGCCGACACTACCACCGGCATGCCCAGCAGCTTGCCGCTGACGGAAATCAACGCGTCCTTCTCACCGGTCTGCTTTTGCGCAGCGGTCAGGCGGTCCTTGTACTTCTTGCCGTCGCGGAACTTGAGACGGTCGACCGGCTCCAGGTCGGCGCCCAGCTCGTTACGGCCGTCGGCGTCGAGGAAGATGTCGATGCGGGCGCGGGCGCCGATACGCATGTGGTGGTTGCACTTGGGGCAAACATCCAGGGTCTTTTCCAGCTCGGGGCGGTACAGCACCGCGTCGCAGGATGGGCACTTGTGCCACAGACCTTCAGGAACCGAGCTTTTCTTCACCTCGGAACGCATGATCGAAGGGATCAGTTTGTCTACTAACCAGTTGCTCATGCTTTCTTTCTCCAGTACCGGTGGCTTGAACACAGCCCCGCGTATGCCCTTGAGCTAAATTCATATGTGGCGATGACGCAGGCTGGACGGGGTCAGACGTTCGACCTGCCATTTCCAGCCTGCATCCTCAGCCTTCCAGACAACCTGCCAGTGCAGGTTGCCACTTCATTTCCGGGCCGCCCTCAGGCGACGCCGCGCTGTTTTACACAGCGGTAGTTATGGACGGCGGCAGACTGCCAGCCGTCACATCCCGTCACTGCTGTTGCGCACCGCGTGCATGAATGCGCGAATCCTGTCGTGATCCTTGATGCCCTTGCCTTGCTCTACCCCACCGCTGACATCCACGGCATACGGCCGGACCTGTTGAATCGCCGCACCGACATTGCCAGGGTTGAGCCCCCCGGCCAGGATGATCGGCTTGCTCAATCCTGCGGGGATCAGCGACCAATCGAACGCTTCGCCGGTACCACCGGGTACGCCTTCGACATACGTGTCCAGCAGAATGCCACGCGCGCCGGAATAGGCAGCGCAGGCCCTCGCGATATCGTCACCCGCCTTGACCCGCAACGCCTTGATATACGGGCGTTGGTAGCTTTCACATTGATCCGGGGTTTCGTCGCCGTGAAACTGCAGCATATCCAACTGCACGGCATCCAGGGTTTCGTTGAGTTCGCAGCGGCTGGCGTTGACGAACAAGCCCACGGTGGTCACGAACGGCGGCAGCGCCGCAATGATCGCCCGCGCCTGCAACACATTCACCGCCCGTGGGCTCCTGGCATAAAACACCAGGCCAATGGCATCCGCCCCCGCCTCGACTGCCGCCAGCGCGTCTTCTATGCGGGTAATCCCGCAAATCTTGCTGCGAACGGCAGGCATGTCGTAGAAACCTCAGGGGTTGGACCGATAAAGTCCCGGATGGTAACAAAAGCTTTTCCGGGCGTCAGCCGCCAAGTTCACTGAACCCTGTGAGGAAGTGTGGCCCGATGAAACGCTGCGGCAGTTCGAACTCGTCGCGGTACTCCACATCCACCAGGTACAGGCCAAACGGATGCGCCGTGACGCCGCCCGTGCGGCGAATGCGGCTTTCCAGCACTTCCCTGGCCCATTCCACCGGGCGCTCGCCGGTGCCGATGGTCATCAATACGCCCGCAATGTTGCGCACCATATGGTGCAGGAAGGCGCCGGCGCGGATATCCAGCACAATCATCTTGCCGTGGCGAGTCACCCGCAGGTGGTGGACTTCCTTGATCGGCGACTTGGCCTGGCACTGGCCGGCACGAAACGCACTGAAATCATGCACCCCTACCAGATGCTGCGCAGCCTCGGCCATGCGCTCGGCATCCAGCGGACGGTGGTTCCAGGTGATTTCTTCGTTGAGGTGCGCGGGACGGATCTGGTCGTTGTAGATCACATAGCGATAACGCCGGGCAATCGCCTTGAAACGCGCATGAAAGTGCGCAGGCATGACCTTGGCCCAACTGACGCTGACGTCATGGGGCAAATTGATATTGGCACCCATCACCCAGGCCTTCATCGTGCGTTCGGCCTGGGTATCGAAGTGCACCACCTGACCGCAGGCATGCACACCGGCATCGGTACGCCCGGCGCACATCAACGACACCGGGGAGTCAGCCACTTTCGACAGCGCCTTCTCCAGGGTTTCCTGCACCGTCAGCACGCCTGACGCCTGGCGCTGCCAGCCGCGATAGCGCGAGCCTTTGTATTCCACGCCGAGGGCGATGCGGTAAAAGCCAGCGGCCGCCATTTCGGCGGCCGGGTTATCTATATTTGCCAAGAACTGAGAGCCTGATGAGTTGCGCGAAGGCGGCCATTATAAATGCGCCAGCTGCGTGGCGTGCGCTTTTGTTGGGGATTGACCTTCCCACACCGCACCGGCATCGACCTTCAGATTTTGCCGAGCATTTCCTTGGCCTCGCCGCGCTGCGCCTCATCACCTTCGGTGAGCACTTCGGAGAGGATGTCCCGCGCGCCGTCGGCATCCCCCATGTCGATATAGGCCTGGGCGAGATCGAGCTTGGTGGCCACTTCATTCGTACCGGACAGGAAATCGAACTCCGGCTCATCATCGCCCAGCGCCGCGTCCTCGGCGGTAAAGGAGGGTTCGATGGGCGGACTTTCCAGGCTCTGGGACAGGCGATCCAGCTCGGCGTTGACATCGTCCAGCTCCGAAGCGAAGGCATCCGGCTTGGCGGCTGCTTCTGGCTCATCCGCCAGGGACAGGTCGAAATCCTCCGGCAAATCGAAGTCATCCAGCGCCGATGGGGTCAGCGTCGGCGGCTCCACTGCCGACACATCCTTCATCTGATCCTCAAGACCGGAAAGGAAGTCGTCGTCGGACTGCTCGGACGCCGGGTCATTCAGTTGCAGATCCAGGTCGAAGTCCGACAGGTTTTCCTCGCCGGCCTTGGGCGCCGATTGCTGTTCCAGGAGCGCTGCAAACGTCTGTTCGTCGTCCAGGCTGGCTGGCGAAGCCGCCTCCAGCTCATCCAGGCTCAGGTCGAAATCGGTGTCGAGTGCATCGGGCTCGGCGGCCGGGGCAGCCGGCTTGTCTTCCAGCAGGTCCTTGACGTACTGCGCGTCGAGGGCCGCGGCGGCAACCGCGGCACTGACGCCCGCCGCCAATACCGCCATCGCAGGAAAGCGCGACTTGAGCTGCTCGACCTGGGCATGGTTTTCACCATTGGCCACCAGTTGACGCTCCTGGGTCACGAAACCGTCCTTGTCGCTTTGCAGGCCGTAGACTTCCATCAGCTTCAACCGCAGGTCGCTGCGCTTGGGCTCGTGCTTGATCGCTTGCTCCAGCACATCGGCGGCCTGGTTCAGGTGACCACGGTCGATATGGGACTGGGCTTGCGCCAGGGCATCGTTGGCGTTTTGCGGGGCCACGGCAGCGGCCAGGGGCGCGAGCACGGAGGCAACCGTCGGAACCGCTACCGCCGGCGCAACCACTGGAGCAGGTGCCGGAGCGGCTGCCAGCTTGACGTTCGGCGGCGGCACTTCGAGGCCTTCGAAACTGTCCGACGGCAGGTCCTGTTCGATGTTCGAGGTAAATTCCGGCTCTTCAGCCAGCGCCCGCGCCATGCGCAAGTGCTTCTCCTCTTCACGACGGGCGTTGCGATGGCGCGCCCACAGCAGCAGGAGCAGCAACACCACCAGGCCAGCCGCGCCGCCGATCACACCGAGGACAACCGGGTTGGTCAGCAGATCATTGAACTTGCCTTCAGTGGTGTCAGGTGCGGCGGCCGGTTTAGCCGCCTCAGGTGCCGGCGCCGCCGGGGTTGGGGTTGGCGCGGCGGGCTGTGCAGCGGGTGCTGCCGGCGTGGCGGCCGGGTCGCTTGCCAGCTGTGCGGGCATCGCTGCCGTCGCCGCTACGGCCGGGTCGCCTTTTTCTGCCTGCAAACGGGCCAGTTGATCGTTTTTCAGTTGAATCAACTTTTGCAGTTTATCCAACTGGCTTTGCAGATCTGCGGCACGGCTCTTGAGCTCTTCGTTATCGCGGCGAGTGGTGTCCAGTTGCTCCTGGGTCATCGCCAGCTTGTCGCTCAGGACCTGGCTGTCGCCGGCCTTGCCCTTGCCGCCTTTCTTGGCTGCTTCAGCCGAGACCAGGCTCAGGTTGTCCTGGGCATTGGTGGTCGACGGCGCGTTGCCGGCCTGGGCACGCTTGGTGGCGTCCAGTTGCTGCTTGCCGGCCGCCTGATTGGTAGCCCCGCGCCGACCCTGGCGCCAGGCGGCATTTTGTACCCTCACTTCGGCGATTGCCTGAGGTTGCGGCAACGCCGTGCTTTGTACGGTGTCCGGCAGGCGCAGCACCTGGCCGGTTTTCAGGCGGTTGATATTGCCGTCGACAAAGGCGTCGGGGTTGAGGGCCTGAATGGCCAGCATGGTCTGCTGCACCGAGCCGCCATTGCGGTGCTTCTGCGCAATTTCCCACAGGGTGTCGCGGGACGTGGTGGTGTGCTGGGCCGGCTTGCTCACAGCGGGCGCAGTGCGGGCGGGCGCTCCCACGCGTGGTGCAGGTGCTGCGGAGGTCGAAGTCGACTGGTCGAACTTGGCAGGGTCGAGCAACACGCTGTAGTCGCGCATCAGGCGGCCATTGGGCCATTGCACCTGCAGCAGGAAACGTACGTAGGAATCCGGCAGCGGCTTGCTGGAGGTGACGCGCACCACGCTGCGACCACTGGGATTGATGACCGGGGTAAACGTCAGGTCATCGAGAAACGCCTGGCGATCGACGCCCGCGTCCACGAACGCCTGGGATGAGGCCAGGCTCGGGGTGATCTCGGACGCCGTGAGGCCACCGACATCGAGCAATTCGATTTCCACCGACAACGGCTGGTTCAACTTCGATTTAAGGGTCATTTCCCCCAGCTGCAGCGCCTGCGCCATACCGGAGGACAGCGCCGAGGCGGCCGCTATTGCTAACACCAGTTTGCGAACTTGAACCATAGCCTCATCCTTTGTTTGAACACTCCCCGGCCTGCGAGAAGGTTGGTAACCGCTTGCCATAAGGCATGGCGAGCCGATAGGTCACCGACGCGCAATTGTTCCTGCTTGGGGCCAAGCATAGCGCCTGGTTAGAATCAATCTACAAATTGCCGCCAAGTATCTTTTACGCAAGGCGTTTTATCAACAACTGCGCCAGTTGCACGGCGTTAAGGGCGGCGCCCTTGCGTACGTTATCTGACGTCAGCCACAGATTTAGTTCAGCCGCGTCATCCACTCCTGCGCGCACCCGGCCTACATAGACCACATCCTGGCCGACTGCGTCGCCCACGGCTGTAGGGTAATCCCCCTCTTCTACCAGCTCGATACCGGGCGCGGCCTCCAATGCGCGGTTGACGGCGGTAAGATCGACCGCCGCGCCCAATTGCAACGACACAGTCAGGCTATCGCCAAAAAACACCGGGGCTTGAACGCAAGTTGCGGAAATCTTTAGCAAAGGTAATTCCAGGACTGCGCGCAGCTCGTGAACCAGGCGCTTTTCCAAGGCGGTATGCCCTTGGGCGTCTGGCGTGCCGACTTGTGCCAACAAGTTGAAGGCCATTTGCCGGTCAAAGAACTTAGGTTCCAGAGGGCGCACGTTCAGGAGCTCGGCGGTCTGACGGGCCAATTCGCTGACGGCTTCGCGGCCCTGGGCAGACACTGCCAGGCTGGCAGTGACGGCGACACGCTGGATGTCCAGCAAGCCGCGCAACGGCGCCAGCACCACCGCCAGGTTGGTGGCGGACGGGCTCGGGCTGCCGAGCTGGAACGGTTTTTCCAGGCCGTCGAGGACATGGGCATTGGCTTCCGGCACCACCTGGGGCGCCTGCTCGGCGGGCAAGGCTCCCGACAAGTCGATCACCGAGCAACCCGCCGCCGTGGCTCGCGGCGCGAAGCTCAGGGTGACTGCCGGGCCTGCGGCGAAGAAGGCCAGTTGCGCCTTGCTGAAATCGAATTCGTCGACCTCCTTGACCCGTACGTTCTTGCCGCGAAACGGTACCGAGGCGCCAGCAGAGTTACTGCCCGCCAGCAGGTACAGGGTGCCCACCGGGAATGCCAGCTCTTCGAGAATCTGCACCAGGGTTTCGCCGACCGTACCGGTGGCACCGATCACGGCAATTTCAAAGGTCTGGGTCATGGGGGCTGCCTCGGGCATTGCGGGGGGAGCGGCACTTTACCGGGTGGCCGGGAGTGAGGCAATTAACCTGGGGCTGGTGGAGTGGCTGATGGCGCTATCGGGGGCAAGCCCCCTCCCACATTCAACCGAGTTCCAACGTTGAAATGCTGTTCACTGTGGGAGGGGGCTTGCTCCCGATAGCGCCCGAAAGAACAATAAAAAACCCGCGCCTGTCACCAGAACGCGGGTTTCTATTATTGCTTCAAGTGATCAACGCTCCAGCAAAATCCGCAGCATGCGACGCAGCGGCTCCGCCGCGCCCCACAGCAGTTGATCGCCGACGGTGAACGCCCCCAGGTACTGGGTGCCCATGTTCAGCTTGCGCAGACGGCCCACCGGTACATTCAGGGTGCCGGTGACCTTGGTCGGGCTCAGCTCCTGCATGCTGATGTCGCGGTTGTTCGGCACCAGCTTGACCCAGGGGTTGTGCTGACTGATCAGCCCTTCGATATCAGCGATCGGCACGTCTTTGTTCAGCTTGATGGTCAGCGCCTGGCTGTGGCAGCGCATGGCGCCGATGCGCACGCAGATGCCATCCACCGGGATCGGGCTCTTGAACCGGCCGAGGATCTTGTTGGTCTCGGCCTGGGCCTTCCACTCTTCGCGGCTCTGGCCGTTCGGCAGCTCTTTGTCGATCCACGGGATCAGGCTGCCGGCCAATGGCACACCGAAGTTCTCGGTCGGGTAGGCATCGCTGCGCATGGCTTCGGCCACACGGCGGTCGATGTCGAGGATCGCGCTGGCCGGGTCGGCCAGTTGATCGGCGACAGCGGCGTGGGTCGCGCCCATCTGCTTGATCAGCTCACGCATGTTCTGCGCGCCGGCACCGGAAGCTGCCTGATAAGTCATGGCGCTCATCCACTCGACCAGGCCGGCTTCGAACAGGCCGCCCAGGCCCATCAGCATCAGGCTGACGGTGCAGTTGCCGCCCACATAATTCTTGGTGCCGGCATCCAGCTGCTGGTCGATGACCTTGCGGTTGACCGGGTCGAGGATGATCACGGCGTCGTCCTGCATGCGCAGGCTCGAGGCGGCGTCGATCCAGTAACCCTGCCAGCCGGCTTCACGCAGCTTGGGGAAGACTTCGCTGGTGTAGTCGCCACCCTGGCAGGTGAGGATCACGTCGAGGGTTTTCAGCTCTTCAATGCTGTAGGCGTCCTTGAGCGGGGCAATATCCTTGCCCACGGACGGCCCTTGGCCACCTACGTTCGAAGTGGTGAAAAACACCGGCTCAATAAGATCGAAATCCTGCTCTTCCAGCATCCGCTGCATGAGCACGGAACCGACCATACCGCGCCAACCGATCAGACCTACACGTTTCATCGCAACTACACCTTGTTAAAAAGTGGGCCGCCTTGCAGCAACAACTGCAAGCGGGCCCGAGAGATTACAGATTCCGCAGCGCGGCGACTACTGCGTCGCCCATTTCCTGCGTACCCACCTTGGTGCAACCCTGCGACCAGATGTCGCCGGTGCGCAGGCCCTGGTCCAGCACCAGGCTCACGGCCTTCTCGATCGCATCCGCGGCGTCGCTCAGGTTGAAGCTGTAACGCAGCATCATCGAGACCGACAGGATGGTCGCCAGCGGGTTGGCAATGCCCTGGCCCGCGATGTCCGGCGCCGAGCCGTGGCAAGGCTCGTACATGCCCTTGTTATTGGTGTCCAGGGACGCCGACGGCAGCATGCCGATGGAACCGGTGAGCATCGACGCCTGGTCGGACAGGATGTCGCCGAACAGGTTGTCGGTGACGATCACGTCGAACTGCTTCGGCGCACGGACCAATTGCATGGCGGCGTTGTCGACGTACATGTGGCTCAGTTCGACGTCCGGGTAGTCCTTGGCCACTTCTTCGACGATTTCGCGCCACAGTTGGCTGGAGGCCAGGACGTTGGCCTTGTCCACCGAGCAGACCTTCTTGCCACGCACACGGGCCATGTCGAAACCGACGCGGGCGATACGGCGGATTTCGCTCTCGCTGTACGGCAGGGTGTCGTAGGCCTGGCGCTCACCATTCTCCAACTCGCGCACGCCCCGTGGCGAGCCAAAGTAGATACCGCCGGTCAGTTCACGCACGATCAGGATGTCCAGGCCCGCCACCACTTCCGGCTTCAGGCTCGACGCGTCGGCCAGTTGCGGGTAGAGGATCGCCGGGCGCAGGTTGCCGAACAGGCCCAGTTGCGCGCGGATTTTCAGCAGGCCGCGCTCAGGGCGGATATCACGCTCGATCTTGTCCCACTTCGGGCCACCCACGGCGCCAAGCAGCACCGCATCGGCGGCGCGGGCGCGGTCCAGGGTTTCGTCGGCCAGGGGCACGCCGTGCTTGTCGATGGCAGCGCCGCCGATCACGTCGTGGCTCAATTCGAAGCCCAGGCTGTACTTGCTGTTGGCAAGCTCCAGGACCTTGACCGCTTCGGCCATGATTTCCGGACCAATACCGTCGCCAGGGAGAATCAGAATCTGCTTGCTCATGGGTTCCTCATTTCATCGAGCGACCTGCCCGTGGGCAGGTCGGGAAAATTAATCAGCGTTCGGCCCAGACCACCAGCACGTCGGTGCTGAAAGTGCCGTCGGCCTGAATCTCGTAGTAATCGCGCACTTCCTGGCCCATCGCCTGCTGCAGCTCCAGGATCGCGGCGCGCAGCACCTGCGGTGTGCGCATGCGTTCGACCCACGAGGTGTATTCCAGGCGCAGGCGCTGGCGACTGCTGTTGCGTACGTGCAAACCGGCTTCGCTGAGCTGACGCATCCATTCGGCGGCGGAGTAGTCACGCACGTGGCTGGTGTCGCGCAGCACTTCGACGGTTTGCAGGTAAGTGTCCAGCAACGGGCTGCCCGGTGACAAGACATCGACAAACGCCGCCACGCCGCCCGGCTTGAGCACGCGGCGCACTTCGCGCAGCGCCACGCCGAGGTCGCTCCAATGGTGCGCCGAATAACGGCTGAACACGAAGTCGAATTCGCCATCGGCGAACGGCAGGCGCTCGGCGGCGCCGTTTACGGTGCCGATATTGGTGAGACCGCGATCTTGCGCAGCGGCGGCCACCACATCGAGCATCTGCTGGGACAGGTCGTAGGCCACCACTTCCTTGACCAATGGCGCCACATGGAAACTCACATGACCGGCACCGCAACCCAGGTCCAGCAGCCGTGCATGGCCCTGCCCGGCCAGTTCGGCCTGGAGCAGCGCGAATTCGGTGCCTTGGGCGTGCACGGCACTGCTCAGGTAGGCAGACGCCTGTTCGCCGAATTGTTTTTGCACGACTTGGGTGTGGGCGGTGCTGGTCATGGTGGCATCCTTCAAGGGTTGTGTTGCTGGTATCGGCCCTATCGGGGGCAAGCCCCCTCCCACATTTGGAATGCGTTCCCCCTGTGGAGGGGGCTTGCCCCCGATGAGGCCGGTCCTGCCTACATCAATTTATGCGTCACGAAACAACCAGGGCTGGCTCGCCCGGTGCCTGGCTTCGAACGCGGCAATCGCATCGCCGTCCTGCAAGGTCAGGCCGATATCGTCCAGGCCGTTGATCAGGCAGTGCTTGCGGAAGGCGTCCACCTCAAAGTGGTACACCTTGCCGTCCGGACGGGTCACGGTTTGCGCAGCCAGGTCGATGGTCAACTGGTAGCCCACATCGGCTTCCACTTGCTTGAACAGCTCGTCGACTTCTTCGTCGGTCAGGATGATCGGCAACAGGCCGTTCTTGAAGCTGTTGTTGAAGAAGATGTCGGCATAACTCGGCGCGATGATGCTGCGAAAGCCATATTCTTCCAGGGCCCACGGCGCGTGCTCGCGGCTGGAACCGCAACCGAAGTTTTCCCGGGCCAGCAACACGCTGGCGCCCTGGTAGCGCTCGGCGTTGAGCACGAAGTCTTTGTTCAGCGGGCGCTTGGAGTTGTCCTGGTAGGCGTAGCCCACGTCCAGGTAGCGCCATTCGTCGAACAGGTTGGGGCCGAAACCGGTGCGTTTGATCGATTTCAAGAACTGCTTGGGGATGATCTGGTCGGTGTCGACGTTGGCACGGTCCAACGGCGCGACCAAACCGGTGTGTTGGGTAAAAGCTCTCATCGGGTTTTCCTCAGATCAATTCGCGAACGTCGATGAAACGACCGTTGACGGCAGCGGCGGCGGCCATGGCCGGGCTGACCAGGTGGGTACGGCCACCCGCGCCCTGACGCCCTTCGAAGTTACGGTTGGAGGTGGACGCGCAATGCTCGCCCGACTCCAGGCGATCCGGGTTCATCGCCAGGCACATTGAGCAGCCCGGCTCACGCCACTCGAAACCGGCTTCGAGGAAGATCTTGTCCAGGCCTTCGGCCTCAGCCTGGGCTTTTACCAGGCCCGAGCCTGGCACCACGATGGCCTGCTTGATGGTCGAGGCGACTTTGCGGCCCTTGGCGATCACTGCGGCCGCGCGCAGGTCTTCGATCCGCGAGTTGGTGCAGGAGCCGATAAACACGCGATCCAACTGGATGTCAGTGATCGCCTGGTTGGCCTTCAAGCCCATGTACTTCAAGGCGCGCTCGATGGAACCGCGCTTGACCAGGTCGGCTTCCTGCGCCGGGTCCGGCACGTTCTGGTCGACGGCCAGGACCATTTCCGGCGAAGTGCCCCAGCTGACCTGCGGCTTGATCTGGGCAGCGTCGAGTTCAACCACGGTGTCGAACACCGCATCGGCGTCGGACACCAGGTCTTTCCAGGCTTCGACCGCGGCGTCCCAATCGGCGCCTTGCGGTGCAAATGGGCGCCCCTTCACGTATTCAACGGTTTTCTCGTCCGCCGCCACCATGCCCACGCGGGCACCGGCTTCGATGGACATGTTGCAGATGGTCATGCGGCCTTCGATGGACAGGTCGCGAATGGCGCTGCCGGCGAACTCGATGGCATGGCCGTTACCGCCGGCGGTGCCGATCTTGCCGATCACGGCGAGCACGATGTCCTTGGCGGTCACGCCGAACGGCAAGGTGCCTTCGACACGCACCAGCATGTTCTTCATTTTCTTGGCGACCAGGCACTGGGTGGCGAACACATGCTCCACCTCCGAGGTGCCGATGCCGTGGGCCAGGGCGCCAAACGCACCGTGGGTGGAAGTGTGGGAGTCGCCGCAGACCACGGTCATGCCCGGCAAGGTGGCGCCCTGCTCCGGGCCGATCACGTGGACGATCCCTTGACGCACGTCATTCATCTTGAATTCGGTGATGCCATATTCGTCGCAGTAGTCGTCGAGGGTCTGCACCTGCAAGCGCGACACGGTGTCGACAATGGCGTCGATCCCGCCCTTGCGCTCCGGGGTGGTCGGTACGTTGTGGTCCGGGGTGGCGATGATCGAGTCGACGCGCCAGGGCTTGCGCCCGGCCAGCCGCAGGCCTTCGAACGCTTGGGGCGAGGTCACTTCATGGATGATGTGACGGTCGATATAGATCAGCGACGAGCCATCGTCGCGCCGTTTCACTTCATGGGAATCCCAAAGCTTGTCGTAAAGCGTTTTGCCGGCCATCAGTCGGTCCTCATCAGCGGTGTTTCTATGCGCCGGGCTTTTCAATAACCCTTTGGCTTGTGAGGCTGATGGTATGGCGCTACATTAAATAACTCAAATTCATATTTTTTATGCTTTGGATTACCAACTGGAATACAACCATGGACCTGGCCAACCTCAATGCCTTTATTGCCATCGCCGAGACCGGCAGCTTCTCCGGCGCAGGTGAACGCCTGCACCTGACCCAGCCGGCCATCAGCAAGCGCATCGCCGGCCTGGAACAGCAATTGAAGGTGCGACTGTTCGATCGCCTGGGCCGTGAAGTCGGCTTGACCGAAGCCGGCCGGGCCTTGCTGCCGCGCGCTTATCAGATTCTCAACGTGCTGGACGACACCCGCCGCGCCCTCACCAACCTCACGGGAGAAGTCAGCGGCCGCCTCACTTTGGCCACCAGCCACCATATCGGGCTGCATCGTTTGCCACCGATCCTGCGCACCTTCACCCGGGAATACCCGAACGTGGCCCTGGATATTCAGTTTCTCGATTCGGAAGTGGCCTACGAAGAAATCCTCCACGGCCGCGCCGAAGTGGCGGTGATCACCCTGGCGCCCGCCCCCCATCACCTGGTAAGCGCCACCCCGGTGTGGGACGACCCGCTGGATTTCGTGGTGGCGCCGGAGCACAGCCTCACCGGCAACCGCGACGTCAGCCTGGCCGATATTGCTGGCCACCCGGCGGTTTTCCCTGGCGGTAATACCTTTACCCACCATATTGTCAGCCGTCTGTTCGAGGCCCAGGGCCTTACGCCGAACATCGCGATGAGTACCAACTATCTGGAAACCATCAAGATGATGGTCTCCATCGGCCTGGCCTGGAGCGTCTTGCCGCGCACCATGCTCGATGATCAGGTGGCGAGCATCGCTTTGCCGGGCATACAACTCAGTCGCCAGCTAGGCTATATCGTGCACACCGAAAGGACACTGTCGAACGCTGCGCGGGCGTTCATGAGCCTGTTGGATGCACAGGTGGATCTGCCAGTGATACCGGTATGACGCCGTGCGGCCCCAGGTTGTGAATAAAACCGCGCTGTTTGCCCATCGAGCCAAGGCCCTTTGATAATGCGCAACCCTGTCGACCCTCTACCTCCCCTGCCCCGCATCTACGCCCTGGACCCCCAGCAGGCGGAGCAGAGCTGGGACAGCGCCCCGCAACTGCTGGCAGCCCTGAATGCGGCCCGGCTGGGCGCGTGGTGCTGGGAAATCGACACGGGCCGTATCAGCTGGTCACGGGGCACCCAGGCGCTGTTCGGCTTCGACCCGCGCCAACCACTGCCCAAGGACCTGGATTACCTCGACCTGCTGGCGCCGTCGGATCGCTCCCGGGTGGTGCGCGCCTTTCATGCGGTGCTGGCCGGCGAGCCGTTCGAGCAGGCCATGCACCATCACATCCAATGGCCGGACGGCACGTATCACTGGTTGGAGATCAACGGCAGCCTGGCACCGGACAAGGCCGGTCGGCGCCGCATGATCGGCGTGATCCGCGAGACCACTCGCCAGCGCGAGCGAGAGCACGCCCTCAGCCATTCCGAAAAACGCTTCGCCACGCTGTTTCACCTGTGCCCGAACATGGTGCTGTTGACCCGCCAGTCCGACGGCCTGATCAGCGAAGCCAACCAGTATTTCGAGATGCTCTTCGGCTGGCCGGTGGCCGATGCCATCGGCCGCACCACCCTGGACCTGGGCCTGTGGCGCCACCCCGAACAACGCGCGCAGCTGGTCCAGGCCACCCAGCGCAAGGGTGAACCCATCACCATGGAAGTGCAGTTCTGCGCCAGCAACGGCCAGATCCACGATGGCACCCTCAGCGCGCAAAAGGTCGAGCTGGAGGGGGAGGCCTACTTGATCAGCACCTTTCTCGACACCACCGAGCGCAAAAACGCCGAAAATGCCCTCAAGGACAGCCAGGAGCGCCTGGACCTGGCCCTGGACTCGGCACAACTGGGCACGTGGGACTGGCACATCCCCACCGGCATGCTCTACGGCTCGGCCCGCGCCGCTCAACTGCACGGCCTGCCGCCCGAGCCCTTCCATGAATCCTTCGAGGCGTTTTTCGAGGGCATGCCCAGGCAAGAGCGCGAGAACATGCGCAACGCTTATCGCACCCTGCGCGAAGGCCCGGCCGGCAATTACCAACTGACTTACCGCGTGCCACTGGAAGACGGCAGCTCGCGCTACCTGGAAAGCCGCGCCCGCCTCTACCGCGACGAGCAAGGGGCGCCGCTGCGCATGGCCGGCACCCTGCTGGACATCACCGACCAGGTGGAGCGCGAACAACGCCTGACCGCCTCCGAAGAAAAGTTCGCCAGCCTGTTCCAGGCCAGCCCCGATCCCATCTGCGTCACCTGCCTGGACAGTGGCGCGTTCATCGAGATCAACCCCGCCTTCACCCAGACGTTTGGCTGGACGGCGGCCGAGGTGATCGACAAGAGCGCCGAGCAGATCGGCCTGTGGGACGAGTCAAGCAAACGCCTGCAGCGTATCGAACAGGTGATTCGCGACCAGGCGTTGAGCAATGTGGCCATCGTGGTGCACCACAAGAACGGCCAAACCCTGACCTGCATGATTTCCAGCCGGCTGATCAAGGTGGGCGACCAGCCGTGCATCGTCACCACGTTGCGCGACATTACCCAGCAACAACGCTCGGAGGCCGCGCTGAAGGCCAGCGAGGAGAAATTCGCCAAGGCCTTCCATTCCAGCCCCGACGCCATCTCCATCACCGAGCGCGACACCGGCCGTTATGTGGAGGTCAACGATGGCTTCTGCCGCCTCACCGGCTACCGCGCCGAAGAAGCCATCGGCCTGACGCTGTACCAGATCGGCATCTGGGCCGATGAAAACCAGCGTTCCGCCTTGTTGGCCGAATTGCAGATCAAGGGGCGCATCCCTCACCTGGAAATGCTCTGGCACAATAAACGCGGCGACGTGTTGGCGGTAGAAGTCTCGGTCGAGCCGATCACCCTCAATGAAACCCCGTGCCTGCTGCTGACCGCGCGGGACGTGAGCCTGCTCAAAAACGCCCAGGCGCAGATCCGTCACCTGGCCTATCACGACCCGCTGACCAACCTGCCCAACCGTGCGCTGCTGATGGATCGCCTGAGCCAACAGATCGCCTTGCTCAAGCGCCATAACCTGCGCGGTGCCCTGCTGTTTCTCGACCTCGACCATTTCAAGCACATCAACGATTCCCTCGGCCACCCGGTGGGCGACACCGTGCTGAAAATCGTCACCGCGCGCCTGGAAGCCAGCGTGCGCATGGAGGACACGGTGGCGCGCCTGGGCGGCGATGAGTTCGTGGTACTGCTCAGCGGCCTGGATGGCACGCGCACGCAAGTCAGCACCCAGGTGCAGGAACTGGCCGATACCCTGCGCGAATTGCTTTCGGAGCCGATGTTCCTCGATGGCCATCGCCTGCAGGTCACGCCAAGCATCGGCGTGGCGTTGATTCCCGACCATGGCACGACCCCGGCGGACCTGCTCAAGCGCGCCGACATCGCCCTGTACCGGGCCAAGGATTCGGGGCGCAACACCACGCAGATGTTCCATAACAGCATGCAAAAGGCCGCCAGCGAGCGCCTGCGCATGGAAACCGACCTGCGCCTGGCCCTGTCACGCGGCGAGTTCAGCGTGCATTACCAACCCCAGGTGGATGCGCGCGGCAACAGGATCGTCGGCGCCGAGGCCCTGGTGCGCTGGCAGCATCCGCAGTTGGGCGCGCAGTCGCCGTCCGAATTCATCAAGGTCCTGGAGGACAGCGGCCTGATCCTCGAAGTGGGTACCTGGATCCTTGATGAGGCCTGCGCCGCCTTTGCACAGCTGATTGTCGAAGGCTTGGTGGACCCGCTGAATTTCAGCCTGTGCGTGAACATCAGCCCCCGGCAGTTTCGCCAGAACGACTTTGTCGAACGGGTGGAGCGCAGCCTCAAGCGGCATCAACTGCCCTGCAACCTGCTGAAACTGGAAATCACCGAAGGCATCGTGATTCAGAACCTGGACGACACCGTGGCGAAGATGCGCCGCCTGAAGAAGCTCGGTGTCAGTTTTGCCATGGATGACTTCGGTACCGGCTACTCATCGCTGACGTACCTCAAGCGCCTGCCGGTGGATGCGCTGAAGATCGACCAGTCCTTCGTACGCGACGCGACCCATGACCCCAACGACGCCGAAATCATCCGCGCCATCGTGGCCATGGCCCGCAGCCTGAACCTGACGGTGATTGCCGAAGGCGTGGAAACCCCGGAGCAATTGGCGTTCCTGCAAAAGCTGGGCTGCCATTTGTTCCAGGGGTATTTGCACAGTCGGCCACTGCCGATCGAAGGATTTCGGCGGTTGTTGGTCTAGCCCTTACACCAGCTTCAACGCAGTAAGCGTTTTGCGCCGCCAGGGCGACTCGTTCAAGGCGTACTTTTGCCCATACAGGTCCAGCATCCCTTTGACGACCACCACGGAATGCCAACCGTCTGCAATCGTACCGATTGCACCGTTGACCAACTCCTCGACAGTGCTGTTACGGATGTAACCGAACAGGCCCAGGCGCTGGAGAGCCTCACCGGGGTATTCGCCATCGTTGAGGGTTTCCAGGGCCGCCGTAAAGCTTCTCCCCGCACGGAAATCGTTGTTCTCCAACTGCGCCCGCTTGGCGCTGCAGGCATAGAGGAAGTTGGCGTAATCCAGCAATACCGGGTTGCTGCCATAGAAGTTCGACGCGGCGGTAGCCTGCCTCAGTTCCTCATGGCTCAAGCGCAACCGGAAGCCATCGCGCATGGTCACTTCGCATCCGGCTGGCGTTCTGTAGATGGCCGTGTAGATGCCTTCGGGGAAACGGGTGATAGCCGCCTTGATCGCCGACACCGTCACGCAATTGCCCTCCACACCTTGATAAAAACCGCTCCAGATATCGGCGTGCCGGATACTTTCCGATACCTGAGCCAGGCCCCTGTCACGCTGCGGTGGCGTCTCACGATCATCAAACAGCACATAACCGTAACCTTCGCCGTGCGTGTGATTGGCGCCGCCCACCACGAGCGCCGCTCCGAAGTCATGGGTCTGGCGGACCCAGGCCAAATCCCTGCCGACCATGTCGCGGGCGGCAACCCATCGCGACAACCCATACACGCCCATTCCCTCCAGGCAACGCTTGCTTGTCTCGCCCTCAAGGGTCTTCGCCAGGGCGGCGTCGAACGTCGCGTAGCCGCCCAGTTGCTGCTTGCGCTTTACAAAGGCCGCCAACATGAAGTTGGCGTGCTTCAGCGCATCAGGGTCCTGCCCTGTGAACCTTGACGCCCGGGTGACCTGTTCAAGCTCTGCCTGGGATACATGCACCCTGTATTGATCCTTCATGGTGACGGCATAACCTTCACCTGCTTGGGTTACCTGGTGGAAAACATCGGAGGGACGCGGGCCGAGGGTCATCATCATCAGTTTGATAACCGCCACGTGAGTACTGCAGTCCATATTTTCGCCGAATCGACGCTCGGCGGCTGCGAATGCATTCACAGGCCCATCAAGGCTCATCCCGGCCCCGGAGCGGACCATACTTGAACCATGCTCAGGCAGCCGTTTTGCAATGACCGTGCGATGCCCCTCAATCAAAGTGTTCATCGGACTGCTCACTCAAGGCTGGACGAAAACGTACAGCCAGGGCACTGGCCACACCTCTTGCACGCGCACATCACACCAATGCGATGGCGTCCCCACGAGTCGGCGCGGAACCCTGGCGCCCATACATCTCTTCGCGGCCATTGATCACCGCCACGGAATGGAAGGCTCGATTGCACATGCCCAGTTGCCCCCTGGCGAGATCTCGCACACTCACCCTCTTCATGTGCTTCCTGAGGCCCAGACGCAGGAAACCCTCGCCTGGCCCAAACTCATCCTCCCCATTGTTCAAGCTTCTCACGCCGGCGGGATAACTGCGGCTCGCCCAGCCGTCGTTGTTTTCCATCTGCGCACGCTTGGCACTGACGGCGAACAGGAATTGCGCGTCCTTGAGCATGCCTTTATCGCGGCCGATAAAACGCGAAGCCGCGGCGCCAATTTTTAACTCTTGATCCGTCAAGTTAAGTACAAAATCATCGCGCATCGTCACCCGGTAACCATCACTTGTCTTGATCACCTCTTTATAGATATCCGTTGGACTTTGGCCGAACTTGTACATGGCTGCCTTGATGGCCGATACCGTGACACAGTTACCATCCGGGCCTTGACGAAACCCACTCCAGATATTGTCAGGTTTTGCGCCATTACGTTTATCCGACAGGTTCGGGATAGGCACATACTGTTTGGGTTGCGGCTCCGGCGGCACGACGGGCTCGACGGTCGGATTTACCTGAGGGCGCGGCGTACTATCGGGAACCAACTTATCCGTTTTACTCGTTAGAAGATTAAATAACTGCGTAAAAAACGAAGTGAACAACGCAATAACGCTGGCAGCCGGATCTGGATCGGCGCCTATCGCCGCCTGACCGCGTGGCCCGCCTGCGGTAGCAGATGCAGCGCCTGTACCAAACTCGATAGATTTAAACCGATAGGAAGGTGCAGGTTCGTTGACGGCCGCCGGCAAGTTTCTGTTATACGCCTGACGAACATTCACTACGCGCGCAATATTATGAATCGAACAATACGACATGGTGTTCACTCCACTTTCCGAGTATTTCTCCAAGCGCTGTGCCGCCCGGAGAAACACCGTTTTATTTATCCAAGAAGTTGCGACGCAATGGCAGGAATCAGTTTCCTAACCGACGACGGTTGATAAAGGCCCACCCCTTGAAGTCAGTCTCATTTTCAGCAGGGCCAGGACTGGTGACGTCCACTTCGGGCTTTGACTGATCTGGAATATCCTTCTGCCTGTTATCGGTCGAGGTCACGGTCTTTGTGTCAGGTCGCGGTGTAGTTCCGGGCAGGGGCGTCGATTCAAGCCGGTGCAGCGCGCCAGGATGGATGCCTGAAGACTTGGCTTTGGAGGGTGGTGTCACCTTGGCGTCAGGAGCCTTGGAGTCCGACAACTTTGCGTCCGACAACTTGGTGTCCAACAACTTGGTGTCCAACAACTTGGTGTCCGACAACTTGGTGTCCGACAACTTGGTGTCCGGCAACTTGGTGTCGTGCCGTGGAGTCACGTCGAGCCTGTGCAACGGGTGAGCATTAAGCCGTACCTCAGGCCTGATGGGCGGCACCTTGGCATCGGGTTGTGGAGTCACCCCGGGGGTGGGCACCGAAAGAGGATTGACCCCTCCTCCGTCGCGCTCCACATGGGTATCAGGACAGTGGCAATTGCCGATATTGAGCTCTACCTTGACCTGCGCATTCGAGTCGTTGCTCACGTTGACATGGGGCACAGGGACCGACTGAAGCGTCCCTTTGTCGACTTTCACTGTCAGCTGGTTCGTCGTATCCGATGTAGCCCTGGGCGTTGTGCCTGGTTCCACCTTCACTTTCAATTGGGTCGCCAGGTCCGGGGTGGTCCCCGGCAACGTGGCTGGTTCCGCCTTTGCTTTCAGCTGGGTCGTCGCATCCGACGTGACCGCCGTCAACTGAGCGGGCTCTGCCTTTGCTTTCAGCTGAGTCATCATGGCCGGCGCGGCCTGCGGCAACTTGCCTGGATCTGCCTTTGCTTTCAACTGGGTCGTCGTATCCGACGTGACCGCCGTCAACTGAGCTGGATCTGCCTTCCCTTTCAGCAGGGTCGTCGTATCCGACGTGACCGCCGTCAACTGAGCTGGGTCTGCCTTCACTTTCAGCAGGGTCGTCATATCCGGCGTGTGCTTGGGTGTTTTATCGGAATGTGTGGCCAGGGCGGGGGTCATGTTTCTCCCCGACACCATCTCACGCATGGTTTTGAAGACTTGCTCAAGCATGTCGAACAATTTTGAAAATGCTCCGGCGTTGATCATCATTTCACCGTGAGGCGCTCGGGAAATATCAGGCCGAAGCGCAGGCGAAATCCATATTGGATCCGCCTTGGAAGAACTCAGCGGCTCATTGTTTTTAACAGGTGTCGATGGCAGCAAATGATGACGTGGGGTCTCAACCTTTACAGAGGGTGAACCATTAATCGAGATGGACATGAATACGCTCCTTAGTGGGCGCCGCCCGGCGGTTACACGCCAGGAGTGGCGACAGGATTTATATGTACTGGAAAACAACAGCGCTGCCTTACAGTCCCTACTTCGTGGAGCGTGAGACTATCGAGTTCCAGAAATCGCGCCTCACATAAGGAAACCAACGTGAACTTTCAGACTTTACCCCATGGTCATTCCAAGAAAACCTTGATTCATCGCGCACCGGCGCCGTACTAACAGACATACCCACTCATAAAGTGCTGGACATGCAATTAAGAGACATAACTGAACACACCACTAATAGTTGAACTGTGATAATTCACACGCACAGAACATCCACCCGCAATCATCAAAGCGTCGCAGGAACAGTCACCAGAACGTGCAGAATGATTCAGTCCTTATCCAAAGACTTTTAAACGCAGAAGGCTCCTTGTCTTTCGACAAGGAGCCTTCTGTGAAACATATCAGGCGTTCGACACAGCGCGGTGAAAGGTCAGGCTGCGACCGGAGTATCCATCCCCAACAACCGGCTGACCTGCCCCAGTTCGGTCTCGCGGCGCAAGGCGGTAAACAGCGCGACAGCTTCGGGGTAGTTGCGCGTCAGCATTGCCAGCCACTGCTTCAACCGGCCAGGGGCCTGGCGCTCGGTCAACTGTGCGACCGACTGGGTCCAGAAGTCCTGGAGCATGGGTTGCATTTGCGCCCAGGTCATTTCCACGACGTCTTCGCCTGCACGCGCGGCGGCGATTTGCCGGGCCAGGTCCGGACGCGCCACCAGGCCGCGACCGAGCATGATGTCTTCGACACCACTGATCTCCCGACAGCGCCGCCAGTCTTCGACGCTCCAGATATCGCCGTTGGCGAACACCGGCACCTTGACCACCTCCTGCACACGCGGAATCCATTCCCAGTGGGCGGGCGGCTTGTAGCCATCGGTCTTGGTACGCGCATGCACCACGATATGCGCCGCACCGCCTTCGGCCAGGGCCGTGGCGCACACCAGCGCGCCATCCGGGCTGTCGAAGCCCAGGCGCATCTTGGCGGTCACCGGGATATGGGCCGGCACGGCACGGCGCACGTGTTCAACGATCTGGTTGAGCAGCTCCGGCTCCTTGAGCAGCACCGCACCGCCGCGGGACTTATTGACGGTCTTGGCCGGGCAGCCGAAGTTCAGGTCGATCACCTCGGAACCCAGCTCGCAGGCCAGGGCGGCGTTTTCCGCCAGGCATACCGGGTCGGAACCGAGCAATTGCACGCGCAACGGCACACCGGCTGCGGTGTGGGCACCGTGCAGCAGTTCCGGGGCGAGCTTGTGGAAATACGCCGGGGTGAGCAGGCGGTCGTTGACGCGAATGAACTCGGTCACGCACCAGTCGATACCGCCCACGCGGGTCAACACGTCCCGCAGGATGTTGTCGACCAACCCCTCCATGGGCGCCAAAGCAATTTGCATGGAAAACACTCAACAAAAATCGTGGCGCAGTTTACTGGGTTTCCCGCGGCAACCGTTAACCCCCTGTCAGGGCGGGACCATAACCGTCGAGAAATTCGGCCGGCATGCGCTTGGGCCTGCCGCTGGACAATTCGATGCAGACAAAGGTGGTGTGCGCCCGCAGCAAGGTCGCACCGTCACGCGGGCGTACCAGCTGGAAACGACGGGTCATCTTCAGGCGCTGGTCCCAATCGACGATCCAGGTGGCCAGCTGCAGCTCATCGCCTTCGTAGCCTGCCGCGAGGTAATCGATTTCATGGCGCACCACGGCCATGGCACGGTCCAGGCGGCGGTACTCGGTGAGGTCCAGCCCCAGGCGCTGGGAATGGCGCCAGGCGCAGCGCTCCAGCCAGGACACGTACACCGCATTATTGGCGTGCCCCAGGCCGTCGATGTCTTCAGGGGCGACCTGCAGATCGATGATAAACGGCGTTGCCAAATCCCAGCCCATGCCTTGCTCCAGTCGATTGATGTCGGCGGGAGCAGTGTATCAGGCGGTTTGCCGGTCCTGTAGACGACAGCCGGCCAACAGCGCCAGCACGCCCTCGATCACCCGGGGATCGGCCAGCACTTTCTGGTGCCCGCCTTGCTCCAGGCGCAGCAGGCGGCTGTCGAACCAGGCTTCGTGGATGGCTTGAGACGCCTTGACCGGAACAAAGGTATCGTCTTCGGCGTGCACGATCAGGCCGGGGATATTCATCTGGTAGTGGGCCACATCCAGGTGCTTGAGCGGCATGCCGAACGTCAACTCCACCTCCTGGATAAACGCCGAGCGTGCCCGCGCCGGCAGACCGACCATGGTGGTAAAGCCGCGCAGCACATCCAGGAAGCGCGACGGTGCGGCGATGCTCACCAACGCCTCGGTACGCAGCCCCAACTGCACTGCCAGCATCGCACTGGCGCCGCCCATGGAATGGCCGATCACGGCGTGCAGCGGCGGCAGTTCGGCAGCCGCCTCCAGCATGGCTCGGGCGAACAGCAGCACGTGAGCTTCCCGTCCCGGCGAACGACCATGGGCCGGACCGTCCAGGGCAATCACCGAGTAACCGTTGCCTACCAACGCGGTGATCAAGCTGGCGAACTGGGTTGGCCGGCCTTCCCAGCCGTGCATCAACAACACCGCAGGGCCTTGGCCCCAGCGCAGGGCCGACAGGCCGAAACGCAAGGTGATGCGCTCCGATTGCGCCAGCAGCGGCAGCTCCCAGTCACGTGGCGGCAGGTCGCGTGGCGTCATGAAGGCACGCCGCATCTTGTTGGCCACGGTTTGCGGTGCCAGGTGTCCAACGGTGCCGTTGAAGCGACGAATCCAGGTTAACGCGCCCATCCTCGCACCCTCTTCTAGCGCACAGCCGACTTGGCCGCGCGTAACACTCGGTCCGACAACTCGCCCGGCCCCAGGGCACGCGCCAAGGCCAGCCCGCCGATCATCAACGCCATATCAGCCAAGGCTTTGTCAGTGTCTTCGGGACTCGCGGCAAGCTGGGCCGCCATCAGTTCCACATGCTCGCTCAGCGCCTCGCGGAAGGCGTCCGGCAGCCGCGCCATCTCGCCCACGGTGGCCGGGATCGGGCATGCCTGGACTGTAGAATCGCGGTGCTTGCGTGACAGATAAAACGCCGCCACCAGGCCCCTGCGCTCTTCTCCCGTCAGCTGTGCGTCCATATCGTCGATAGATGCACGCCGCCGCGCCAACAACTGGGTGAACGCCTCCAGCATCAAGGCGTCCTTGCTTTCGAAGTGCGCGTAGAAACCACCGACGGTCAGCCCCGCCGCGCCCATGACTTCGCCCACGCTAGGCTCGGCCGGACCACGCTGGGTCAATGCAGCGCTGGCGGCTTGCAGAATACGTTCGCGGGTTTGCGCTTTTTTATCGCTCATCGTTGCCTCCGACTTTCATGGGTTGAATATTATTACCATAATAATATTTAGCAAGCGACAAGCATGACCACTGGTCAGCAGAGCAAAGGGAATGGGGAGAGAGAATTGGCCAAACGCCAGACAAACAAAAGGGCCATTCAATAATTGAATGACCCTTAAAAATCCCGCAGAGCGGGTAATCGTGGCGTCCCCTAGGGGACTCGAACCCCTGTTACCGCCGTGAAAGGGCGGTGTCCTAGGCCACTAGACGAAGGGGACACAAACCTTCTATACAACTGACCAGGCTGAGACTGGTCGATTCAAGGATGGAGTGGCCAAAACCTTGAACCTATAAATTGGTGGAGCTAAACGGGATCGAACCGTTGACCTCTTGCATGCCATGCAAGCGCTCTCCCAGCTGAGCTATAGCCCCGGATTTTTCGCCTCGCGGCGCAGCAGACCTTTCGAACTGCTTGTTGAAACTGGCGTCCCCTAGGGGACTCGAACCCCTGTTACCGCCGTGAAAGGGCGGTGTCCTAGGCCACTAGACGAAGGGGACAAAACCTTCTGTACAGCTGACCAGCGCTGAGAGCTGATCGATTCAAGGACGGTGTGGCCAGACCTTGAACCTGTAGATTGGTGGAGCTAAACGGGATCGAACCGTTGACCTCTTGCATGCCATGCAAGCGCTCTCCCAGCTGAGCTATAGCCCCTCATCGGTGAGGACGGGGCGAATCTTAATGGCGGTTTGGAAAGGTGTCAAATTTATTTTCAACATTTTCCAAAATTTTTTGCCGGGATAACAATCACTTACCGACGAAACCCCGGAAAACCTGGGTTTCGTCGCTGCAACGGACTGCTTAAGCGATAGCGCCCAACAGCTTTTCCCACTCTTTGTTTTCTTTCTTCGATACACCACCAAGCAAATCAAGGGCTTGGCGCAGGCGGAAACGGGTCAGGTCCGGGCCGAGAATTTCCATCGCATCCAGCACCGACACCGAACTGGCCTGCCCGGTAATCGCGGCAAACATCAGCGGCATGGCATCGCGCAATTTCAACTCCAGGGATTCCACCACCGCCTGGATCGTCGCAGTGATCGCGTCCTTCTCCCACTGGCGCAGGCTTTCCAGCTTCCACAGGATCAGTTGCATCAACTGGCGAACCTGGTCACCAGAGAGTTTCTTCGATTCGAACAACTTGGCATCCGGGTTAACGCCACCGGCAAAGAAGAAGCTGGCCAACGGTGCGACCTGGCTGAACGTCTCCACCCTGCCCTGCACCAGCGGCGCGATCTTCATCATGTATTCAGGGTTCAGCGCCCATTGCTGCACGCGGCTGGCGAATTCTTCCACCGGCAGATCACGCAGCCACTGGCCATTGAGCCACGAGAGTTTCTCGATATCGAAGATCGGCCCGCCCAGGGACACGCGGGACAGGTCGAAGTTATCGACCATTTCCTGCAGGGAGAACTTCTCGCGCTCGTCCGGCATCGACCAGCCCATGCGCCCCAGGTAGTTGAGCATCGCTTCGGGCATGAAGCCCATGCGCTCGTAGAACGTCACCGAGGTCGGGTTCTTGCGCTTGGACAGCTTGCTCTTGTCCGGGTTACGCAGCAGCGGCATGTAGCACAACTGCGGCTGTTCCCAGCCGAAGTATTCGTAAAGCAGGATCAGCTTCGGCGCCGATGGCAGCCATTCTTCACCGCGAAGTACGTGGGTGATGCCCATCAGGTGGTCGTCGACCACGTTGGCCAGGAAGTACGTCGGCAGGCCGTCGGTCTTCATCAACACCTGCATGTCCATGCGGTCCCACGGGATCTCGACGTCACCGCGCAGCATGTCCGGCACCACGCACACGCCTTCGCTCGGCACCTTCATGCGGATAACGTGAGGTTCACCGGCGGCCAGGCGGGCAGCCACTTCCTCTTTCGACAGCAGCAATGCGCGGCCATCGTAGCGCGGGGTTTCGCCACGGGCCTGTTGCTCGGCGCGCATCTGGTCGAGTTCTTCAGCGGTGCAGAAACATGGGAACGCATGACCCATGTCCACCAATTGCTGGGTGTACTGCTTGTAGATGTCGCTGCGCTCGCTCTGGCGATACGGACCGTGCGGGCCGCCAACGTCCGGGCCTTCGGCCCAGGTAATGCCCAACCAGCGCAGGGCATCGAAAATCTGCTGTTCCGACTCGCGGGTGGAGCGCAGTTGGTCGGTGTCTTCGATCCGCAGGATGAATTCACCGCCGTGCTGCTTGGCAAAGCAGTAGTTGAACAAGGCGATGTAGGCAGTGCCGACGTGGGGATCCCCAGTAGGCGATGGCGCGATGCGCGTGCGGACGGTGGTCATGGCAGGTCTCGAATGGGCGATATAACTGAAATTGAAACAAGGGGCGAATGGTAACAGCCTGGGTGATTTCTGGAAAACCGAGGCGCAGCCATCGGGGGCAAGTCGAATCGTCGCACCGCCCCTCCCACATTTGACGGTGTTCACGAGTCAAAGTGTGGGAGGGGGCTTGCCCCCGATGAGGCCAGCCCAGCCACCGCAGATCAGACAGCCAGCAACCGCTCGCGCAACTTGCCAATCTCATCGCGCGTCTGCGCCGCCGCCTCGAACTCCAGGTCGCGCGCCAACTGGTACATTTTCTCTTCCAACTGGCGAATCCGCTTGGTGATCTCACTCGGCGAGCGCAGTTCGTTTTCGTACTTGGCGCTTTCCTCGGCGGCCTTGGCCATGCCCTTGCGCTTCTTGCTGCGCGAGCCCGGCACGGTGGCGCCCTCCATGATGTCGGCAACGTCCTTGAACACGCCCTTGGGCGTAATGCCGTTTTCCAGGTTGAAGGCTATTTGCTTGTCGCGACGGCGTTGGGTCTCGCCAATCGCCCGCTCCATGGAGCCGGTGATGCGGTCCGCGTAGAGAATCGCCCGGCCATTGAGGTTACGCGCCGCGCGACCGATGGTCTGGATCAGCGAGCGTTCGGAGCGCAGGAAGCCCTCCTTGTCTGCATCGAGGATCGCCACCAGCGACACTTCCGGCATGTCCAGGCCTTCGCGCAGCAGGTTGATGCCCACCAGCACATCAAAGGTGCCCAGGCGCAGGTCGCGGATGATTTCCACGCGCTCCACGGTATCGATGTCCGAGTGCAGGTAGCGCACGCGCACACCGTGGTCGGCGAGGTAGTCGGTCAAGTCTTCGGACATGCGCTTGGTCAGCGTGGTGACCAGCACCCGTTCCTCCAGCGCCACGCGCTTGGTGATTTCCGAGAGCAAGTCGTCGACCTGGGTCAGCGCCGGGCGGATTTCGATCTCCGGGTCGACCAGGCCGGTGGGACGCACCAGTTGCTCGATCACACGGCCGGCATGCTCGGCCTCGTAGTTGCCCGGCGTGGCCGACACAAAGATGGTCTGCGGGCTGATGGCTTCCCACTCGTCAAAGCGCATCGGCCGGTTATCCAGTGCCGACGGCAGACGGAAGCCGTACTCCACCAGGGTTTCCTTGCGCGAACGGTCGCCCTTATACATGGCGCCCACTTGCGGCACGCTGACGTGGGATTCGTCGATCACCAGCAGTGCGTCGTCGGGCAGGTAGTCGTAGAGGGTCGGCGGCGGCGCGCCGGACTCACGGCCCGAGAGGTAGCGCGAGTAGTTTTCGATGCCGTTGCAGTAGCCCAGCTCGAGGATCATCTCCAGGTCAAAGCGCGTGCGTTGCTCCAAACGCTGGGCTTCCACCAGCTTGTTGTTGGCGCGCAGGTACTCCAGGCGCTCGGCCAGCTCGACCTTGATGCCCTCGATGGCGCCCATCAAGGTTTCGCGCGGGGTCACGTAGTGGCTTTTCGGATAGAAGGTGAAGCGCGGCAGCTTGCGGATCACCTCGCCGGTCAACGGGTCGAAGGCCGACAGGCTCTCGACTTCATCGTCAAACAGCTCGATGCGGATCGCCTCCAGGTCGGATTCGGCCGGGTAGATGTCGATCACATCGCCACGCACGCGGAAGGTGGCGCGGGCAAAATCCATGTCGTTGCGGGTGTACTGCAGGCTGGTCAGGCGGCGCAGCAGCTCGCGCTGGTCGAGTTTGTCGCCGCGGTCGACGTGCAGCACCATCTTCAAATAGGTTTCCGGGCTGCCCAGGCCATAGATGCACGACACCGTGGTGACGATGATCGCGTCCTTGCGCTCCAGCAGCGCCTTGGTCGCCGACAGCCGCATCTGCTCGATATGGTCGTTGATCGACGCATCCTTCTCGATAAAGGTATCGGAGGACGGTACATACGCTTCGGGCTGGTAGTAGTCGTAGTAGGAAACGAAGTATTCCACCGCGTTGTTCGGGAAGAACGCCTTGAACTCGCCGTACAACTGCGCGGCCAGGGTCTTGTTCGGAGCCAACACCAGCGTGGGGCGGTTGATCTGCGCAATCACGTTGGCGATGCTGAAGGTCTTGCCCGAACCGGTCACTCCGAGCAGCGTCTGGTGCGCCAAGCCGGCCTCGATGCCTTCGACCATCTGGCGAATGGCCTCGGGCTGGTCGCCGGCAGGTTCAAAGCGGGTGACTAGTTGGAAATCCGACATAACGTACCTCTTGAAGTCACCCCAGACTGTAAACCCGTCGGGGACGAAAAAGACCACAACCCGCGAAGTTTCAGAGCGGGTCGTAGGAAAAAACCATGATAGCTGTAGAAGTGGTGGCGAATGTGACGGGTTTCAAGGCAATCGTCCTGTCTGCCGTGGTTGATCAATGTTGCAATAAGACTAACGGTCGGCAAATAAACCGAAAAACTTGGCCGAAAAGCCGTTTCGGTTGTCGCCCTCAGCGGTGATGGCCTCTATACTAGCTCCCCGTTTGTGCACCGCTCTAGTGCATTCGGCTGGAGCGCGACACGTCCCTCCCTTCTCCCATAGAGCTGCCGCAAAAATGAGCCTGTTCTCCGCTGTCGAAATGGCACCACGCGATCCAATCCTGGGCCTCAACGAAGCATTCAACGCCGATACACGAACCACCAAGGTTAACCTTGGCGTGGGCGTTTACTGCAACGAGGAGGGGAAGATTCCACTCTTGCGTGCCGTTGCCGAAGCGGAAGCCATTCGCGTGGCGCAACACGCCGCCCGTGGCTACTTGCCGATCGACGGCATTGCGGCCTACGACAAGGCCGTGCAGACCCTGCTGTTCGGCGCTGAATCGCCACTGCTGAACGCTGGCCGCGTCACCACCGTGCAAGCGGTAGGCGGCACCGGCGCCCTGAAGCTGGGTGCAGACTTCCTCAAGCAATTGCTGCCAGGCGCCGTCGTTGCCATCAGCGACCCGAGCTGGGAAAACCACCGCGCCCTGTTCGAAACCGCCGGTTTCCCGGTGCAGAACTACCGCTACTACGACGCCGCCACCCACGACGTGAACCGTGCCGGCCTGCTCGAAGACCTCAACGCCCTGCCGCCCCAGTCCATCGTGGTGCTGCACGCCTGCTGCCATAACCCGACCGGCGTCGACCTGAGCCCGGCCGACTGGCAGAACGTGCTGGACGTGGTCAAGGCCCGGAACCTGGTGCCGTTCCTCGACATGGCCTACCAGGGCTTTGGCGACGGCATCCACGAAGACGCCGCCGCCGTGCGCCTGTTCGCCGAGTCGGGCCTGACCTTCTTTGTCTCCAGCTCGTTCTCCAAGTCGTTCTCCCTGTACGGCGAGCGTGTGGGCGCGCTGTCCATCGTCGGCGACTCCAAGGAAGAAAGCGCGCGCATCCTGTCCCAGGTCAAGCGCGTGATTCGCACCAACTACTCCAACCCGCCAACCCACGGCGCAGCGATTGTTGCCGCAGTGCTCAACAACCCTGAGCTGCGCGCCCAGTGGGAAGCCGAACTGGCCGAGATGCGCCTGCGCATCCGTGGCATGCGTGAGCAGATGGTTGCCGAGCTGGCCAAGGCTGCGCCGGGCCACGACTTCAGCTTCGTCGGTCGCCAGCGCGGGATGTTCTCCTACTCCGGCCTGACCGTTGAGCAAGTCACCCGCCTGCGCAGCGAGTTTGGTATCTACGCGCTGGATACCGGGCGTATCTGCGTGGCGGCGTTGAACCAGTCGAACATTGCTGCGGTAACAAAGGCGATTGTTCAGGTTCTATAAGCCTGACGACGTCATACGAAGGGGGAAGCCGATGGCTTCCCCCTTTTTATTGGCGAACCCACTAGACTGAACCCTGATTGCCCCTTTGCTGTGAGAGCCCTATGAGAAACGACGACCTGGACCTGCGCGCCGACCGCGACGAATTGCACGACTACACCCCGCGCGCGCCCCAAGCCAAGCGCCAGAAAAGCCTGGTGTTGCAGGTGGCGCTCGGGGTATTCCTGGGCGGTTTGGCGTTGTGGCTGGTGCAATTGGGCGCGACGGCAATCATGGCCAAGCTGGCCATGGGCACCTTCCAGTTCGGCGGCTAGGCCGACGCCACACCCTGCTCCTCCAGCAACTTCACAAAACTGTTCAAACTCTGCGACACCGTGCCACGGCGCCAGATCAGCCAGGTATACAGGGTGCGGAAACTGTCCGTCAGCGGCCACACGCTCACCGTGGTAAACCCCGGCATGCTTTCCAGCATGCTGCGTGGCATCAGCGCCAGGCCGGCCCCGGCGCTGACACAGGCGAGCATGCCGTGGTAGGACTCCATCTCGAAGATCCTCCCCGGCACCGCGCCGTCCTGTGCGAACCAGCGCTCGAAATGGTGCCGGTAGGAACAGTTGGAGCGAAAGGTGTAGATGCTCTCCCCGTTCACATCCTGCCCTCGCGTGATCGGCGCGTGGTGCAGCGGCGCAATCACCACCATCTCCTCCTCGAACACCGCCACGCCTTCCAGGGTGGCATGCAATACCGGCCCATCGACGAACGCCGCCGCCAGCCGTCCCGACAATACGCCCTCGATCATCGTGCCTGAAGGCCCGGTGCTCAGGTCCAATTCAACCTTGGTGTGCTTCTGGTTGTAGGCCGCGAGCAGCGCCGGGATGCGCACCGCCGCCGTGCTTTCCAGGGAGCCGAGGGCAAATGCGCCCTGGGGCTCCTCCCCCGCCACCGTCGCGCGGGCTTCCTGCACCAGGTCGAGAATACGCCGCGCATAACCGAGGAAATTCCATCCGGCGGGCGACAGGCGCAGGCGACTCTTCTCGCGGATAAACAACTCCACGCCCAGATCCTGCTCCAGTTGCTTGATGCGCGTGGTCAGGTTCGACGGCACCCGATGAATCAACTGTGCGGCGGCGCTGATGCTGCCTTGCTCGGCAACGGCCTTGAAGATTTCCAGCTGCACCAAGTCCAAGTCATTCTCCAATCGTGAATGTATTACTTAATATTATTCAGTTTCCAGAAAACATGCATCCCCGTAGGCTGAACCCATTCCACTCTTTCAGCCGGACGGTGCCATGAACGCTATTTCCCACCAGACCCACGCCCTGTCGATCAACCCCGCCACCGGCGAAACCGTCGGCAGCTATCCCTACGAAAACGCCGCGCAACTGGACGCAGCCCTCGACCGCGCCACCGCAGCCTTCCGCACCTGGCGCCGCCAGCCAGTCAGCCAGCGTGCCGAACTGCTGCTGGCCCTGGCCGGCGCACTGCGCGATCAAGCCGAAGAAATGGCGCAGATGATCACCCTGGAAATGGGCAAGCCCATCACCCAGGCCCGCGCCGAAATCGAAAAATGCGCCCAGCTCAGCGAGTGGTATGCCGCCCACGGCCCGGCCATGTTGGCCCCGGAACCCACCCTGGTGGACAACGGCAGCGCCCGGATCGAATACCGCCCGCTGGGCCCGATCCTCGCCGTGATGCCGTGGAACTTCCCGGTATGGCAAGTGCTGCGCGGCGCCGTGCCGACCCTGCTCGCCGGCAATACCTACGTGCTCAAACACGCGCCGAACGTGATGGGCAGCGCCTACCTGATGAAAGCGGCGTTGCAGAAAGCCGGTTTCGCCGAAGGCCTGTTCGAAGTGATCAACGTGACCCAGGACGGCGTCTCCACCGCCATCGCCGACCCGCGCATCGCCGCCGTCACCCTCACCGGCAGCGTACGCGCCGGCATGGCCATCGGCTCCCAGGCCGGTGCCGCGCTGAAGAAATGCGTACTGGAACTGGGCGGCTCCGACCCGTTCATCGTACTCAACGACGCCGACCTCGACGCCGCCGTGCAGGCCGCCGTGATCGGTCGTTTCCAGAACAGCGGCCAGGTCTGCGCCGCCGCCAAGCGCCTGATCATCGAGGCCGGCGTGGTGGACGCCTTCACCGCCAAGTTCGTCGAAGCCAGCCGCGCGCTGGTGATGGGCGACCCGACCTCGGTCAGCACCTACGTCGGCCCGATGGCGCGCTTCGACCTGCGCGACGAGCTGCACGGCCAGGTCCAGGCCACCCTGGAAGAAGGCGCCACCCTGCTGCTGGGCGGCCACAAAGTCGCCGGTGCTGCCAACTACTATGAGCCGACCGTACTGGCCGACGTCACCGACCAGATGACTTCGTTCAAACAGGAACTGTTTGGCCCCGTGGCGTCGATCATCACCGCCCGCGATGCCGACCACGCCGTGGCCCTGGCCAATGACAGCGAGTTCGGCCTCACCGCCAGCCTCTTCACCACCGACCCGGCCAAGGCCCGCGACATCGCCAACCAGCTGGAAACCGGCGGGATCTTCATCAATGCGTTCAGCGTGTCCGACCCTCGGGTGGCGTTTGGCGGCGTGAAGAAGAGCGGGTTCGGGCGCGAGTTGTCGCATTTTGGCCTGCGCGAATTCTGCAATGCGCAGACCGTATGGCTGGATCGCAAGTAGCAGCAGTGAACAAATGGCGTTAGCATTCTGTCCACTCGGCTTAACAGCATGTTTTTAGGGTCAGGATCGCACTGTGGAAAAGCTAAATCGCCTTCAAAGCGGAATCGAAGGGCTGGACGCTCTGCTCAAGGGAGGGCTGGTGTCTGGGGCGTCCTACATCATTCAGGGCCGCCCCGGCTCAGGTAAAACCATCCTTGCCAACCAGCTGGGGTTTCATCACGCGCGTAATGGCGGCCGAGTCCTGGTTGCCACGCTGTTGGCGGAATCCCACGACCGCCTTTTCCAGTTCCTCTCTACCCTGAGCTTTTTTGACGCCTCCCGTGTCGGCGCCGAAATCCAGTTTGTCAGCGCCTTCGACACCCTGGAAAACGAAGGCCTCGACGAAGTGGTCAAGCTGCTCAGGCGTGAGATCAGCAGGCAGAGGGCCACCGTCATGGTGGTGGACGGCTTGTTGAACGCGCGTTCCAAGGCCGACTCGCCGATCGACACGAAAAAATTCATTTCCGAACTGCAAGGGCATGCCGCCTTCGCCGGTTGCACGGTGTTGTTCCTCACCAGCTCACGCCTGGATGACGGCAGCCCCGAGCACACCATGGTCGATGGCGTGATCGAAATGGGCGAGGAACTGTTCGGCACCCGTTCCGTGCGCCGTATCCAGTTACGCAAGACCCGCGGCAGCGGCGCGCTCACCGGCCTGCACGAGTGTGAAATCAACGACGACGGCCTGGTGGTGTACCCGCGCCTGGAAAGCCTCTATGGCCGGCCGTCCGCGCCCGACAGCGCCGACCTGACGCGCATCGCCAGCGGTATCGGCTCGTTGGACGGCATCCTCGGCGGCGGGCTGCACAGTTCCAGCGTGACCCTGGTCATGGGGCCGTCGGGCATCGGCAAGACCACCCTGGGCCTCAAGTTCCTCTCGGAATCGACGGTAGACGCCCCCGGCCTGCACTTCGGCTTCTACGAAAGCCCTCAGCGCCTGCGGCTCAAAGGCCAATCCCTGGGCATCGATATCCAGAAGATGGAAGACAGCGGCGCACTGACCATCGCCTGGCAGCCCACCACCGAAGGCCTGCTGGACGGGCTGGGGGCGCGATTGCTGCGCCTGGTCGAGGAAAAGGGCATCAAGCGCCTGTTCATCGACAGCTTGAGCGGCATGACCCGCGTCTCCAACAACCCGGCACGTATCACCGATTTCTACAGCGCACTGATGAACGAACTGCGCGCCAGGGGCGTCACGGTCTTCGCCACGTGGGAGATGCATGATCTGTTCGGCGCGGAGGTCACTTCCCCCGCGTCTGAACTGTCGAGCATTGCCGACAACCTCATGCTTATGCGTTTCTTCGAGATTCAGTCTGAACTTAGAAGGACGCTTTCCATTCTTAAGGTCAGAGACAGCTTTTATGACCCCTCATTATTGGAGGTGGTGATCCGTGACCAAGCCGTTGACTTAAGAAAGGTTTCAACAAATGCCCCCTCAGTTGCATCCAATTCAGCGCTGCCTGGTTCAGCTTTTTAAGTCTTTGGGTAGGTTGAATTGACATGGCCACTATCCTGGTCGTCGATGACGAGTACTTGATCGCCGATATCCTTGCCTACGCACTGGAAGATGAGGGGTTCATGGTCGTCACAGCTGGCAATGGGAAAAAGGCGCTGGAGGTGCTGGAGCGAGAACGGCCGTCGCTGATCATCACCGATTTCATGATGCCGGTGATGGACGGTGAGGAGTTCGCCGAAGCGGTGCGCGCGCTGCCGGCCGTCAAGCACCTGCCGATTATCCTGATCAGCGGCGCGCAGGCCCATATCGGCATGCAGCGCTCGGACCTGTTCGATGCGGTGCTGGACAAGCCGTTCGACATCAACAAGCTCATTACCAAGGTGAAGGAACTGCTGGGGTGACCTCAACTGCGGATATGCCGGCGCACACACTGCACCAGCCCATCCAGCGCCTGCGACTTCACCGGCGCGAGCACGCACACCGTATGTTCCTGCTGGCCTTCCTTCACGGTCAGGGTGTAGTGCACCTGGCCCGGATTTCCGGGCTCTGGCGTGGTGCTCTGCGGCAACTGAAAGAAGTTTGAAGCCTCGATCAGTTGCCGCAACTCTTGCTGGTCCGGCTCGGGCAACGTGTTCAACTCCACCGTACGAGGCTTGGTCAAACCCGGAAAAAACGCCGGCCCGCCGTTTTCCTTGATCGAAATTTGCATGGCTGTTCCTCACGTCAGACGTTAATGCCAACCGCTTTCCAGCCCTCCTTGACCGCCTTGTGCTCATCCTTGTTCGCGCCGTAGAGACGACCGGCGATATCGTAGGTTATACGCGCAAAACGTAAAAACCCCGAGTTAGGCCGCAACCGCGCATCGCGCAGCGCGTCATACCAGATACGTCCTGCGCGCTCCCAGGCAAACCCGCCAATCCGGGTCGCCACCTGATAGAACGCATGGTTGGGAATGCCGGAATTGATATGCACCCCACCATTGTCCTCGTAGGTCTGGACAAAATCATCCATATGCCCTGGTTGGGGGTCCTTGCCCAGCAGCTTGTCATCGAACGCGGTGCCGGGGGCCTTCATCGAACGCAGGGCCACGCCTTTGATCTTCTTGGTGAACAACCCTTTGCCGATCAGCCAATCGGCGTCTTCGGCGGTTTGCTTCAACGCATACTGCTTGATCAGTGAGCCGAACACGTCCGAGAGTGACTCGTTCAGCGCGCCGGACTGATTGAAATACATCAACTTGGCCTCGTCCTCGGTGACGCCGTGGGCCAATTCATGGCCAATCACATCGAGGGCCACCGTGAAGCGGTTGAACAACTGCCCATCGCCGTCGCCAAACACCATCTGGGTCGAGTTCCAGAACGCATTGTTATAGTTCTGGCCAAAGTGCACGGTGGCATCCAGCGCCATGCCGGCATCGTCGATGGAGTTGCGGTCGAACACCTCTTCGAAAAAATCGAACGTGGCACCCAAGCCGTCATAGGCTTCGTCCACGGCGGCGTCGCCACTGGCGGGCTGGCCTTCACCGCGGACCAGCTTGCCCGGCAGGCTGTCGGTGCCTTCGGCGCTGTAGATCGAGCGCCGTTTGCCGGCGCCCATGACCAGGGCCATGTGGGCCGGCCCTTTGGCGGGCACTGCGACCATGCGCAGCGAACGGAACGTGCTGTCCTTGGCGCGGGTGCGCAGCGCGATGTCGCGCTGGGCCTTATCACCGTGACGCGCGATCTGGTCGAGCATATACGGCGGGATCAGGCAGAAAATCGGGTTGCGATGGTGGCGATCACACATTAGCTGGCTCCCTGTTGGCATATGGTGTAGCTCCGGTAACCGTTTGAGGATAGCCCCCCAGGGTTAACCCGTGTCATCAATTGTCATCAATCTATGTTGCAGTCGTGTTTATCCAAGGAGGACTTACCCATGCCAGCCCGCAAAGCCAAAATCGATCTTGCGCACCGCCCACGACTCGCCGATCTGCGCCCGTTGATCGCGACCAATCCCACCCTGATGGAAGCCCGGGCGGCGACGCCCCGTGTCACCGCGGCCAAGGATCTACAGGACCGACAGGGCTACGCCGAGGACTTTCTCAGCAGCTTCGCAGTGCCCTGGCCCACCGCCGCTGAGGCATTGGCGGACGACGTCCAACCGCTGCGCCTGGACTACACGCATTTCTCGGTGACGATGTCCCGTTCCCGACGACTGGCGCTCTACGTGGGCGTCAATATCGATGGCGGGCAGCATGTGGAGATAGTCCGCAGCAACGACACCTGGGCCTACGATGGGCGCCTGCCGATCAGCGCCCAGGTGGGCGAAGAGCTCTATGCCAGCAATGGCCTGGATCGCGGCCACCTGGTACGGCGCCAGGATCCCAACTGGGGCGACGCGGCAAACACCGCCAACCTCGACACCTTCCACTTCACCAACTGCTCGCCGCAGATGAGCGGGTTCAACCAGAAGACCTGGCTGGAACTGGAGGACTACATCCTCAATAACACGCAGCGTTGGAAAGCCCGGGCAACGGTGTTCAGCGGCCCGGTGTTCGCCGACGACGACCGCCTTTACCGTGGCATCAGAATCCCCAAGGCGTTCTGGAAAGTGGTGGCCTACCTCAGCGATGACGGCAAGCCCTCCGCCAGCGCCTATATGATCGACCAAAGCCGCGAGCTGGGTCAGCTCGACCTGATGTTCGGCCAGGTCAGGACCTACCAGCGCAGCGTGATCCAGATCGAACAATTGACCGGCATCCGCTTCGCCAACCTGGCGGACTACGACGGCTTCAGCAACGAAGAGCGCGCCACGGGCACGCGAATTGAAGCGCTGATCCGAGGCCCCGAGGATATTCGTCTCTGACCGGGCCCCCTTCGGGCTGTATCGCCTGGCCCTAATCAACTACCATACCGCGCCGGTTCCCGAACGGGACTAATAGGGAATCCGAAGCGCGGTACACCGCGTCAATCGGAACTGCCCCCGCAACTGTAGGTGCCGAGCCTGCTCCCCACTGCCACTGGACCGCGTCCGGGAAGGCCGGAGCGTGGCGACGACGCATCAGTCAGGAGACCTGCCGGCCCAGTAATCACTAACCGGCGGGGTGTCCGGGAAGGGCATCCTTGCCTGCCCGTTCGGCAGCGGTCGAGGGCGTATTTCCGAACCGTACCTGCCCTGTTTCCACGTACGGTCCACACGGAGATCGCCTCATGCTGCCACGCGTTACCGCCCTGATCAGCGGCCTGGGTTTCTGCGCCCTGGCCCACGCCGCGCCAACTCAGTACCCGCTTACCCTGGAAAACTGCGGCAGCACCCTCACCTTCCCGCAGGCGCCCGCGCGCAGCGTGACCATCGGCCAGGCCGCCACCGAAATGCTCTATGCCCTCGGCGTGGCTGACCGCGTGGTGGGCACCTCGCTGTGGTTCAACAGCGTGTTGCCGCAGTTCAAGGCGCAGAACGACGGCATCGAGCGCCTGGCCAACAACGAGCCCAGCTTTGAAGCGGTGATCGCCAAGCGCCCGCAACTGGTGGCCGCCGAGCTGGAATGGGTGGTGGGCCCGCAAGGCGTGGTCGGCACTCGCGAGCAGTTTCACGACCTGAAGATCCCCACCTACCTGCTGCCCTCCGACTGCGAAGGCAAGGACAACCTGGTGGGCGCCGACGGCACGCGGCTGGAGCCGTTCCGTATCGAGACGATCTACAAGAGCATCCGCCAGCTGGCGCAGATTTTCGATGTACAGGATCGCGGCCAACAGTTGAACGATGAGCTCCAGGCGCGCCTGGCCCAATCCGTGGCCACCGTGCAGAGCAAAGGCCTCAAGCAGGCCAGCGCGCTGGTGTGGTTCTCCAGCGCCGAACTGGCCAGCGACCCCTACGTGGCCGGCCACAAGGGCATTCCGGAGTTCATGCTCGAAACCCTCGGTTTGCACAACGTGGTGCAATCCGATGAAGAATGGCCCGCCGTCGGCTGGGAAACCCTCGCCAAGGCCAACCCGACCTTCCTGGTAATCGCCCGCATGGACCGCCGCCGCTACCCCGCCGACGACCATGAAAAGAAACTCGCCTTCCTGCGCAGCGACCCGGTCACGCGCAACATGGACGCGGTGAAAAACAACCGCATCATCATCCTCGACGCTCTCGCGCTGCAGGCCAGCATCCGCATGTTCGACGGCCTTGAACACCTGGCCACGGCCATCGACGGCTACGACCTGCCGCAATGATCCGGACCTTACTCGCCCTGGCGCTATTGCTGATCGCCGTGCTCGCCGGCGTGGCCATCGGCGAAACCGCCATCTCGCCCCAGGTGGTGCTGCAGGTGCTCGCCAACAAACTGTGGGCGGCCGGTTACGTGCTGGACCCCATCGATGAAGGCGTGGTGTGGAACTACCGCCTCACCCGTGCCCTGGTGGCCGCCGCCTGCGGTGCGGGGCTGGCCACCTGCGGGGTGATTTTGCAGTCGTTGCTGCGCAACCCGTTGGCCGATCCGTACCTGCTGGGCATCAGCGCCGGGGCTTCGACCGGCGCGGTGCTGGTGGCGCTGATGGGCGTGGGCGGCGGGCTGATTTCACTGTCGGCCGGCGCCTTTGTCGGCGCGATGGCGGCGTTTGCCCTGGTGATCCTGCTGGCGCGGGCCAGCGGTTCGTCCAGCGGCACCGGGCAGATCATCCTCGCCGGCATCGCCGGCTCGCAGCTGTTCAATGCACTTACCGCGTTCCTGATCACCAAGTCCGCCAGCTCTGAACAGGCGCGCGGCATCATGTTCTGGCTGCTGGGCAACCTCAGCGGCGTGCGCTGGCCGTCGGTGTGGCTGGCGGTGCCGGTGGCGGTCACCGGCCTGGTGGTGTGCCTGTGGCATCGTCGCGCGTTGGATGCGTTCACCTTCGGCACGGATTCGGCCGCGTCCCTGGGCATCCCGGTACGCCGCGTGCAGGTGGTGCTGGTGGGGTGCGCGGCGCTGGTGACGGCGGTGATGGTGTCGATTGTCGGCTCCATCGGCTTTGTCGGCCTGGTGATCCCCCACGCGGTGCGCCTGCTGCTCGGCACCGGGCATTCGCGCCTGCTGCCCGCCAGTGCGCTGGGCGGCGCGTTATTTTTGATTGCGGCCGATGTGTTGTCGCGCACCTTGATCAAAGGCCAGGTGATCCCGGTCGGCGTGGTGACGGCGCTGGTGGGCGCGCCGGTGTTTGCGCTGATCCTGATTGGCCGGAGGAATGCGCGATGAGCGTACTGAGTTGCACCGGCCTGGGCTTCAAGGTGCGTGAGGCGGAATTGCTGCGCGATATCCACCTGGAGGTGCAACTGGGGGAAACCCTGGGGATTGTCGGGCCCAACGGCTCCGGCAAATCCACCCTGCTCAAACTGCTTGCCGGCCTGCGCACACCGGCCAGCGGCGACGTGCGCCTGGGCGGCCAGCGCCTGGGCGACCTGTCCCGCCGCGCCATCGCCCAACAGCTGGCGGTGGTAGAGCAACAGGCCGACACCGACGACGCCATCCGCGTGTTCGACGCCGTGGCGCTGGGCCGTACACCGTGGCTGTCGGCGCTGAGCCCGTGGTCCGGCGACGACGACGCCATCGTGCGCCAGGCCCTGCATGATGTGGACGCCACCCACCTGAGCCACCGCGCCTGGCGCAGCCTCTCCGGCGGCGAGCGCCAACGCGTGCACATCGCCCGTGCCCTGGCGCAACGGCCGCAGATCCTGTTGCTGGATGAGCCGACCAACCACCTGGATATCCAGCATCAACTGGCGATTTTGAAAGGCGTGCAAGGCTTGCCGGTGACCACCCTCATCGCCCTGCATGACCTGAACCAGGCGCTGACCTGCGATCGCCTGGCCGTGCTGGACCGTGGGCGCCTGGTCGCGCTGGGCAAGCCGCTGGAGGTGCTGACGCCACAGCGACTACAGGAGACATTCGGGGTGCAGGCGCATTACCTGACGGACCCGTTTGATGGGGCGCAAATACTGCGGTTGCGGTCTAACTGAACAGGACATGTCCACTACACCGGATCCTAATGTGGGAGGGGGCTTGCCCCCTCCCACATTAGGATCTACAGAGGCCTGCGCATATGGGCCGTCTGCCGGCTTAAGCCGGTACCCGATCTATCCGCCCTGAATAACACCCTTGCCTGGCGTTATGCACATGAATGTAGCTGACCTCGGGATTGGCCAACATCCGCTCAATCAAGGGCTCAATCACCAGCCCTTCCACGACATCTGCATCCACCATCATGCCTTCCTCGGAAAATGCCCGCAGGGACAGCAGCCGGATTCGCATCACCTCCGGCACCTGATTAACCGCGTCAAAAGCCTGCGTCGCCCCCTCGCGGATGAAAATCGCGTGCGACGCACGGTACGGCGAATGCGCCGGCTGGCTGACGTGATTGAGCAACAGCACGCTCTGCCCAACCTGCACGTCTTTCATCTCTATGCGGTCGGGAAAACCGGGGTGACGGTCGACTCGGTAACGCTTGATCCCTCGCGCGGCAAGCTCATCGTCGGGCAAACCAAACACACTGAGAAATGGATCGGGAGCAAGGCCCGTAATGCGGAAGTTCATGGTGGGCGCCTCTTAGGGTGAGCCCTATGAGACGAGCACCTGGACAGCGGGGGCTATCCGATTCTTGCGGTGATATTCACGGGCGGCTGGCTCGCTCGTAGCAAAGGTAGTCGTTCGAATCTGTGCCCACACAGACAAACCCGGCGCGCTCATACATCAGCCGGGCAGGGTTATCGGAACGTACGCTCAATCGCAACTTCAAGAAGTCATTCTGCCCAGCCGCCGCCACGTAAGCGTCCAGCAACGTCCGACCGATCCCCTGGCGTCGGTAAGCGTCACTGACGTTGATCGTACACAGCTCCGCAACCCCCTCCTCTGCCGTCCACAGCGAATAACCGGCGAACTGCCCGCCCACCATCGCGATCGTCAAGCGTTCGAAGTTATCGACCCAGCGCGTAAGGTGGCGCTCCAACTGGATCCGCCAGGCGGCTTCGTGGTCGGGCTCCCAGCGGCGGATGTAGTCCTGCTCTCCCCGATAGATCGACGTCAGATCAGTCACCGTCGCCGGCCTCAACGTCAGCGCGTTCACTCACGCAACTCACACACAGCGCTGCCCTTCATACCGGAGGCATGTACGCTCACGTGGCGCACGGAAAAACCGGGCTTGTCCACGAGCTTCCTCTCTTCCCAGGCCCCACCGCTGGCGACCTGATAACCAATGGCGCCGTCCGCCTGCCAGGTCAGGCGCAACGTATACACACCGCGTTGGTCGGGGGCCCGATGGAAGAAGGTGTCGATGACCGGCTTGGCTTTGTTGAAGGTGCGCAGTTGGAACAAGCGCTGGTCGCTGTCGGTGGGCGTGTAGCTGGAAAGAAACAGGGTGTCGTCCTCGGCAGCGTCCTCGGCCGCCGCAAGAATCACCGACGGCACCCACTTTTCGCCGCGGTCCTGGTTGTCGGTAGTGACCTTGCAGGTCAACTGGCCTGTTCCGGTGACGTTCTGGCGCAGAACGGTTTCATACATCCCATAGGGCACATCGAACGTCAGTGTTTTTTCGGTGACCTGGCCACAGCCTGCCAGCAGATACAGCGCCGATAGACCGATGGCTCCTTGGAGAATCTTCACGTGCTTTCCTTTGCTTGGGGGGAATGTTTGGAGAAAAGAGGGTACCCGGCCTGCTGATAAAAGATAAGGCGGTTGTGGTGAATCGGTCCTTTCTGTGGGAAGCGGGCTTACTCTGCACTGGCTGGTTTTGGGGCTGCTTCGCAGCCCAACGCGAGCAAGCTCGCTCACCACAGAGGAATGGGTGATCCTTAAAGAGGCGCCTATACAGTTATGCCTGTTCGCCATCAATGCACTGAGTGATCCACTGCCGGCTATAGGCCAACACCCCATCCGCCATCGCCACCGGAAAATGAATAAACCCATGGGCCGACTCCGGCAGCAGTTGTGCTTCAGCACTGGGCCACCGCTCGGCAATCAGCAGCGTGTCATCCTTAAGCGGGTCCAATTCCCCGACAAACATCAACGCCGGGGGCAGCCCTTCAAAATCGCCATACAACGGCGACAACGGCGGCTGTCGGCGCTCATCATCACTCAGCCCCGGCGTGAGCATCCGCAACGCCGCCACCATCCCCGGCCCGTCCAGCAGCAACGTTTCAGGCCCGGCCGCGCGTACGCTCGGTGTACCGGCCAGGTCATAAACGCCGTAGTACAGCACCGCGCCGCTTATGCGCTTGAGCAGTTCCGGCCATTGCTTGAGCGCCAGCAATGTCGCCGCCGCCAGATGCCCACCGGCCGATTCACCGACGACGATCACCGGCAGCCCGGCAAACTCATCATCCGTGAGCAACCAACGTGCGGCGTTCAGGCAGTCTTCCATCAAGCCTTCAACCGGCGTATCCACCGCCAACCGATAATCCACCGACACCACCGCCACGTCGCACGCCTGCAGCATGCCCAGGTTGAGGTCGTCATCCATCTGCGCATTGCCGATCACCCAGCCGCCGCCGTGGATATCCAGCACCACGCCCTTGGGCTTGCCGCTCGGCCGCAGGATGCGCACCGGGACGTGGTCGACAATCCGGCTTTCAGCCGGTATGGCACGCTTGAGCGTTTGACTGACGCGCAACAGCGCCTGGATCAAACGCGGCGTAACGCGATTGCGGATCTTGAAGCGCGGCAGCCAGGCGAGCTTCTGATTGAAGCGGCGCATCTGCGCCAGTTCCGCCTCGCTGACGGGCCACGGTTGGCGAGCCATCAGCGGTTATTACGCAGGATCGAGAAATTCAGCGCCGCCGCCACGCACAGCCACGCCAGGTACGGGAACAGGATCAACCCGGTGATCAGGTCCAGGCGCACGGCCAGTACCACCATCGCCGCCACGGTGATCCACACCAGCACGATGATCACCATCCCGGCCAGCAGGCGATGCGCGCCGAAAAACACCGGTGTCCACAAGGTATTCAGCGCAATTTGCGCGGCCCACAGCGCCAGCACCATTTGACTGCCGGGGATCAGGCTCAAGCGATAGCCGGCCCAGGCCAGCAGCAGGTAGATGATCGTCCAGGCCACCGGGAACAGCCAATTGGGTGGGGTGAAGCTGGGTTTGACGAGGGATTCATACCAGGCGCCGGGTTTGAAAATGACGCCGGTACTGGCGGCGGCGGCGCAGGCAAGCAGGAAGATAAAGAAGGTCATCGTCTGTCCTTGGCGGGAGTGATTTGAAGCTTGGACGTGCGACACCTACCTAAAAGTTCAGCGCCAATTCATTCCGGTATCTCCAACCCGACAATCCTCAGCCAGGGCCACCGCGCCTGATAACTGCGCGCCTTCTGCTCAAACAACGCCTGCTCCGGATGCAGTGGATTAATCCGCAAAATCCCCAGTTCCACATCCTCCAACCCATACGGCGCATACACCTGGCCCGTGGCAATCTCCAAGCCGATGCACGTACCGGCCACCAGATAACGGTCGACCCCGTCGCGCGCCGACTGCAACTGCGGGTAAGGCCGACCAAAGCGCTGAGCGTACCAAAGGTGCACCCGCGCCTGGTTCTTGACCTCGACATTCACGCCAAGGTCTTTGAACAGCTCATCCGCCGCACGAATTACCGCATCCTCCGCCTCGTAGGACAGGTCGGTGTCGAAGTAAAAAACGTCGTAATCCTTCACGCCCTGATCAGCCGGCAGATTCGCCTGATGATTCCACACCGCCTGGAACAGGCAGCCCGCCGTGAGCATGCACTGGTCCACACCAAGGTCAGGCAGGCGCGCAGTGATTTCGGCGTTGATGGGGTTGGCCATGGCCAGTTCGAGCAGGGTGTCGACGGTCAATGTCATGGGGGCTCCTTCATCATCGGTACGGTCCTGGGGAGCAACGGTACAACATTGAGCGCTGGCGCCGCTTCTTCACGTCATCAAAATTCGCTAAGGTGCCGCGATGCCCTGCCCTCACCGAGACCGCCCGCCTTGGCTGACTCCCCTGCAGATCGACGCGAAAGCCCCTGGTCAGTGTTCCTGATTTTCCTGCGCCTGGGCCTTACCTCCTTTGGCGGCCCGATTGCGCACCTGGGTTATTTCCGGGACGCGTTCGTGACCCGGCGACGCTGGCTGAGCGAGCGCAGTTACGCGGATTTGGTCGCACTGTGCCAATTCCTGCCCGGCCCCGCCAGCAGCCAGGTCGGCATCGCCCTCGGCCTGTCGCGCGCGGGGTACGGCGGCGCATTGGCGGCGTGGCTCGGGTTTACCTTGCCGTCCGCCGTGGTGCTGATCCTGTTGGCCTTGGGCATCACCCGGCACAGCACCGCCATCCCTCCCGGCGCGTTGCATGGCCTTAAAGTGGTGGCCGTCGCCGTGGTCGCCCAGGCCGTGTGGGGCATGGCGCGCAACCTGTGCACCAACGCCCCGCGCGTGGCCGTGATGCTGCTCGCCGCTTGCGTGGCCCTGCTGCAAACATCGGCGTGGGGCCAGGTCGGCGTGATCCTCATCGCGGGCATGGCCGGCCTGCTGCTGTTCAAGCCCGCACCGCCCACCGCACACGACGCCCTGCCCGTGACCATCAGCCGTCGCGCCGGGGCGCTATGGCTGTCGCTGTTTGGGCTGTTGCTGGCCAGTCTGCCGATTCTCGCCCAGTGGCTGCCCACCCCAACCCTGGCCGTGACCGACGCCTTCTACCGCACCGGCGCGCTGGTATTCGGCGGCGGCCACGTGGTGCTGCCCTTGCTGCAAGCCGAAGTCGTGCCCCGCCACTGGGTGAGCAACGATGTGTTCCTCGCCGGCTACGGCGCCGTCCAAGCCATGCCCGGCCCGTTGTTCACCTTCGCCGCCTTCCTCGGCGCCTCGATGACCCAAGCGCCGAACGGCTGGCTCGGTGGCCTGCTCTGCCTGCTGGCGATCTTCACACCGTCGTTTTTACTGGTGCTGGGCGCGCTGCCCTTCTGGGAAAGCCTGCGCCGCAGCCCGCGCACCCAAGCCGCGCTGGCGGGCGTGAACGCGGCGGTGGTCGGCCTGTTGCTGGCGGCGCTGTACCAGCCGGTGTGGACCAGCGCCATCTTCACCGCCCAGGACGTCGCCCTGGCGCTGATTGGCCTGGTGTCGCTGATGGTGTGGAAACTGCCACCGTGGCTGGTGGTTGTAGGAAGCGGCGCGGCGGGATGGTTATTAAGTCTTACGGTGTGAGCCGCCCAGCCACCGCACCGTGCTCCGGCTGATGATCAGCCTTTCAACTCACCCGCCCGATGACCCGCCGCATCGTCGTAAGCCACATACAACGACTCGGCGATTTGGCTTTTGATAGCCTTGGTGGACTCCAGTCCCAACACAAAACCTTCCGCCTTACCGCCGGCACGGTTGAGTTCTTCGGGGGTGGACGCGCCGGTGATGGCGTCAAGCAGCTTGATGGCGTGAGGGCCTACACCCTTGGGAAGGCTGATTTGGTCGATGGACATGGGCGATACCTTGAAAGAGAGAGATCGGTAGCGCGTGGAACCACTGCCGGGGGTGGCATGGTAGACCGTTATACGCCGCAAGGGGCTGTTTTCCGGGTGAGCCTGATGCCCCCTTTAAACTCAAGACGCCTTCACCATGTCATTTAGCTATCATGCATCACCCCGGCCTCGCGTCATCGCGCGGGCCCCGCACACTTCATCCAACAAAGACCAGGGACAGGCAATGCCGCCATTCAAGACACTGCTCGCCGCCAGCCTGCTGCTGCTCGCGTTCATGCCGGCCACCGCCAGCGCCGGGCTCTACAGTTCCGATAAAAACAACTTCGGCACCCTGAAAACCAGCCTCACCGACGCAAGCAAGTACCGCTACGCCACGCTGGTGTCTACCACGGTCGGTGGTGACAACTTTGAAACCCTGCACCGGCTTGCCCGGATCTACGCCGACATCCTGGAAAAGGACATGGGCGTTCCCGTCAGCCTGTACGACACCGACGCCCTGCAGCTGAAAAACATCGAAAACTACCGCACTTCGGCCATCGAACAGATCCAAGACAAAAACTTTAACGCCACAGTGCAGACCTGCGCGGTCGCCAGCACCTTCCTGTACCCGTCCACGGTCTCAAACCTGCTGCGCATCATGGCTCCCGACATGGTCATCACCCGCAACGACCCCGCCGTGCATGCGCAATTGGTCGATGTGTCCAAGCACTTCCTGGCGCAGGACCTGGGTGTGTTGATGAAAATGTGCGAGGCCGCCCCTTCACGCCAGCAAGTCGGTGCGTTCAAGGCGTTTTTGGAAGCGCTGCAAAAAGAACAACCCTACATTGCCAGCACCGCACGCCTCAGCCAGCATCGCGTGCAGGCCAACGCCGAACAAACCAGCGAAGACGCCCGACGCGCAGAGATCGACCGGCAGGCATGGGCGCGCAAGGCCGAGCAAGATAAGGCCTACCAAGCCGCCGAAGACGCCCGCGACGCAAAAAGCCTCGCCGACCAAGCCGCCGTCCGCGAGGAAAAACGACTCAAGGCCCAACGCGACGAAGCCGCCCGCCAACAAGCCCTGGCCGCCCGCACGCCCGAGCAAGTGAATTGGGATAACCAACGCAACGAAGACGTGCAGCAATGCTACAAATATTCCGCCATGAACAAAGTCGCCACCGACGCCAACAACCAAGGCTTTTCCATCGAAAAAGCCGAGCAATACCTGGTGGATGCCAGGGGCCTCAAAGGCCAGGATGCCCAAGATATGCGGAGCATCATCCGAGTGGTGCGCTTGACTCACGCCAACGACACACCGAACCAAGCCTTCACAACTGAATACGACCGCTGCCTGGCGCTACGGGCCAAGAAGCATGCGGCAGCTGCAGCGAACTGACCAAGGCAAACGCTCCCCCCTGTGGCGAGGGAGCTTGCTCCCGTTGGGCTGCGCAGCAGCCCCCCAACCATTCGCAGCACAGATGAACAACAGAGCCTGGCCACCCCGTGCACATTCGCCCCTAAGCGGGTGTTCCAATTACGGCATGGAAATCCTGTACTCCGCGAGCTTGGCCTTGTTCTCCTGCTCCAGGTACTTCTTGTCGACGATCTGCGAGAACTTCATGAAGTCGGCCTTGGCGTCTTCCCTGTTGCCCAAATGGTCGTACGCGATCCCGCGCGCATAATAGGCCCAGGCGTAGTCCGGCTGGCGCTGAAGGCCGGTACTGAATGCTTCGGCGGCCTCCCGGTACTGACCCAGGTCTGTCAGTGCGAGGCCCAGATGATAGTAGGTCGGCATATTGAAGCCGGCCCCCTTTCCTGCTTCTCCCATTCCGTTGTCAAGGTTGTACTGCACGAGCTCAAGGGCTTTTTTCGGGTTACCCGCGGCGCGATACATGGCGCTCAAGTCCAGGTAGGCGCGCGGCTCAGGCTTGACCACCAGTTGCATGGATTTCTCCTTGGCGGCCAAGGCTTCGGGAAAGCGCTTGAGGTTGAGGTAGGCGTCGGCCTGCACCGCATAAATCAAACTATGCAGCGAGGCAGGCAGCGTAGCTTTCTGCAGGCATAGATCACCTTCCTGCAGCACCAGGGGGTAGTTTTCGGCTTTGGACGCCTTTAACTGGTTGGCGCAGTGGGCAAGGTTGGCTTTTTGCGGGTTCTGCATCCCTGCACAACCGGTGAGGAAGGCGGAGCAGGCAATCAGTGCGAGCCAGCGAGTATTCATGATCAGCATCCTTGTCAGTCGAGCAGATGAGCGTTGAGGTCAGGGCGATAGACCTGCAGGAGCGGCGCGGTCACGGTGCCTTGCAGCGAGCAGAACACGGTGGTGTGTCCCACGAGCGACGGGGACGTGTCGCCCGCGTCGACCATCAGCACACGGTCTACGAAACCAAACGGCGTAGCGACGCCGGGACCGGTCAGCCCTTCGGTGCGCCATTGGCCGATCGGGTCACCGACACGGCGGATTTCGGCGCGGGTAATGGCTTTGCCCTGACTGACAAAACGGGCGTTATCAACGATCAGCGGCTTGAGCTTTGCAGCCACCTCTTGCGGCGAGCCATCGGCTACAAAACCCCAGAACAGAAAATTGCCGACGTCCTTGATGGTTTGGGCCTGGTTGTAATAGCCGACCATACGCACGCCGTTAACGATCAGGGGCGTTTCGAAGTGTTGGTAAGTGCCACCTTCCTGCAGCGGGCTCATGATGGTCGGTGCCTTGACCGAACCGTAGTCACTCAGGCGCAAGGTACCTGCTGGTAAGCGCGCATCGCGCAGGCTCTCGAAGAAATGCGCATCGCAACGAGAGAACTCGGTCAGCAGTTGTTCGGGCGTGGTGACGGCACGGGCGTGGGCAGTGCAGGCGACGGCGAGCAATGCAACGCCGGAAAAAAGAGAGCGGAACATTAAAATCATCCGTGAAGTGGGAACAACAGCTGTCGGCGGGTGAGTGGGAAACTTTAGCAATACGGGCCTGCCGGAGAATACCCCTGTGCGGCTGGTCCGGCCCTGCCCGGCATAAGCTATCCTGCGCTGCGACATGCACCGCCTGTCACAGACTTTCGAGCAACCTTAAAAACGGCGCACCAGGAGAGCTGCATGTTGATAGGCCATCGCTTCGAGCGCACCGCCCAGGGTGACCTGCACATCCACTCGCGCAATCGGGTGCAAAGCGCATTCGTGCTGCTGACCGGCGCAATGGCCTTCATCCTGCCGCTGGCCTTCGTCGTGTTGGGGTTCAGCGCTGAAAATGCGTCGATGGCGGACCTGGACCCACTGTCCTCGCTGCTGATCGTGCTCGGCCTGCTGCTGATTCCTGCCCTTGGCCTGCTGCTGATGGTGTACACCGGCACCCGCGAAACCTTGCTGTTATCGCGGCACAACGGTGAAGGCACGCGCCGCACCCGTAACTTTTTCGGCGGCCGCGAACGGGTGCAGTCGGTGTTCAGCATCAATGCCCCCCATGCCCTCGAACTTCGCCGCCGCCCACAGGCCGAGCCGGTCTATACCCAGCTGTGGCTGGTGATGCGCGATGGCAGCGAGCAGCGTTTGACCACCGACAACGTGCCGGTGGTGCCGGGCAGTCAACGCACCGACAGGTGGCTGCGTGAGCTGGCCGGCTACCTGAACCTGCCGGTACCCACCGAGGTCGTGGTCGATCCGGCGGCCAGGGCGACCGCCTATAGGCCCGCCCCCGCCCACGACAGAGCGGCAAAGGGGGTCAAGCCGAAGGGGAAAGAGCTCACCTCTTCACACGAATCGAGCGAGAAACTCGGCCTTCCCGCCCGCGCCCTGCTCACCCTGCTGGGAGCGTTCCTGGCGGTGCTGGAGTTGACTCACGTGATCGCATTGATGCGTGCGCTGTTGACCGGACGGCTGCGGGTCAGCGGGCTTCGAACGGGGTCGACAAGTTTTTACTGGGCTGAGCAACCGATGGTTTTTTCATTCAACCTGCTTGTCGGCATCGCCGAGGTGCTGATTATCGGGTTGATCGCCTGGGGTTGCCTGCGCACGGCGATACTGGGCCGACTTAAAGCCAATCCCTGAGCGCCGCCCTACGACACAAGATCGCTCTTTTATGGTTTTGACTGCGGTTGCGCCATCTGCCGACCTGTCAACATTCACAGTATCCGCCACGGCTGTCAGCGTTCAGAGTAAAGACTACTCAGCCGAGGAGTTCGCCATGCACATCTCCAGCTCGAACCTGGTGTCCATCCGCGCAGCATCGATGATTTTGCTGTGGCCTGCGGTACTGTTCAACCTTGCAGCCTGTACATCGAGTTCCAATACCAACACGGCCGGCAGTATGTGCCCGGGTATCGGGAACATCCACCAGACCAAAGAGTTAAAAGGCTATAGTTACACCGCACTTTCACCCGGCAGCGGATGGAAAGGTGAGAACCCCTATGCACAAGAGCACTACCTCAAGGGAATGAAGTTTGAATCGGCCGCTATTCGCACTGCGCAGCAACGCGAAGGCCAGCCCGAATATTATTTCGTAGCCTGTGACTACGAGGGGCCGGAGCAGTTGGCGTTTTTGAGAATGTCCCAGCGTTTCCCTGTACGACCTCGCGCGGTCGGCCCAAATTGGACGGCAGACGACTTCTGCCGGGCTGGTTCGGTGGACGGTTGCCAATTCACGATATTCACCGAAGTGCCGTGATAGATCTTCGCCGTAAGCTGATGCCCTAAAGCATGCACGCTGCTAATCTCAGGCATTTGGCCCCTGCAGACTCTCTATGCCCCTGACCCATCGCGAAACCGCCCGCCTCGACCGCTGCCTCATCGCCGCCCTCACCGACGCCTGCGAAACCGCCAAGACTGAAATCCCCGGCTTCGATTGGCTGACCCACACCGTCGACTACAACGCCTTCCCCCAAAGCCTGCGGGTGATCTGGGTGTTCGACAGCCGCGCCAGCAAGGAGCACGCCCTCTCGACCGGGGCAGACACACGCATGCGAGAGCTGACTGCCGCCGCACTCAACGATGCGGACGTGCGCGGCGCGCCCATGGAGCGCTGCGTACACTTCGACTCCGAGGAAGAATGCCGCCTGCGCCATGACGGCGATTGGCGCGTGCGCCTGGCCAAGGTGCATACGGCCAAGGTGTGAGTGCGCGTCTTCCTGGCGCCGGTTGTACCAGTGGGCATGGCATCTGCGGGCTTTCGCGATGGTTGCTGCACGGCTGCATTTTTACCCCACCAGGCAGGTCACGCCTGCGTACTGAACCGCTGCACTCCACGCCGCTCATACATCGCCGCTTCCGTCGCTTGCGTCGCCCGCTCGCCTTTGTATTGCAGTTGTTGGATAAAAGTCCGGTCCTTGGCCCCCTTGATGTCCGATGGGTCGTGATCCGTGAGTAGAGGCGCCAGATCAAGGGTCTTGGCGAAGTTTTCGTTAGTCAGGCTGTAAAACCCCAGGCCCGACCAGACGGAATCGGCGTCCACCGTGTCGATGGCGGCATTCCGGTAGGCAATGGCTGCGCTTTTCAGGCCCAGGGATCGGTTGAGCAAATCCGTCAGCCGCTGGGTATCCGAGCGGCTGAGCTGGCTGGCCGAATCCAGCACTTTCAGACGGCCATCGGCTTCGACGGTGAAGCCGTATTTTTTGCCGGCCAAGTCGGGAGCGGTGGCCGACAGCGCTGACTCGAATGACTTGAAGGAAGCCTTCAGCGTACTGAACGCCCCGTTGAAGATTTCAGCGCGGCGAGGAAAGTCTCGCGACTGGGTACGACCGACCCAGGTGTCGACCACCTCCAGCGGTTCCAAGGGGGCGCTGGCTGATCCACTGGGATGGTAGACGGCTGCCGGGGCGGCGTTGGCCAACGCGTCTTTCGCGGCGTCCGTCAGGGGCTGGGCCACGAGTTTCTGCTCGGAAGGTGCGAGGCTGACATTGGCCGGCGGGAGATAGGCAGCGCTGACGGAAAGAGCCATTTAATCGGTCCATGATTGGCGGGTTCATACAGGTTATCGACGGTAAAGGGTCGAGCTTTAGGCGGCCAACCTGCAGGATCGTACAAGCCAGGCGCTCCGCGGCCTCGATAGTCTGGCCGTCTTACCTACCAGAGGATGGATCATGGCTACGTCACAGCACTCGGCACAACCGGTAAACCTCGCGCAAAAGGCATCGCTCATCGACGCGCAGTGGAGCCCCAGGGTCGTCGCTGAGATGAACGACTACCAGTTCAAGGTGGTGCGCATCGAAGGGGAGTTCATCTGGCACTCGCACCCGGAAACCGACGAAGCATTCCTGGTGCTCGAAGGGACGCTGCGTATCGATCTGCCGGAAGGCCCGGTGTACGTGGCGGCGGGCGAGTTGTATGTGGTCCCGCGTGGCATGGAACATCGGACCGCCGCCGAGGGTGAGGCGAAGCTGATGATGATTGAGCCTCGAGGCATCTTGAATACCGGCCATGAAGGCGGCGAACGTACTGCAACAAACGATCTTTGGATCTGAAAAAATCGCGCGCCTCATGGGGCTCGATCATTGAGTCGAGCCTTTAGCGGGTAATTTCTGGATAATGCCCAGCTCCCGCCCCCGATACGGACATCCCGCTCGATGAAGTTGCCCACCGCCGCCGCCCTCCTCCTCGCCTCTGCGCTGCTGCCTTCCATCGCCCACGCCGACGACGCCGCGCTGACCGACACGCTCAAGGCCTTCACCCGCTGCGACGCGACGTTCTTCAGCCGCCTGAACAGCCACCGCGACGCCTGGCAGGCCTACGCACCGCTCAAGCAGGACAAAGACTTCGCGTGGATCGCGGTGGTCAACCGCGCGGACCGCAAGGCTAACGCGGTGCCGGTCAGCACGCCGCCCATCGCCGGCTTGAAGCTGTTGTCGTACGCCGACGAGGCCACCGACCTCGGCAACCTGGGGCTCTACTATTACTGGGGCTTTGTTGTGCAAGGCAACATCGACGAGGTTGCCCAACGCCTTGCCCCGCTGCTCGACCAACCGGCTCGCCTGCAAAAAGGCGACGGCGCCTACATCCGTAGCGAGCTCAAGGTCGGCGACCGCTGGCAGGCCATCAAGCCACGGCCCGGCACCGCGCCAGGCACCCGCGAAGTCGAGCGCGTACTGCTGGTAGAGCCCGAGGGCAGCGACGGCACGCAATCGCGCATCAGTTGTTCGTTGCAGGGTGGTGTCGATGCGGCGCTGCTGGCCTGGTCGCGTCCGGACATCCAACCGGTGGACTACCCGCGCACTATCGTGGAACCAAGCATCAACGACGTCGCCGTCCCCGCCAGCGTGCTCCAGCGCCTCGACTCGGCCCTGCTGCAGCCGAAGTTCAAGACGTTGAGCTACACGTACCTGTCGAAAAAAAGCGATGGCAGCAACGACAGCCCCACCTCGGTGACCTTTACGGCGGTGGGTGGCTTGCTGAACAAGAATGAGATCTACAGCGACACCTTCCATGTCGAGCGCCTGGTACAGGCGGACCTGATCCAGTTGAAGTCGAAGATGAACGGCGTGGGCGACGGCCAGGTGCTGCTGACCCGCGAAGCCGAGCTGAGTATTCCGAGCAGTTGGACGCCTGGCCAGACGCTGAGCGCCAACCTGCACATGGCGAACGTGCCCGGCAAACCGACCGATACCCCACTCGAGACCTTTGTGAGCTGCAAGGTCGGCCAGCGCTTCCCGGCCCGACAGGTGTTTGCCTCGTTGACCGGCGACGCCATCAAGCTGGAGTGCGAGCAAGGCGACTACAAGACCTCGCGCGCGTTTATCGAAGACCTGGGCATTGCCCTGACGCTGGCAACGACCTCGAGCAAAATGCGCTCGGCGTATGAATACACGGCGTTCGAGGTGGTGCGTTAATCGGCAAAAAGGAGGTATGCCATGGAACTGAAATTCAGCCACGTCGATGTACTGGTCGAAAACCTAGAGGACGCCTGCGCGTACTACGCACAGGTGCTCAACGCGCGCATCTCCAAGACCTTCGTCTGGGAACGCGGCGGCCTGCATGTGCGCTACGCAGTGGCGTTGATGGGGCGAGAGCGGTTCATGCTGGTCCAGCCGATCGCAGGCAACCTCAGGGCGCTGTTGGACACCCATGGCGAAGGCATGATTTACCGCCACTGCTATTCGACGCCGGACATCGAGCAGGCCTATGACGAATTGATCGCGTCGGGTGTACAACCCGAAGATGAAAACGGCCAGCCCCTGGCATGGGAGAACCTGCAAACGCCGTCCGGTGGACGGATTATCTGGTTGCCGAAGCGCTTTGGGAATTTCTCTATCGAGATTCTGGAGGAACACTGGCTGGAGGCCTTTATCCTGGAAGCATTTGCCGATTCGGGGCACTCTGCACCCGCCTAGCAGTCTGTTCCTACACACCCCATGCCCCGCGGAGTTCCCATGATCATTGTCCATCACCTCAACAACTCACGTTCGCAGCGCATTCTGTGGCTGCTGGAAGAGCTTGGCCTGCCGTACGAGATCAAGCGCTACCAGCGCGACCCGAAAACCAACCTTGCGCCGCCGGAACTCAAGGCGATCAATGCGCTGGGTAAATCCCCGGTGATCGAAGACGGCGCCAACGTGGTGATCGAGTCCGGCGCCATCGTCGACTACCTGATCCGCCGACATGGCGATGGCCGCCTGCAGCCGGACCCGGCCACGGCCGCCTACGACCAGTACGTGCAATGGCTGCACTTCGCCGAAGGCTCGGCCATGCTGCCGCTGATGCTTAACCTGTATGTGGGCCGCCTGGGTGAAGCCGGTGCGCCGCTGCACCCGCGGATCGAATCGGAAGTGGCCAATTACCTCGGTTACCTCAACGAGGCGCTGGCACACACGCCGTATCTGCTGGGGGATGACGTGAGCGGCGCGGACATCCAGATGAGCTTTATCGGCGAAATCGCCAAGGCCCAGGGCAAGCTGGCGGCGTACCCGCACCTGGCGGCGTGGGTACAGCGGTTCCAGGCACGCCCGGCTTATCGCCAGGCGCTGGAACAGGGTGGGGAGTATGCGTTTGCCAAGTGAGTAGCTTGCCCTCGACTGCGTGACAGAGGCTAAGGCGCCGCCATCTGCCACAGCGAAGCGCCCACGCCGGTGATGCTCTCTCCCGCAATCAACCCCGCCGCTGCGGTAATCGCAAACCGCTCGGTGAGGCTCGGCCAGCGGCAGCTCACCAGCCAGGTGAGCACCGCACCCAGGGCCATCATCAGCGACACCGAAGCTGGCAGCACAAACGCCAGCCCCAACGCGGCAGCACTGGGCAGGTAGCGGGCGCGATGGGCGGGTAACAGGCTGTCGAGTACGCCCAGCAACACCCCGGCCAGCCCTGCGATACCGATCGCCCAGCGAATGCTCGCCGACAATGAATCCAGCCCATGGGTGAGGGTTTGCGCCACGGCTTTCCAGGTCGCGACCGCCGGCGCCGGCCATTCCTCGGTGAGCAACATCGAATGCGGATCAGGAATCAGCGCCAGGTACGCGAACACCCCGACGATGCTGCCAATGAAAATCCCCAGGATCTGCGCGATCACTTGCTTGTGAGGCGTGGCACCAATGGCCTTGCCGACCTTGAAGTCGTTCATCAGGTCGGTGCACTGCCCGGCCGAGCCGCCAGCGGTGTTGGCGCTCATCAGGTTGATCGGCACCTGCCCCGGCGCGACGATACCGAAGCTCAGCTGGGACAACTGCCCGATGGCGCCAATCGGCGGAATACCGGTGGCGCCCACCACACGGGCAGCGACGGCCGCCAGGCAGATCGCCAGGGGGATGGTCAGCAACGCCATCCACAGGTTGATGCCGAACAACAGTGCCTGCAGGCTCACCACCAATACGATCGACAGCACAAAACCGGCGGCCGGCCCGGGTTTGGGTACGCTCCAGGCTTGCCCGCCGGCCGACTTGGTCGAGGTGTATAACGCCCACAGACGAATCGTCAGCGACGCCAAGGTCGAGCACACCATCAGGCTCACTCCCGGCCACAGCAACCACTCCACCAACGCCGCAAATTGCGGGCCGCTGCTGCCGGCCGGCAAGCTCACCAGGCCTTGCGCCAGCAACCACGGGCCCAGGCCGCCCCAGGCGAGCAAGGCGCCGAGCAGCAGGGTCAGGCCGACACGAATGCCGATAATGCCGCCAAACCCCAGCAGCAACAGCGAGGGGTCGGCAGTGAAGGTCAGGCGCTCCAACTGGGCGGTTGGCGACCAACGCGGGAAGGCCCACACAAAGGTGTCCACCCACTTCATCAGCCCGGACAGCAACGCCGCACTGAGCAGCACCTTCAAGCGCGTCGCCGCTTCGCGCCCATGGTTGTAGATATGCAGCAGGGTTTCCAGGGTGGCCATGCCTTCGGGAAACTTCAGCGCCTTGTCATTGAGCAACGAAGGCCGCAGGTACCAGGCGATCCAGATGCCCAGGAAACTCACCGAGAACACCCAGGCGATCATCGGCAGCGCATCCAGCTGGTTGCCGGTCAGCAGGGTATAGGCCGGGATCGGCGCCACCAGCCCACCGGAAATGATCGAAGCAGCGGCCGAGGCGACGGTCTGGTTGATATTGCTCTCATGCAGCGTCCACGGCAGCTGCTCCGACGACCGCCTCGCCAGGCCCTGCCAGATCGCATACCCCACCAGCAGGGCAATGATCGACATGTTGAACGACCAGCCGATCTTCAACCCGGCGTACACGTTCGAAGGGGTCAGCAGGATACCGAGCACGGTGCCGGTGATGACCGCGCGCAGGCTCAGTTCGCGTTCGACGGGGGGATGAAGGGGGACCGTTGATGAGGTGGCATGCATGCGGATTCCTTTCGGCAGGGGAACAGGACGACATAACAAGTGAGCCCCTCAAGGCCTGAAGGTTCCTACGCGGCAAGCGGGCACCGTTTTTTGATGAGCGGGCTTCAACCACTGCGCCATCAATTACTCAATCAGAGCCATGCAGCATCCCATAACGAATAATCCCCTACCTGCTCCACCAACCCGGCCCGCAAAGGGTTGGCAATGATGTAGCGAGCCATCTTGCGAACATCATCCTCCGCACGGACAGCCCTATCGTGATAACCGGATTGCCAGACACGCTCCTTGCTTTGACGACGCCGGTTGATGGTCAGCGTGCTACGCGACTTCATACGCCGCACCACGTCGGGCAAGGTCTTCCGCTTCAGCTCAAACAACCAGTGAATATGGTCAGGCATGATGACCCAGGCCAGAGAGTCGACCAATCCCAGCTCATGAACCTGCCGGAATTCGGCCACCAACAGACGACCCAGATAAAGGTCGGTGAATAGCTGCTGACGGTGATGCACGACAATGGTAATGAGGTAACTGCGTCCGTATTCAGAGTAACGACCGTGACGCAGGCGATGGGATTGGGGTGTGGGGCGCATTCCGATGCTCCTGGGGACCGTCCTGAAAAGCATTAACACTAGCGCGCCGTAGCTGGCGAGCCAGTGTCATCGGGTGACTGAATGTATCCGCCCGGAGTGACCTGGCTTTTTTGTGGTGAGCGGGCTTGCCCCGCGCTGGGCTGCGAAGCGGCCCCAAAAGCTGTGATCAGGATTTACCTGGAAAAACGCAGTGTTCTTGATGGGGCCGCTTCGCGGCCCAGCGCGGGGCAAGCCCGCTCACCACAGAAGCCCGCTCATCACAAAAAAGCCCGCTCACCACAGAAGCCCGCTCACCACAAAAAGTCCGTTCACCACTACGCGGGCGTACAACCCGTTCCCCCGGCCACCTCGCCATCGGCTTGTGCCTTGTCCAACAGTTGCTGCACCCACGGCCCGTTCCGGGGATTGACCACGCCATAGCGGTCCGGGGGGAAAAACGCCCAATGATGGGCGATTGCAGTAAGGCGCTTGAGCTCATCGGCCGCCAGCCAATACCCGGTGTCCAGCAAGGGCAGCGGTTCGCCGTCGAAACGTCGCCCCAGCATCAGGTTGGTGCCGGGGGCGAAGGTAAAGGCCAGGTCCTGGCAGGGTTGCAGTTGTTTGTCCGGTGCAGGCATGCGGCCGACTCGGTTGTACGTGAAGTCACCGGGGTATTCGTCCTTGAATACCAGCCAGTGGCCCGCCGTGGTCTTGGCGACGATCCACTGCGACACCCCGCTGCTCTGGGTGCGTTCGAGCTGGCCGTTTTTCCATTGCATCAGGGCGTTGCAGTCGGGATCGTAGTCCGAGGCCCACAGGCTGGTGCCCGACACCAGCCTGTGGCGCTCCAGCTCGACCACGCCCTGGTCCGGCATGGCCTGCCAGTAGCGCTTGATGGGATCGCGGGTATCACGCAGGTAGTTGCGCAGCCCCCAGGCCGCCGTAAAGACCACCGCCGCCAATACCTGCCAGGCAAACGTGTCGCCGATGACACGGTCCACGTCCAGCCCTGGCGCGAACGCGGCCCCGTACAGCCACACGCCCAGCATGAACACCAGGCTGGGCAGGAACACACCAAAGCACAGCGGCGGCAGCAGCACTTCGATCCAACTGAAGTGATGCCCGGCTGCATGCTCCCGTGCCCAGGCCTGCTCCTGGGCGAGCATCGGTGCCTGTTCGCGCGGGCCGATGCCGGGATCGGGGGCCTTGAAGCGCCAGTAAAGTGCGATGGGATCGTTATGCATGCCGCGCATCATGCCCTTGGCGCGGGCAGAGATACAGCGCCCCGACCGCCGATAAAACAATCATTGCCGAGATCCGCCCACAGTCATACGATGACTGATCACACCCATAACAATAAAGGATCACCTGTGAACAAACCCCTGCTCCTGGCCGCCGCTGTGGTCTGCGGCCTCAGTGCCCACGCCCACGCCGCCACGTTTGCGTACATCTCCAGCCCGGTTGACGGGCTGATTTCCCAGTACCGCCTCGACGAAAGTAACGGCGCCCTGAGCCTGGTCGAGCAAGTGACGGCCGGCGACCAGGTCAACCCCATGGCCCTCAGCCCCGACGGCAAGACCTTGTTCGCGGCGTTACGGGTCAAGCCGTTTCAGGTCCAGGGCTTCAGCATCGACCCGACAACCGGCCGCCTGACGCCGCAGTCCAAGGCGCCGCTGGCCGAAAGCATGGCGTACCTGGCCACCGACCGCGCCGGGCGCTATTTGCTCGCGGCGTCCTACGGTGCCGATACCCTCAGCGTCCAGCCCATCGACAAGCCTGAACCTATCCACACCTACAAGACCGGCCTGCATGCCCACTCGCTGCGCACCGACCCCAGCAATCGCTTTGCCTACGCCGGCAATCTGGGCACGGACCATGTGCTGCAATACCGCTTCGATGCCAACACCGGCGCACTCACCCCGATCGGAAGCGGCTTCGTGAGCGTGCCGGCCAATACCGGGCCTCGGCACCTGGCGTTTTCGGCCAACGGCAAGTACCTGTATGTGGTCGGTGAAATGAGCGGCACTGTCACCGCGTTTGCCATCGATGACAGTACCGGCGCGCTGACCCAGATTGGCGTGGCCAATGGCATTCCCGAGCGTTTGAAACTGGCCCATGGTGAAGTGCGTGACGCGCGCAACAATGACCTGAAAGACGACCCGACGCCGCGCATCTGGGCGGCCGACCTGCGCCTGTCGCCGGACGGCAAGCTGTTGCTGATGAGCGAGCGCACCAGCAGTTCGGTGTCGGCGTTTGCGGTGGATACCGCCACCGGCGGCCTGCGCTATGTCGACAACTACCCGGTCGAGGAGAAGCAGCCGCGCAATATCGCGTTCTCCCCCAACGGGCATTGGCTGCTGGTGACCGGCGAGAAAAGCGACAAGGTCGGCACCTATGCAGTCAGCGCCAGCGGTGCGTTGAAGCGGGTGGGGGAAGCGGCGTCGGGCAAGGGGGCGCTGTGGATTGAGGTGCTGCATACCTCGGCCAACTGACCTGAACCTGTGGGAGGGGACTTGCCCCCACCACAGGGTTGGATCTTGAGGGTTTACAGGCCTCAGCTCAGGCGAAAGCGTGCGGTGTTATCACTCAACGCCTGGCTGCCCTTGCTCAAGGTGTCCGCCGCACGGTTTACCGCGCGGGCACCGTCCAGCAGGCGCCCGGCGGCCTGGTCGACTTGCTGGATATTGCCGCTCACTTCATCCGCCGTCGCTGCCTGCTCCTCCACGGCCGTGGCGATTTGCGCCAGGGTGTCGGTGACGTTCTGCACCGCGCCGGCAATCTCGCCCAGGCGCGTGCCCAGGCCGGTGACGGACTCGGCATCGGTCAACGCCTGCTCACACGCGGCGCCCATCAGCGTCACCGCCTGGCTCACGGTGGCGCGCAGGCTGTCGACGGTGCCGGCGATCTGCGCCGTCGAGGCCTGGGTGCGTTGCGACAGGCTGCGCACCTCATCGGCGACCACCGCAAAGCCCCGGCCCTGCTCGCCTGCGCGTGCAGCTTCAATGGCGGCGTTAAGCGCCAGCAGGTTGGTCTGCTCGGCGATGCCACGAATGGTGTCGACCACCGATTGAATCTGCTGGCCTTGCTGGCTGACCTGCTGCAAGGCGTCCGAGGTGTCGGTCAGGCGCTGGTTGAGCTGCTGGATGCTGGCGGTGGTACGCTGGCTGTCGCGGCTGCTGTCTTCGGCGATGCGCCGGGTCTGCTGGGCACTGCCCGAGGCCTGTTCGCAGCTGCGCGCGACGCCCATGGACGTGGCGGCCAACTGCGTGGCAGCGGCGGCGATCTGGCTGATCTGGTGCTGCTGGTCTTCGACTTCGCTGAGGGTGCTGCCCGATTGCGAGTTCAGGGTAAGCACCGCCGAGCCAAGCTGCTGGGTTTCGTGATTGACGCCGAGCAGGCTGGTGCGCAATTGCACCACCGCGACGTTCAGCGCGGTGCTGATCGCCGCGAGTTCGTCGCGCCCTTCTACCGTCACGGCCACGCACAGGTTGCCGTCGCGCAGGGACTCGGCCAGCGTAGTGATGCCGCTGGCGCTTCGACGGATGGACGCTTGCAGGCACATGAACAGGTACAGCGCCGCCAACGCCAACAGGCTGAACGTTGCCGCCATCGGTATGAATTGCGTGTTCGCGTGCTCGTGGTAGTAGTCCAGGCGCGCATCCATCGACGTCAGCGACTGAACACGCAACGCGCCAAGCGAGGTAAGCATGGCGTCGATACTGCGCTCGAAACCGGCCGTATCCAGCTTGATGCTGCCGCCGAACACGCCGTCGTCGAGCACTTTGAGTTCGTTATCCAACAACTGCAGGCTGGTGTCGTATTGCGCTGTCCACGGTTCCATCCCGGCGTATTGCTTGGCCTTGAGCGAAGCCGCAGCCTTGACCAGTTGATCCCGCGCATCGCCGATGCGGCTGCGCAAGTCGCGCATCTGCAAACGGCTCTGCAAGGTGAACTGCCCCGAGGAAATCGAGGACTGCCCGACACTGGCCATCCGCCCGATACGCTCGATCAGGTCGGGCGTTTGCTGGGTGCCCATCTGCATGAGCATGTAGGTTTCCAACCAGGGATCGAGGATCAGGCCGGCGTCGAGGGTGATCTGTTCGCGCAGGGCCTGCATCGCCGTCAGCGCGGCGGTGAAGCGGTCGTAGCCATCCGGCCACCAACCCACGGTGCGCAGGGACGCCGAGTCCATGCCCTTGACCGTGGCCTGCAAAGCCTCGAAGCGGGCCAGGACGTCAGCGCCGGCGTTCTGGGTTTTCAGGGCATCACCGAGGGCCTGCAGGCTTTGCAGGATCAGCGGGAAATTGGCATCCACCTTATCCATCGCCGCCTTCGCCGCTGGCGTCGGGGCATGCAGGATGTCCGCCGCTTTCCAGCGCGCAGCCAGGTTACGTTGGACGGTCAATTGGCCATCCAGCGCGTCCAGGGCCAACAGTTGACGAAGGCCGGACTGCTCAGCGGAAATCACGCCTAACTTGTCGCGATAGTCCTGGCCGATCATCCACAGGCTGCCCGCCAGGGGCAGCATGAACAGGAAGAACAGGATCTGGAACTTACGCGCGAAGCCGAAACGTCCGAGCAGGCGGATACCGGGTGATAAAAGGCTGTGCATGTCCACTCCCAAAAACAACCCACGCGTTAGACGGCAGGCGAAGCCTTGAAATGACTAACGGCAAAATGCCATGTCATTGATTAGGTTGGCACTAGCAAGATACGGGCCGCTGCTGCACAGCCCTGAAACAGGGCACGCCACGCGCCAATACGGCCCGAGGCGTGCTCGAAAATGGGGCGAAAGCACCCAGTTGCGACACAGGCATCGTCACCTGCGGAGACGACCACCCGAGGCGCGCACTGAAACGCCCTCAATCACCACAGCCTATCGGCCGCCCATGGGGAGAACTTGAAGGGAGTCCAGCGGCCTATTTACGCCAGCAGTCGGGTAATCCACTGGACCTGCTGGGCGATGGCTTGCGCCTTCGCGTGCGGCACCCGCTGCCGAGCCTGTTCAAAGCCCGCCAGGGTGCGTTTTTTCAGGCGCAACGCACGCTGCCACTTGGCGAGGAACGCCGGGCTGCGGGCCTGCAGGTGCATGGGGCCGAAGTACAGCTCCTCAGCGCTGTACACCACGGGTTCGGCGCGCTCGGCCATGATGATTTCATAGTAGAAGCGGTTTTCGTGCAGCAGCTCCTCACTGAGGATGCGGTAGCCGTTGCTCATCAACCAGTGGCGCAACGGCTGTTCGCCGCCGTTGGGTTGCAGGATCAGACGTTCGCGGCCGCTGAGGTGGGCCTTGCCACTGTCGAGGATGTCGCGGATCGTCTCGCCGCCCATGCCGCACACGCTGATCGCGGTGATCGCGTCCGCCGGCTCTATCGCCGCCAACCCATCGGCCAGGCGCACCGTGACGTGCTGCTCCAGGCCATTGTCGCGCACGGTGCGCTGCGCCGCGTGGAACGGCGTGCTCGCCACCTCGCCCGCCACCGCCGCCTCAATCACGCCACGGCGCATCAAGGCCACCGGCAGGTAGGCGTGGTCCGAGCCGATATCGGCCAGCCGCGCGCCCCTCGGCACCTGCGCGGCCACACGCTCCAGGCGCATGGACAAGGTGTGTTCGTTCAACCTGCGTTCCTTTTTATTCGCCGGAAAATCGATCCCGGCTGTTGGTCAGATGCAACACCATCGCCGCCCTTGCGGCATCCGGGTCCTGGCGCTTGATCGCGTTGAAGATCGCCTCATGCTCCAGGTTCGCCAGTTGCCCGAGCTTGGCAAAGTCCGCCCCGCCGCGCTCGGCGCCCTTCACCTGGGTACGCGGAATCATCGCATTGCCCAGGTGCTGCATGATCTCGGTGAAGAACGTGTTGCCGGTGGCTTCGGCGATCAACTGGTGAAAACGCCTGTCCTCTTCCACGCAGCTGTCGTTGTTGGCCAGCGAGGCCTGGTAGTCGTCGAGAGCGGCGCGCATGTGGGCCAGCTGCGCGTCGGACCTGCGCACGGCGGCCAGCGCCACCGCCTGCACTTCCAGGCCCAGGCGCAGCTCGAGCATGTTGCGCACGCTGGCGACGGTGTCCACATGCAGGCGCAAGCCTTGCTGGGCCTGTTGCGCCAGCACAAAGGTGCCGATGCCATGGCGCGTCTCCACCAGCCCCGAGGCTTGCAGCTTGGACAGGGCCTCGCGCACCACGGTCCGGCTCACCCCATGCTCGAGCACGATGGTGGATTCGGACGGCAGCTTTTCACCGGGCTTCAACTGCCCAAGCAGGATGCGCTGGGTCAGGGCGTCGAGCACGCCTTGGGCCAGGTTGTTGGAGCGTCTACGGACGGGAGGTCCACTATCAATGGGCATCGTTGCGGGTCCACGGGGTTGGGCTGGAGGGAGCTTAACATCCCGATCGGGCACGAGGCGGTGTTGATTCAAAAGCCAGTCAACTTGTATGACAACCAATCTGATGCCTGCCTTACCTCAATCATCGTCACCGTGAAGAACTCGCGACAACCAACCTTCTTTACCCCGCCAAAAACCCCAATAAACATTAATCAAATAACCAAAATACCCGATAACCGTACGGTCTTATAAGAACAAATCACTCACGACCGCATTGCGAATCTCAGAAACTCACTTGTATGATGTCTATCAACAAAACACGCAAACCCGCATAAAAACAATCAGGGGGAGTTTTGAATTGTGAACAATTCAAGCCATGCATCTGCCGCACCAGAAAGTGATCCGGTCCTCGCGCGCGCCGTGAGCAAAGTGAAGGGCCATGTGCTCCCACTGTTCGTGATCATGTTCATCCTCAACTACATCGACCGGGTCAATATCGGCTTTGTGCGCACGCACATGGAACATGACCTGGGCATCGGAGCTGCCGCCTATGGCTTCGGTGCCGGGCTGTTCTTCATCGGCTACGCGCTCTTTGAAGTGCCCTCCAACATGCTGCTGCAAAAGGTCGGCGCGCGCATCTGGCTGACCCGCATCATGTTCACCTGGGGCATCGTCGCCACGCTGATGGCGTTCATCCAGAACGAAACCCACTTCTACATCCTGCGCTTCCTGCTGGGCGTGGCCGAAGCCGGGTTCTTCCCCGGGGTGATCTACTACTTCACGCGCTGGCTGCCGGGGGTTGAGCGCGGCAAGGCCATTGCGATATTCCTCAGCGGCTCGGCGGTGGCCTCGCTGATCTCCGGCCCGCTGTCAGGCGCGCTGCTGCAGATCGAAGGGTTCGGCTTCCACGGCTGGCAATGGATGTTCGCCATCGAAGGCCTGGCCTCGGTGGTGATCGGTTTCTTTGTGTGGTTCTGGCTCGATTCCAAGCCCCACGACGCCAAATGGATGACCCGTGAAGAACAGGATGCGCTGGTCAACGCCATCGACCAGGAACAGCGCGAGCGTGAAGCCCTGACCAGCGTCAAGCCGACCCTCGGCAAGCTGCTCAGGGACCGCCAGATCCTGCTGTTCTGCGCCCTGTACTTCTGCATTCAACTGACGATCTACGCGGCGACGTTCTGGCTGCCGAGCATCATCAAGAAGATGGGTGACCTGAGCGATGTGCAGGTGGGTTTCTTCAACTCGATCCCGTGGCTGATCTCGATCATCGCCATGTACGCCTTCGCGACGCTGTCGGGCAAATTCAAGTTCCAGCAGGCCTGGGTCGCGGCTGCGCTGTTGATTGCCGCAGCAGGCATGTTCATGTCCACCACCGGCGGGCCGATCTTCGCGTTCGTGGCGATCTGCTTTGCGGCCATTGGGTTCAAGTCGGCGTCTTCGCTGTTCTGGCCCATCCCACAGGGCTACCTGGACGTGCGCATCGCCGCAGCCGTGATTGCCTTGATCAACTCCATCGGCAACCTGGGTGGCTTCGTTGCGCCGACCACCTTCGGCTTCCTGGAGCAGACCACCGGCTCGATCCAGGGCGGTCTCTACGGCCTGGCCGGCACCTCGGTGCTCGCCGCGATCCTGGTGTTCTTCGCCAAGACCTCGCCCGCTGCCGCATCGGCCTCGCCGGGCGCCGTGCCCACCGGCGCTGCCATCAGCAAATCTCTCTGAGCCTCTTTAGGAATTAGCCATGAATACTCCCGTCATCACCCACTTCCAGGTCATCCCGGTGGCCGGTCACGACAGCATGCTGCTCAACCTCAGCGGCGCCCACGGACCGTTTTTTACCCGCAACATCGTGATTCTCAAGGACAGCAGCGGCAACACCGGCGTCGGTGAAGTGCCCGGCGGCGAACGCATCCGCGAAACCCTGGAAGACGCGCGCAGCCTGGTGATCGGCCAACCCATCGGCCAGTACCAGCGCGTCCTCAACCAGATGCGCAGCACCTTTGCCTCACGGGATTCGGCGGGCCGTGGCCTGCAAACCTTTGACCTGCGCATCACCATCCATGCCGTCACCGCCATGGAAGCCGCCCTGCTCGACCTGCTGGGCCAGTTCCTCGAAGTGCCGGTGGCTGCCCTGCTCGGCGAAGGCCAGCAGCGTGATGCGGTGAAAATGCTCGGCTACCTGTTTTATGTCGGCGACCGCAGCGCCACCGACCTGGCTTACCGCAACGAAGCCGACAGCGACGATGCGTGGTTTCGCCTGCGCCATGAAACCGCCCTGACCAGCGAGGCCGTGGTGCGCCTGGCCGAAGCCGCCAAGGCCAAGTACGGCTTCAACGACTTCAAGCTCAAGGGCGGCGTATTGAGCGGCGACGCAGAGATCGAAGCCGTCACCGCCCTGGCCGAACGCTTCCCCGATGCACGCATCACCCTCGACCCCAACGGCGCCTGGTCACTGAAAGAAGCCATCCGGCTGTGCCGCGACCAGCACCACGTGCTCGCCTACGCCGAAGACCCATGTGGCGCCGAAAACGGTTACTCGGGGCGCGAAGTCATGGCCGAATTCCGCCGCGCCACCGGCCTGAAAACCGCCACCAATATGATCGCCACCGACTGGCGCGAAATGGGCCACGCGATCCAGCTGCAATCGGTGGACATCCCCTTGGCCGACCCGCACTTCTGGACCCTGCAAGGCTCGGTGCGCGTGGCGCAGATGTGCCATGAGTGGGGCCTGACCTGGGGCTCGCACTCCAACAACCACTTCGATATTTCCCTGGCCATGTTCACCCAAGTGGCCGCCGCCGCCCCGGGCGACATCACCGCCATCGACACCCACTGGATCTGGCAGGACGGCCAACGCCTGACCCGCGAACCGCTGAAAATAGAAGGCGGCTATGTGAAAGTGCCGGCCAAGCCCGGCCTGGGCGTGGACATCGACATGGACGCCGTGGCCAAAGCCCACGAACTGTACAAAGGCATGGGCCTCGGCGCACGGGATGACAGCGTGGCGATGCAGTTCCTGATTCCGGGGTGGCGTTATAACAACAAGCAGCCTTGCCTGGTGCGCTGAAGCGCTGGGTTCTGGGGGCGGCTCGGTCTCCATAACACCATCAATCCCATGTGGGAGGGGGCTTGCTCCCGATGGCGGAGTGTCAGTCGATACATGGCTGGCTGACACACCGCAATCGGGAGCAAGCCCCCTCCCACATGGGTCCTCGGTGTTTTACAAGGGTTGTGGTCGCTCGCTAAACCGCGCGTCAGGGTTTACCGGCCAAAGCCCGCTTTGCTCTTGCAGCTTTCTTGACTGCCACCGCCGCAATCGGCTGCACCGTCAGTTCCACGCCTAACGCCAGCATCAACTTCTGAATCGTCTCATAGCGCGTTTTAGAACCGCCTTTCAGCGTTTTATACAGGCTCTCGCGATTAACCCCCGCAGACTCCGCCACCTTGTTCACGCCCTGGGCCTTGGCGACCTCGGCAAGCGCTTTCATGAGCACCTGCGGGTCTTGAGATTTCATGCTCTGCGCCAGATAAGCGCTGATGGTTTCCGGGCTATCGAGGAAGCGCGACGCTTCATAGACGCTGGTACCGGAGGTATCAAGATCGAGGATCGGCATGTCCTCTGGTTTGAATTTCGATTCGCTCATTTCATCTACCTCTCAGGGCATCAAGGATCTCTTTTGCCCGTTTGATTCCTCTGTTCTGGTCGGTTTTATCACTGCCCCAGAGCATCAGGTAAGCAGTGATGCCCGTACGCACAAAGTAAATTCTGTAGCCGGGCCCGACAAACACACGCATTTCACTCACCCCATCGCCTACAGGTGCACAATCGCCGAAATTGTTTTCCTCGGCTCGGTCTAACCGTGTGAGAACAGCGGTTTTTCCATAAATATCGCTCATGCCGTCGAGCCATGTATCGAACTCCGGCGTCCTGCCGATCAGATGGGTCACAGAATTATTTGTAGCCTACTGGCTACTCCTTGTCGATGCCAGTGAATTTTGAGTCCGGAATACTCCGGAAGAAAAATCCTAGTCCAGCGCTCGCATAAGCAGCCGATCGATACTATTAGCGCCTGTGTCTAACCTTCACCACGCCTCAGCACCTGCGCATTCTCCCGCTATCACGGTGGCTGACACTCCGCCATCGGCGGCAAACTGAGGCGGCAGACGATAGAGATGAAGCCCAAAGAAAACGTCCTGCACAGCCGCTTCACTTTGCGTAAAATGCGAGCCGTTCTCGATCAGGAAAACTCAACCCAGGAAGGGTAACTCTATGCTTGCCTTGAAGTATTCCGAGACGCAGGAAGGCGTTTACTGCCCCAAGAAACGTATGTTCACCCCATTGCATCGGTGCGATTCAGAGCGGATCACGCACACCGCACTGGATGGAGGCACACGCTTCACAGGCCCCTATTTCAAGCTGAAAGCGCTGTCAGCCATGCAACTTGCTGACGCGCCCGAAGCGCAAGAAACCGACCTCACGCCACCAACGGTGCACGTCTGATCAATTTCGCGGGTTCCTGCCTTGGTATCGGAACGCCCCACTGAGTCCGTGAGGCCGTCGCGCCGCCACTGCGGGCCTCAAACGCAAGGAAACCAGGACATGGCAACAGCAAAAACCAAAAAGGCGTTTGTGTATTCGGCATGGGGGCTACTGTTTTTGAGCCTGGTCGGGGTTTTAGTCATACAGGCCTTCCAGGACCCCCCCCAGCCCAGTAAAACCACTTTCCTCAGCGACCTCATCATCGTGACCGCACGAACGACGCCCGGGAATCGAAAGATCGACGAGCATCTAACCTTCGTTCGCGCGGAAGCGGCCAACAGTCACGCCCTCAAGTTCTATTACACGTTGGTCGATTACGATACCCATCCCGAGGACGTTGACTTGGGCGTGATGAAATCAAGCATCACCCAGGCTGTCTGCGCCGCGCAAATGCCAAGGGACCAGTCCATCATTTCATTGGGTGGCACCTTCATTTACATATTCGGCAGCAAAAATGTAAAAGAGGTTGGACGGTTCGAAATCAACAAGCAGAGCTGTAATGGCTAATGAGCTGGCCCCCCTTCAACCGACTCGCTCGAACCGCCGCCGCTTCAGGAACAACCCCACCCCCAACGCCACCGCAAAGATCGACAGCAACCCCAGGTCAGCCCCCCATGGACGGACCTGGCTCGCCGCCACGCAGCCGACCGCCCCCGCCACCACCAGCAGCCCCCCCAGCCACGTGCGAAGCAGGTACGGTTTGACAAACCGATCGAGCAGAAAAAACAGCACCAGGGCCAGGACCAACTGGGTAATGTCAGACATGTGCTTCTCCCGTCAGGTCTTGATGATCAGTGTCGAGGCGCTGCGTTGCGGGCCGATGCCGCCGTTGACCTGCGCTTCGATGCTGACCAGTACGTCGCCGGCATGATAGGTGGGCAGGATTTCATTGGCATACATGCGCACACCCGCGCCAACAGGAACACCCACGTAAGGGGAAGCCACAGCAGAAGTGGCGCCAGCGAAGGCACTGGCGGCCAGGTTGGCGATCCTGGTGCGCTGGGCATTGAGGGTGTCGCCCTGTTGCCGCGTCAGTGGCTTGGAGATGCCGATCATCATCACGCACGGCAGGCTCTTGGCCAACATCTTGTCGTACACCTCGACGACCTTGCTGTTGACCTCGTAATGGGCACTTTTCGCCTCGCCAAAATGCAGCTCGCGCAGGCGTCCGCGTTCGCTGTCGGTGAGGGTGATCTGCGAAACGTTGAACACGATCCCGTGATTGCCCATGTATTGGAACGTCCCTTCGAACTTCATCGCACGCATCCTTTCGAGCCAAAGGCGGGGATTCTCTAGAAGGCGGGCAGTGGATTCAAGGCATAAGAAAGGAAATGAGAAAATAGGGGGTCAGGCCGTTCTCACCTGTCGCGACCTTCCCCCCGGCGCTACTCACGTTCAAGTCCGCTTGGGCAACTTCCAGTTCGGCCGGATGAAGTGGCAGGTATAGCCGTTGGGTATCCGCTCCAGATAATCCTGATGCTCCGGCTCCGCCTGCCAAAACTCCCTGGCGGGTTCAATTTCCGTGACCACAGGCCCCGGCCACAGGTTGGAGGCATCCACGTCAGCCGCAGTATCTTCGGCAATCTCCCGTTGCTGTTCGCTCAGGTAGTAAATCGCCGAACGATAGCTTGGCCCCAGATCATTGCCCTGCCGGTTCGGCGTGCTCGGATCATGGATCTGGAAAAAGAACTCAAGGATCTGCCGGTAGGAAATCACCGCCGGGTCAAACACGATCTCAATCGCTTCAGCATGGTTGCCATGGTTGCGGTAGGTGGCATTCGGCACATCGCCACCGGTATAGCCGACGCGCGTCTGCAGCACGCCGGGGTAGCGTCGCAACAGGTCCTGCATGCCCCAGAAGCAGCCGCCGGCGAGGATGGCGGTTTCGGTTGGGTTGGTCATGGTCTGTCCTTGCGGTTAATGGAGACAGGGATAGTTATGGGGCAATGCTGGGCAATACCAAGTTCAATCAAAGAAAACTGCCCGCCCCTATCGACTCAAGGTTTATTCCTGGAACGAAACGCCGCCACCTTCATCCGGTTGCCGCAGGTCGCCATGCTGCACCAGCGGCGGCGGTGTGATTTGCTCAGGTCATGGAACAACAGCACGCAATCGTGGGCCTCGCACTGCCGGACAAATTCAAACTTATCGTTCGTGACCAAGCCCACCAGCGACTCGGCCACCGGCCCAAGCAGGCTGGCCGGGCGTCCCTCGACAACAACCTCCAGTGATCAACGCAACCCAATGCAGGAGCGAGCTTGCTCGCGAAAAACGTCAACGATAACGCCGCGACTCTGGTTTCCCGCGGAGCTCCAGGATTCTTCGCGCGCCAGCTCGCGCCTACCTTGTAGACATGTCCTACAGCAAGCTGCAGCGCCTTGCCCCGCTGCCTACAGTTGCGTCAGAATCCGCCGGCTTGTGCGCTTGAGTGGGCGTCTCTAAGGTGGCCCGGTCGCTGACAACTCAGTGATCGGGTTTAGTAGCCCGAGGGTCAATTACACTTAGTGCATGAGCTTCATCTATCAGACGTTCCTGTCTGTACCTGATGGTGGCTGTGCGTAGGGCGCCTTCGGGTGCGCCGGCTTTGTGTAATTCCCCGGTCTACTAACCTGCGTACAGCTGCCACCCTTCTTGTGTAGTAGCGAAAGGGTGTCAGCCTCATTCAGGAATTACACCATGTTCAAAATAACGCCTAATCCTCCGAACGGCCCCGACCTGAAACTGAATCAGGCGGCGCATCGTGCGATTGATCACTACCTCAACGCGGGCGCCGAACCGCCAGGGCCGCCTCCTCCACCTTCGACTACGCTGTTCAGCGTTGCGGACGATGTCAGCCGTGAAGTGCTGATTGCCAATAGCTATGAGACTTTTTCTTCGGTGACTGCGTTGTTGCTGGACCTGTCGGATGAGCTGACGGGGAAGCAGCGGGATGTGGCGTTGGCGATTCATCAACTCAGCGAGTTGGGAGTGTTGCTGATAGATAAGTTGATGGAGCAGAAAGTTGCGGTAGCTGGCAGCTAACCTTTCAATACTCCGATAGATCGCCGAACCGTTGTGGCACCTCTACGGCGACTCGGCGATTTTCTTCGGCCTTGTTGCGCTCCAAATCGAGAGCACTGAAAACTCAAACTCCGCTAGTTCAACTAGAGGGCCATGGCTACACGAAAATAAGAATTCCCATTCGCCAACTCTCCACTATGAACAACCGCTTTTGACCAAACTTGAGAAACCAACATCTCAAATTTAAGCGCTTTGTCACTCGCTTGAGTTAGCTGTCAAAATGCACATTCAGAATGAGTATTTCACAACCGCTCCCCACAACCACATCAGCAAGCTAAATCCCATACACGCCACGAACATGACCGTACATGCACGGAATTCCAAGTTTTTCAAAAAAACGATCTGCAAATGCGACGGCACTCACAATTGCCCATCGAGCACAACCCGCCCCAAGCACTTTATCCGGATAAAAGGGGTTGCCAGGCCCGGTCAGCCTATTAGGCTCAAATCTTCCGCGAAGCTTCTTCTCAAACTTATGCTCGGCGCCTTTATTCTCTTCAGTGTCGCTGGAGTTGAGTATGGTCTCGGGCTCATAGTGAACTAGAGCATTTCGAAGTTCAACGAGCAGCTTCACGTCCTGATAGGGACTAGCGTCCCTCGAAAGTTCTGGCTTCGAATTCAACTCAAGTGCCAACTCGTATTTTTCAAGCATTGTTGCTCGCTTGAGTGGGGACTTCCTCCATAAAGTGGCCATGACTGCACTACTTTGAAGACCTTCGATCCGTGCCGAATCGAAACCTTCACTGCAATCAGCCCATAGTTCGTTAATTACCGCCTCTAAGAACGCAACTGACAGCATAATGCTGGTCACCACACAGGCCGTGTGCTCGCGCAGACCTTCATTCGAAGCGGAGTCTCCAAGAGTCAACAAGGGTTCAAGCACAACGGCCCTCTGTGAGAACAAAGCAGCCGCAGACAAATGGGATATTGACAGATAGTGCCTAGATGAAATGCTAACATATGATGCGACGGCCACAGCAACTTCCTTATAGACAAATAGAATTCTTGAGGTTTTATCCCTGATTACCCACTCAAGCCAGAGCGCATTATATACAGAGCCTAACATCAAGGGAATCACCCTCTACAAGTACAAAATTAAACCTTGGAAAATAACTAACCCCCCAAGCTCTTCCCCAACGCAATCGTTACAACCCGAATAATTAAACAAACTCCACTTCCAACATTACAATCAAGTGAAAATTCAACACCATTAAAACTAATAAAAATTTTTAACGCAATATTTGAGACCTACCAAAAAGATCCATCAATAGGCCTAGCACTGCAAAGATATAGAAAATAGAGTCAGACCACTATTGACTTTTTATTAAAAAAGCGCTCTCAACTCGTTTTTAGACATTTTTTAGTGGATCAGTTGATGGAGTGCAAGGTTACTGGGGCGGGTGGTTAATCCTTCATAAATCAATAGATAATAGAGTCATTGTGCGCCCTCTACAACGACTCGCGATTTTCTTGGGCCTTGGTACCTTCCAGATAGAGCGCGTTGAAATTTTACATTCCGCCAATTCGACTGAAGTGTCATGACAAAACAAAATTGAAATTTTCAATCGTCAGCGGTGAAGGGCCACTTCCGACCCAAAGCGGATATTGACACCAGATAAATAACAGTCACCCCAAGCATTTATATGCTTAGGATAATTGACCAAGGAAATTTATCTTTTACAATACTTCCACCAAATCAAATTCCTCTACCACCAGCTCCATAGACTCGTCGAATGAGCCCTCTCTTTGGAAAAAATCTTTATGACCCTGCATCCAGTAACTGAGACTGAGATCCCCTTCACCTTCCTTCCTTGCAAGATCTTGATCTACATCGCAGTAACGAATTATGCGCATCGAAATGACTCTAACGACACATACAGGTTCGTCCTTACTGTTGAGAATAATGCTGTAACCACCAATAGTGGGTGACTTATCTTCATGCTTGAATGACGAGAGCGAGCTACAGCTAGCCGTTTTTATTCCTTTAGCAACAAGCTCAGCCAGCTCATCTGCCATTTCTGGAGTATCCCCAAATGACCATGCAATGGCACCGGGGTACGTAATTTCTAAATCATCAACTATGCTCATAACTAAATCCCGTCAAACCATATTATTGGCTATATCGCTGGCATTCATGAATCGTCAGGGCCTATGCGAAAGTCAGTTGCTGAAATTCTTTATCCGAATCCAACGTCGGCTCTTCGGACCAGGTATTACACGTAAACTCTTTGGTAGGTGACCGAATCTTTCAGATCCAGGTAAAAGTAGCATTCGAGACAACTGACGGGTGGCTTTTTTGGCCGGAAGAGGACCGGCCTACACACAAAAAATCTGACGGTCCCTCGATCAGTCCCGCGGAGTCTGGCCAGTCGAACTTCCAATGCTCGCGAGAAAAATCCTAGTGTCCCGATTAGACCGCAGATAAACCACGCGGCAAGCTGAGGGCGCAGTTGCGACGAGTTGCTGCATTTTTGCGCGCGCTGATCTTTTCGTCCGCCACATGAACCTAAAAAACTCCGGCAGGTTCGCCAGCAGTTCAGGGCAGTTATGCGGCAGGTCAGGCCGAGACTGACCGCGTTGGAGCAGCGTTCTGCGCAGTACGCGCAAGAATCGAAGCGTCGCCGAACGATCAATCCATATCAAAAGATCTGCACGGGCCATCCGGTTGTCCCAAGTGGCTGAATGACCACCTTCGAATATCCAGCAATCACGGGCCTCGACCTCGAGACAAAGCTGCGTCTTCTCGTCCCGGCTTCGTTCTATCCAACCTGGCTGCCAGTGGATAGTGTCGATATGAACGACCGGCAAGCCCGTGAGCTGACCAAGCTTACTTGCCAAAGTGCTTTTGCCTGACCCAGGTTGACCAACAATCATCACCCGTTGCATCGAAGCACCTTCTCGCTATTCAAGCTGATTTTTTGGGGTGGCGATTTTACGTCAATGCCTATATCGGTCAACAACAAGGGGGCATAGCGACAGACAGCTTTCGCCCAGAAGACTTCAATCAACTGGAGGGCATGGGTTGGTTGGAACGTACCAGTGGGCTGCGGAGTCGAGATGAACGTGTTCCTGCTTTCGAGGCAAGAAGGGCGTATCAAGCGTACCCAGTGCTATTGAAACCCAACTGGCAAACTCGCCTTGAGACCGTGACCAGAACAAAGCCGAACCACACTGCACGCAGAACTCGCGTGATACCGTCGCTGAAGATGCATAGGATTTGATATGGATGGAGTCGCTAAGTATTTGCAGCGCGCTGCGCGGAACACTGCCGTAAGAAGCAAATGCCGCCCCATGACCTTTGCGACACTGGCTGCAATGACAATGACTCACTGCTTTCGGTCTGGTGGATAGCTCGTAACTGACGGCGGCACATAAGCAGCTTCCTTGGTACACCTCTGTCATACGCTCTTCCATGCATGCAAAAGTGCCAGCGTAGCCCTACCTGTCTAATCAGTCGAGCGACGGCTATTGGCCGATTCTGTTGAAAACAGTCGGCCATGGTTTCCGCAGTTGAAAAGTACGCGCCCGACGTTGAAATCTTTACTTTCGGCTGAGGTGCCCACAGGCGGATTTAAAATAGCAGCGTGTAAAAAAGGCGTTTTCACCGGTCAATAATCAGGCAGTTTCGGATGACCGACTTTTTCAACAGCATTGGCCGAAAGCAGCTCCCCTATAAACACCAACCTAAGAACACCCGCGTCCATCCGTCGCATCCCCCACCCTCCCCCTCCAGCCCCCACCCAACCTGCCGATAACCCTACTAACCACATGCCTACCCCCGCATCCCCACCCGACCGAGCCCACCCTATGAACCCACTCTCCCTCCTGAAAAAATCCCGGCCCGCTCGCCAAGGCACCACCACCCTCACCAGCACCGCCAACAACCTGGACGCCGCACTCACGGCCCTGCGTATCACCCCCACCCTGATCACCGGTTTCATCTCCCCCCACCTGGACATCGACGCCATCGCCGCCAAGCTCAAGCGCCGTTTCCCCCAGTCCACCCTCAGCCTGTGCACCACCTCCGGCGAGCTGTGCAATGCGCCCGGTTCGTTGTATTGCGCCACGGGCGAGCGCTGGGACCGGGTGGTGTTGCAGTTGTTCGACGACAGTCTGATCGCCTCGGCCGAGGTGGTGATGGTGCCGCTGGAGTGTGAGGACATTCGCGGTGGCGGCACTCGCCTGGGGATGCAGGAGCGGATTGCCAAGTTGGTGGCGAATATCAAGCGGGTGCAGGTACGTACGTCGATCGATCATCGCGATACCTTGGCGTATGTGGTGTTCGATGGGTTGTCGGCGTCGGAGTCGTTTTTCATGGAGGCGCTGTATGAGTCGGGGCGGTTTCCGTGTTTGTTTGTGGGGGGATCGGCCGGGGGTAAGTCGGATTTCCAGAAGACGCTGATTCATGACGGCCAGCGCAGTTATCAGAACCATGCGCAGATTGTGTTCCTGAAGACGGCGGCCCATGTGCGGTTTGGGGTGTTCAAGAGCCAGAACTTCAAGGCGGCGGATTTGACCTTCAGTGTGCTGACGGCGTCGGTGGAGGACCGCACGATTGACCAGGTGATCGACAGCAGCGGCAATATCAAGAGCATGGTGCAGGCGCTGTGTGATGCGTTCAGTTGCGCGCCCCAGGCGTTGGAGTCGAAGCTGGCGGATTATTCGTTTGCGATTCGGGTGGGCAGTGAGTTGTTTGTGCGGTCTATCGCGCGTATCGATTATGAGCAGCAGATCGTGCAGTTGTTTTGCGACGTGGCGCCGGGCGAGGAGTTGGTGATGGTGCGGCGGACGCCATTGCGGGAGGCGACGCGCCTGGATTATGAGCAGTTCCTGCGTGGCAAGGGTGGCCAGCCGGTGGCAGGGATTTTGAATGACTGCATTCTGCGCCGGCTGAATAACGGCGCCGAGCTGGGCAGCATGGCCGGCATTTTTGGGGATGTGCCGTTGGCGGGGTTTTCGACCTTCGGGGAGATTCTGGGCCTGAACCTGAACCAGACGCTGACGGCGATTTTCTTCTTTCGGGTGGCCAAGGGTGCGAGTTTCAGTGATGAGTACGTGGACAATTTCATCGCCCATTACGGCGAGTTCAAGGCGTTTTTCCTACGGCGTCAGGTGAAGAAGCTGGCGGGGTTGAACCATGTGGTGGTCAAGCAGATTACCGCATTCAAGAACAATGACTTCACCGACACCCTGAATACCCGAGGCCTGGACCGCAATATCCTGCCAGTCTTCGAGGGCCTGGCCGACTTGGGCCTGGTGTTGGCCCAGGCCGAGCGTCAGCAGGAGGACATCGCTTCGCAGCTCAAGCATTACTCCGGCGAGTTGCACGCCTCGATGGATGAACTGGTGGGCACGATTGGCCAGCAGAACAGCGTGTCTGCCCAGGCAGGGGCCACGGTGGAGGGGCTGTCGAGCCAGGCGGATGTCGCGGTGCAGGGGGCGCGCACGCTGGCGGGGTCGAGTTTGCGTATCCAGTCGATTGTGCAGGTGATCCAGCAGATCGCCGGGCAGACCAACCTGCTGGCACTCAATGCCGCGATTGAAGCGGCGCGCGCCGGCGACCTGGGCCGGGGTTTTGCGGTGGTGGCGGACGAGGTGCGCAAGCTGGCGGAAATCACGCGCAAGAATGCGGCGGAAATTGGTGTGGATATCGACTTGTTGTCGAGTGAGATCCAGCGGGTGGCCCAGCAGATTGAAGACCAGTCCACCGGGGTCGGTGCGCTGCGGGAGATGCTGGATGTGCTGGAGGCGTCGAGCCGAGCAACTGAGGGTACGGCGCAACGGACCAAGACCATTGCGGATACGTTGACGGGGTTGACCCATGGGTAGGCGCTAACGGCAGGTAAAAAACGGCGCGGGGCTCATGGCACTGAACGGGGGATTCAGTGCATGATGCGTCGCTCATATCAAGGACGATAACAACCGTGAAAAACGCCCTCGCCGCCCTGCTATTGCCGTGCCTGACCGCTCCAGCCTTCGCCGCCGAAAACCCCGTCGGCTTCAAGACCGTCACCCTGCCTGATGCGCAAGACAAGCGTCCACTTGAGCTGGTCGTCTGGTACCCCGCCACCACCACCGCCAAACCCACCCTGATCGCCGACAACGCGGTGTTCATCGGTGCCCTCGCCGTACCCGACGCGCCGCCGGCTGCCGGCGAGCATCCGCTGGTGGTGCTCTCCCACGGCTACGGCGGTAACTGGGGCAAGCAGGTGTGGCTGGCCAGTGCGCTGGCGCATCAGGGCTACATCGTGGCGGCGGTCAACCACCCCGGCACCACCACCCAGGATCGCAACCCGCAAACCGCCGCGCAGTTATGGCAACGCCCGGCCGACCTGAGCCGCGTGATCGACGCGGTATTGGCCCAGCCGAAGCCATTTGGCGCGGTCGCGAATGGCCAGATTGCCGCCGTGGGCCATTCCCTGGGCGGCTGGACCGTGCTGGAACTCGCCGGGGCGCGCTTCGACCCCGAGCTGTTCAGCCGCGACTGCAGCATCCACCCCAAGCTCGGCGGTTGCATCGGCTACCAGGAGATGAACCCCGCCGGCACGCCAGAAGGTAAAGCGCGCTTGGCGGCGGATTTGAGCGACAAGCGCGTCACCGCCATCGTGTCCCTGGACCTGGGCCTGTCCCGCGGCTTCACCGACGCCAGCCTGGCTGCATTGCCGGTACCAGCGCTGGTGATTGCGGGGGGTGTGCCGTCGGAGGATATGGACCCGCAGCTGGAGTCCGCCGACATGGTCAAGCGGCTGCCTGAAGCAACGACGAAGTACGTGGAGATCGCCGACGCTACGCACTTCAGCTTTATGTCGATCTGCAAGCCGGGGGGCATGGCGCTGATCGAGGAGAGTTCACCGGGCGACGGCATGATTTGCCGCGATGGTGAGGGGGCTCGGCCACGGGCGGTGATTCAGCAGCAGGTGGTGGGGCTGATCAGTGAGTTTTTGGGGCGCAAAGCGCCTAACTAAAGAAAAGGCTATTCAAGAAAAAACGAATCAAATACGATGCATAAGTGTATTAACCCTCACAAATGCATTGTATAGGATGCAAACACTGTGGACGATTTAGGTTTCCTGATCAAAAACCTGCGAAAGGCGGCTGGCCTTTCCCAAAGCCAGCTCGCACTTCGGCACGGTATGAGTCGTGCAACCATCTCCGGAATCGAGAACAACACCATCCCCGAAGTGGGAATTCGCAAGGTGGCTGCGATCCTTGAAGGGTTAGGGTACGAGTTAACCGCGACACCTAAGCGTCGACGCAAAACGCTGGATGAACTGAAAGCAGAAAACGTCCATGACTAGACAAAGCGATCGGCTGCACATCGGCGCCAGCGGCGTGTATGCCGGAATACTCGGGCGCAGTGAAGAAAACCAGCGCGATTCGGTGTTTTCATATAACCAGGCAGTCACCGAAAAGAACGCGGTTTCGCTGACCATGCCCGTGCGCCTGGAGAGCTACATCTGGGCGTATGGCATCCATCCCCTGTTTGAGATGCATCTCCCCGAAGGCCACCTGAAAGCGGAGCTTGTGAGACGTTTCAGCAAGTCCGTGCGAGGTTTTGATGACTTCGCATTGCTGGGTATCGTCGGCCCCCATCAGTTGGGCCGAATCAGCGTCGCCCGAGCCACTGCGGATGAGTTACTACCTGAAATAAAACTCTCCGAGCTGCTCGTGTATGACGGGGCGAAAGATCTGTTCGACGACCTGATGAAAACCTACGCAGCCTACTCAGGCGTTTCTGGCGTTCAGCCGAAGGTACTGGTGCGCGACGCTGACGATACGAATCCTGACGTTGCGCGTCTCACCCATCGTGGCGCTACGCACTTGGTGAAGGCCTTCAATGATTCAGACTTCGCGCAACTGGCGGCCAATGAGTTTTTCTGCATGCGCGCGGCACTTCATACAGGCCTTGAAGTGCCTGAATGCCAGTTGAGTCAGCAGGGTAAGTTTCTGGTGGTCAAACGGTTCGATATCGGTGACAGCGCCTACCTTGGTTTTGAGGATATGTGCGTCTTATCCGGATGGGGGACAGATAAAAAGTACGACGGCAGCTACCAGGGCTGCGCGAAGTTGATCAAGACTTACGTCTCTCCTTCTCTTGTGACTAAGGCACTTGAGGACTTCTTTATGATGGTGGCGCTCTGCGCTGGCATACAAAATGGAGACGGGCACTTGAAAAACTTTGGCCTGCTCTATGAGAACTGCGCAGAAGATGCCGATATTTGGCTCGCGCCGGCTTACGACCTTGTGACGACCACGGTGTACCAAGTCAACGATATTATGGGTCTGTTGCTCGGTGGCTCAAAGGCTTGGCCAAAACGTAAGATGCTGGTCCAGTTCGGGCGCAGTTCGTGCAATTTGACAGAGGCTCGTTGCAATGAATTGCTCGCCAGAGTCCACAGCGGCATGAGCCGTGCAATGGTGGAGCTTTCGGACTATCGAAGCACCCACCCGGAATTTGATGTTGTTGGGGAAAAGATGACCGCTGCATGGGCGACAGGGCTGGCGAGGAGTATTGAGCCGCCGTGATTTTGCTTGCCTGGTATATGTCGTTCTTCAAGCCGGGGGGCATGGCCGAGGCCGGTGATTCAGCAGCACGGCTGACTATTTATCGTTTTAACGCTATTGAACTGCGGAGCGAACATGCAAGAAAGTAAACACCCGAAGGGACTTGGCGGTTGGTTGATCGTGGTTGGCTTGGGCCTGTTTATAGCCTTGGCGCGCCTGGGTTATGCCCTTATCGCGGTGTATTACCCAATATTCGCAGATGGCTCGTTCAGCATCCTCACCTCATCCGGCACGACGATGACTAACGCCCTGTGGGGCGCGATCCTGATTTCAGAAACCCTCGTCAATGCAGTCTTTATCGCGGCCTTTGGTTATTTGGTTTACCTGTTCTTCTGCGAACATTATTTATTCCCCAAGGTTTATATCGTCACGCTCATCGCCTCGGCTGTTTACGTTCCACTTGATGCATGGTTCAGCTCGCTTGTTCTGGTGGATGAACCCATATTCGACTACAACACGACCAAGGAAACCGTCCGCGGATTGGTGTCCACCTCGATCTGGGTCCCCTACATACTGTTCTCCAAAAGGGTCAAGGCAACGTTTGTCCAACACCGGCCGGTTGCGGCGCAAGCGCCGGGCATCGTCAGCCCTTGACGCGGTGAGCATCGAGCGCCTGCCGGATGACTGGCAGGCTGCCAAGGCGATGCCGCTGAACTACGCAGCCCCCTCACATCGATAGCACTGATGATTACTATCGAACCGCTCGCCTATAGGGTGGCCAGGCCCGATTCCTATAATCGCCTCCCAATTCTTCCCCTTCGCCTGGCCTCAGGCGACATCCCCCTTGGAACCCAGCATCATGCCAAGTGCCCTCCAGGCCCCCAGCGGCCGTCCCGAACATAATCAGCAAAGCGTCAAACAGCAGTGGCTGGCAATCCTCTCGGTCGCGGTGGGCGCTTTCGCCCTGGTGACCAGTGAATTCCTGCCGGTAGGTGTGCTCAACGACGTCGCCAGCGACCTCGGTATCAGTGCCGGCCACGCCGGGCTGATGGTGACGTTGCCCGGCATCATGGCCGCCCTCGCTGCGCCGTTCCTGTCGGTGAGCATTGGCGCGATGGACCGGCGTTACCTGCTGATCGGCCTGACGTTGATCATGATCATCGCCAACTCGGTCGTGGCCTTTGCCAGTGACTTCAGCCTGCTGCTGTTCGGCCGTGTCTTGCTGGGCATCAGTATCGGCGGGTTCTGGGCCACGGCCATTGCCCTCAGTGGGCGCCTGGCGCCCAGGGGTGTGGACGTGGCGAAGGCCACCTCGATCATCATGATGGGCGTGACCCTGGCCACCGTGCTCGGCGTGCCGGTCGGCACCTGGCTCAGCGGCCTGATGGGCTGGCGCATGACGTTCCTGGTCACCGCACTGCTGGGCGTGCCGGTGCTGCTGGCGCAGGTGTTCCTGCTGCCGCGGCTCACCCCGGAGAAGGCCATTCGCGTCAGCGACCTGCCGGCGTTGTTTATCAACCCACAGGCGCGGATCGGGTTGATCGCGGTGCTGTTGATCGGCCTGGCGCACTTTGCGGCCTACACCTATGTGGCGCCGTTCTTCAAATACAGTTCCGGCTTCGACGGGCCGACGATTGGTTCGCTGTTGCTGCTCTTCGGCGTGGCCGGGGTGTTCGGCAATATCTTTGCCGGTTTCGCCGCCAACCGCAGCGTGCGTCACACCCTGTTGCTGGTGGCGCTGATGATCGGCACCAGCACCGCGCTCTTCCCCCACTTCGCCACCGGCATGACCGGCGCAGCGATGCTGATCGGGCTGTGGGGCTTCGCCTTCGGCGCCTTCCCGGCCTGTGCCAGTATCTGGATGTTTGTGGTGGCGCCCAAGGATGTCGAACGCGGCATGCCGCTGTTCGTGGCCTTGTTCCAGGTGATCATTGCCTTGGGTTCGTTCTTCGGCGGGCGCATCGTCGACCAACTGGGCAGCTCGGTGCTGTTGAGCCTGGCCACGGCACTGGTGGGCTGCGGTTTTGTTACAGTGCTGGTGCTGGGGCGCAACATCAGTAATAGCCTGGCGGCCCAGCCTGGCTAAACCGAGGGTCCATGGATACCGCCAACGACGCTTCTTTCGCCTATCAGGCGGTGTACCGCTACCTTGTCGAGTTGATCGAGGCGAGCCCTTCGGCAGGCGAACGCCAACTGCCGTCCCTGCGCCAGTTGGCCCGGCGCCTGGGCGTGTCGGTATCGACCACCAAGTACGCCTATGCGCTGCTGGAGGATGAGGGGCGTGTCCAGGCCAGGCCCAAGCGCGGCTATTTCACCCGGGCCGTGCCGGCGCCGCTGTTGAGCGAAGGTTCGCCTGATTTGCTCGACCAGGTATTCGCCAACGCCCGCCAGCCGGGCATGCTGGCCCTGAGCAGCGACGCCCCGGCGATGCTGCTGTCGTTGGAAAACCCCTTGTTGATGATGGAGCGCGAACTGGCCCGCCAGTACCCGCGCGCCCTCACGCCGCTGTACCTGCCATTCGGCGAGCCCGAGTTGCGTGCGGCACTGGCCGCGCGCTACACCCAATCCACCCAGCGCTATTGGCAGGCCGAACAGGTGTATATCGGTTCGGACCTGCACAGCGTGCTGGACCTGTCGCTCAGCGCCCTGGCGTTGCGTGGCACGCTGGCGCTGGTGGAGTCGCCGTGTTCGTGGGCGGTGCTGCGTCAGTTGCAGGCGGCGAATATCCGCGTGATTGAAATGCCCCTCGGCGCGGACGGGCGCTTCGACCTGCCCGCCTTCCAGGCACTGCTCGAGCGGGAGCCGATCCGCCTGGCGGTGCTGTCATCCAGCGTGAACGTGCCCCAGGGCGGCGTGATGCCGGCGCAGGATAAACAGCAGATCTGCCGCTGGCTGGCAGAGCGGGACATCTGGCTGTTCGAAAACGACACCTACGGCGAGCTGTATTTCGAGCCGCCCACCGCCCGCTATCGCGACTTTGCCGACCCACAGAAACTGTTGGTGTTCTCGACCTTCGACAAGGTGATCGGCGCGGAGGCACCCTACGCTTATGTGCTGTGTCGCGGGCAAGGGCCGCAGTTGCAGCGGGTGTTCCTGGAGCGGGGATTTCGCCTGTCGCCGACCCGTCAGAAAGCGATCGCGAAGCTGTTCACCTCCGGGCGCATCGATCAGCACCTGCTGATGCTGCGCGCGGCCTTGCGGGAACGGATGACGCGCATGAAAGCCCTGCTGGAAACGCACGGCGAGTGGCACGTGGTCGAACCCCATGGCGGCGCGAGTTTCTGGCTGGAGGCCAGGCGCCCGGTCGACATGGGGCACGTGTTCGAACGCCTGCTGGCCCAGCGCGTCGTGATCGCTCCGGGGCAGTTGTTCAGCCTGCACGGCAGCTGGGCGCAGCATGTGCGCCTGAGCTACACCCTCGACTGGAGCAAGGACATCACCCAGGCCGTGCAGCTGTTGGCCCAGGCGATCCGTCAAAGCCCGTAGCAGTGTTGCGCTTGGGGGAAGCGGCCCTGGCGCACGTCGTCGGCAAACCGCTCGCACGCATCGCGAATCACCGCGCCGACATCGGCGTATTGCTTGACGAAGCGCGGCAGATGCTCGCCGCCCAGGCCCAACAGGTCTTCGGTGACCAGCACCTGGCCGTCGCAGGCCGGTGAGGCGCCGATGCCGATGGTGGGCCTGTTCGAGTCCAGGGTGATCTGCCGCGCCACGCCTTCGGCCACACCCTCGAGCAGCAGGCTGAAAGCGCCCGCCTCCAGATTGGCGCGGGCGTCTTCGGCAATCACTGCGCCGGTTTCAGCCGTGAGGCCCTGGGCCTTGAACCCACCCATCACGTTGACGAACTGCGGCATCAGCCCCACGTGCGCCATCACCGGAATACCACGCGCCACCAGGAACGCCACGGTGCCCGCCAGCGCCTGGTTGGCTTCCAGCTTGACCGCATCGCAGCCGGTGCGCGCCAACACCTGGGCGCAATTGCGGAACGCCTGTTCATGGGATTCCTGATAGCTGCCAAATGGCATGTCGGCAATCACACAGGCCAGGCGCGTGCTGTCGACCACGGCACGGGTGTGGCCGATGATTTCTTCGAGCTGCATGCTCAAGGTCGACGGCCGGCCATAGCCGACCATGGCCGTGGAGTCACCGACCAGAATGAAGTCCACCAACGGATCGATCAGCCTGGCGATGGCGCTGGTGTAGGCCGTGAGGGAGACGATTTTCTGCTGGCCTTTCATGGCGACCAGTTGGGGCACGGTCATGCGTTTGGTGCGGGTGTGCAGGCTCATGGTGTGTTCCTTATCGCGTTCAATACTCGGGGAATGCGGGGCCCGAGTATTGGCGAAAGGCGCGGCGATTCAATGCACAGATCGGCGCTAAAAAGCGACCCAGGCAGCCGTCGCGGTTTTTTAAGCTGGTATCATCCGCGCACGTACACGCCAGGTAACAACCCATGAATCGCCAGAAAAAACTGCAACAGCTGTTCAAGGCCAAAGCGAAAAAGGCCAGCGCCAAATTGGCACCGAAATCCAAGGATAAGTACATCAGCAAGGCCGAGCGGGAAAAGCTGGCGGCTGAGGCCGCCCAGGCGCCAGACATTTCCCCCGAGGGTTAACTCAGCAACCGCTCAGCGCTTCGGGCCGGCGCTCACCGGCAAAGAAAAACGGCCGCAGGCGCACGCCCACGCTGTTGCCGATAAACGCCGCCACCAGCCACACCCAGCCATGCAGGCTGCCCGAGGCGATACCGCTGAAGTACGCGCCGATGTTGCAGCCGTAGGCCAGGCGCGAGCCGTAGCCGAGCAGCAGGCCGCCGATCACCGCGGCCAGCAGCGAGCGGGCCGGGATCTTCAGGCTGGGGGCAAAGCGCCCGGCCAGGCCGGCGGCCAACAGCGCACCGAGGACGATGCCGATGTCCATGACGCTGGTGATGTCTTCCCACACCGGCGCAGCCAGGGCCTTGGCGTTGCCCGGCAGTTGCCAGAACGCCCAGCTGGCCACGTCCACACCCAACCCGTTTGCCACCTTGGCGCCCCACAGCGCGAAGGCCGAGGTAATCCCCCACGGCCGCCCGGCCAGCGCCAGGGTGGCGTAGTTGAGCAACGCCAAACCCATCGCGCCCCATACCAACGGCCATGGCCCACGCAGGAAGCGGCGCAGGCCTTGGTGTTCGCTGGTCACGCCGGCTTCAAGCTGGCCGTGGCGGCGCTTTTCCAGGCGCACGGTGACGGCCGCGATGAGCGCAAACATGGTCAGGCTGGCGAGCAACGCCGGCACCACGCCGAAGCTCTTGACGATGGACACCGCCGGGAACGCCGGCAACGCAAACCACCAGTCCACATGGTGGGTGGCGATCAGCGAGCCGCAGATAAAGAACAACAGCGTCACCAGCATGCGCGCATTACCGCCGCCCACCGTGAACAGCGTGCCCGAGGCACACCCGCCGCCCAACTGCATGCCGATGCCGAAAATAAACGCACCGAACACCACCGACACCCCGGCCGGCGCCACCAGCCCGACCACCGGTTGCCCGAACAACGTGCCCGCCCCCAGCGCCGGAAAAAACAGCAGCACCGCCAGCGCGAGCATCACCATCTGCGCCCGCAGGCCAGCGCCACGGCGATCATTGATAAACACGCGCCAGGCGGAGGTGAAGCCGAAGGCAGCGTGGTAAAGGGTCAAGCCCAGCGCGGCGCCGACCACCAGCAACAGCACCTGGCGCGAACCGACGCTGTTTTGCAGGAACAAGGCGCCCAGCACCAGGATGACAAAGGCCACCAGCGGCGCGACAGGCTTGCGCGCAGGGGTGAGGGAAAGAGAGGTGCTCATGGGGTATCTCGGTTTGATTTGAAGGAGTGATTGCGAAGGGGCGAGTATAACCTGTGGGCGCTGCGGTCACCTTGTATAGGGGGGTGGGGTATGACACACTCCGCCGAACTATAGGTAGGGGGGGTATACCGTGGGCCATATCGCAGCCAACAAAGACAGCCTGATAAAACGGGTCAAGCGCATCGCCGGGCAGATTCAAGCGGTGGAAAAAGCCCTGGCGTCGGACGCCGACTGCGCCAAGACCCTGCACCTGGTGGCCGCTACGCGCGGCGCCATCAACGGCTTGATGGAAGAAATCATCGAAGAACACGCCAGGGCGCACGTGGCCGATCCTTCCCTCAGCGAGGAGGAACGCAGCAAGGGCGTCGAAGAACTGCTCGAAGCCATCCGGCGCTACGCCAAATGACGCTCATGCCCCACCACGCCCACGACCATGTGTTCCTCGGCGGCGCCCACGACGAGAACGCCAGGCGCACCCTGTGGGTGGTGATGCTGACGGTGGTGATGATGGTGGCGGAAATTGCCGCCGGCTACCTCACCGGCTCCATGGCACTGCTGGCCGACGGTTTTCATATGGCGACCCATGCCGGTGCCTTGGGCATTGCCGCCGCAGCCTATGCCTATGCCAAACGCCATGCGCGCAGCCCGCGCTACAGCTTCGGCACCGGCAAGGTGGGCGACCTCGGTGGCTTCGCCTCGGCGCTGATCCTGGCGCTGGTGGCCCTGGGCATTGGCGTCGAGTCGGTGGTCCGCCTGCTGGAACCCACCGAGGTGCAGTTCGGTACCGCCACCCTGATTGCCATCGTGGGCCTGGTGGTGAATATCGTCAGTGCGCTGTTGCTGGGCCACGGTCACAGCCATGAGCACGATCACGAGCACCACCACGGCAGCGACAACAACCTCAAATCCGCCTATGTGCATGTGCTCGCCGATGCGCTGACCTCGGTCCTCGCCATCGCCGCCTTGCTGGCCGGGCGTTACCTGGGCTGGGTGTGGCTGGACCCGGTGATGGGTATCGTCGGTGCCATCGTGATCGCGCGCTGGGCCTGGAGCCTGATGGGGGTGACCGCCGGTGTGCTCTTGGATCAAACCGATGAGCACGTCGCCGCCGAGATCCGCGCGTTGGTCGAGCAACCCGGCGACGCCAGGATTACCGACCTGCACGTGTGGCGCGTGGGCCCCGACGCCCACGCAGCGATCGTGAGTGTGCTCGGCCAGGCGACCACGGATGCCGACACCCTTCGCGAGCGTCTCAAGGCGGTGCATGAAGTGAGCCACCTCACCATTGAGTTTCGTTCGGCGTAAGCCTTTACCCCCACCCAGGTGAACCCTTGGCTAAAGACATCGAAAATCCCTGCGTCTCCACCTGCCAGCTCAGCGGCGACCTGTGCGTCAGCTGTGGCCGCAGCAAGGACGAGATCCGCAAGTGGAAACGCATGAAGCGCCCCGAGAAAATGGCCGCCGTGCAACGTGCAACCCAACGCTTGAAAGCGTTGAAAAAAGCCAGGTAAGCCGCTTGATCAGGAGCGCCCCACCGACCCGGATACCGGAAGGTTACCCAGCAATTTGAGCCCGGTGCTTTTCACGAAGGTGTCGTAGTCCATCGGCTTCTGAATGCGCGTTTCGGCGTTGGGCAGCACGTAGGCCCAGGCGCGCTGGCTGGAGGCGTCGTACACCAGCTTGAACAGGCGCGTCGGCACCCAGACTTTGTTGTCGCCGATGGTGCTGTAGCCCGGATCGAACAGCGGCCCGGTAAACACATACACGTCACCGCCCGCGCGCACCGCGAACTTGCGTACGTCGGCCTCGACCTTGCTCCAGATCTTGCGGTTGTTGGTGGGGTCCTGGGGGACCATGTTCGACAGCGCAAACGACTGGGCCATGGCCTTGGCATCGGGGGCATCGGCGGCCGGGGATTGATGGCCGCGATCCATGGCCGGTTGCTGGCCATGGTAATCGCTCAACTCGGCCCGCGCGCCCTTGGGAATGCGCGGGTCCGCGTAGAAATGGTTGGTCCGTTCCTCGCCTTTGGCGTCCTTGAGCTGGCGGGCGTTGAGGCGCTCGACCACCACCAGCGGCGTCTTGCTGGTTTGCGAATACAGCACGGCGAAATGGTCGGAGCACAGCGCCAGGGGTTTCATGCTGGCGGGGATGGTTGCGGTTTTGATCGGCGTCGCGCCAGGGAATACATCGGCACAGCTGTCGAACGACAACTGCCGTTCCTGAGTGGAATAAAGGTCTATCGCACCACGGGCATGCGCCCCGGCCGAAAACAGGATAAAGGCCGATAGCCCAACTGCAATGTTGCGTAGGTGCATGGATTGAATCTTCGATGGAAAGTGAAGCGGCAGGCTCCGCGTACGGAGCCAAGTAAATGATATTTCGAGGATTATGGACTAGCAGATGTCAAATTAGTGCCCGAGCGACGCCGGTTTTCCCGCACCCCGCACGCCCGGCTTGAAGCCATGGGCGCTGGCCACCCAGGCAATGGCAAACGCCACGGCCACCAACAGCAGCATCGCCCACGCAAATGCGCCCACGCCCCAGGTGTCCAGCAGCACGCCACCGACCACGCCGCTGCCGGCAATCGCGCTGTTCCACGCCACCACGTTCAGCGACAGCGCCACATCCGCGCCCTCTCCCGCCGCATCCGCCAGGGCGGTTTGCAGCAAGGTCGCGGCGCCGCCGAAGCTCAGGCCCCAGACCGCCACGCCGAGGTAAATCACCTGCGGCATCGTTCCCAGTAAGCCGAACACCAGGCTGATGAGCGCAAAGCTCGCCAGGCTTGCCAGCACGGTGTTGCGCAATAACGGCTCGACCAGCCTGGCCGTGAGCCAAATCCCCGCCAACGCAGCGATCCCGAAGACCAGCAACACCAGGTCCACGCGCTCGGCCAAACCGGCCGGCGCCACGAACGGTGCGATGTAGGTGTACAGAATGTTGTGGGCCAGCATCCAACTGATCACCACCGCCAGCACAGGGCGCACCCCCGGCGTGGTCAGCACCTTGCCCAGCGACAGGCGTTGATGGGCGGGCTGCGGCGCGTAGTCCGGGACTTTCACCAGCACCCAGGCGATCAGTATCAGGCTCACGGCCGACATCAGGCCGAAGGTGGTGCGCCAGCCCACCAGGCCACCGAGCCAGGTGCCCAGCGGCACCCCCAACGACAGCGCAATCGGCGTGCCGACCATCGCCAGCGCCAGTGCCTTGCCCTGTTGGTGGGGCGCAACCATGCGCCGGGCGTAACCGGCCAGCAGGCTCCAGGCCAACCCCGCCGCCACCCCGGCAAAGAAGCGCGCCACCAGCGTCACGCCATAGTGGGACGACAACGCAGTGATCGAGTTGAACAGCAGGAAACCGACGATGGTCAGCAGCAGCACATTGCGCCGGCGCCAGCCACGGGTGGCGATGGTCATGGGGATCACCGCCAGCACCGAGCCCAGCGCATACGCGGTGACCATCTGCCCGGCCATCGACGGCGAAATCGCCAGGCCATCGCTGATCAACGGCAACAGGCCGGCGGGCAGGGTTTCGGTGACGATGCAGATGAAGCCAGTCATCGCCAGGGCGAGCAAGGCACCGATGGGCAGGCGCTCGGAGGCGGCCGATAAAGTGAGTGAGGGGGTCACGGTAAACTCCTTGGGCAAGACTTAGATACTGATCGATATAAATGTTGCGGGCGATCGGTGCACGTTGTCAACGACTTATGTATCGACTAGTATTTATCTCGCTTTCCCACCGGAGACCTGACATGGCACAAATGGGCCGCCCCCGCACCTTCGACCGCGAACGCGCCGTGGAACAGGCCATGCACCTGTTCTGGCAGCATGGCTACGACGCCACCTCCCTGGCCCAGCTCAAGGCGGGTTTGGGCGGCGGGATCTCCGCGCCGAGTTTCTACGCGGCGTTCGGTTCCAAGGAGGCGTTGTTCGACGAGTGCGTAAAGCGCTACCTGGCGACCTACGCCCAGGTCACCGAATGCCTGTGGGACGAAACCCTGCCCCCGCGCCAGGCCGTCGAAACCGCGCTGCGCCAGTCGGCGCGCATGCAATGCGAAGACGGGCACCCCAAGGGCTGCATGGTGGCGCTGGGCGTGATGAGTGCGCCCAGCCCTGAGAATGCGCGGGTGGCCGACGGGTTGACCCAGTCGCGCCTGCGTACGCGGGCGGGGATTGTGGCGTGCGTGGAGCGCGCGGTTCGGTTGGGCCAGTTGCCGCAACAGACCCAGCCCGCCGTGATGGCGAGTGTGTTTGACAGTTTTTTGCAGGGGGTGTCGATCCTGGCGCGGGACAACGTGCCCCATGCCACCCTCGACGCGGCGATCAGCCAGTTGCTGGTGAGCTGGGATGTTGCCGCGTCTATCGCACCGCCCAGTCCTCACAGCCCTGCAGCAAAAAAACCATAACCTACGAGCCGACTAGAACAGCAACCGCGAAAAATCGCAGCACGCCTGCGCCATCCGCCCCACGTCCTGGTTCAGGCCGAATTGCCGGTCCAGCCGGTGCAATGCCACATACTGGATACTTGGCAACTGCGGCTGTGTAATCAGCGCACGCAACGCCCCCTGCTCGATCAAGTGCGACAGACACGCCTTGGGCAAATAACTCACGCCGATCCCCGACAGCGCCAACCCCACCTGCACCAGCAGGTTATGGCTGGTGAGGGTGCGCGGCATCTGCACATTGTGCGCGGCCAGCCAACGCTCGTAGATCAGGCCGGTGCCCGACTGCGAACCCTGGGTCAGCACGGTGTAATCGGCCAGCACTTCCAGGCTGACGGGGTCGGGGTGCGGGATCAGGCCAGGCGCGCAGATCCAGGCGTTTTCCACGCTTTGCAGGACGGTGCTGTGGAAGCGCGGGTCGCTGTAGACGTCCGGCACAATCACCAGGTCGAGTTGGTCGCTTTCCAGCTTGCGAAACAGTTCGCTGCTCAGTTCCACTGACGGCTCGATCTGCACCTTGGGGTAGGCCTGGCGCAACGCTTCCACCAGCGCCGGCAGCCAGGTCAAGGCGGTGAGTTCGGTGACGCCGAGGCGAAAACGGCGCACCAGCACCTCGCGGGCGCTGACCCGTTCGAGCAGTTGGTCGCGGCTGTTGAGCAGGTCGCGGGCATAGTCGAGCAGCTCACCGCCCTTCTCCGTCAGCCGGGCGTTGCGCTTGCTGCGGTCGAAAATCTCGACGTCGAAGGTGTCTTCCAGCTCCTGGATGCGCTTGGAGATGGCCGACTGAGACATGTTCAGCTTGTTTGCCGCCGCTTCGAAGCTGCCGAGTTCGGCGATCCAGTACAGCGCATCGATTTGCTTGAAGGTGATCATGGCGACCAACTCATGAGAAAAAGCGATGCTATCACATCATAAAATATCGCTAAAACTCTCGCGTCATCACTCCTAAGATCCGGCCATAGCCCATCGCTATCCAACAATTCTGGAGATTTGCCATGTCCTTGCCCGGTTCACGCATCCTTCCCAACGCGCCCATGGCGCCGGCCGAACTGGTCGAGGCGTTTGCCCATGTCGTCACCCCGCATATCAGCGACAACCTCGGCCGCCATATCGGCGCCCGTGGCCTGACCCGCTACAACCGCAGCGGCAAGCTGGTGGGCACGGCGATCACGGTCAAGACCCGCCCCGGTGACAACCTGCTGATCTACAAGGCCATGAGCCTGCTGCAACCCGGCCATGTGCTGGTGGTGGACGGCCAGGGCGACACCAACAACGCGGTGATCGGCGAGTTGATCAAGCTGTATGCCCAACAGCGCGGTTGCGTGGGGTTTGTGATCGACGGCGCGATTCGCGATGTCGCCAGCTTCGAGGACACCCCCTGCTACGCCCGCGCCGTGGTGCATACCGGCCCGTACAAGACCGGCCCCGGCGAAGTGAACGTGCCGGTGTCCATCGGCGGCATGGTGGTCAACCCCGGCGACCTGCTGGTGGGTGATGAAGACGGCCTGGTCGCGTTCTCCCAGGCCGACGCCGCCGAAGTGCTGCGCCGTGCCGCGCAACATGCCGAGCATGAAGAAGCGGTCAAGGCAGAGATCGCCAGCGGTGCGGTGCGCCAGAGCTGGATCGACAAGGCCCTTAGCAACGCCGGCCTGGCGTGAAGGAGTCCCAGATGAGCACTGCATTTTTGTCGGACCGCGTCCTGGGCATCGCCCCCTCCCCCAGCATCGCCGCCAACGCCCTGGTCACCGAGTTGCGCGCCCAGGGCCGCGACATCGTCAACTTCACCGTGGGCGAGCCGGACTTCGACACCCCGGCGCACATTCTCGAGGCCGCCAGCCTGGCGATGCACAGCGGTGACACCCATTACACCGCCACCACCGGCACCCTCGCGCTGCGCCAGGCCGTCTGCCTGAAACTGCAGCGCGACAATGATCTGGTGTATGGCCTGGACGAAGTCGTCGCCGGCTGCGGCGGCAAGCACATCATTTATCACGCCCTGGCCGCCACCTTGAATCGCGGCGATGAAGTCATCGTGCACACACCGTATTGGGTGTCGTACCCGGACATCGCACGGCTCAACGACGCCACGCCGGTGATCATTGCCGGCGATGAAAGCCTGGGTTTCAAGCTGTCGCCCGCCGCCCTCGAAGAGGCGATCACCCCACGCACCAAATGGGTGATCCTCAACAGCCCGAACAACCCCAGCGGCGCGGTGTACAGTGAAGCCGAACTCTTGGCCCTGGCGCAGGTGCTGCGCCGCCATCCCCATGTGCTGATCATGGCCGATGAGATCTACGAGCACTTCGTCTACGGCGACGCCCGGCATGTGCCGTTGACACGCCTGGCGCCCGACCTCAAGCCACGCACGCTGATCGTCAATGGCGCGTCCAAGGGCTATGCGATGACCGGTTGGCGCCTGGGTTTTGGTGCGGGGCCGGCGTGGCTGATCGCGGCCATCGCCAAGCTGCTGTCGCAGACCACCACCTGCCCCAGCTCAGTGAGCCAGGCCGCCGCCGTGGCTGCATTTGCCGGTGACCAGGCGCCTATTGCCGCGATGCGCGAAGAATACCGGCAGCGTCGTGCCCTGATGCTGGAGCGACTAGCGGGTATTCCCGGCCTGGGCCTCATCCCGCCCGATGGCGCGTTCTATGTGTTCGCCAACGTCAGCGGCCTGATGGGCAAGCTCACCCCCCAAGGTGATCGCCTCGACAGCGACACCCAACTGGTGGACTACCTGCTGCGCGACTACGGCCTGGCCACGGTCAGCGGCGCGGCCTACGGCATGTCGCCGTATGTGCGCCTGTCGTTCGCAAGCGCCCTGGACGTGATCGAAGAAGGGTGCCGTCGCCTCAAAGACGCATGCCACGACCTGCGCTGACGGCCACCCGCAACACCCGGCGACCAGCGGACGGTCGCCTTTTGACTGCCTAGAACAACAACTTAAAAATCATTGATCAAATGAGGCATTCCCATGCACACGCCCCGTATCGCGCTGGTCTGGCAAATCATGATCGGCTTGCTCGCCGGTATCGCCATTGGTGCCCTGCTGCACCGCTTTCCCGAGTCCCGGCCGTGGCTGGTGGACAATCTCCTGCAACCGGCGGGCGATATCTTTATCAAGCTGATGAAGATGATCGTGGTGCCTATCGTGTTTGCCTGCATGGTGGTGGGCATTGCCGGCCACGGTGACGGCAAATCCCTGGGCCGTATCGGGGTCAAATCCCTTAGCTATTTTTTCTGCATCACCACCCTGGCGATCATCATCGGCCTGGTCATGGGCAACCTGCTCAAGCCCGGCGCCGGCACTGAACTGTCCAGCCTGCATGCGGCGAATATCACCCTGCCCACCAGCAACGGCGCCGGTCATAGCCTGGGGCAGATCATCGTCGGCATCATCCCCGACAACGTGGTCAACGCCATGGCCCAGGGCAGCCTGTTGTCGGTGCTGTTTTTTGCGGTGATGTTCGGCCTGGGCGTGGCGCGCCTGCCCGCCGAACGCAAGGACCCGGTCATCGCACTGTTGCGCGGCGTCAGCGATGCCATGTTCAAGGTCACCTCGATGATCATGGCCTACTCGCCCATCGGCGTGTTCGGCATGATCGCCGTGACCGTGGCCAACTTCGGCTTCAGCTCATTGCTGCCGCTGGCCAAGCTGATCATGGTCAGCTATGTGGCCATCGCGTTCTTTGTGCTGGTGGTGCTCAACCTGGTGGCGCGCGTGTGCGGGATCAACCTGTTCGCGCTGATGCGCCATATCAAGGATGAGTTGGTGCTGGCCTTCTCCACCGCCAGCTCGGCGGCGGTGATGCCGCAACTGATGAAAAAACTCGAAACCTACGGCGTGCCTCCTTCGCTGGTGAGCTTTGTGGTGCCGGTGGGTTACTCGTTCAACCTCGACGGCGCTTCCCTGTTCCTCGGCATCGGCACCCTGTTCGTCGCGCAGTTGTACGGCATCGACCTGAGCCTGGGCGATCAGGCGTTGCTGGTGGTGACCATGGTGCTCACCTCCAAGGGCGCGGCCGGAGTACCGGGATTCATGTTCGTGATCCTATCGGCCACCCTGGCCAGCGCGGGTTTGCCGCTGGAAGGCATCGCGTTTATCGCCGGGGTGTATCGCTTGATGGAGATGCCGACCACAGCGCTGAATGTGCTGGGCAATGCCTTGGCGCCGTTGGTGATTGCCAAGTGGGAGGGGCGTGAGGTGCGGGCGGGGCATGAGTCTAGAGGTAGAAATGTTCCCACGCTGTAATGTGAACGCTACGAATAAAGGCGCCCCGAAGAGCGCCTTTATTCATTCCAGCCTTACTGCTCGCTGATGGATTTCACCTCGGCCTTGGCTGCACCGCCAATCGCGATGCGCTTAGGCTTGGCTTCCTCCGGTACCACCCTGAGCAGGTCGATGCTCAGCAACCCGTTGGCGAGTTGTGCGCCCTGCACTTCAATGTGGTCGACCAGGCGGAACGACAAACGGAACGCGCGCTGGGCGATGCCCTGGTGCAGGTAGGTGATGCCCTCATCGTGTTCGCGCTTGCCGCCAGCGACGGTCAACACGCCTTTTTCCACCTGGATCTCCAGATCATCCTCCACCAGGCCTGCCGCCGCGATGACGATCCGGTAGTGATCTTCACCGTGCTTTTCGACGTTGTGAGGTGGGTAGGTGGTACCGGCCTCGCTGCGAAGCGCCGATTCAAAAAGGTCGTTGAAGCGGTCAAAGCCGACGGAATGACGGAACAGTGGGGCCAACGAAAGAGTAGTAGCCATTGCAAAATCTCCTGAGTTTTCTCCAAGTGATTTGACACGCGACCCGTATTCGGCATCGCGTAAAACCTAAGTAAGTTCAGGGGAAAAAATTTCAAGCAGCGCCAGCAAAAAAATTTATCCGCTGCTGTGATTGCGTGCAGACAGGCTGACGCAATGAGCCTTCCCCTAGGTCGAACAACCACTCAACGCCACATAGCAAAACGACAATTGTTGACTAGACTCATGGGCGCACTGCACTGGCAATGGGAATCGCTGCATGAGTGAAACAAACGCGCGGGCAGGAATGTTTTCCAGCCCGTGGCGACACAGGGAGTTGTTGTTTTCCATGGTCCAGCGGGAAGTGATTGGGCGTTATCGAGGCTCCATCATGGGGCTGTTGTGGTCGTTCCTTAACCCGCTATTCATGTTGCTGGTCTACACCTTCGTGTTCAGCGTGATGTTCAAGCTGCGCTGGCCCGCGGGCGACGGTTCGCGCACCGAGTTCGCGCTGCTGGTGTTTGCCGGCCTGCTGGTGTTCAACGTGTTCGCCGAATGCGTGGGACGTGCGCCAGGCCTGATCATCGCCAATGCCAACTACGTCAAGAAAGTCGTGTTCCCCCTCGAGATCCTGCCGTGGGTGGTGCTGGGCGCCGTGTTGTTCCACACCCTGGCCAGCCTGGTGATCTGGCTGGTCTTCCACCTGGTGTTTTTCGGCTGGCCGCCCCTGACCAGTGTGTTGCTGCCCCTGGTGTTATTGCCGCTGGCGCTCTTCACACTGGGAGTCACCTGGCTATTGGCAGCGCTGGGGGTTTACCTGCGTGATGTCGGCCAGGTGGTGGGCGTGCTGACCACGGCATTGATGTTTGTCTCGGCGATTTTTTACCCGACCAGCGCATTTCCGCCAGCCTACCAGGGCATCCTTCACCTCAACCCGCTCACCCTGGTGGTCGAACAGGCCCGTGACCTGCTGTTCTGGGGGGTGGTACCAGACCCTTTCACCTGGGCCTGCGGCCTGCTGGTGGCTGGTGGTATCGCCTGGCTGGGGTTCACCTGGTTCCAGAAAACCCGCAAAGGATTTGCCGATGTGCTCTGACATCGCCGTACAAACGGCCCACCTGAGTAAGAGCTATCACATCTACGACACGCCCAGGGATCGCCTGTGGCAGCTGTTGTCGCGCGGGCAAAAGCAGTTCTATCGAGAATTCTGGGCACTGCGGGACGTGTCGCTGCAACTGTGCAAAGGTGAAACGGTAGGGATCATTGGCCGCAACGGCAGCGGCAAATCGACGCTGCTGCAACTGATCTGCGGCACCCTCAGTGCCACCTCCGGCAGCATTGAGAGCCATGGCCGCGTGGCGGCGTTGCTGGAGCTGGGCTCGGGGTTCAATCACGATTTCACCGGGCGTGAAAACGTCTATATGAACGGTGCCGTATTGGGGCTCAGCCGCGCGGAAATCGATGCCCGTTTTGCCCAGATCACTGACTTCGCCACTATCGGCGAGTTTATCGACCAGCCCACCAAGACCTACTCGAGCGGGATGCTGGTACGCCTGGCCTTTGCCGTCGCGGTGTGCGTGGACCCCGACATCCTGATCGTCGATGAAGCCCTGGCAGTGGGCGACGCGTCCTTCCAGTTCAAGTGCCTTAATCGGCTGGAAGCGCTCACCCAGCAAGGCACGACGCTGCTGTTCGTGTCCCATGACATGGCCATGGTCAAGCGCTTTTGCAATCGGGTGATTTACCTGCGCGAAGGCCAGGTGCGTGCCAGTGGCTCTCCCGAAGAAATGGCCGAACTCTACCTGCTGGAGATGCGTGACGAACAGCGTCGCTGGGCCAGCGGCGGCGCGGTGGCGGTCGCCCCCAAGGCGTTTCTTGCCCAACAGGCTGGCATCGCCTTTGGCACCGATGAGGGGCATATCGTTGCGGCCTGCTTTACCAACACGGACAGCCTGTATTCAAGCTTTGTGTATGGCGAGACCATCGAACTGCGCATCGAAACCCGGGTACGCGAAAGTATCGAGCTGCCGACCCTCAGCGTGACGATCCAGGAGGCCCGCCTGCTGGTGATCGGCGGTGCCAACCTGCCGCTGCACCTGGAGGCAGCGCACAACGGCTGGCGCAAGGCGACGCTCAACGTCCGCTTCCCCGCCAACCTTGCGGCGGGCAAGTACCACATCACGCTGAAACTGATGAACGGCCACCTCGAAGAAACCGCGCAGCTCATCGAGAAGCAGGTCGCGCTGCTGGCGTTCGACACCTTGCCGGGTACCCGGGAATTCCTTGGTTTCGTCGATCTGGGAATAGAGGCCGGTCCTGCCCCTCACACGAATGAACCGGGGGTGCTGCAATGAGCCGAGAGTGGCAGGTCGGGATCTTCGGCACATTCGATGTCGCCAATTATGGCGACTTGCTGTTTCCCATTCTCGCCGAGGCGGAATTGACCCGGCGCCTGGGCGCGATAACGCTGCACCGGTTTTCCTATCACGGGAAAACACCGCCCGAGTGGCCGTACGAGGTCACCTCGCTGACTCGTTTGCCGGACATCGCCGGTCAGTTGGATGGAGTATTGATCGGCGGTGGTTTCATTGTGCGTTTCGACAAGCTGGTGGCCAGCGGTTATTACCCCCCGGATGCCACCATTCACCACCCCACCGGCTACTGGCTGACGCCCGCGCTGATCGCGCTGCAACATGGCATCCCGTTGATCTGGAATGCGCCGGGCATGCATTGCAACGACATCCCGCCGTGGGCCGCGCCACTGGTGCAATTGACCCTCGAACACAGCCCGCACATCAGGGTACGCGATGCGCTGTCCCAAGCGGCCCTGGCCCAGCTGTCGCCGACGGCCCAGGTCGAGGTGCTTCCCGACACGGCCTTTGGCCTGCCACGGGTGCTCGACCCTCATGCGCCGTCTACCCGGTTCCTGGCGCTGCGCAGCAGCGCCGACCTGACCCTCCCTTATCTGGTGGTGCATGCGATAGGAGGCTTGGACAGCTTCCTGCAGCTGTGGCAAACCCATGCCGGGCAGTTCGAGGACGTGCAACTGCTGCTGCTGCCCATAGGGCCGGTACTGGGTGATCATGAATCCGTACTGGGCGACGGCCTTGCGCGCGCGCGGTGCCTGCCCTTCTGGCCGGAGCCCCTGCTGTTGGCAGAGCTGATCGCCCATGCCGAAGGGGTGATCGGGCACAGCTACCACCTGGCGATCAGTGCACTGGCCTTTGGTGTGCCGGTCTTCTGCTCGGCGGACCTGGGCACCGGCAAATACACTGCGCTGCCGAGCCATGGACGAATATTCCAATTACGCCGGGACCAGCCGATTGATCCGCAGTGGTTTCGCGCACAGCTGGGCAAGCAACCGGTGTCCCAGGTGACCGCCGACGCGATGGTACGGATCGACGCACATTGGGACCGCGTGGCCGAGTTGATCCGCGAAGGTCCCAGGCCCACGCAGCCCGCGCTCAACCGCTACTGGCAAGCCTTGCCCGGCGTTCTCGAAGACCTGCACTCACACCTCGAAAGCCAGGCCGCCGAGCGACAACACGAACGCGAGCAACATCAACAGGCACTGGAAACGCTGTACCGCTCCAACTCGTTCAAGCTGACGGCGCCGTTGCGCCATCTGCGCCGAACCCTGAACAAATGGCTGGGAGCCCTTCGACATGATTGACCTGAGCAAACTGACGGCCCACCGCCTGCAGACCGTGCCTTTTTCCTGGGCGCAAATCGGTGCGCTCTACACCCCCGACGATGCCAAGGCGCTGGCCGAAACCTACCCGCACGACCACTTCAAGACGGTCTCCGGCTACGGCGGGGCCAAGGACTACGAATACGAGGCGCGGCAATTGATCGCCTTGGGCAGCCACCAGGTGGTCAACCCACAGGCCTTGAGCCCGCAATGGCTGGCACTGGCCCACAGCCTCTGTTCGCCGCAGTACCGCCAGGCCCTCTCCGCGCTGACCGGGGTGGACGTGACCGAGGTCCCCATGGAAGCCAATCTGTTCCACTACGGCCCCGGGGCCAACCTCGGGCCGCACCCGGACCTGGAAGACAAACTGGTCACGCACGTTTTGTACTTCAATCAGACCTGGGACCCCGCCGACGGCGGCTGCCTGCAGATCCTCGGCTCTGCCAGGCCCACCGATATCGTCGCGCAAGTGACGCCCGAGGTCGGCAACTCGGCGATTCTCGTGCGCGCCGACAACTCCTGGCACGCGGTTTCACGGGTGGTCGAGGGTTGTCGTTCTTCCAGGCGCAGCGTGACGGTGACGTTTTACCGCCCCGGCTCTACCAGCTCGATGTGGCCGGACAACGACCCGACACCTCTGCACGCTTACGGCGAACAGCACAACACAAGGTTTTCGTGAAGGACGGCACCATGGACAGGCACACGGACGACACGCGCAACTACCTGCGCTACCCGGGCTTCGCCGCCGCAAATAACCAGGGGCTGCGCCTGCAGTCCTTCAGGGTACTGCAGACGTTGTTCCACATCGAAGACGGGCCGGTCGAGTCGGGCACGTTGAAAAGCGACTTGCTTTGTGGTGGTCGCCGCATCGCCGAAAACGTCCGGATGAGGTCGTCCCGCCCATGATGATCGAGCGACGCCCATCTGGCCGGCAGCGCTGGCGCGCGGTGTATCACCGGCTGCCGTTGCCGGCCAGCGCGAAAAAACTCCTGGCAGTCATCTACCGACGTGCACTGCTGCCCGCTGTGCGCGTACTGCGCGGCGTACTGCAACCGATGAAAACCTTAGCCGACCCAGCGCCGGCGCCTCAGCCTGCGCCCCAGCCACAACAGGCCGGGCTGGCGGATTACATTATCTGGGGCGCTATCGACTGGGACTTGCGCCACCAGCGCCCGCAGCAACTGGCCCAGGTGCTGGCCGCCACCGGCCGGCGGGTCATCTACGTGTCGGCCTCATTGATACATGCGCCCCAAGCCGGCTTTGAACTCGACTCGCTGGACCAGACGCAGCGGTTGTTCCAGGTCAAGCTGTTCGCCCGTGGTGCACCGCTGATCTACACCGCAGCGCCTGACGCCGCGCAGGTTCGACAGTTGTGCTGCAGTATTGGCGAGGTACTCCTCTGGGCCGGCTCAGCCCGGGTCATTTCACTGGTGCAGCACCCTTTCTGGTGCGACATCGCCGGTGAATTACCCAACAGCCGATTGATCTACGATTGCATGGACCATCATCAAGGCTTCGGCGACAACGGCCCGAGCATCCTGCAGCTGGAGCAACGGCTGGTGCGCAACGCGGACGTTCGGCTGTTCACCTCCGACTGGTTGGCCGAGCAATGGCCGGCCCAGGCCAATGAAACTCGCGCCATCCTGCGCAATGCCGCCGACTTCACCCGGTTCTGCACCCCACCTGCCTCGATCTACCGGGATCGCTTGCAACGTAAGGTGATTGGCTACTACGGTGCCATTGCACACTGGTTCGACCAGGCGCTCGTCGCCCGCATCGCCGAGGCGTTTCCACAGCATGTGGTGCTGCTGATCGGCGCCGATACGGTGGGCGCGCGGGCGCAATTGAGTGGCTATGCGAACGTAGAATTCACCGGCGAAGTGCCCTATGCCACCCTGCCCTACTACCTGCATGGCTTCGATGTGGGCATCGTGCCGTTTCACATCACGGCCCTGACGCTCGCTACCAACCCGGTCAAGGTCTACGAGTACCTGAGTGCCGGGAAACCGGTGGTCTCGGTCGACCTGCCAGAAATGCAACAATTCGGCTCCCTGGTGCAGGTCGGCCGGGACGGCCCGGCGTTCATTACCGCGATCACGCGGGCATTGCTGCCAGCGACGACCGAACAGATTGCCCAGCGCCAGGCGTTCGCTGCCCGACAAACCTGGACACACCGCGCCGATGCGCTCATCACCCTGGCCGAGCGCCGCGACCACGCGGCACGCATCAGCGTGATCATCGTGACCTACAACAACCTGGCGCTGACGCGGGCGTGCCTGGACAGCCTCGAGCACGACAGCGAGGGGCCTGAACTGGAAATCATCGTGGTGGACAACGCGTCCAGTGACGGCACCGCTGAATTTCTCTCGCAATGGGCGGCCGACAGAGGCCAGACGATCGTACTCAACACCGACAACCGCGGTTTCGCCGCCGCGAACAACCAGGGCCTGGCGATCGCCAACGGTGAGTACCTGGTGCTGCTCAATAACGACACGCAGGTTACCAGCGGCTGGGCGAGTACCTTGCGCCGCCATTTACAACGCAATCCCGAGCTTGGCCTGATTGGCCCGGTGACCAACAACATCGGTAACCAGGCCAGGATCGACATCGGCTACACCGACCTCGCAGACATGCCACAAGCGGCTCGGCGCTTTACCTGCCGCCACCTTGGCGAGGTGGTCCGGCTGCCGACCCTGGCGTTCTTCTGCGTGATGATGCCGCGCAGTACCTACACGCGAATCGGCCCGCTCGACGAAGTCTATGGCCGTGGATTCTTCGAGGATGACGACTACTGCCGACGTGTCGAACATGCCGGCCTGGTGAATGCCTGCGCCCGCGATGTGTTTATCCATCACCAGCTTTCGGCATCGTTCGCGCTCATGAACCAGGATGAACGCCAAGCCCTGTTCGAGCGCAACAAGGCGATCTATGAAGCCAAGTGGGGCCCGTGGGTGCCCCATGAATATGAGTAACTAACGCAGGTCGTCCTGTGACAATAAAAATCCCCTGGGCGCGAAGCCAAGATCCCGGGCAGCCTCGGTATGCTCGAACACCAGGTCCTGGTTCATGCGCTGCGCCATCGCCGCCGACCAATGGCGGTAGCGTGGCAGTACTCGCAACAGCCACAACGTCATCCGGAACAGCCAGAGCGGCACCGTGAGAAAACGCGGGCGGCGCTTCTGCGCGGTGAACACGCGGGAGACCATCTCCCGATAGGGCAACGCTTCTGCGCCGCTGAGGTTGTAGGCATGGCGGCACACCTGGGGTGCCTGCAACGCACGCACACAGGCGCTCGCCACATCCTCGGCATGCACGGGTTGACGCAGCCCCATCGCGCCACCCAACAGCGGGAAAAAGCCGAAGCGCCGAATAAAGCGTGCGATCTCGGTGATGTTTTTGTCGCGGCCCTGGCCGTAGATCAAGGTCGGACGCAGGATGCCCCAGTGCACCCCGTGGTCCTGCGCCCACTGCTCAACACGCGCCTCGGCATCGCCCAACAGGTTGGCGAGGCGCCGCTCTGCGGAGTCGACGGAGTGGCTTTTGCTAAAGCGACTGGTGGAAGACAGGGCCACGACCTTGCGCGCTCCGCAGGCCTGCAGCAGCGCAAAATGCTGCGGCAGCGTCCAAATCGGTGCCACGCAGATCCAGTAGGGAATCGGCGCGGCATACGCGCTTACACCCGCCTCAGGAAGCCGTTGCCAACTGACCGTATCGCTGCCGTGCCGGGGCTGGCGGGAAAAAGCGACGACCTTGAACTGTTCGCGCACTAGCAACACAAGCAGGCATCGGCCTACCAGGCTACTGGCCCCCAGCACACCGACCGTGACCTCAGGCATGCCCACTCCGGGATCGTCCCAGCAACCAATTGAATCCATGGTAGAGGCAGACCAAACCGAAGCGCAGCCACACCCCCAGGACCACCCACCACCACAATCCCTTGGGGTAGTTGGCCCTGAAGAACTTTGCGTAGAACCGCACCATCCCTCGGTGTTTGTGCCACTCGACAAAAAACCGTCGATTCCGGCTACAGGCGCCCCGCCAGTGCATGACGCGCGCCTGTGGCACAAACACGACGCGCCACTGTTTGAGCTTGAAGCGCATGCACCAGTCCAGATCCTCGCAATGCAGAAAATAGCCTTCATCCCAGAGGCCCACAGACTTCAACGCTTCACGCTTGACCAGCATGCAGGCACCGGAAATGGCTTCCACCGCGGCGGGCTCGGTGGGCAGCGGCTCACGATGCAACAGGAAGTCGGCGCACAGCGTGGGAAACACTCCATCCAGGCGCGATAAGCCAAAAGCCCGGACGAATGCTCTCCTGGGGGTCGGAAACACCCGGCGCCCGCCCGGCTGTTCGGACCCATCGGGGTTGCATAGAAAGCCCCCCACCATGCCCGTGGCGGCATCCGCGTGCAGCGCTTCCATCATGCCCTGCAATGAGCCCGGCAGCAGGACACAATCCGGGTTCAGGAACAACAATGCGCCGGCACTCGACACCCCCACACCGGTATTACAGGCCGAGGCAAAGCCCATATTCCGCTGATTCCGGATGATGCTCAGGCCCGTATAGGCCGGGCACTCATCCAGGTACGCCAGGCTGCCGTCAGTCGAAGCGTTGTCCACCACAATCACCCGCCGCGCGCCTTCCCTGAAGGCCGACGCCACGCATTCGCCGAGCAGCGTGCCGACGTTGTAGTTGACGACGATCACGTCGCAGTCATGGATGAAGCGTGGCGGCATCAAAACGCGCTTCCCATGAGTGTTGTCGTGCAAATGCACGGGCTTCGTCCGCATTGCGCTCACACTCCAAGGCGGCCTCGGCCAGCCCGGCAATATCGCTGTGCGAGTGACTGATAAAAACACCCGGCAGCCCTGAACGGCCATGCATCTCGCCGAAGTCAGTCGAGATCACCGGCAATGCCAGGCCGCGGTATTCGTAGTACTTGATCGGATCGACCGACGCGGTGAGCAGGGTCTTTTTGAAAGGAATCAAGCCCACGTCGAACTCGGCCATGGCGGCCAACGCCGCGCCATGATTATCGGCAGGCAACACCGCTACGTTGCTCGGCAAATGCGCGGGCGCGGCGCCGAAGATCGGCCCCATCAAACGAATTTCATCGTTGGGCCTGGCTTCGGCCAAAGCCGCCACCCAGGCCCAGTCAAACCAGGTCGCCAGGGTGCCCACGTAGCCAAAAACCTTTCGACTCGATGACATCGGCGCCCGCTTTACGGCAGAGATCGCCGCCAAGTCCAGGCCGTTCAGCACCAGGCACACCTCGTTGCGATAACGCCGCCACTGTGCGTCGAGCACGGAACTCGACGTCCAGATGACGTCCACGTGCTGGGCGATCAGCCGCTCACGGCGCGCCAGGGCCGATCGCGAGAGGCCGGTATAAAACGCCGGGAAATCGTCCATTGCGTCATACAAGGACGCGCAGTGACGAAGCCGCTGCAACAACAGATGTGCCAGGACCGAGGGCTTGCCGACCACGAGCAAGGCTGGGGAGGCGTGGGTGAATTGATCGATCCTGCTCAATGCATGCCGCCAGCAAAAGCGGTTCACCCAGCCCGAGCACGGTAGAGGTTCTATCGGTAGACCGCCAGGCTTGATCAGCGTGAGCCATGGCGGCGTGCCACTGGATGGACTGGTTTGCGCGCAGGGCGCAGCCGCCTTGAGATCGCTCCACCTGGGCAGCCGCGTGGGATAAGGATCGACCCACAGCACCGACGCCCCTGTGCGGCTGTGCACCCAATCGACAAACTTGTGCGGCCGCTGGGCGAAGCTGTGCCAGGGCAACGGCGAGAGAAATACCAGGCGCTTCAAGAAAAGTGCTCGCGCAGGACCTTCACGATACGCCCGGCAGCCTGCCCATCGCCGTAGGGCGAAACACCTCGCACCATGCCACGGTAGGCCGATTCATCGTCAAGCAGGCGCTGCGCCTGCTCGATGATACGTTCATAGTTGGCCCCCACCAGCTTGACGCTGCCCTGCTCCACCGCTTCCGGGCGCTCGGTTTCATCCCGCATGACCAGCACCGGCTTACCCAGCGCCGGCGCCTCTTCCTGGACGCCTCCCGAGTCGGTCAGGATGAAATACGCCGCTTTCATGGCGGCGATGAACGCCGCGTAACCCAGCGGCGCGCACAGCCTGAAGTTCGGCATGCCTGCCAGGCACGCCTGGGCGACGTCCTGGATATTCGGGTTCGGGTGCACAGGGTAGAGAAACTGAACCCCAGGGTTGTTCTCGGCAAGGGTGCGCAGCGCTCGGCAGATGTCGAGAAACGGCGCGCCAAAATGCTCCCTGCGATGGGCCGTCACCAGCACCAGGCGCTTGCTCGGATCAAGATCAAGGCCGATCTCCACCTCACTGGCCGCGGTCATGATCAGGGCATCAATCACCGTGTTGCCCGTGACGAAAATGTCCCCACTGGCTACGCCTTCTTTCAGCAGGTTTTGCCGGGTGCCTTGCGTTGCCGCGAAGTGCCAGTGCGCTAATTTACCGGCAATGACCCGGTTGGCTTCCTCGGGGAACGGATGCTGCAGATCCCAGGTGCGTAGGCCGGCCTCAATATGCCCCACCGGTATGCGCCGATAAAAACAGGCCAGGGCACAGGCCATCACCGTGGTGGTATCGCCTTGCACCAGCACCGCATCGGGCCGTTCTTCGAGCAGGACAACATCCAGCTTGAGCAATAACTGCCCGGTCAGGGTGGCCAAGGTTTGATTGGGTCGCATGACGTCCAAGTCGATATCGGGCTCGATGCCGAAAAACGCCAGGACCTGATCCAGCATGTCGCGATGCTGTGCCGTGGCGACCACACGCACATCGACCCAGCCCTGCTGCTTCAAGGCCAGAATGACCGGGGTCATTTTGATCGCTTCGGGACGCGTTCCGACCACACAAAGAATTTTTTTTACCGACACATCAAGCCTATTTCCCTATTCGATAAGTGGCTGAATCGCTCAGGCGTTCAAGCTCATGCTCACGCACATTCCGCTGTGCTGTTTTGATGCTGTGATGGTGAAAATCCGGACTGCGGACAGCGAGAGTGCGGCGTCGAGACAGGTTCGTAGCGGGTCTCGACACCCATACTGCAGCATAGACACAGACTGCAATACCTGCACGGTGGATGGACTAAAGGACGGTCTGGTCCCGAGGAGTTCCCGCAAATCTACGCCAGGGAATGAGCGCACCGGTTCATGCCTGATGCGGTTGCCCTGGAAATGACGTGACCGACCTGTCGTTCGAGCCTGAAGACCGGCCAGATACAGTGCATAGCAGGCCAGCGCGGCTATCGTTTTTTTTGGGCCGCGTCTGTGAAAACGTCTGCTCAGGCCTGGCTGATATCCAGCAATCGAGGCATGGCGATCGCCAGATAGTCCTGCGTATCGAGCACCATCGACGCATCCAGCCGCCCCGCGTTAAAGGCTATTTCGGCGTAGCCTGTGGTCAAGGCCGGATCGACGATCAATTGAATCCGCTCATCGAAAACAAACGGAGGGATGGCGCCGATCCGGCACCCGGTCAGCTCCATGGCGGTTTCGGCCTTCACCAGCTCGGCTTTTTTCCCGCCCAGGGCCGCTCCGACTTTCTTCATGTCCAGCTTCTGGTCGCCCGGCAGTATCACCAGCGCATAGGGGCCGGCCTGGCCCTTGAGGGCGCAAAGCATGGCCTTCGCGCCTTGGCCGGGCTCGGTGCCACGGATTTCGGCGACGCGCGCCGACTGGCCCTCGGCATCGTGCATCAACACCCGGTAAGAGGCTGAGCGGGCATCGAGTAATGCCACGAGGCGATCGAACATGGGATGCATGGAGTTTTCCTCTGGTTTACAGGAACAGGTCGTAGGACAGCTTGCTGATCAGAATCACCAGTAACACCAGGAATAGAGCCCGGACAAAGGGCACGCCTTTATGAACCGCCAGCCAGGTGCCGGTGAGCGCGCCCAGGATGTTGAATGCCGCCATGGGGATTGCGATCAGGTAGAGCACGTTACCCGTCGGAATGAAGAATATCAGTGCCGCTACGTTGGTCGCGATGTTGACTAGCTTGGCCGATGCAGAGGCATGGAGAAAGTCGAAGGCGAAGCAGCGGATAAACAGGAAGATCAGGAAGCTGCCAGTGCCGGGACCGAACAGACCGTCGTAGAAACCGATGGCGCCGCCGATGACGATCGCCAGCAGTTTTTCCTTGGTACCGATGCGCATGGGTTTGTGCAGGGCGCCGAAATCTTTTTTCCAGAAGGTGTAGATCGCCATCAGCACAATCAACACCAGCACCGCCGGCCGGATCATCGACTGGGGTACGAACGACACCGTGGCGGCTCCGAAGAAGGCCATGACAAAGGCCGCGCAGGCGGCGGGGATCACAAGCCCCCAGTCGATCACCACCTTGCGCACGAAGGACCGGGCCGCGAATGCGGTGCCGCAGGCGGCCGCGACCTTATTGGTACCCAGCAGCGCCGCCGGTTGAGCGGTGGGTAGCACGTTGAATAGCGCGGGAATCTGGATCAGTCCGCCGCCGCCCACCGCCGCATCGATCAGGCCGGCGGCGAAGGCGAACACGCAAAGGATGACAATATCGACCATGAAATCAGGCTCTGACTATATAGGGTTGATGAGGGTCCAGCGGTACCACGCGTGCCGGATCATTGACCCCGAAGACACGCAACATCCAGCGATCACGGCCGTCGTAGCGGGGGGTAAAACCATCCCGGGCATGCAGGGTTTGCTGGTTCTTGAAGATCAGCATGTCCCCCGGTTGCAGCATGATGTGGTGCACGACATCGGGATGATTGGCGGCGGCGGCAAACAGCTGGAGAGCAAACTGCGCAGGGGCGCAGGTCGCTTCGACACTCGCTTTGTTGTAGCGGCAATACAGGCCATCGGTTGCGCTTCTGTAGAGCAAGGGGACGTTTTCCAGCACATTCCCCTGTTTGCCGAAGGAGGCTGGTCGGCGAACGGTGAAGTTCGGTCGTGACAGTTCTTCTTCGACGTAGGCCGGCAGAATGGCCAGCACCTCGTCAATGGCGACGATGCGCGTCGGCACGTCGAGCTCGCAGCGCAGGCCGGTCAGGGACAGGTACTCCGGACAGGCCGACAACTGCGAGATAGGTTCGCAGGTCAAAGGCAGGTGAGGGTTGTCGACATGCATGTCCAGATCCGCCCGCGAGCCATAGGAGCTCTTTTCGGTCTCCCGCTTGCGCTTGGGCGATACGTGACGGAACACGGAGTCGGTGCTTTCACCCTCGTACGCCAGCGGACGGGTTTGCAGAGTGTGCAGCACGGACAAAATAGCCCCGGCCAGAATCGACAGGTTCTCGATACCTGGCTCCAGGTCATAGGGCGTGGCGGGCAGTTGCGGGTCCAGCGGCAGCCCCCTGACGATCATCGCCACGTCACGGGCCTGTGGAAAATTGCGCAGCTGTTGGATTTTCTCGGTGCCCAGGACACTTTCCAGCAACCGCCCCAGGACCGGCATCTGGCGGATCCCCGAGGCGCTATCGGTCACGTCCAGCGATGCCAGCCCGGCCTGAAGTGTGCGTTGTTCTTCCAGCGACAGATGAATTTGCGGTATCTCCCGTCGGGTCAAAGTCACTGATTTTTTTTCCAGCCTTTCATGAATGACTTCATCAATACACGCTGCGGCTTTCCCGATTACTTCATCCAGCTTCGACACGTCCTTGCGCTCCTGTTTGCACCATCCTTGTGGGTTGAACGGGAAGGTTAACGGAAGGGCCTTTTTTGTGTTGCAATGCCGCGTTGTGAAAAATGCAATGAGGTGGAAAGTGGCACTGAATATGTTGGGGGAACTTGAAGCCTTCGCGACCGTGGCTCGCAAGCGCAGCTTCGTCGCCGCGGCACGGACGCTGGGGCGCTCCCCCAGCGCACTGACCCGTGCCGTTCAAGCCCTGGAGGAAAGTGTGGGGCTCAAGTTGTTCAATCGCTCGTCCAATGCCGTGAGCTTGACCGAAGCGGGCGAATGCTTATTGCCCCACGCGTACAAAATGCTCGATCTGCAACGTGAGGTGGATGAAGACCTGGCCGGCCTCAGCGGCCTGGCCTCCGGCTGGATCCGTTTTTCCGCCCCCGAGGTTCTCGGACACGGGGTATTGCCCCGGTTGATCGCGCAATACTGCGAGCGTTATCCAGACGTTAACATCGATGTGATTTTCACCGATGAGATCATCGACCCGGCCAAGAGCAAGCTGGACTTCTCGATTCGCGGTGCGTTTCCACAATCCAGCGACTTGATCGGCTTTGCGCTGTGGAGTTACTCACGTTACCTGTATGCCAGCCCCGGCTACCTGGAGCGCAACGGCATGCCCGACTCCATCGAGGCACTGGAGGCGCATTCGCTGATCCTGCATACGGCGCCGCGGATTCTCAAGGAGTGGAATTTTCGCAGTGAGGAGCAGGCCATCAGCTTTCGGGTTCATCCAAAATTTCGGTTCAGCTCCGGCCTGGCGGTATTCCAGGCAGCCCTGGCGGGCGTCGGGATCGCCCGCCTGGCGGATTGGATGGCGGAACCCGAAGTGGAAACGGGGCGCCTGCTCCGGGTGTGTCCTGAATACAAGCTCACCTCCAGCAGCGGTGAGAGCCCACAGATGCACGCGGTATACCCGGCCGGAAACTTGCCACTGCGGGTGAAGGCATTGATGGAGATGATCCGTGGCTTAGGTGAAAGCCTCGAATGTAAACGCGGCTCAGCACCTCTATGAAGACGGCCCTCACGTCGCTGTGAGGGGGATTCATTCAAGCATTCTGAATCGCCCCGGCACCGTAGACATCTCCAGCCTGCCAGGCTACGTTCATTAATGAGGCGTCATGGGAGGAAGGTAAAGGGTGTAGGCGCTGACCTTAGACTCCTTGTTCGAACGCTATATTGGGCTCCACTCTAAGTGCTCCCGCGGTCAAGCAAAGCGTGTGTTACTCGGCGATTCAGCCATCCAATTTGGTCATGCAAAATCACAATGGAAGTCACGGAGCAACTGAGTGACTGGCTCTCCCATCAAGCTCACACCAATGCAGTTGCAATCTTTCTGGAACGCCAGGCAAATCCCAGCACCATCAGCAGCCCTAGCCCCGCCACTGCCGCTCCAGCCAGGGAAATCGCCGGATAACCTAGCCCTGCATTGATCACCGCACCGCCCAGTGCCGCACCAATCGCATTGCCGAAGTTAAACGCACCGATGTTCACCGCCGAGGCCAGATTGGGCGCGTCCTTGGCAGCTTCCATGACGCGCATCTGTAGCGGCGGCACCAAGGCGAAACTGGCGATACCCCATATCAGGATGGCAACGGCCGCCGGCAGCGGCCAACGCATCAGTACCGTAAACGCCAGCAACACGAGAATCAGCACGCTCAGCGAAACGATCAGTGTGCGATCTATCGAGCGGTCGGCGGCCTTGCCGCCCCACATGTTGCCCAGTGTCAGGCCCACACCGAACAGAACCAGCATGGCGGTTATGTAGGCGGTGGACGCGTGAGTCTCGCTGCTAAGGATCGGCGCGATGTAGGTGAAGACGGTAAACATTGCGCCCGAACCGACTACCGTGAGGGCCAACGCGCCCAGCACCGGGCCACGGCCCAGTACCCGAATTTCGGCCATTACACCGACGCCTGGCGGCGCCTTCAGGTTGGGCAGGGCGAACCATAACGCGGCCATGGCGACCACGCCGAGGCCGGTAATGCCCCAGAATGCAGTGCGCCAACCGAACATTTCGCCAAACCAGGCGGCCAGCGGCACACCGCCAATGGTCGCCAGGGTGAGGCCCATAAACATTGCCGCGACCGCTCCGGCACGTTTCTCAGGGGCGACCACGCTGGCAGCAACGATAGAGCCAACGCCAAAGAACGCACCGTGGTTCAGTGAGGTCACCACCCTGGCGATCATGAGGCTGTAGTAATCGGTCGCCAGGGCTGACATCAGATTACCCAGGGTGAAAATCGCCATGAGTCCGATCAGTAGATAGCGCCGGGGGATCCTGCCGGTAGTCAGGGTCATCAGCGGCGCGCCGAGCAGTACACCCAGGGCGTAAGCACTGACCAACAGGCCCGCGGCGGGAATAGAAACGCCGAGATCCGCAGCGATGCCCGGCAACATGCCCATGGGGGCGAACTCGGTAACACCGATGCCAAAGGCACCTATGGCAAGTGCGACAAGTGGTGGATTGATACGCATGGAAGGCTCCTTATCTATGCCGCCAATGCTACGATCCAGCGTTTTAAGGCGGTAGATAGCATTTCTGGCAATCACCTATGCGTAAGGGGCACAAATGGACTTCAACGGCAGATCCGGTGACATGCTCGTGTTCGCCACCGTGGCGCAGGAAGGCAGCCTATCGGCTGCCGCGCGTGCATTAGGGCTCACACCCTCGGCGGTCAGTCGGATCATCGCGCGTACCGAACAGCGCCTTGGCACCCGGTTGCTGTTGCGCACCACCCGAGCGATCAGCTTCACTGCCGAGGGCGAGGCTTTCCTGCGCGGCGCCCGGCGTATCCTGGCCGACATGGCCGAGGTGGAAGAAGCCATCGCCGACCAGGGCGTACCCAGGGGCCGATTGCGGGTCAGTGCCGCCCTTGGCCACGGGCGGCTGGCCATCGTCCCCCTGGTGGCGGCATTCAGCGCCCGCCATCCGAACATCTTGGTCGACCTCACCCTCGGCGACGAAGTGGTCGATATTCTCGGCGGCCAGGCCGATGTGGCGGTACGTTTTGGCCATCTGCCCGACAGCCCGCTGACCGCGCGCAGGATCGGCGACACCGGCCAGGTAGTGGTGGCATCGCCCGAGTATCTGCAACGCCACGGCATCCCTCGCGAACCGGAAGACCTGCTACGGCATAACTGCCTGCGCTTCAACTTCCGGCGTGCCGAACCCAACTGGCCGTTCATCCGCGACGCAAGAGAGTTCTCCCTGAAGGTCTGCGGCAACATCGAATGCAGCAGTGGTGAAGCGCTGGCACAACTTGCGCGAGTAGGTGCGGGCATTGCGCGTATCGGCGAGTTCAGCGTGAGCGAGGATCTGCAGCGCGGTGACCTGATACCGCTGCTGGAAGCCTGGAACCCCGGCGACCGGGAACCGATTCATGCGGTGTTCGTAGGCGGCTCGGCAATGCCGGCGCGGGTGCGATTGTTCGTAGACTTCTTGCTGGAGCATCACCGGATGTAAGCGGTGGCGTCAGCTGATTGAACGGATCATTGGAATGGATCAATGAGAGATTAGGAATGCAGGTGTGCGAAATGACCTGGTCGGCCCGGGTCTCGTTGTTCGCGATCAGTTGATAGGTTCCACCGGGCGCCTCGTGCGATAGCGCATAGAACGACGACAGCGACGGCTGATTAAAAGTCATTTGCTAGCTGTTAGTCGCAACGGTGCCACGGAAGAGCGTGGTGGAGAGATAGGGTTGCTGCATAGCGTGCGCTGTATGAGCTCAGCACGCCACGAAAGTTAGTCGTGTTGGATTGGGTGGTTGTCAAAGCGTGGTAAAGCAATGACTTGTAGGAAAAGGAGGCGGCAGCAGTCAGCTACCGGGCTATCTTCAATGCGTGTCTGAGCGGTTCGACTTCCAGATGGCGTTACTTCAAAGTTGTGGCAATTCGTAGCTACAGCACTAAAGGACAGACTATATTTAAAATTACTAAACCACCAAAGAATGGAATCGTGAGCTGACCTCGTTTGCTGACGCCCTATCCAGCAGCCTTCCCTACCTACAATGACAGAAGAAAGTCCTTCCAACCGCGTAAAGCCCGTTCGAAGTCATCCAAACTTATAGTTATTGAGAAGTCCTCATCATAAAGTGAATAAATTTTAACTCCACTTTTCGAAATATGGGTTGCCCAGGCATCGCGGGCCCATTCAGTGGTGACCTCGTCCTCTCGCCTCACGGCTATCAATCTATTCAGACCCTCGTCTAGCCAAGGAATAGTTTCGACAAAAGGTCCCCCTCCATCGTCGATCAATAGGCAAGCAAGAATATCTAAATCATCAGGCCCCAACCCATCCGTGCTACACCAAGGTATTGCTACCCCAGTTGACTCTTCCAAAAAAAAACAAATATTCCCCTTACCTCGTACGGGCATACGGTCCACTTCGAGATCCCCCCACCTCATCTTGATTTCACTAAAACCGGCTATAACTCAAAAATCCATGATCATTTCCTTAAACTTTAATCACAGTAGGCCGCGTACCAGCTGCATACTGAAAGTAAATCTGCTTTCCTTAGCAAGTTTTTCAAAGCTCGTACTTACATATCAACTTTTGTAGATCACCAGCTCTTTCAGGGTATTTATTCCCAAGAGCAAGCATAGATTCCTTCATGGCCTCCTTAACAGCCTGAACACTATAAACACGAGAATCAGGAAAAATACCGCTCATGTTCTGATCAGCTGAGAAAACATAGTGCCCAGAACAGGCATCCGGTTCGTATTCAAACTCCCAACCCGGGTCACCAGAAAGCCCTTCGCAACGTATAAACATCCTCTGCAAAAGCCCTTCTAAGTCACCCTCTGAAAACGCACCGATAGCAAACCAAAGAATCCAATATAACAGATTCTCACTATTTCCGGACAACTCACCCCACTTCATTTATCAACTCCAATTGGAAATACAGTTGAAACATATATCCCAACATTTTTTATATTAATCGGGACCTGAAACCTCTACTTACCAACAACAACTTCCTGCAGTCTCTCACCCGTCGCCTGATACTGAATGAGCGCTCTACGCAAGAAAATAGAGGTCAGACCAACATTCTTATTTTTAAAGAGCAATTTTTCTGGCCTTTATAAAAACATGGTCTGACCCCGATTTCTATGGGCTCGCGAGCAGGCAAATCGTTTGGATCCTCTTCAGCAGGAACTGGGCGAGGTCACCGAGCTTGCGGTTGAGCTGGAGAGTTGGTTCAGCGAGTCAAGCTTTGGGCGTAAGGAAAAGGATTGGTGGGGATGAAGCACCATTCGAAGACATCTACCCCCAAGCCCTCCACCGTAGCAAAGCGAAACCAAAAGCCGTCCACACACATACAAGCACTACTTTCAAGCGGTGCTTACCCAACTAGGAGCAGCCGACCTCTCATATAAGAAAACATCGTTCACATCACACTCCGGGTACACCCATTTACTCCAGTTATCAATCAGCCACCTTGTCGAAATCCCGTGACCAGGAGCACGACTTTCGATAGGGAGCTGAATGAGCATCAACCCTGACTTATTTCCAGACGCAACGACCAAAGAGTGCCCAAATTTCTCATCCGGGAGATCAACAACCATGAAATCCACAACACTTTCATATGGCCAACTTGCTGGCAGTCTAAATATATAGCCGCGCGAAATCAGCTCACCTGCATACTCAACCAGCTTAACACATGCCATTACTTAACCCTCAGATCATGACCACCAGAAGAGTCTTTTGAGTTTTCTACAGGACTAAGATCGAAGTTAACCTCTCCCATATGCGCCCCGCCCCTACCATTTAACTGCTCGAATCTACCATGAAGGGTATCAACCGAGTAAATAAAACCATCACCACCGACATAACGTCTCGCGAATTCATACTACTGAGACGGCTATCTTCCTTCCACCCAAGCGAATCAGAAGAAAATAGAGGTCAGACCAACATTCCCATTTTTAAAGAGTAATTCTGCTGGGATTTATAAAAAAGTGGTCTGACCCCGATTTCTTGAGTTCCATCATCAACGGCTGATGATGCCTCATATATTGCTTCGGTCGCTGCCATAAGCGAATCCTCTCCACCAGCTAAGGACAGCGCCGATACAGCGCGAGCTTGGCTAAACAGCTGAAGGTCTTCTACATTTAAGCTTTGCTCTTCGTCCAGGCTGCCTTGCAAGTCAAAATACTTCTCATCTAACTGTGCAGCTGAAGCATCTAGCCCAAATACCTGATCAGTCGTGAGTTTATTACCAGATTGTAGACACCTAAGAGACTCGGCAAAATTAAAAACTTCTACTGGACAGTCCTGAAATCAAGTTCGCAAGCCAATTTTACAGCACCTCTTCGTTATTCCTCACTGACTACCTTAAGTTTTTCTACAAAGCTTTTCTCAACCTTTTCTAAACGCATAATTATTATTTAGTCTCTGGCAGTGGTTTTAATGGCGCGGACACATCCTGTGCGCTCTTTAAACTACGACTGCCAAAATGTCAGACAGACGCCATATTCATCGAGAAGATCGTCAGCAATTTCAAACTGAAATACCTTCTCTGGAAAGGCATCGGATAAAGCGCGCTTCCAATATCTAGTGATCTGTTCAGCAAATAAATGACAAAGACGATAATCTTCTTCCGACAGACCCACTTTAAATACGGGTCTGCCCGGTGCATCCTCCCACTTTGAAAAGAACTGATTTATTGAAAAAATATTTCTGTATCGTTCAACGTCTCTACGCGATGTACTTTGTTCCAACACACTAGATTCGGTTTCAACCAGCCCGTTCAAATGAAATTTTTGTGGATCGTATTGCTGAGCGTTAGGCAGCCAGAAAATGTGACCCTTGGCCTCAATAAATCAGGAGAGAGCAAACCCAGAACAGAAATTGCCTGTTCTAATGAAACCAAGTGCCCTACATATGAAAAAAACTCTCCGGAGCCAATATCTGAAACAAACAGACTCAACGACTCTTTAGAAATATCACCCTGATAAAACTTCATCATTTCAACCCCAAGCTATCAAGAACCGACTGAGGAACATTTCCCTCAAAAAATTTTTGTGTCACTTCCCTTCTTGGGGAAATATGTTCCATTCGGAGCTTGGTTCCATTCGACCACCTTAATCCGAGAGCTAGACACATCATATAGTGCACGCCCCTCAGGACCGTAGACAACAACATGCCCATTTCCAAGATTCGCATAAGAATCGGGAGTTTACCCTTGCAACGGATACTGAACACCACCACGCGTTCCCGTGACCGTCACATTCGTTTGCCTGAGCCCCTTGGTATAATCTAAATCAATAGAGGAAAATAGGGGTCAGACCACTATTCTCATTTTTTAAAGAGCAATTTTTCTGGCCTTTATAAAAACGTGGTCTGCCCCCGATTTCTGCAAATAAACAACGGTGGGTTTCCCACCAGAACTAGCTAATTCTCCTGTCGCTTTTGCACCAACTAATTACGGCGAAATCAAAACCACTGGAAAATTTAAAACTCTTCCTTCAACATAATCCCAAGATAGGGCATGCAACTTCTTTGACACGCGCGAATCTATTGGCATAAGTAACATCAAGAAAGTCTCCAGTTCGTCACTATACTCTATTCCTTTTATACCTAAATTATCGTGCAGCCTTCCAGAATACTCACTTTCAATTCCATCATTCGAAAAGACATAAATTATCTCAGAGGTAATATCTGAGTAAACAATTGACTGAACAAAAACCTTACTGTTTATAGACGGAATGACCATTCCACACATCCTTAAACTCTTCAACGCCCATTTTGTACTGCGTACCATTAAAAGGATCTTTAATCAACACCCTGCCAACGTCATCCACTCCATCAACCACGACCCAGTGCCCCACTTTATTTCCAGAATCCCACATCATTGCACTCCAAGAGCCAGTTTTATTGAGTGCATTGAAGCTAGATACATCGACTGCATTCCCAACCAAACCAGAATCAACTGTATTCAATTTTCTCGCCAAGGAGTTCATGGAAGTAAGCTCGGTTCCAAGGTCAACCTGAGAAGTAAGAACACCTCGATCCTTCAACAGCATCTCACCACAGGCAGCACCGCAAGCTGCAAAACAATGACGTATAGGAAAAGGAGGCAGCGGCAGTCAGCTACCGGTTCATCTCCGATACGTATCGAACGGGGTCCACTTCTAGATGGAGTACTCAAGATTGTGGCAATTCGTAGGGACAGCACTAAGGGACAGACCATATTCAAAATTACTAACTAAACCACCAAAGAATAGAATGGTGGGCTGCCCCTAAGGAATCCCCACAAAACTTCCTTGCAGGTCAGTGAGATAGCTTGAAGTGCCGTGCATGAGTCGGGCAGTTTGGTAGTCGCCAAACAAACCAATATCTGAGACTCATGCAGGCCGTACGATTCTTACACAAGGCATTTTCCCAAGCACTCCCACTCTGTACCGCAAGCGCCTGAGCGCCCTGATGAGTCGCGTCAGCGCCTTGCTGTACGGGCACCGTCTGACGCCGACCGATCTGGGCAAATCTATGCCCAGCAGAGCTTACGCCAAGCATTCGATCAAACGTGTGAATTGCCTGCTCGGTAACGTTCAGCTGCAACCTGAACGTCCGCTGTTTTACTGGAAAATGCTCACGGCACTGATTGGCTCCTTGCGCCATCCCTTGATTTTGGTGCATTGGTCGCCTGATCAATGCCGCTTCTGATCTTTACCTGCTGCGGGCGTCAATTCCGCTGGCTGGCCGAGCGTTCCCTATTTACGAGAGTGTGCATGATCGTGAAGGTTGCCCCTGGCAGCAGCGGCGGTTGCTCGATGCGCTTGAACTTATGCTTCCCGAGCAGTGCGTACCGATCCTGCTGACGGATGCCGGGTTTCGTCGTCTCTGGTTCCAGGCCGTCGAAGCCAAAGGCGGGTATTACGTGGGACGTGTGCGCGATCGTGATCTCTATCGTAACGAGCAAGGTCAATGGCGACCGATAAAGCAGCTCTATCGGCAGACAACATCGACCGCACGTTCGCTTGCACAAATTGAGATGACACGTAGCGCACCGTACCGCGTTGCGCTGTACGGCATTCACCAACCGCCCAAGGGGAGAAAACATCGGCGAGTGACGGGTAACATCGCGCGCAGCAAACTCAGCCGACAGAACGCTCGCCGTGAACAAGAACCCTGGCTGCTCGCCTGCAATTTGCCGCAACCGCAATGGATGGCTCGGAAAATTTTCGGTATCTACCGCAAGCGGATGCAGATTGAGGAAGGTTTTCGGGACATGAAGAGTCTGCGTTTCGGCTTTACCTTTGACCTGCATCGAACGCGCAGCCCACGGCGTATCGAGATCCTGCTGCTGATCGCCGCGTTGGCCTGTTATGCACTGCATCTGGCCGGTCTTCAGGCTCGAACGACAGGTCGGTCACGTCACTTCCAGAGCAACAGCATCAGGGATAAATCGGTGCTCTCACTCTGGCGTCTCGGCCTCGAATACTTCGAGATGCTCCACCACCGGTTTGTCCTGCTCGAAATTGGCGGATATGGAACTATTGCTGCGCGATGAAGTGCACCGGCAAGCTCAGAGACTGGAGTAGATTTGTGGGGACTCCTCAGGGTCTGCCCCCGTTTCCCACTCGCCTGAAGAAATCAAACTAGATCCAGCCAGTCTCCGGAGAAACTATTGCCCCCATTAAGAATATAAGCACCATACTTTCGCTTGCAAAGCTCTATATTTTTAGAATCTATATCAATAGAAATAAATCCAGTGGGCTTTTCATACACACACAAAGACTCTATCTCAATGGTAGAATCTTCTACGCTAACAAAACGCCCAATAGCTTCCACTCTATGAAACACAAAGCTCTTCCCCCCACCAAGAGGATAAATACGATCTCTCACAGCATAAACAATATCAGAGTTTAATATCCTGACTTTCTTACTAATCTCATAGGGGTCGGCATAGCTCTCTTCCAAAATAAAAAACTCATTACCAATGATAACTAACCACCCGGAGAGACTATAAACGGCGCCACCCTCAACAAGCTCAGAAAGATGATCGCCTTCGAAAAGCAGCCCTACGTCCATAATCACCTCCCCACAATAATTGTGTTAGCGCCACTCGATATTGCTCTATCTACAAATAATTGCATTACTCCACGAGGCCCCGCAAGTGGATCTCGAGCCATATAATATCCAACCCCATCTACAACTTTAACACTATCCACTATAATAAAACGATATCCATTACCACCAACAGGAACTTGTAGAATCACATTCCTACCGCCTTGCAATACTTGATTAAGTTCGCTCGGCAGCATCGTAGCTTTCACGGTGTTATATACACCTGCATTTGATAAAACCTCCGATAACTCCAGTGTATTCACACCTGACGATCTAATGCCGTTCGCAAACCCGCCAATTGCATCAACCAAACTAAGAGAGCGCCCCGTATTACCTGTTATTGTCATTGCCGCACATGCCGAACCGCACACAGGCGCATCTCCTTGCAAGACAACTGAGCCAGGAGGATCATATGAGATGGATGGTTTAAGACTACCACCAGCCCCATCTTTAATAACGTTTTCACCGGCGACACTGCCAACCGCTGCCTTCAGCCCCACTATATTCAGAAGCGCTTGCGCAAACCAACCAATACGCTCGCCAGTGGTCGCCTTCGTCTCTGTAATCGGGTTGGTGGCTCCAAACCCCATCGAAAGCTTGCATACGATACCGATTCCTAGCGACCCACCGCAGCCTTCATTGAATGAATCAGCAGCAATCTGCTTAAGCGACGCTATCGTATCGCTCGTCATCTTCTCCTGATTCGCTCGTCCTTCCAATGCCTGTTCGACAGTCACCGGCTTCAGATACCACTCGTCACCGTCAGCGGTTTTCACAGATTGATCTGTAACGACACAGAACGAGGTATAAGATGTATGGCACATGACGATGTCGCAAGGCTTGTGATCCAACTTGGACGCCTGTGTTGCATCAAATCGGCCAAAAGCGGACCGCCGGCGCAGTTCTGGTTCAGACCGATAGTCGAGGCTCACAGCATGCGACTGCATATCTAAAGTCATTCTGGCTTATTGCTTACACCCATATCCCTATTGGCTCCCTCTCGCCGTCCAGTTTACTGGGGGATTGAAGACCCTCTAAGCTCAGCGGGAGCATGCTCCCGCCACAGGGGAACATTAAAGTCATAAGACTTGTATTGGCCACTGGGTAATTGGCATAGTGCTGCCACTCCCCAACTGACCCGGCGCCAAGGACTAAATCAGCCAGAAGCTGACGGAAGTTCAGGGCCTTGCCAGGTTGCTTGTTCCAAGGATCTGGACATTTACCCCATGAAAACATACGCAGCGCTGGCCCTTGCGCTCACCACTCTGTGCAGCACCGTCCACGCGGCGAGCTGGCAGATTTGCCGGTTGGACGTACAGATCGTCAACGTATTGAAACAACCGTACCCACAACTGCATGGGCGGATCCTCAAGGCCGCCCCGATCTCCACCACCACGCAATGTCCCCAGCAAGGCTCGATGGTCACCTTCACCCCGGAAACCACCGATTACCAGAACACCCTTCCGCGTCGGCAATGGCCTCGAAAAGGCCAGTCGGTGCAGATTGACTACCGGTATCTGGATGGCATTTGCAAGGGCGACGGCCACCCGCATCCGTGTCGCATCGACCACTATCCACTCATGGGACGCTAATCGGGCGTCACTCGCTCACGCAACTTTCGCAGCAACCCATCGCATGGATATGCCCAGCACTCCTTCGCGCGAAATGCGTGGCGCTGTAGCATCATGAATTCTGCCAGCAATCCAGCCCTAAGGACGATTGATGGCTATTAACTTTGAACCCAAGATAGGCAGATCTTGGAGCGTAATTATGGCGGCTACCAGTACGATGAGAACGCCATGGCTATCATTAGAGGGACTCAAGCGCACTAGCTGCCTATCAGCCATTCCAGCTCGGCCTTTCCAATTAGAAAGTCAGTTATCGGCCAAAAGGGGCCTTTGATAGACAGTAGTTGATGACGAAATTATCACTGTGGCTCTAATTCTGACCATAAACCTTTGCAGCCCATGCCGGCCATTAATGTCCCGAAGTCTTCAAAGTTGCAGACATTCACCTCAATCTGGCTCGCCCACGTTGCCTCACACTCGTCGCACACCCACAGTAAAAGTTGTGTAGAGCAGACCCGCATTGCTCGAACGTCACCTTGACCGCATCTTTGGCATTTAATCAGCATGAAAATAATCTCTGACAGGACCCCGGCGTAGTCTAATCAGATCGGTCGACTGTCGTCCGCGGCGACAGGCAGAGGTTGTCCAAAAGCAGAAATCTAAAGTGTCCCCACTAGAGTGGGGACTATTCAGTTGAGTGCCTGATGGTCGGCACGCTCTCAATCACCTTGGCGTCGTTCCGAGCGCGTACGCCGGCACTCTGGTCTCGGTGCTATTGCACACCTCGGCGAAAGCCGTGAATATCTTGAGGGGCGTCGTGACAAGCCTGTGGCTGTTGAGCTGCGCTGCCTTCGACTCATGGTGGAAATAAAAAATAGAGCAATCAGGGAATGGAATATCCTTCATTTGAAAACGAGCCAAAGAAAAAAGCTTTCTGGGCGGCGACGTGCCTGATTTTGGTAGTGGGCTGGATTGTTTATATGCTTTGGGCTAGTCGCATTGGGACTCGAATCGTTTTAATGGCGTCGATTTCTGAGTGGACCACCTATATAGTCGTTGGCTGTTTGGTTGGACTCGTTTTTACCGGACGAGCAATTTACTATCGCCCTGACGGAAGAGACTTGAAGCGAGTTGCCGACTCTTTTGTGGGGGGCGTTTGTCTGGGTCTTGTATTGTCTTTAGATTGTTATAAGGTTTTTACTTATCTATTGCCTGGCGAGATTATTCATTATGAATCAGCTTATGAGCTACATATTCCGGGACCTTCCTTTGCAAGGTCTGGCCGGTGTGAGGCGGGCTTGCGGTTTAAGCATTTGAATACTGAGCGCTGGATTGAGCTGTGCACCACTGAGTTGGAGTTCAACGAGCGAAGGAAAAAAGGCATGGATTTCGTTTTGGTGACTGCACACTCCAATAAGATAGGCTCTTATATTGTTGGTTATCAGTTCATTTATAAATAAATTATAGTGGAGTCGCTTCCATAGACCTCAGCGCTTAATCAGCCTGTAAGAAACTCTGGCAGCACTTTGATGTAGCCTAGTACCGTCGTCCGCATCATCGCCGTTTCCTGTCATAGACGACAGGCAGAATCGACTCAAAAGCGGCTTCCGACACCGACAAAAATCCACAACTACAGATGCCACCAACGGCCGTAGCATCCGGGCGCCGAAAACAGATTTTCTAGAAGGCTAAAGGTCTATTTTCCTTCGGGTTGTGAGTCCAGGCGCCCAAGGCCGTAGTAATTCATGAATTCGCGCATAGTCGGTGAAAGCGTCTCTTGTGAAGCAATCTGCCAGAATTTTCTTTCCCCAAGAACCGGCTGTAACCGCTTGATGAGTTCCTGCGCCGTATTGTGATGGCCAGCACGCAGCCAATGCCTGAACATGTATTCGTTTTCTTGCCTCGGTAGCTGTGCTGCTTGGAGCAGTCTGAGTGAATACCGGAAGTTCAGTGGCCAAAGTTGCTTTAAAAAATCGAGCCTCTCAGCGATTGGAAGGCCCACTAACCATTGCCTCACATCTTTATCCACCTGAGCATTACCAGATCGCGACGCCATCTGCTGCGGGGTGAAACGAGAGTCGTCCATGAAGTGCAAGGCCTAAGAGTAAAAGGGAAGGTCACATTCTGTCGTATGCATAGGAATAACGGGCAGCTTATTTTTTGCCCTTTGCCTGCTATTGGCCGTTTTCTGCCTGTCCCGACCGACAGAAAACGACCCATTGCAGCCCATCGCGATCAGCGGCAGTTGGTCAGAACCAGCTGTTGACTGACTCTGCGACTCGACATCACGAGTCGAACGGTGAAGCTGAATAACGCTATTTTTTTTACAACCGGCCGAGTTGCCCGCTTGAAGTAATCAAAGCTCTGGGCCGCTGAATTTTCCTGATGCAATACATTCTAAAAAAATTCTTTGTTCTGGTTTAAGAAGTTTGCGTGGCGTATAGCCGTGCTCATCAGGCTCCCTTAGCCACCTCGCCAAAGCTCGGCTCGCGGATTCCTTGAGAGCTTGACGCTCTGCGTCAGTGAAATTATGTTCCATCTCATGAGACATAGACTCAATTTCTTTTACTACCCAATCTTCGTCAAATCCTAAATCATCGCTTGAAAAATTCAGCGTCCAAAGATAGTTCAAAGCTATGTCCGCGAGATTATTCATAAACGTTCCTAATGGTCTATTCAGGGGACAATTTTGGCCGACCCGGATGAGCTACGCGAACAATTTTAAGCAGCTGTGTAGGTAGCCTCGCTGACTCGACCAAATGCGCAAAAAAATTCGCGGGTACATTACTCGATTCGCACGAAACGTGTCGATGGGAGAGGGTTGAAGGCTCGTCTCCAACACTTTCGTCATACGGTAGACTCTATTTCATTGATGCTGACCAGCATTTACTTTTGGCCGACCTCTGCCGGATGCGAAGGGCTGCAATGGGTCGATTCTGTTGAAAAAGCCGGCTTCGAATTCCGCGCCAGAAAAGTACGCGCCTGAGATTGAAATCTGAATTTTTGGCAGAAGGTTCAGCACTCGGATTTCGCGTAGCCGCGTGTAACTGAGGTGTTTTCATCCCTCAATATTCGAGTGTTTCGGGAAAGCCGACTTTTTCAACACAATCGGTCGATTTCTGCCGGCGGCGACAGGTAGAAAACGAGCCGTTGCGGTCAATCGATCTGAGACGATGAGTTGGATGGCGTATACCAGTGAACTCTGGAGGCGACATAAACGTGTTTTTGCGTCTGAGGCGTGAAGGTGGTGTCGAGTGTGCCCAGTGCTATCGAAACCCAATCGGAAAATTCACCTTGAGAACGTGACCAGAACAAAGTCGAACCACACTGAGCACAGAATTCACGTTGCACAGATTCTGAAGAAGAATACTTAGTGATATACCTGGCGCCGTTGAGTATTCGTAACGCGCTTCGGGGCACGCTACCATACGAAGCGAATGCTGCACCGTGACCTTTACGGCATTGACTACAGTGACAATGACTCACTGCTTTTGGCGTAGTCAGTAGCTCATACCTGATTGCTGAGCATAGGCAGCTTCCCTTGTAGCTCTCTGTCATGCCTTCGTCCCTGTCGCTGGAAGAGGCGCCAGCTTACTCACTTGAATCTGATCAGTCGAACGTCTGCTTCTGGCCGATTGTGTTGAAAAAGTCGGTTTTCTCAAACGGCCGAAAAATTGATCGGTGAAAGCGCCTTTTAGCACGCTGCTACGTGAAATCTCAGTCCGAATGCCTCTGAGAGAATTCTGGATTTCAATCTCAGGCGCTTACTTTTTGCCAAGGAAACTAAGGCCGACTTTTTCAACAGAATCGGCCGAAAGCAGGCGCTCGCGTGAGGCTGTTATCCGCCCCGCTTAAGAGTGAGTGATCTCACCGCACTGCAGACCGACGGTGCTGACTAGCAATTTAGCTTTTGCCCGACTACCACTCAGCTTTCGTCTCCCATGACGCTAGAAAGTCACCTCAACTGCACAATTTGAGAACCCCACTCAGGCTCTGGAGCCCCTCGTGCCCTCAATTCAGCGAAGACTTGCGCAGAACACTCACCGTAACCCGAATAGCCGAGTTTGATAGCAGACATACCATCTTCCTCCCGAACGTAGGTAGCGTCCGCTCCTGCTTGCAGAAGCAACATAGCGATCTCACTTCCCTTTTTCTTTCCGGCACTGCACGCGTGGAGCAAGGGCGTCAGCCCGTAGCGATCGACCTGGTCAATGGGTGCGCCGACCTCGATAAGAAATTTCACGAAGGCAATACGAAGCTTGTCCACTGCCGCCTCCATAGCGCCGTCCAGACTTGCGCCTGCATCCGCTAGCAACTTGGCTGCAGCAATCGTCCCGTTGTACACCGCCGATATCATTGCTGTACGGCCGAACTTATCTTTCAGGTCGACCTCTGCTCCGCGTTTGAGCAGCAACTTCGCAAGCTTTAAGTCACCCCTTCCGCAGACCGACGCCAGCGGCGTTGAGAGTTCACCCGTACCATTGGGGTTTCCTCCATGGTCGAGCGCATGCAGGAGTATTTCCTCCCTGCCGTAATAGGCGGCTTTGTCGAGCACGCTGTGGGGATCAGCTTCAAAGTCATATTCATGCCCAATGAAATCCAGAAGCTGCTGCAGGTCACAATCACGCATGAGGTTGCTGAGATCGTTTCTAAAACTCAATTCGCTCATTCAGACAAGTCCATTTGTTAGAGGTGAGTTTACGGGTGTTCAATGGATGGCAAAATAGTAGCAGACGATCTTGAGATATCGCTGAGTACGCACGCTCTCGATCAAAAAAATTGAAGGCTTGCATCAAGTAGGAGGGCTTGTTAACCCCATAGATTAAAGTTTACTGGGTTTTTATTGGCTTGCGCACCTAGTTCCGTAGACACCCGAAGGCCGCTTTTGGCCGGTTAGCGACGTTCTGATTTCGACCGTCACTATAAATGGTCAAACCTCAGTCTGTTCCGCCATCTCCAGGGCGTCATCGACCTCAATCCCCAGGTAAACAGTGCTCTCCAGCTTCGTATGGCCGAGCAGCAACTGAACCGCCCGCAGGTTCTTCGTCCTGCGATAGATCAGTGATGCCTTCGTACGTCTCATTGAGTGGGTACCATACATGGCTGGATCAGGGCCCACGGCTTTCACCCAGCCTTTGCGACAGCATGGACATCTCCGAATCCATTGACGTGCGCGACGCCTCCACACCCAGCGCCATCATTCCGATGGGCGCCGAACCTCAATCTCGACAATGTGGCGAGGACTCAGTCCACGCCGGGCATCGCCGTTGGCGATGGCGACTATAGCCGCGATGACCTTGGGCCAATCCTCATCCCGTAACTGACCGCGCATCAAATTCGCCAGGTTGAGCTCGCCCAGGATGGCAATCAAACGAAACATCAGGGCGTGAGCTGACATCTCCTGGCTGTAGATCTGGACCGTGTTGGTTGGCTTCTGTTGAAGTGCCGCATCCACGACACTAAGTGCCAGGCTGGTTTTCCCCATAGAAGGACGCGCCGCAATGACGATCAAGTCGGCATCTTGAAAACCACCCGTGACTTGGTCCATCGCATCCAAACCACTGGGAATGCCGGTAACGCTGTCGCCCTCATTGAAGTGGTAGTCGATCCTTTCAACCACCTCCATCAGTGTCTGCTTCACGTCTACGAAATCACTCCGACTTCTATCCTGCCCCAGCAAGAAGAGTTTCTGTTCGATAAGGTCTTGGACCTCGGCGCTCTTGGCCTGGCTTGAAGAGGCCTCCCGACTGCACTCATAACCGAGCATCACCAAACGACGAAGGTGGGAGCGCTCACGGACGATCGCGGCGTAGGTCGAAATGTTGGCAACGGAGGGCGTGTTCTTTGCCAGCTCCGCCAGATAACTCAAGCCTCCAACTTCATCAGGTTCCTCGAGGGACTCAAGGACAGTGACAACGTCAATAGGTGAACTACGTGAAGCGAGCTGCTCAATTGCCTGGTAAATCAGACGGTGATCACGCCTGAAAAAATCGTCCGCAGAGAGGACGTCGGCGATGAGGTCCCATGTGGAGTTGTCAAGCATCAGGCCACCGATCACGCCTTGCTCGGCCTCAACCGAATGAGGTGGGGCTAGATCAAGGAGACTCATACCGCAGTTCTCCCCAAGACCACCCTATTCGATAACAACGATATGTTCTGACTCAGACGCTCTTCGCTCAGCGCTTCAAATTTCGAGCGCCATTCGGGAAATAGCTCGATTGAGAGGTCTTTGATGACTTTGAATGCTGTGGGTGAACGGCGGTGAGTCGGGAGGCGATACTCCAGGCGGTGCGCAGGAATGCCTTCTGTGGCAGCCCGACGAAAACTCACTGCCGCCGGGATCGTGGTCTGGATCATCTGAACCTTCGGATGATCAGCAAAGGTTTCGGTCAGCGTGTGATAAATCAGGTTTGCATCATTGGTTGCATCAAGCTTGTTGATCACGACATTCAGCATTGGCGTCACTGCGCCCAGTGCGGCCAACGGCTCAAGATCTCGATAGAGCTGGAGCATTCCACGCTGAAACTCTCGTGCAGTCAGCATATCCGGGGTGATGGGCGAAATCGCCATGTGTGCCCCAAGCAAGGCCATCTCCAGCACGATGGAGCGAGCGCCTTGGGTATCGATCAAAATCAGATCAAAGTCCTGCTCGAAAGCAGGCAACAGATTCTTGAGACGAAGATGTCCGTCAGCAGCATGGAGCAACAAATTTCCCAGCTGATTGAACGGATCATTGGAATGGATCAGTGAGAGATTAGGAATGCAGGTGCGTGAAATGACCTGGTCGGCCCGGGTCTCGTTGTTCGCGATCAGTTGATAGGTTCCACCGGGCGCCTCGTGCGATAGCGCATAGAACGACGACAGCGACGGTTGATTATCCAGATCGATGAGCAGGGTACGGATCCCTGCATCGGCGCAGAACGCGCCCAGATTGACGCCAACCGTGGTTTTACCCGGCCCGCCTTTGGTTGAAACGACCGCAGTGACTTTCATGATATTGACCTCGGAATCGTAGGATTTGAGATGCTTTCATGCAGGTCACGCTATGCGCTTTGATCACCCCGGAAAATCCAAGGCAAAAAAAAGCCTGCATCGCTGCAGGCTTTTCCCTATCTGGCTCCACGACCTGGACTCGAACCAGGGACCCAATGATTAACAGTCATTTGCTCTACCAACTGAGCTATCGCGGAATGCGCCGTATGTTACTGATTGAAAAGGAGAAGTCAAGCTTTCCCTGACGGCCTGGACGATTAATCCGGATGACCGGCTGAAAGCTGCTGCTCCTTGGCCAGGTCCAGCCAGGCGCGCACGGCGGGTGGCAGGTGGGCGCTGGCGCGCCAGGCCAGGGCGATGTGCCAGTCGGTGTGGGGTTCGTCGAGGGGGATCAGGGCGATGCCTGCGTGTTGATGCTTGTGCGCCAGCATGCGGGGCAGGAAGGCGACGCCGAGGCCGGCGGCGACCAGGTCGACGATGAAGTCGATCTGCCCGCTGCGCGCCGCCACGCGGGGTATCACGCCTTTGCGCTCGCAGGCGGCGAGGATCTTGGCGTTCAGGGCGAAGCCGGCTTCGAACAGGATGAATGGCGAATCCGCCAGGTCGGCGAAGTCGATGCGTTGACGCTGGGCCAGGGCGTGGCTCCTGGGCAGTACGGCCATCAGCGGTTCGTTGCGCACGGGCTGATAATCGAAGCCCGCATCCACCGGCAGCAGCAACGCAGCGAGGTCGACCTCCCCCGCTTCCAGGCACTCGCGCAATCTCTTGCTGCCGTATTCGGTGAGTTCGATGTCGATGTCCGGGTAACGGCTGCGATAGGTGGCAAACATCGTCGCAAACAGCACCCCACACCCCACCGGTGGCAGGCCGATGCGCAACACGCCGCGCTTGAGGCCGCGCAGGTCGTTGATCTCGGCGACCAGGTCATGGTGTTCGGCGAGCAGTACCAGGGCGCGGCGGTAGGCGATCTCACCCGCGGCGGTGAGTTCGTTGCGGTGGCCGAGGCGGTCGAGCAGCGGCATGCCGAGTTCTTCCTCCAGGGTCTTGACCGCCTTGCTCACCGTGGATTGGGTCAAGGCCACCACGTCGGCGGCCTGGGAAAATCCGCCCTGGCGCACCACTTCGACGAACGTGCGCAACGTTCTCAAGTTCATGGGTATTCCTTTAGCGACTGGTATCTAGCGATAAAAGTTGTTTTTATCATGACAGATATTTGCCTATCCTGACCCGCCCAGCCTTGTGGAGACACGCTTAATGATCATCTCGTCCGCCTCCGACTACCGCGCAGCGGCCAAACGCAAGCTGCCGCGCTTCCTGTTCGACTACATCGACGGCGGTGCCTACGCCGAGCACACGATGCGCGCGAACAGTTCGGACCTGGCCGAGATCAGCCTGCGCCAACGGGTGCTGCGTAATGTCGACAACCTCAGCCTCAAGACCACGCTGTTCGGCCAGACCCTGGACATGCCGGTCATCCTCAGCCCTGTCGGCTTGACCGGCATGTATGCGCGGCGCGGCGAAGTGCAGGCGGCAAAGGCGGCGGCGAACAAGGGCATCCCCTTCTGCCTGTCGACGGTGTCGGTGTGTTCGATTGAAGAAGTGGCCTCGCAGAGCCCGCAGTCAATCTGGTTCCAGCTGTATGTGCTCAAGGACCGGGGCTTTATGCGCAATGCCCTGGAGCGGGCCCAGGCGGCGGGGGTTACCACCCTGGTGTTCACCGTGGACATGCCCACACCGGGCGCGCGCTACCGCGATGCACACTCGGGCATGTCCGGGCCGTTCGCGGCGCAGCGGCGCATGTTGCAGGCCGTCACCAAGCCGCAATGGGCGTTCGACGTAGGGCTCATGGGCCGCCCCCACGACCTGGGCAATATCTCCAGGTACCTCGGCAAACCCACTCATCTGGAAGATTACATTGGCTGGCTGGCCAATAACTTCGACCCCTCCATCAGTTGGAAAGACCTGGAGTGGATCCGCGACTTCTGGAAAGGCCCGATGATCATCAAGGGCATCCTCGACCCTCAGGACGCCAGGGACGCAGTCAGTTTCGGCGCCGATGGCATCGTGGTTTCCAACCATGGCGGCCGTCAACTGGACGGTGTGCTGTCCACCGCCAAGGCTCTGCCACCGATTGCGGACGTGGTGGGCGATGACCTGACGGTGCTGGTGGACTCCGGCATCCGTTCCGGGCTGGACGTGGTGCGCATGCTCGCCCTCGGCGCCAAGGCGTGCCTGCTCGGACGCGCCACCGCCTATGCACTGGCCGCCGACGGGCAGCACGGGGTAGAGAACCTGCTGGACATCTTCGCCAAGGAAATGCGTGTGGCCATGACGTTGACCGGTGTCACGTCCATCGACCAGATTGACCACAACACGCTGGTGCAATCAGCCAAATAACTGACGTCAGTGCTGAACGACCGTTTTTTTACTGTAAAAACGGTCTTTGATTTGTAAGGTTTTTTATTTATTTAAACGAAATGGCACGAATCTCGCTCTAACACCTTCCAAGCAGGTCAAGCGATGACAAGACGTGCGGCAGTGCCCAGGGGTTATAACCCCTGGTAAAGCGGTCTAAACTGTTTCCAATGTTTTACGGAACTGAAGGAACAGTAAGACGCCTGGCATTTGCCACTCTCATCCAGCCTGTAAGACAGCTAAGTGCTTAGAGGCCGTTTGCTTATGAAAACCCCCACCCAGACCAACGCAATTGACTTTGACAGTGCAAAATTGCAACGCCTGGGCTTTGGCCAACCCGCCCTCCTGCCACGTCGCCCCACCACCCTTGTCCAAACTCGCCAGCAACTGGGCATGCAACTGCAGACCAGCCTGGAACCGCAGCGCATCCTTGCCGTGTTCTTCCGTGAGGTCCAGCATCTGGTGCCCCTGGACGCCCTGCAGTACCGCCACGACGCCAGTGACCTGCGCCTGGAGTTCGGCCACCGTGGCCACCACTCGGTGAGCTACAGCCTGAGCCACGAAGGCGAGCACCTCGGCGAGCTGGTCTTTCGCCGCAACCAGCGTCTGCTGGAAGAGGAACTCGGCCAGCTCGAATCACTGCTGTCGACCCTGCTCTACCCGATGCGCAACGCCCTGCTCTACCGCGCCGCCACCCGCAGCGCCCTGCGCGACCCATTGACAGAAACGGGCAACCGCATTGCCATGGACCAGACCCTGCAACGGGAAATCGACATGGCGCGCCGGCACCTGAACCCGCTGTCCCTGCTGATGCTGGACATCGACCATTTCAAGACCATCAACGACACCCACGGCCATGCGGCCGGCGATAACGTATTGCGCGCCGTCGCCGGGGCAATCAAGAGCCAGTTGCGGAACGTGGACATGGTGTTTCGGTTTGGCGGGGAAGAGTTTCTGATCCTGCTGTCCAACACCGGCCGGGATGCGGCGGCCATGGTCGGTGAACGCCTGCGCCAGGCGGCACAGGCCCAGGACTATTGGGCGGATGGCACACGGATCGAATTGACGGTGAGCCTCGGTTGTTCGACCTTGCTGGCCGCCGAGTCGGCCGAAAGCCTGTTGCGTCGCGCCGACAGCGCCTTGTACGTGGCCAAGCGCGAAGGCCGCAATCGCCTGGCAATGGCGGGGTAAAACCCCGCCATCCCCGTTACATCACGCTTCGCTGGCGACGCGCAGCGGGCGCTCACGCACAGCAGCGCTCGCCGGTTTTTCTTTCTCCAGGCGCATGCAACTTTCCAGGAACAGGTACATGTAGTCGTAGCTCTTGCATACGGCCTGGCGCAGCTCTGCCTGCAGTGCCCTGGTAGGGTTCATCCCGGCCAGGGTGCAGATGATTTCCAGGGCTTCCCAAGGATGGGCATCGTCGTACTGGGCGTGCATCTTCAACCACTTCATCGCACGCTTGCGGTCTTCCTCGGGAAAGGCTGCCGCATACACGCCGGTGGAGCACACCACCGCCGACCATTCCCCCGTCGCCCCCTCGATCGCATAGTTGGTCGCGGCAATGGCCACGATCAACGAATCGGCCGAGCTGGTGTGCCAGCACCAGTGGCTCAGCGCATGCAACTCCGGCGGCACGTCCTGGGCCTGCAGTTCTTCGAGGCTGACGCCATGGGCACGCGCCCAATGCACCCAATAGTCCGCGTGGTTCAGCTCCACGCGGATATTGCGCATCAACCAACGGCGCGCCATGTCTTCCCCCGGATGGCGGGCAAACTTGGTTTTGGTGAGGTTCTGTGCCATGTACAAGGCAAACTGTTCCACCACGGGCCAGCCACCGATCAGGTAGTGACGCATGGTCTTGGCGCTGAGCGTGTTGTCACGCATGCGTTGGTACAGTTCGTGTTCGACAACCCGGCGCTTGCTCTCGCTGCAGTCCTGGATCAATTGCTGAGCCCAGGCGGGGTAGCTTGAGGCTTCCATAAGCGGGCCGGTTCTGCTGAATGTGTCGATCACTATTAAGGCTCCTTTTTAAGTGTGATTTACAGACCGGCGAATGTTTCAGCGGAATGTGCCGGGCGCCCTGAATAACAGAGGCTGCGGCCGCACGGGTCGACACTGCAAGCTATCGAAGGTAAACAATTGCGGTCGTTCAATCAGGTAGCCCTGAGCGTAATCCACACCAATATCGAGCAGGGCCTGTTCGATTTGCGGTGTTTCAACAAACTCGGCAATTGTGCGCTTACCCATGACATGGCCGATGTGATTGATCACTTCAACCATCGCGCGGTTAATCGGGTCGTCCAGCATATCCTTTACGAAACTTCCATCGATCTTCAGGAAGTCTACAGGTAAATGTTTGAGATAAGCGAATGAGGACATTCCGGCGCAAAAGTCATCCAGCGAAAAATGGCAACCTAAGGCCTTGAGTTCATTAATAAAGCGGATGGCACTGCCCAAGTTTGCAATGGCACTGGTTTCGGTAATTTCAAAACAGATCATGCTGGGCGGAATAGCGTAGGTATGAAATTTCTCTCGCAGGAATCCGAGAAAGTCATCATCGCCAATCGTTATACCTGACAGATTGATCGCACACAGGGCCATGGGACGGCCCGGACGCTCTTTAATGCAACGGGCAATAATCTCAAATACATTCTCCACCACCCAACGGTCCAGGGACGTCATCAAACCATAGCGTTCGGCGGCCGGGATAAAGCTGTCCGGCAGGATTACACGCCCTGCCTCATCGTGCAGACGCAGCAGTATTTCGATATGCCCATTGCCGCCGTCGGTATGCCCGAGGGGGGAAATTTCCTGGGAGTACAGGCAAAAGCGGTTCTCCTCAAGCGCCATGTGCAGGCGCTGCACCCAGGCCATTTCGCCAAAGCGCAGGGACAGTTCGGAGTCGTCGGCGTGGTACACCTGCACGCGGTTGCGGCCTTTTTCCTTGGCCATGTAGCACGCCATGTCGGCGGCACGCAGCGAGGCTTCCAGGGTGGTCGGGGTGCTGGCAATGTGTACCAGGCCGATACTCACGGTGGTCATGAACGGCCGCCCCTTCCATACGAAATGCAGACTCTGCACGGTATGGCGCAGGCTTTCGGCGATTTTTTCCGCCACCGCCACCGGGCAGTTCTCCAGCAGGATGCCGAATTCATCGCCGCCCAGGCGCGCCAGGGTGTCACCTTCGCGCAGGTCCGATTGCAACAGCGCGCAGATGTGCCGCAACAGTTCGTCGCCTGCCGCATGGCCGCAGGTGTCGTTGACCAGCTTGAACTGGTCCAGGTCCAGGAACATCAACGCATGCCGCCCGGCCTGCGCCTGCCCTGCCGGGTGCAGCACCTGCTCCAGGCGATACTCGAATTCGCGGCGGTTGGCCAGGCCGGTCAGCGCATCGTGGGTCGCCTGCCATGACAGATTGGCGATGTACTGGCGCTCCTGGGTCATGTCATGCAGCACCAGCACCGCGCCCGAGACCTTGCCGGCGCTGCGGATCGGCGCGCCCACCAGGGTGACCGAGACCGTGCTGCCATCCAGGCGCTGGATCGTCTTCGAATGCTCGCTGCCGCCGCTGAGCTGGCCCTTGACGATGTGTTCGATCAGGGTGAAGCCATCCGGCTGTGCGTGGTCTTCCAGCAACTTGAACAACGCTGCCAGGGGCTGGCCCTGGGCCTGCGCCGAGTGCCAGTGAGTCAGCGCCTCGGCCGCCGGGTTCATATAGGTAATGGCACCGTCGACGTCGGTGGTGATCACCCCGTCGCCAATCGACTCCAGGGTGATCTGCGCCCGCTCCTTTTCTTCCTGCAAGGCATCGGCGAAGGCATGGCGCTGGGCCAGCAGCTTATGGGTGCGCAACAGTGCCAATACGATCAGGCCCAGGGCCGTCGCCAGGTTCGTGATGACCAGCAGCCGCAGAATCATGCGCGAACCTTCGCCGAGAGCATCGCTGAAGGCCTTGGCGGCGGGTGTCACGCCTTCGTTGATGGCGATGATATGCGCCTTCCACTGGCGCACATCGTTGGCGCCGATCTGGTCGTGAATGATCGCCTGGTGCATCTCGCGGGCCAGGTCATCCAGTTGAAGCAGGTAACCATCGCCTACGGTCCACAGTTGGATGGCTTTTTCCAGGTAGCTGAAATGGCGAAAGTTGAGGTACAGCCAGATCAGGCTGGAGACATCATCCGGGTGGTTGCCCCCCTTGAGGATACCCAGGCGGGCTGCGGCAAGGTCGGGCACGGGACGGTCAAGGGCAATGCGCAGTTCGTGCCCGCCCTGGGGCACGGCAATGGCCTGCTGGTACTTGAGGTACGTGCCGGCGTCGCGATTATCGGCGTAGAGCGTCAGGTAATAGATGGCGTCCTTCTGGCCCTTGGACCACAGGCTCTCGCCGGCCACGTAACCACGCACGGCCGAAAGCACGTAGAGACTGACACAGCCCAATAATGCCTGGAACAGCACCACGGCGATAAATGGCCAGACAATGCCCAACAACCGGGGCGTTCCTAAAGTCCGCTTTTGCTTCATGAAGTCCCTTGCACATGCACTGCTGGATACGCACGCGAAAACCCGCTTCCGATAGCTCAGCCTAGGCTAAATCAACGTACCTGTTGCAAGTGTCCATACAGTTTGGCGTACAGCCCGCCATCGGCAATCAGCTGCTGATGGTCACCATCCTCGGCAATGTGACCGCCGTCGAACACCAAGACTCGATCCGCCTGCTTAACAGCCGACAGACGGTGGGCGATGATCAGTGTAGTACGCCCGCTGAGGAACCGTGCCAGCGCCTGGTGCAGGTTGTACTCGGTGGCGGCGTCCAGGGCTGAGGTTGCTTCGTCGAGTATCACCACCTTGGGTTCGGCCAGGACCATGCGCGCAATTGCCAGGCGCTGGCGCTGCCCACCGGAAAAACGCACCCCGGAACGCCCCACCACGCTGTCCAGGCCCAAGGGCAGTGCCTTGACGGTAGCATCCAACTGGGCGATTTCCAGTGCCTGCCAACAGGCCTGGTCGCTGCGCTCCCGGCCCATGGTCAAGTTGGCGCGCACGGTATCGTTGAACAGCGCCGGGTGTTGCAGCACCACCGCAACGTGCTCGCGAAGGGTCTCCAGGCCAATCTCCTGCTGGGTGGCACCGCCAAACCGGATACTGCCCGCCTGGGGTGTGTAGAGCCCGAGCAACAATTGCACCAGGGTGCTTTTGCCACCGCCACTGGCACCGACGATCGCCACCTTCTCACCGGGCGCGATGGCCAGGTTCAACTGGTCGAGTACCAGCTCTTCGCCGTAGCCGAAGTCCAGGCCGCGCACTTCGATGCCCACGGTGTCGTGCCCGGTGAACGGATCAGCACCGCCGGCATATTGCGGCTCATCGGCACGCGCCAGCAGCTCGTTGATCCGCGTCAGCGCCCCGCCTGCCGCGTAGTAGGCGTATTGCAGGTTGAGCAGTTGCTCCACCGGGCCGATCATGAACCACAGGTAGCTGAACACCGCGAGCATCTGGCCGATGGACAGGTCGGAAAACAGCACGGTAAGCATCGCCGCCGCACGGAAGATGTCGATACCGAACTGGAACAGCAACCCACTGGCGCGGCTCGAAGCGTCGGTTTTCCATTGCGAATGAATGGCGTAGTCACGCACTTCCTGGGCCCGCTGGCCGAGGCGCCCGAGGAAAAAGCCCTGGCGGTTGCCGGCGCGCACTTCCTGGATGGCATCCATGGTTTCGGTCAGGGCCTGGGTAAAGCGCGAGGTGCTGTCGTTTTCCAGCTTCTTCAGGTGCTTGACGCGCTTGCCCAACTGCACCGTGGCGTAGATCACCAACGGGTTGAACAGCAGGATCAGCAGCGCCAGTTGCCAATGCATCCATACCAGGATCGCCGAGGTACCCACCAGGGTCAGCATGGCCACCAGGAAACGGCTGAGGGTTTCACCGACAAACTTGTCCAGCGTATCCAGGTCGGTGACCAGGTGGGTGGTGACGGTCCCGCTGCCCAGGCTTTCGTACTCGCCCAGGGAGATGCGCTTGAGCCGCTCGATCAGGCGCACGCGGATGCGGTACACGATGTCCTTGGCCAAGCGCGCAAACAACCGCGCCTGCACCACGTTGAACAGCAGCGCGCCACAACGCAGAAACAGCGTCACCAGCAGCATCAGGCCGATATAGCCGGCCGCCTTCTGCCAACCCAGGGGCAGTGCGTGGTTCATCACCTTGAGCGCGGCATCGCCGTGTCCCAACAGCACTTCATCCACCAGCAACGGCAACAGCAAGGGAATCGGCACGCTGCACAGGGTCGCCAGCACGGCGACGCCATTGGCGATCCACAGGGACTTCTTGTGCCGCAGGGCCAGGCGGCGAATTTCCGCCCAGGTCAGTCGGTCGGTACGGGGTGACTGATCATGCACAGGTCGCTCGCTCCAGCCATCGCCCCAACAACGGTGACAGCTCGGACAGCGGCTGGTAGCCGTTGGTCAGCAACGCCAACTGGCCATTACGCTCGGCAAGCAAGGTCGGAAACCCGGCGATCCCCAGGTCCTGGACCCAGGTGAAGTCAGCGGCGGTCGCGGCATGCTGCTCGGCACGGTCGAATGCGCCGGCAAACTCGATGCGCGGGATGCCTGCCTTTTCAGCCAGTTCCACCAGCACGCTGGCGAGGGTCACGTCGCGGCCCTCGACATAAAACGCGCGCTGAATCAGCCCCAACAGTGTCCAGGCGCAATCCGGCGCCAGGCTGCGCGCGGTGACGATGGCACGGCAGGCAGGCTCGGTGTCATAGACAAAGCCGTCGGGCAACGCGCCATCGCGCTTGAACGACTGGCCGGTGGCGTCGGTGACCGCCTGCCAGTGCTCGAGGATGTAGCGCCGCGTGGTCGGTTCCAGTGCCGCGCCGCTGCCGGTGCGCAAGCCGCCCACCACCAGGTGCACGTCCACGCCGGCCGCCTGGGCCTGCTCGACCAGCGCCTGCGCCACCGGGGCAAAGCCCCAGCACCAGGAACACATCGGGTCCATCACATAGAGCAGGCGCGCGGGCATGGGTCAGGCCTCGGAAGGGGTTTGCTTGTAGTTGAAGCCAATCGGGTGCGGCATATTGCGGGCCTTGGCCAGCTCAATCTGCTTTTGCCGGTCGATCGCGCTGCGACGGGTTTTCTCCGGCAGCTTATCCCAGCAATGGGGGCAACTGATGCCAGCCACATAGTGTTCGGATGCGCGGTCGGAGGCGCTCACCGGTGTGCGGCAGGCATGACATTGATCGTAGTCGCCTTCGCTCAGGTCGTGGCGCACAGTGACGCGATTGTCGAACACAAAGCAGTCGCCCTGCCATTTGGTTTCTGCCTGCGGCACCTCTTCGAGGTACTTCAGGATGCCGCCCTTGAGGTGGTAGACCTCATCGAAACCTTCGCTGAGCATGTAGCTCGACGCCTTCTCGCAACGAATGCCGCCGGTGCAGAACATGGCGACCTTCTTGTGCCTGGCCGGGTCGAAGTTGGCTTTGATATAGGCGGGAAATTCGCGAAAACTGGTGGTTTTCGGGTCGATTGCGCCTTCGAAGGTGCCGATCGAAACTTCGTAGTCGTTGCGGGTGTCGATCAACAGCACTTCGGGGTCGCTGATCAGCGCGTTCCAGTCCTGCGGGTCGACATAGGTGCCGACTTTCTTGTTCGGGTCGACGCCTTCGACGCCCAGGGTCACGATCTCTTTCTTGAGCTTGACCTTGGTGCGGTAGAACGGCTGCTCATCGCAGTACGACTCTTTATGGTCGATGTCGTCCATGCGCGGGTCGTTCTTCAGCCAGGACATCAGGCCATCAATGCCTTCGCGGCTGCCGGAAACGGTGCCGTTGATACCTTCTTCGGCGATCAGCAAGGTGCCTTTGATGCCGTTGTCGACCATCGCCTGCAGCAGTGGCTCGCGCAGGGCGACGTAATCTTCGAGGGTGACGAACTTATACAGTGCCGCCACGACAATCGGTTGAGTCATGGGTGTTCTCTCCAGGTGGCTACCCTCGTAAGGGGTGAACCGGATGCAAAAAAAACGCGCCGGCTGAGCGGCGCGCTGCGGATTCTAGCAAATGCGGGGTGTCAGAGACACCCGCGTATCAGCCATGCCCGCCGGCGCAGGTCGGCGAGGCCGGGGCTGCGTCGATTTTCGCCCATTCTTCGGGCGTGTAGGTATGCAGCGCCAGCGCATGAAATTCGCTCATCAGGTCACCCAGGGTGGCGTAGACCTTCTGGTGGCGCTTGACGCGGTTAAGCCCCTCGAACTGCTGGCTGACCAGCACGGCCTTGAAGTGGGTCTGCAACCCACGGCTGTGCATATGGCTTTCATCCAGCACGCTCAAATGCTCCGGGGCCAGGGCGGCGAGCGCCGTTTCGATACGCTGTTGCATGGTCATTCCTGCTTACTTCTTCTTCGCCGGTGCGGCAGCTTTTGGCGTCAGCTCGTTGGTCATGTCTTCCAACAGCTTGTTGACTACCGGCACGGCGCTTTCCAGCTTGGCCTGGGTCATCTGGGCCGATTGCTGGGTCAGTTGCGGCATTTTTTCCAGGACTTTCTTGCCCAGTGGCGACTGGTAGAAGGCAACCAGGTCCTTGAGCTCGGATTCGCTGAAGTTGGTGGTGTAGAGCTTGACCATGTCCGGCTTCAGCTTCGGCCAGCCGATGGCCTGGTCCAGGGCGGCGTTGGCCTTGGCCTGGTAGCTGTCCAGTACGGACTGCTTGGCGGCAGGCGCCTTGGTCTGTTCGAAACGCTGGGCGAACATTTGCTGCACTTGCATGTACACCGGGGTACCCAGCTTGTCGGCATGGGCCAGGGTAAGGAAGGCTTCGGCACTGGCGTTGTGGCTGGCGGTATCGGCAAAAACCTGGCCGCTGGCGCAAACCAGAGCAACCGCGGTACAGATGGCACGAAGACGAGTCATCGAGTTTCCTTTTCTAGCAGGCGAGGTAAGACCCCAAGGGCGCCCATTCTGCGCCTAAAAAACGCTGCGGCTCAACCCCGGGCCTTACCGGGCGCGGATTGCAGTGAATGAATCCGATGAAAAGTCTTTTAGGGAACCCCCCAGGCCGATCAGGGCCTAAACTGCGCAAACGAACCTGAAGGAGAGTGCCCGATGAGCCGTATCGAAACCGACAGCCTGGGAGACGTGGAAGTCCCGGATGACGCTTACTGGGGCGCCCAGACCCAACGTTCGCTGGTGAATTTCGCCATCGGCGAGCAGCGCATGCCCCTCGCGGTACTGCACGCACTGGCCCTGATCAAGAAGGCCGCCGCCCGGGTCAACGACCGCAACGGCGACCTGCCCGCCGACATCGCCCGCCTGATCGAACAGGCCGCCGACGAAGTGCTCGATGGCCAACATGATGACCAGTTCCCACTGGTCGTCTGGCAAACCGGCAGCGGCACCCAGAGCAACATGAACGCCAACGAGGTCATCGCCGGCCGCGCCAACGAGCTGTCGGGCAAGCCCCGTGGCGGCAAGAGCCCGGTACACCCCAACGATCATGTGAACCGCTCCCAAAGCTCCAACGACTGCTTCCCTACGGCCATGAGCATTGCGGCGGTGCAAGCGGTGCACCAGCAATTGTTGCCGGCGATCAATACGCTGTCCGGCGGCCTCGCGGAGTTGTCGGCGCGGCATGCAAAGCTGGTGAAGACGGGCCGCACCCACATGATGGACGCCACGCCGATCACCTTCGGCCAGGAACTCTCGGCGTTTATCGCCCAGCTCGACTACGCCGAACGGGCGATCCGCAGCGCCCTGCCCCAGGTATGCGAGCTGGCCCAGGGCGGTACGGCGGTGGGCACCGGGCTCAATGCCCCCCATGGCTTCAGCGAGGCGATTGCTTCGGAATTGGCCGCCTTGTCCGGCCTGCCCTTCGTCACCGCGCCGAACAAATTCGCCGCACTGGCCGGCCATGAACCGATCGTGACCCTGCACGGCGCCCTGAAAACCCTGGCCGTGGCCCTGATGAAAATCGCCAACGACCTGCGCCTGCTGGGCTCCGGCCCGCGTGCCGGCCTTGCCGAGGTGAAACTGCCGGCCAACGAGCCCGGCAGCTCGATCATGCCCGGCAAGGTCAACCCGACCCAGTGCGAGGCGTTGTCGATGCTGGCCTGCCAGGTGCTGGGCAATGACGTGACCATCGGCATCGCGGCGAGCCAGGGGCATTTGCAGTTGAACGTGTACAAGCCGGTGATCATCCACAACCTGCTGGAATCGATCCGCCTGCTGGCCGATGGCTGCAATAACTTCCAGGAGCACTGCATTGCCGGCCTCGAACCCGACGCCGGGAAAATGGCCGAACACCTGGAGCGCGGGCTGATGCTGGTCACCGCGCTCAACCCGCACATCGGCTATGACAAGTCGGCAGAGATCGCCAAGAAGGCCTACGCCGAAGGCTTGACCCTTCGGGAAGCGGCGTTGGACCTGGGCTACCTCACCGACGCAGAGTTCGACCAGTGGGTACGCCCGGAAAACATGCTGGGCGCCTAAGACGCCATGCGTAGCCGCCGGGCCTTGAGCCCGGCGAGCAACGACGGCGCCAGCGCCACCGCCGCCGACCCCAGCACCACCACCAACGCGCCGAAATAGCCCAGGGCATTGATCTCTTCGGCCTGCACATAGTCCGGCCACAGCCATGCCGCCAACGCCACCGCGACAAAGGTCACCAATGGCGTCAGGGCCAGGGTCGCGCTCACCCGCGAGGCTTCCCAGTGGGCCAGGGCCTCGGCGAATGCACCATAAGCCACCAGTGTGTTCATGCAGCACGCCAGCAACAGCCAGCCTTGCAGCGGGCTCAGTTGCAGGGCCTCCAGCGGATGGGCCCACGGCGTCAGCAGCACGGCGCACGACAGGTAGATCACCATCATCACTTGCAGCGAATTCCACACGGTCAGCAACTGCTTCTGTCCCAGGGCATAGAACACCCAGACCGAAGTCGCCAGCAGGATAGTCAGCACGCCGGCGGTGTAGGCGCCAAGGGACGTCAGCAACTCTTCCAGGCGTTGGTTGAAGAACAGCCCGAAGCCGATGATCAGCACCACCAGGCCCACGCTCTGCCCGACGCTGAAACGTTCCTTGAACACAAACACGCTGGCGATCATCAGGAAGATCGGGCCCATCTGCACCACCAACTGCGCGGTGCCGGGGCTGAGCAGTTTCAGGCCCACCAGGTACAACACGTAGTTACCCACCAGGCCGCACACCGCCATCGCCACCAGCCAGCCGCCCCTGGGGCCGAGTACCTTACGACTGGGCAGGCGCCTGGTCGCGGCGAGGTACACGAACAGGCAACTGCCGGCCACCACCAGGCGAAACCAGGTGACCGTGATCGGGTCCATGACCTGCAACACTTGCTTGAGCTTGATCGGCAGAATGCCCCAGAGCAGCGCGGTCAGCAGGGTCAGGAGAAAACCGTAGACCCAGCGGCCGGAAGAGATGTGCATGAGTGCCCCAGAAGCCAGAGGAAGTGGAGCGGGCATTCTAGGGGGAAGTGAGCGAATTGGGATACGCCGCCGTTCAAATGTGGGAGGGGCAAGTCGAATCGTCGCACTGTCCCTCCAACACTTATCAGCGCACGGCTTCGAACAGTCCGGTGGCGCCCATGCCGCCGCCCACGCACATGGTGACGATGCCATAACGCACATTACGCCGTTGCAGCTCACGCACCAGGTGCCCCACCTGCCGCGAGCCGGTCATGCCGAACGGGTGGCCGATGGAAATCGAGCCGCCGTTGACGTTGTACCTGGCGTTATCGATGCCCAGGCGATTGCGCGCATACAGGCACTGCGACGCAAAGGCCTCGTTGAGTTCCCACAGGTCGATGTCCGCCACCTGCAAGCCCCGCGACTTGAGCAGCTTGGGCACCGAGAACACCGGGCCGATGCCCATCTCATCCGGTTCGCAACCGGCCACGGTGAAACCGCGGAAAAACGCCTTGGGCTTGAGCCCCAGTGCCAGGGCTTTTTCCAGGCTCATCACCAGAGTCATCGAGGCACCGTCGGAGAGCTGCGAGGAGTTACCCGCCGTCACCGAGCCGTCTTCGGCAAATACGGGCTTCAACCCAGACAGGCTGGCCAACGTAGTGTCCGGACGGTTGCAGTCATCGCGATCAACCACGCCGTCGAGGATCTGCACGGCACCGGTGTTCTTGTCCTCGACCTTGTACTTGACCGCCATCGGCACGATTTCATCATCAAACAAGCCCTCCGCCTGGGCCTGGGCGGTGCGTTGCTGGCTTTGCAGGGCGTAGAGGTCCTGTTCTTCGCGGCTGACGTCATAACGGCGGGCGACGATTTCCGCGGTCTGGCCCATGGGGAAGTAAATGCCCGGCACCTGCTCCTTGAGCAGCGGGTTGATCAGGTTATCGGTGTTGACGCTTTTCATGGTCAGGCTGATGGACTCGACGCCCCCGGCAACGATGATGTCGCTGCAACCCGACGCGATCTGGTTGGCCGCAATCGCAATCGCCTGCAAGCCCGACGAGCAGAACCGGTTGAGGGTCATGCCCGCCGTACCGGTGCCCAATTGCGACAGCACGGCCACGTTGCGCCCGATGTTGTAGCCCTGGGCGCCTTCGTTGGAACCCGCGCCGACGATGCAATCCTCGACGCTGGCCGGGTCGATGCCGTTGCGGGTCAGCAGTGCGTTGACGCAATGGGCCGCCATGTCATCCGGGCGGGTCTGGTTGAACTTGCCGCGAAAGGATTTGGCCAAGCCGGTTCGCACGCTGTCGACGATCACTACTTCACGCATGGGCTACCTCGATCTTGTCGTTGTGGGGAGATGGATCGAGGATAGATCCAGGCCTGCCCCACCGCGACGATCATTCACCCGGCGTATACAAAAGCATGGTGACGGACATAAACCTGTTGCGGGGCGGGCCTGTTGTGGCAAGCGGGCCGGTTGTGGTGAGCAGGCTTGTTGTAGTCAGCAGGCCTGTTGTGGTGAGGGGGCCTGTTGTGGTGAGCGGGCTTGTTGTGGTGAGCGGGCTTGCCCCGCGCTGGGCTGCGAAGCGGCCCTGACCAAGGCGCCGCGTTATTTCAGGCAGACCTTATTGGCTGGTTTTGGGGCCGCTTCGCGCCCCAGCGCGGGGCAAGCCCGCTCACCACAACAAGCCCGCTCACCACAACAAGCCCGCTCACCACAACAAGCCCGCTCACCACAACAACCCTGCTCACCACCACAGGCCCGCTCGCAACAGAGGACTGCATCCTGAACAACACCAGGCCAGTGGTTATTTCTTTTTCTTCTTGTCGTGCTTGTCGGACTTGGCGAACGCTTCCTCCAGGGCAAGGTTGATGGTGCGCAACACCTTGACCCGCGCCCAGCGCTTGTCGTTAGCCTCCACCAGCGTCCACGGCGAGACCTCGGTGCTGGTGCGGTCGACCATATCGCCCACGGCGGCGCGGTAGTCGTCCCATTTTTCGCGGTTGCGCCAGTCGTCTTCGGTGATCTTGAAGCGCTTGAAGGGGATTTCCTCGCGGGCCTGGAAGCGTTCCAGTTGGGTCTGCTTGTCGATGGCCAGCCAGAACTTGACCACGATCACACCGGCGTCGCGCAGTTGCTCTTCGAAGTCATTGATCTCGCCATAGGCGCGCATCCAGTCGGCCGTGGTACAGAAGCCCTCGATACGCTCCACCAGCACGCGGCCGTACCACGAGCGGTCGAACACGGTGAACTTGCCCCGCGCCGGGATCTTCTGCCAGAACCGCCACAGGTACGGCTGGGCGCGTTCATCCTCGGTGGGCGCGGCAATCGGCACGATGTGGTACTGGCGCGGGTCGAGCGCGGCCGCCACCCGACGGATCGCCCCGCCCTTGCCCGCCGCGTCGTTACCTTCGAAGACCGTCACCAGCGCGTGCTTGCGCATGCGCTTGTCGCGCATCAGGCCGGAGAAGCGCGCCTGCTCGGTAATCAGCTGTTCTTCGTAATCGTCCTTGTCCAGGCTCAAGGTCATGTCGAGGCTGTTGAGCAGGCTCATCTGGTCGACGGCCGAGGGCAAGGGTGCCGGGTTCATGCCGCTGGCCTTGCCCTTGGGCAGCTTCAGGGCGTTCTGCAGGCCTTCGAGCAGGATCTTGCCCACGGTGAGGCTGCGGTAGTTGGCGTCGACGCCTTCAATCACATGCCAGGGCGCGTAATCGCGGCTGGTACGGCGCAGGATGCGCTCGCCGAAATGCACGAACTTGTCGTAGGTCTCGGATTGCTGCCAGTCCAGCGGGCTGATGCGCCAACTGTGCAACGGGTCGTCGGCCAGGGCCTTGAGCCGTGCCTTCATTTGCTTCTTGGACAGGTGGAACCAGAACTTGAAGATCAGCGCGCCTTCATCGCAGAGCATCTTCTCCAGGCGCTCGGCGCCGGCGATGGCCTGGTCGAGCCGCGCATCCTTGATCTCGCCGTGCACCCGGCCTTGCAGCATCTGGCTGTACCAGTTGCCGAAAAAAATGCCCATGCGGCCTTTGGCGGGCAGTTGGCGCCAGTAGCGCCAGGCCGGGGGGCGGGCCAGTTCTTCGTCGGTCTGCTGGTCGAAGGTGCGCACCTCGATCAGGCGCGGGTCCATCCATTCATTCAGCAGTTTGACCGTCTCACCTTTACCGGCGCCTTCGATGCCGTTGATCAGGATGATCACCGGGAAGCGCTTTTGCTGTTGCAACTCGTACTGCACCTCCAGCAAAGCCTCGCGCAGGGCGGGCACTTCGGCCTCAAAGGTGTCTTTGTCGATGGCGTGACCGATTTCGGCAGATTCGAACATGGGCGGCTCCGTTCCAGAAGTGAGCAAGACTAGCGGATTGGGCAACAACGCGCGGGAGGAAATTCCACCTGGGCTTGCCGTGGGTCAATTCAAAGCCTGTTGATCGGCTAGAATGGCCGCCTTGCCTTTACCGAGCCGCCCATGAACCCCGTAACCCACGCCCAGCTCGACTGGGATGATCAAGGTCGCCCGCACTCGCGGGTGTTCGACGACGTGTATTTCTCCGACCAATCGGGCCTGGACGAAACCCGCTATGTGTTCCTGCAACAGAACCGCTTGCAGGAGCGCTTCGCCGCACTGCCGGCGGGCGGGCGGTTGGTGATTGGCGAAACCGGCTTCGGCACCGGCCTGAATTTCCTCTGCGCCTGGCAGTTGTTCGAGCAACACGCCGTAGCCGGTGCACGCCTGCATTTTGTCAGCGTGGAAAAATACCCCCTGAGCCACGCCGACCTGCAACGCGCCCTCGCCCTCTGGCCCGAGCTCGCGCCGTTCGCCGAGCAATTGCTGGCGCACTACATCGCCATTCACCAAGGCTTCCAGCGCCTGGTGCTGGATAACGGCCGCGTCACCCTCACGCTGCTGATCGGCGATGCCCTGGAACAGTTGCCGCAACTGGATGCGCAGATCGACGCGTGGTTTCTCGACGGCTTCGCCCCGGCAAAAAACCCCGAGATGTGGAGCGCCGAACTGTTTGCCGAGCTGGCACGCCTGGCGGCCCCGGGTTCGACCATCAGCACCTTCACCAGCACCGGCTGGGTGCGCCGGCTGATCAACGCCGCCGGTTTCAAGATGAAGCGTACGCCGGGCATCGGCCACAAGTGGGAAATCCTGCGCGGGGAGTTTCTCGGCTGGCCGGCCGAGACCCCGGCACCGGCCGCCGCCAAGCCCTGGTTCGCCCGCCCCTCCATGCCCAATGGCGAGCGCCGTGCCCTGGTGATCGGCGGCGGCCTGGCCGGCTGCGCCAGCGCGGCCAGCCTGGCGGCGCGGGGTTGGCAGGTCAGCCTGTTGGAGCGCCATGGCGGTCTCGCCCAAGAGGCCTCCGGCAATCCGCAAGGGGTGCTTTATCTCAAGCTGTCGGCACACGGCACGGCGTTGTCGCAGATGATCGTCAGCGGGTTCGGATACACCCGGCGCCTGCTGGAGCACCTGCAACGCGGCGTGGAGTGGGACGGCTGCGGCGTGCTGCAACTGGCCTTCAATGCCAAGGAGGCCGAACGCCAGGCGCAACTGGCCCAGGCATTCGCCCCGCAGCTGCTGCATCTGCTGGATAAGGCTCAAGCCCAGGCTCGCGCCGGGGTGGGCCTGGAACAGGGCGGGCTGTTTTTCCCCGAAGGCGGCTGGGTGCATCCCCCCGCGCTGTGCCAATGGCAGGCGCGCCAGCCAGGTATCGGGGTGCTGGCCCATCATGAGGTGCTGGACCTGCGCAAAGTCGACGGCCACTGGCAGGCCTGGGACGGCGATCGGCTGCTGGCCAGCGCCCCCGTGGTGGTGCTGGCCGGGGCGGCTGAGGTCAAACGGTTTGCCGCCAGCGCCGAGTTGCCCCTCAAGCGGATTCGCGGGCAGATCACCCGCCTGCCCCAGACCACCGCCAGCCAGGCCCTGGCCACGGTGGTGTGTGCCGAGGGCTACGTGGCGCCGGCTCGCCTGGGCGAACACACCCTGGGGGCCAGCTTTGATTTCAACAACGATGACCTCACCCCTACCGCCGCCGAGCACGCCGGTAACCTTGAGCTGCTGCAAGAGATTTCCCCGGACCTGGCCCAGCGCCTGCACGCCGCCGACCTTGCCGCAGAGACCCTGGAAGGCCGCGCCGCCTTCCGCTGCACCAGCCCGGACTACTTGCCGATTGTCGGGCCCCTGGCCGACAGCCTGGCGTTCGCCCAGGCCTACGACGCGCTGCGCAAAGACGCCCGCTACACACCGCAGGCTGCCTGCCCGTGGCTGGACGGCCTGTACATCAACAGCGGCCACGGCTCCCGGGGCCTGATCACCGCGCCGCTGTCCGGCGAGTTGCTGGCGGCATGGCTGGACAACGAACCGCTGCCCCTGCCCCGCAGCGTGGCCGAGGCCTGTCACCCGAATCGCTTTGCAGTGCGCGGGTTGATTCGCAGCAACGCTGCAAAAACGACCCCGTAGGCCGCGCTTCAACCTGCCGGTGGCAATTGGCAGGTGCCCAGCTCATCGAGCCTCAACGCCTCCTGGGTCAGGCGTTTGAGCTCGACGAGTTCGGCGCTTTCCCGCGCGCTCTGGATCGCGCCCATCTGGGTGTGATAGTCAGCGTCACCCAAGGTTTCCCTTTGCGCCCACACCGCTTCCATGCGATCGCCAAAAGGCTGGGTCAGGGTGTCGAACGAACCGCCATGGGTGCGCCTCAGGTAACTGCTCCAGAATGGCAGCTTCACCATATAGTTCAGCAGTTGCGGGGAAAGCTCGGCCTCCTTCAACTGCGCTTCGGCAACCTCCAGCATGTGCTCGGTCACCCCGGCCAGGCTGGCAAAGCGCATATGCCGGGGCTGCCCGGGCAAATGAAAGCGCTCCACCAGCCCGGTGCGATAAGCCAGGCTGACCTCCAGCGGGTCGAGCATCGGATGCTCGGCGCTGTGTCGGCTGGCCATGGACTCCAGGCGGTCGAGACGAAACAAGCCCCTGGCCAACCTGAGCAGCGGCTTGGCCGTGACCCTGCCGCCCTCCACCCGCTGCGAGGCCTCGTGGATTTCAACCAGCACCTCCAGGTCGCTGAAGCTCACGGCAGCGGCGTCATCACAGTTCAACGGCGTGGCCGCGCGCTCGAAAATCTCGGCCCGCAGTCGGGTATCGGCAGCGGCCGCCTCCAACACGCGCCAGATGCGGCGGTTCATGTCCTCGCGCACGTGGCTGGTGTCGGCGGCGCCCCCCAGGCCGGCCAGCAATTTGAACAGGCCGTCGGAGCCGGGCTCATCCTTGAGCCCCTGCCAGGTCTCGGCCTTTTCGGCGAAGTGTGTCGCGTATTCATCGCCCAGCCACAGCTCCCGGGCGGTCTGCTCGTTGAGTCGCGCAATGTCATCCTCAACGAAGCCCATGCCCACGCCGATGGTGTCCCGGTAACGGTTCAAGGCCTGACGAGTGCTGGCGTCCAGAGGGTTATGCCGCACGTTGATGACTTCGGTGTGCTCACGCGGCGCATTGAACAACCATGCCGGCAAACTGGCGATGTCATTGTCCCGCAGGTCGAGTTGCTCCAGGTACGGAACGCGGGTAAAGCCGGTGGGCAGACTGGTCAGCCGGCAGTTGCGCAGCATCAGGTTGCGCAATTCGAACATCTTGTTGACGACGGGCGGGTCCACCAGGGGATTGTTGCTCAGGTCGAGCACGACCAGGCTCTTCAGGTCCGCGAGTTTGGTGCGGGTGTACTCGGTCAGTTGCAGGTGGTTATCGGCCATGTACAGCTGCCTGAGCCACGGCATGTGCTGGAGCACTTCCGGCAGCCGCGTCAGCCGATTGCCGTTCAACGCCAGGCTGCGCAGCCCCTTGAAGTGCTTGAGGAAATACGCAACGTCATCGTTGAGCCCCATGCGTTTCAATGACAATTGCCGGACATGCTCGAACTGCACGTGCGCCGGCAAGGTCGGCAACGCCCCGATGGCCATGCCGTCCAGGGACAGGCTCGGCACTTTCTGATGGTGTTCATCCGGCGCCAGCGACGCATATTGCCAACAACGCTCGATGGCCCGAGCGGCCTGGTGTCGCGCCAGGCGGTAGTCTTGCAGCGCAATGTCCGAGTAGGGCTGCGCCGGTTTGTCCTTGGCCCACAGCCTCAACGCCCGCTGCAGTGCCTCATAGTGCTGCTCAAGGGTGCGCACGGCTTTGGCCCGGGACAGGTGATCGGTGCCCAAGTCCTGCAGGAAGGTCGACAGGCGCCGGTCATCGAATAACGGGAAGAGTTTGCGAGCCTTGCGCATCAAGCCCGCAGGCTGTGGAGGCGGCGCAGGCGGCGAGCCTTGCACGCACGACAGGGCCGGCTCCTCGGGTACCGCGCGCTCGGGCCATAAGTAACGGCCGATGCGATTGCGTTCATCCTGCGCCTTGCCAATCAATGCATGCCGCAGCTGGCTGGCCCTGCCGCTCGCGGTCAGGCGCAGCGCGTCGCGTTGGGCGGCAGGCAAACTGTTGAGCAACGCCTCGTAGAAACCTTCCGACCCGCCGGCCAACGCGCCCAAGGCCTTACCTTGCCCATCGTGGGCGCGAAAGCCCTTGGCCGACTGCACCACGATGCGCCTCATATCAGCGTCTGCGTGGCCCACCTGGCCCAGGACAGTGCCCTGTACGCTTTCGCGGCGTACCTGCAAGAACAGATCCCCGGGCCAGCCTGGAACCCGTTGCAGCAACCCGGTGGCCACGCGCCGTGTCGCATCGGTGGCCAGCTCCGGCAAGTACAGGCCGGCCAGGGCGGCGTCTTCCTCCAGCGCTTCCAGGGCTTCCCGGGCCCATTGGCTGACCCGCAGCGGCACACGCCCGGTATGACGCAAGTGCCAGCGCTCCGCCGTGGAGGCCTGGGTCATGACCTCCCAGGCCACCCGGATCGGCAATTGCGGCAAGCGCTGCTTGAGCTGGCCGTGATCGGTCTGATCGATGAAATCGGCATCCATGCGCAGCCGCTCATAGACCGCCTGATGGGTGGTCTTGAGCGAGGCGGTGAGACGCCGCGCCAGGGCCGCTTGCGCTTCGTCGGCGTGGAAGGTGCCCCCGAGCAATTGCGCGGTTTCCTCGGAGTCGAGGGCGGCCAGCAAGGTGGGCAGGATCTGTCCGTTCCGCAGTTGTTGCGTGGTGAGGTGGATGCTCAAGTCCTCGTAATCGAACGGCGCGGTATCTGGATGGCGCTCAAGCAGGTAGCCCTCGTCGTCGAGCAGTTCGAAAAAACGCCCACGGGGCCACCCGTCCATCAGCGGCAGGGCCAGCATCTGTACACGGGTGGTGGCCGCATTAAGCGGGGCTTGATGCTCCATTTGCCAGATCAGGTCGCGAACCCCCTGGTTCAGCTTGAACCGCAGCGCACAATCGCGCAGCCGCTCCGGCAGCGGCAGGTTCTGCCTGGCCAGTTGCTGCAAACGCGGCAAGGTCGAGCCGGTGATAGCGGCGATATCCTTCAGGTGTCCGGCCGGGAAAACGCTGAGACTGGGGTCCAGCCGCCCCAGGATATAGTCAGGGCTGCGCCATTCATCCGCCTGCTCGAACGAGAACTGCCAGCCGCCCTGGTAGTTGTGGGTCAAGGGCGGCCGATAGGCCGAATCCCGCTGCGGATGCCGGGCTCGCCAGCGCCCGGTGCGGGCGTCAAAGACAATCGAATACAGCGCCCCGTCGACATTCACATAGGACTGGCCATTGAGCTGGTAGACCCCACGGGGGCTGGCCACTGTGCCTTCGAGCGAGACGGTGTGGCGATACGGCTCGGTACGACTGCGCCATAAGCGCGTGGTCTTGTCGGGCAGCCGCACGGCTTCGAGGCTGTCGTAGAACCCCGCCGCCGACGGCGTGGTTCGCCACAGCCGGCCCACCACTTTCGTACCCGCGGCGAACAACGCCATGGCAGCGAGGTTTTCCGCGATGTTCGTCAGGTGCCTGAGGGCGCCGAGCTTGTCATGGTGCAGCCAGTCATCCACCCCCTCGAACACCTCGCCAAGCAACTGCCCAACGGCCACGCCGGTCATCAGTTGGCCCACCACCGGTACCACGAACCCGGCGACGTTGAGCACCGTCAAGCCGACATCCAGGTAATCCTGGATACGCTTGCGACGCGCGTCGTCATCGGCCTGGGCATTGGGAACCGCCAATACCTGCGCATCCAGCTGGATCTTGCCAACGCAGGCATTGAAAAAGAATGTCGACAACTTGCCTGTGACCGGGAGCGGCGTCACCCGCACGACGATTGCCTCCTGGTCAAAACGCTCGAAAAAACCGAAACGCTCGGACTCGTCCAGGTAACCCTTGAAGAAATCACGATAGGTACTGACGTGAAGCTTGAGGGTGAGGTAGAGCTTGAAATGCTCCAGTGATTCATAGCGGTACCACGGCCGCACGGGCTCGTTGGGCATATACACCACGATCGGGCCGCTGGAGAACCCTTCGGCCGATGCACTGGAAAACACCAATACCCCCCACAGGCAGGCGCCGTCGATGTTCAGGCCTTGCCAGGTCAGCGGCTGCTGGTTGAACCACAATTGCCGGATGTCCCTGGCGGGCATATCCGCCTTGACCAGACCCAGCAGCAACGCGCGGGTCGGTGCATCGATATCGCCCTTGGCATGGGCCAGATGCAGGTCGATCTGCATGTCCACGCAGCGGGATTGGCCGACCTGCGCCACCGAAGGATTGAAGTCCTGGTCGGGTGCCACCAGGTTGAACACTTCGCGCACATGGGTCTGATAGGCCTCTCCCAGGTTCAGCTCGCGGCAGTAGCCGATAAAGGCCTGGGCACTGAGGGTTTGCGCAACTTGGCGCATCGGGCCGATGCGCACCACGGCAGTGGTCGGCGAGCCGCCTGGCTCGGCAGCCGCCTGGGAGAAATTCTGCATGGCCGCTTGCAGCAGGCTGTGCTTCTCCAGATTGACGGTCTCAATCATCTGGCCGCCCAGGTCCTGGCTGACACCGCTGAACGAGCGCCGGGGGATTTCCAGGGTGTCGTTTTCGATGTCCAGGCCCCCATGCCCCTTGTCGTCCAGGAATGCCCTGAGCCGTCCGGCACAGAATTTATCCAGCGGTTGCAGACGGTTCAGCAATCGGTGCAGGGTTTCACGGGGGCGCTCGCTGTCGGCATACGCCTGCTCGATGGCCTGCAGTACATGGGAGTCGGCCTTGACCAACCAGGCCGGCAGCGTGTCGTGCAAGACCTGCGCTTTATCCAGGTCGCCGGTGATATTCAGCAGGGCCGCCATCAATTGGTCGTGGGGCACCGGCTCGAGCGCCTGGGTCAAATCAGTGGTTTGCGTCATTCGCAATGTTCCTTTATCGCGTTGAACAATGACGCCAGACGATAAGCGCTGCGATCGCGCAAAAGGGTTCAAATAGCTGCAGGATCAGCCCTCGTAACCGTCGATTTTTTGCATCTCACCTCGACTTAAGTACCGCCCCTTTCACCCACGCCGCACAGGCTGCTGGGGTGTTCCGAATGGGGGGCGGCGGTTTGCCATATAACTTATTGATCTAAAACTCCGCGTATAGCCTCGGGTCAGTCCCTAGGTACCCGCCCTTTTGGTGCGGGTCTTTCTATCCCTCCCCAACGGAAAAACCGGTAAGGAACCTATGTGCGGATTAGCTGGCGAGTTACGTTTCGATCACCAACCTGCGGACCTCGCAGCGGTGGAGCGAATTACCCATCATTTGGCCCCACGTGGCCCTGACGCGTGGGGCTTCCATGCCCAAGGGCCGATTGCCCTGGGTCATCGGCGCCTGAAAATCATGGACCTGTCGGACGGCTCCGCCCAACCGATGGTCGACGCCCAACTGGGCCTGTCCCTGGCGTTCAACGGCGCGATCTATAACTTTCCGGAATTGCGCCAGGAGCTTGAAGCCCTCGGCTACGCGTTCTATTCCGGCGGCGACACCGAAGTGCTGCTCAAGGGCTACCACGCCTGGGGCGAAGCGCTGCTGCCCAAGCTCAACGGCATGTTTGCCTTTGCCGTCTGGGAGCGCGATGCCCAGCGCCTGTTCATCGCCCGTGACCGTCTCGGCGTGAAGCCGTTGTACCTGTCGCGCACCGGCCAGCGCCTGCGCTTTGCCTCGGCCTTGCCGGCGCTGCTCAAGGGCGGTGATATCAACCCGATCCTAGATCCGGTGGCGCTCAATCACTACTTGAATTTCCATGCCGTCGTGCCTGCTCCGCGCACCTTGCTGGCGGGCATTGAAAAACTGCCGCCGGCCTCCTGGATGCGCATCGATGCCGAAGGCAACACCGAGCAGAAAACCTGGTGGACCCTGCCCTACGGCCCCCATGAAGATGAAAAAAACCTGAGCCTGGAAGACTGGACCGACCGCGTGTTGGACAGCACCCGCGAAGCCGTGGCCATCCGTCAACGGGCCGCAGTGGATGTCGGCGTACTGCTTTCCGGCGGCGTCGACTCGAGCATGCTCGTCGGCCTGCTGCGTGAAGTGGGCGTGCAGGACCTGTCGACCTTCTCCATCGGTTTTGAAGACGCCGGTGGCGAGCGTGGCGACGAGTTCCAGTATTCGGACCTGATCGCCAAGCACTACGGTACCCGTCATCACCAACTGCGCATTGCCGAACACGAGATCATCGAACAACTGCCGGCGGCGTTCCGCGCCATGAGCGAGCCGATGGTCAGCCATGACTGCATCGCCTTCTACCTGCTGTCGCGGGAAGTGGCCAAGCATTGCAAGGTGGTGCAGAGCGGCCAGGGCGCCGATGAGTTGTTCGCCGGTTACCACTGGTACCCGCAGGTCGACGGCGCGAGCGACCCGTATGCGGCTTATCGCGAGGCGTTCTTCGACCGCAGCTACGATGATTACGCCGCCACCGTCGCACCGAAATGGCTGACCGCCAACGACGCCGCCGGCGACTTCGTGCGCGAGCATTTCGCCATGCCCGGCGCGGACGCCGCCGTGGACAAGGCCCTGCGCCTGGACAGCACGGTGATGCTGGTGGATGACCCGGTCAAACGCGTCGACAACATGACCATGGCCTGGGGCCTGGAAGCGCGCACGCCCTTCCTCGACTACCGCCTGGTGGAACTGTCGGCCCGTGTACCGGGTAAATTCAAATTGCCCGACGGTGGCAAGCAGGTGTTGAAAGAGGCCGCGCGCCGGGTGATTCCGAGCGAAGTCATCGACCGCAAGAAAGGCTACTTCCCGGTACCGGGCCTCAAGCACTTGCAGGGCGACACCCTGAATTGGGTGCGCGAACTGCTGCTGGACCCAAGCCAGGATCGCGGCCTGTTCAACCCGGCCATGCTCGACCGCCTGCTCACCGACCCGCAGGGTCAATTGACCCCGTTGCGCGGCTCGAAGCTGTGGCAACTGGCCGCGCTGAACCTGTGGCTCAGCGAACAAGGAATCTGATTGATGAAACCCCATGCAGCGGCTTACAGCCAACGCTTGTTGAAGGGCCAGGCGCCGACCTACGAGCGCCTGCAAGCGCGTCTGGCCGAAGATGGCAGCCCATTGGCCGCCGAGCCGATCGCCGTGCATTGCGGCTGGGGCCGGTTGTTGATCGGCCATACCTTCCCGGACCCGGCGAGCCTGGCCCAGGAACTGCTCAACGAACAGCCCGGCGAGCGCGATATCGCGCTGTATGTGGCCGCGCCCCAGCAGATCCTCGGCATAGATCCGCAGCAGTTGTTCCTCGACCCATCCGACACCCTGCGCCTGTGGTTCAGCGACTACCGCCCGGCCACCCGTGTGTTTCGCGGCTTTCGGATTCGCCGGGTGCAGAGCGAGGCCGATTGGCTGGCGGTCAACCAGTTGTATCAAGGCCGCGGCATGCTGCCGGTCGACGCCGAACGCCTGACACCGCGCCATGAAGGCGGCCCGGTGTACTGGCTGGCCGAGGACGAAGACAGTGGCGCGGTGATCGGCAGCGTGATGGGCCTCAATCACCAGAAAGCCTTCCACGACCCGGAAAACGGTTGCAGCCTGTGGTGCCTGGCGGTCGACCCGCTGTGCACACGCCCCGGTGTGGGCGAAGTGCTGGTGCGCCACCTGGTGGAGCACTTTATGAGCCGTGGCCTGAGCTATCTCGACCTGTCGGTGCTGCACGATAATCGCCAGGCCAAGAACCTCTACGCCAAGCTCGGCTTCCGTGCCCTGACCACCTTTGCGATCAAGCGCAAGAACGGTATCAACCAGCCGCTGTTCCTCGGCCCCGGACCCCAGGCGGGGTTCAACCCGTATGCGCGGATCATTGTCGAAGAGGCCCATCGACGCGGCATCGATGTGCAGGTGGATGACGCCGATGCCGGTTTGTTCACCCTCAGCCATGGTGGCCGCCGCGTGCGCTGCCGCGAGTCGCTGAGCGACCTGACCAGCGCGATCAGCATGACCCTGTGCCAGGACAAGAGCCTCACCCACAAGGTGTTGAAAGCCGCGGGCTTGAAACTGCCTGCGCAACAACTGGCGGGCAGCGCCGATGACAACCTGGAGTTCCTCGACGAACACCAGCGCGTCGTGGTCAAGCCGCTCGATGGCGAGCAAGGCCAGGGCGTGGCGGTGGATCTGCAGAGCATTGAAGAGGTGCAGCAGGCAATCGAAGCCGCGCGCCAGTTCGACAGCCGCGTGTTGCTGGAGAGCTTCCACCAAGGCCTGGACCTGCGCATCCTGGTGATCGGCTTCGAGGTGGTCGCCGCTGCGATTCGCCGCCCTGCCGAAGTGACCGGTGACGGCCAGCATTCCATTGGTGCGCTGATCGAGGCCCAGAGCCGACGCCGGCAGGCGGCCACCGACGGCGAAAGCAAAATCCCCGTGGATGCAGAAACCGAACGCACCCTGCACGCCGCCGGCTACGACTACAGCAGCATCCTGCCCCGTGGCCAGACCCTGGCCGTGCGCCGCACCGCCAACCTGCACACCGGCGGCTGCCTGGAGGACGTCACCGCGATCCTCCATCCGACCCTGGTGGACGCCGCCGTGCGCGCCGCCCGCGCCCTGGATATCCCCATGGTGGGCCTGGACCTGATGGTGGCTGCGGCCGATCAACCCGAGTACGTCTTTATCGAAGCCAACGAACGGGCCGGCCTGGCCAACCATGAACCGCAGCCGACGGCGGAGAAGTTTGTGGACCTGCTATTCCCCCATAGCCAGCCGACAGCTCAATAACCCTGTGGTGAGCGGGCTTGCCACAACAAGCCCCTTGGCCACAACAGCCCCACTGGCCAAAGAATTTCACTTATTTCATCAGGAGTCTTCATGAGCCGAACCATCCCCGAACCGGATCTCAACTACCTGCAAAAAGTCCTGCTGGAAATGCTCGCCATTCCCAGCCCCACCGGGTTTACCGACACCATCGTGCGCTACGTCGCCGAGCGCCTGGAAGAGCTGGGCATCCCGTTTGAAATGACCCGGCGCGGCACGATTCGCGCCACCCTCAAGGGCCAGAAAAACAGCCCCGACCGCGCGGTGTCCGCGCACCTGGACACCATCGGCGCCGCCGTGCGCGCGATCAAGGACAACGGCCGCCTGACCCTCGCGCCCGTCGGCTGCTGGTCGAGCCGCTTTGCCGAGGGCAGCCGCGTCAGCCTGTTTACCGACAACGGTGTGATCCGTGGCAGCGTGTTGCCGTTGATGGCCTCCGGGCACGCGTTCAACACCGCCGTGGATGAAATGCCGGTGAGCTGGGACCATGTGGAATTGCGCCTGGATGCCTACTGCGCCACCCGCGCCGATTGCGATTCCCTGGGGATCGGCATCGGTGACTACGTGGCGTTCGACCCCTTGCCCGAGTTCACCGAGAGCGGGCATATCAGTGCCCGCCACCTGGACGATAAAGCCGGCGTCGCCGCGCTGTTGGCTGCGCTCAAGGCCATCGTCGACAGCGGCGAACCGTTGTTGATCGACTGCCACCCGCTGTTCACCATCACCGAGGAAACCGGCAGCGGCGCCGCGGCGGCTTTGCCCTGGGATGTGAGTGAGTTTGTCGGTATCGATATCGCCCCGGTCGCCCCCGGCCAGCACTCCAGCGAGCACGCGGTCAGTGTGGCCATGCAGGATTCCGGCGGGCCGTATGACTATCACCTCTCCCGCCACCTGCTGCGCCTGGCCTCGGATAACGACTTGCCCGTGCGCCGCGACCTGTTCCGCTATTACTTCAGCGATGCCCATTCGGCGGTGACGGCCGGCCACGACATCCGCACCGCGCTGCTGGCGTTCGGTTGCGATGCGACCCATGGTTATGAGCGCACCCATATCGACAGCCTGGCGGCGCTGAGCCGGCTGTTGGGCGCGTATATCCTCAGCCCGCCGGTGTTCGCCAGTGACGCACAACCGGCCCAGGGCTCACTGGACCGGTTCAGCCATCAGATCGAGCACGAAACGCAGATGGAGAGCGACACGCGTGTGCCGTCGGTGGACAGCCTGGTCGGCCAGAAGTCCTGACGCTGGCAACTGCGGTCCCGGCGCAGTAGGATCGCCGGGATCCATCATCTGAGGCTTGTATGCTGATTCCCTACGATGCACTTGAAGTCGACACCCTGACCCGCCTTATCGAAGACTTCGTGACCCGCGACGGCACCGACAATGGTGACGACACGCCCCTGGAAACCCGCGTGCTGCGGGTGCGCCAGGCGCTGACCAAGGGCCAGGCGCTGATTGTGTTCGACCCGGACAGCGAGCAGTGCCAGTTGATGCTCAAGCACGATGTGCCCAAGCATCTGTTCGACTGACTCAGGGGTTGGTGGCGGTTTGGGATTGCGGGGTTTGACGCTTGAGGATCTTTTGGTGGACCTCGGCACGATGGACATGCACCCCGACGGGCGCAACAACACCAAATTTCACCTGATTACCATTCAGCTCGAGAATGCGCACGGTGATGTCATCACCGATGGCGATGATTTCGCCTACGGCGCGGCTTAAGACCAGCATGGCGGTTGTCCTTATTGAATGACAGGACCCCGACCATGCGCGCTGGGTGTGGGCGCAGCAATGCCTCGCGGCAAAATCAGGCAACACCTACATATGCAGGTAAATTGCCTGACAGACTACTGCCTGATCAGCCCTTAACAGCCTGTGCCTTGGCGCGCATCTTGTCGGCCATGGTGGTCATTTCGTCATAGAGCAACTGCGGGTTCTTCTGCTTCAAGGCCCACGCCATCCGCCCCTGCTCATGGGGCAGGATCATGAATTCGCCCTGCGCCACACGCTGGTAGATGTAGTCGGCAATGTCCGCCGCCGAGATCGGCGAACTCTCCAACAACTTGCCGACCTGCGCCTTCATCGCCGGTGTGGGCCCACGAAACGAATCCAACAGGTTGGTCTGGAAGAACGACGGGCACACCACGTGCACGCCGACTTCCTGCTGCTTGAGCTCCACCAGCAAACTCTCCGACAGCGCCACCACACCGGCCTTGGCCACGTTGTAGTTGCTCATGGCCGGCCCCTGCATCAGGGCCGCCATCGAGGCGATGTTGATGATGCGGCCCTTGCTCTTTTCCAGCAGCGGCAGGAACGCCTTGCAGCCCTTGACCACGCCCATCAGGTTGATTGCGATCTGCCAGTCCCAGTCCTCCAGGGACAGTTCGGCAAAGAAACCGCCCGAGGCCACGCCGGCATTGTTGACGATCACATCGATGCCGCCCAGCTTCACTTCGCAGGCCTGGGCAAACGCCGTGAGCTGGCTGTAGTCGCGCACGTCGCAGCGCTGGATAAAGCCATCGCCACCGGCTTCACGCACGCGCTTCAGGGTGTCCTGCAAGCCTGGCTCGCTGACGTCCGACAAGGCCAACTGCCAACCCTCACGGGCCCAGCGCAGAGCGATTTCACGACCCAGGCCGGACCCGGCGCCAGTGATCATCATGCGATTTTGCATAGGAAGTAGCCTTGTGGTTCACAGAAGAAGTGATCGGCAGTGTAGCGAAGGTTTTTCCTGCACCCACGCACCATCAGAGTGATGAATGCCCCAGGCAAACCGTGGGCCGGGTCGGATACCTGCCGTCCGCCTAAGTTCAATGTTTTTCAACTAATAAGTGCTGGATGAGCGCGAATTAAAAGAAATAAGCGACTGATCGAAATGCTTTAAAAAAACATGGAATTTTCTGCGAAGCACCAGAGTCGGAGTAGTTAAGGCGTCTGTAATTAACTCTGCAGGCCTATCGTTAAACAACCGGTCTTTGCAGAAAGACAATAAGGAAAAAACCATGAGCCTCATTCTGATCATTATCTTGATCCTCCTGCTGGTCGGCGGCCTGCCGGTATTCCCGCACTCGCGTAATTGGGGTTATGGCCCGTCGGGTATCCTCGGTGTGGTGCTGGTGGTGCTGCTGGTCCTGTTGTTGCTGGGCCGGATATAACCGCCCCGCGGTAATAACGAAGCAAAAAAAGAGGCCTTGAAAAAGGCCTCTTTTTTATTGCCGGTTAATTAGTCCGGCTTACCGTTTACAACGCCTGCGGTGTTATCCAGCAAACTCTTGGTCGCGGTTTGCAGGAACGCTTCGAGTTTCTGCTTGAGTGCAGCCTCGTCCGGCGATTCGGCAATCACTTTACCGCTCGGGTTGGCGCCCAGTTCGTATTGCCACAGCTTCGGTGGCATTTCCTTGGGCAGTACCAGAATGCGGTCTGCGGTGACCAAGGCCACGGTCTGGTCGCTGCCCGATGGCTTGATCACGCCAAAGCCCTTGTCGCCTTCCGGCAGGTTCAGCAGGTCGCGGCCCCAGCATTGGTGCAGGGTGTCGCCACCCAGGCGGCCCATGATGGTCGGCACGATGTCGATCTGGGTGCCCACGGTGTGGTCACGCTCGCCGAACTTCTCCTGCATGCCCGGTGCAATCATCAGCATCGGCACGTTGAAGCGGCCCAGGTCCATCTCGGTGATCTGCTGTTCGTTGCCGAAGCCGTGGTCGCCCACGATCACGAACAGGGTTTCCTTGAAGTACGGCTCCTTGCGGGCCTTTTCAAAGAACTGGCCCAGGGCCCAGTCGGAGTAACGCATGGCCGTCAAATGCTCGTTGAGGCTGCCACGGTCGGTGACTTTCTCCACCGGCAATGGCGTCGGCAACGCGTACGGCGTGTGGTTGGACAGGGTTTGCAGGAGTGCGTAGAACGGCTTGCCGCCTTCACGGGCCTTCAACTCTTCCAGGCCACGGTTGAACATGTCCTGGTCGGACACGCCCCAGGTTGGGTCGGAGAACACCGGGTCGACGAAGTCGTTGCGGCCGATGAAGTTGGTCATGCCCTGGTTGCTGAAGAAGCCCGACTGGTTGTCCCAGGCGAAGTCACCGTTGTAGACATACACGTCGTTGAAATCACGGGCGCTGAGCAACTGCGGCAGGCCCGACAGCTTGTGGCTGCCTTCCGGGGTCTGCATCAGGTATTCAAAGCCTGGCAGGTTCGGGAAGCAGGCCATGGTGGCGAACATACCCTGGTGGGTATGGGTGCCGTTGGAGAAGAAACGGTCGAACAGCAGGCCTTCCTTGGACAATTTGTCGAAGGATGGCGTGATGTTGCCGGGACGCCCCAAGGCGCCGACCGAGTGACCGGCGAAGCTTTCCATCAGGATCACGACCACGTTCTTGATCGGCAGGGTCTTCTCGGCCGGTGGCGTGTAGTCGCGGCGTACGGCGGCGATGTCGGTATCGACCAGTTTTTCCTGTGGCAGCACCAGCATGTCACGCACGGTCTGGGTGGCCAGCGGCTGGTCCAGGGTCGCCTTCCAGATGTTGGAGCGGTCCTCACCGAACCGGGCCTTGGCCGCCGCGATCAGCGACAAGGTGCCATTGAGGCCCAACTGGTTGGCGAAGTTCGAATCGGTGGTGTACACGTCGCCCCAACGCAGCGGCGGGCCCTGGCGCAGGGTGCCACGGGCGGCAACCACGGCGATCAGCAGGCACACGACGAACACCGCGATGCGGCTGTACCACGGCGCCACCTGGCGCGTGCCGATGCTGCCACCACTGAACGGGCCACGTGGGCGCGTCGCGCGGTCGGCGCCTTTGAACGCGATGCTCAGGATCAGCGTGCCCACGGCCCAGGCCAGCAGGTAGCGCACCACCGGGAAACCGTACCAGAGCATGCTCATCACGGTTTTCGGGTCTTCCTTCACATACTGGAAGACCAGGCCGTTGAGGCGCTGGTGGAACTCGCGGTAGAAGTCCATCTCCATCAAGCCCAGGAACAGGGCGATGCTGGACGCAAGGGTCAGCCAGAAGCGGAATAACCCACGCGCGGCCATGGCCCGTACGCTGAACAGTGCCAGCAGCAGCGGGATCAGCAGGTAGACCACCAGGCGGATGTCAAAACGCAGGCCGTTGGCGAACGCTTCAAGGAAGGTCGAGGCCGGCGTGTCGAGGATCATCTCGCGGTTGTAGACCAGCAGCGCCAGGCGCAGCAGGGAGAACATCACCATCATGACCAGTGCGCAGAGCAGCGTGTACGCCAGATGGGATTTGACGGTCGGTTGCAGCAGGCGATTAGAAGCTCGCTGCTGACTCAGGGCGTCCGGGTTTGCCATGTCGTTTCAGGACCCATTGGAAGTTTAAGTGACGAAGTAATGCAGTGGCGCGAATGGTGCCCGATCAATGCCATCAAGGCTATTAATTACTGAACGAGCACCGCTGCGCCGCCTTTAAAAGCACCTGAGGCAGGGCCTTGGCAGGGAGATAGAGCCGGCGGATTGTCTTGGATAAGATGTGAAAATTGTGTGCAGCGAATATTTCGACACACAAATCTCTGGAGCGCGCTGAAAACCAATGTGGGAGGGGCTTGCTCCCTCCCACATTTACTGTGCCCACTCCAAATTGAGTGCGGGGGGGGGGGTCAGATGCGCACGTTGCCGCGCGGCCCGGCGATAGCCCAGATGATCAGGCCCAGTACCGGCAGCAGCAGGATCAACAGGATCCACAACACCTTGGCCCCGGTGCTTGCGCCGCTTTTGAACACATTGATGATCGCCCAGATATCCAGCGCCAGGATAATCAGCCCGATCAGACCGTTGAAAGTGGAACCCATGGTGTCGCTCCTAAGTGAGGGCATGCCCTTGTAGGATAGCCAGCCCTGGCCGGGGTTCCGTTTTATTTCAGACGTGCACGGCGACCTTCAGCGCTTCCAGGGATGGCTCGGCCTGGATGCCGACTTCGGCACACAACGCCAGCACGCGCGGCAGGTCATTGCCGAACACCAGCACCGCCTGGATCTCGTCGTCCAGCAACTGGCTGAAGTTGAGCAGCACATAACCGCCGTCTTCCGGGCTCAGGGCGCTCATCTGGATCTGGATACGGTTGAGGGCGGTGAGACTATCAGTCTTGGCCAGTTGCTTGGGTTTGAGGTTGAACGCCACACCCGGGCCGAACGACGCGACGATCTGCGCAAACAGGTCGCCATAGGTATCGGCCTGGAACAGCACGGTATCCGGCAGGCTGCCGACCACTACCCACTCCCCCAGCGGGATCGGAAAGCTGTCGTCGTAGTTGATATCCGGGTTGGCCGCCAGGAAGGCCGCCGGGTCGGCGTAGGCTTGGGCGGCCTCTTCGGCAATGCGCGCCACCTCGTCCTCGCCCATGACCCCGGCGCTGATTTTACTGATAAGTTCGACGAGGGCGGTTTTCATGGGGTGATCCTGTAGCGGGCTGGTTTTTGAGGGCGCACAGCCTACACCAGTTTCTCCAACTGCGCCGCCGTGTCCTTCGCCCCCATGGTCTGCGCCGCCGCCAGCGCAGTCGCGCCCTGGGCATCGGTGACCTTGGGGTTGGCGCCTTGGCTGAGCAGGTAGTCGAGCATCTCGACGCGGTTGAACATGGCGGCCATCATCAGGGCGGTACGCCCGTCGGACGAGGCGGCCTCGATTGGCGTGCCCCCTTCAATCAGCGCCTTGACCACCGGCAAGTGGCCCTTGAAGGCAGCGCCAGCGATGGGCAACTGGTTCTTGTCATTGGCGATCAGCGGGTCGGCCTTGAACTCCAGCAGCACTTTTACCGCTTCGGCATGGCCGTGGTAGGCAGACAGCATCAGCAAGGTATCGCCGTTGTGGTTGCGAAAGTTGGCCGGCAAGCCTTTGGCCAGGAGCGCGGCGAGCATGGCGGCGTCGCCTTTGCGGGCGACGTCGAAGACCTGCTCGGCAAATTCGGCGGCTTCGTCTTCAGTCATTTGTTTGGCTTGGTCTGACATGTGGGGGCTCCTTGTCTGGTGCTTTATAGGCCGCCAGTGTCGCGAGGGAGTTCCCCACTGTCATGCCCTTTTTAGCAAAAGCGGCCATAGACAGAATCAATAGCGGAACTGGCCGCCCTGGATCTGCGCCAACAGTTGCCCGGTGACCGGCACATAGCAGTCCGACCCCGGCAGCCAGGCATACACCGGGTCATTGCCGGCCTTGTCCGGATCAAAGGCTTCTTCCTTGAGCTTGACCTTCTGGTACTTGAAGGTACCGGTGGTTTCCATCTTGACCTTGATCCGCAGGAAGAGCGGCACCGCATAGTGGGGCAACTGGCCGTGGGCGAATTGCAGCAGCTCGCGCATGTCCAGCGCGGCCAGGGATTCACTCGGGGTGATGGCGACCATGCCCGCGCGGCCATTGGTGTTTTCGATCTCGACGCCATAAGCCACTACTTCGGCGATCTGCGGGTGTTGCAGCAGGACGTTCTCGACCTCGGTGGTGGACACGTTTTCACCTTTCCAGCGATAGGTGTCCCCCAGGCGATCCACAAATTGCGCATGGCCAAAGCCGATGCTGCGCAACAAATCGCCGGTATTGAAGTAGCGATCACCTTTTTCAAACACGTCGGTGAGTACCACCTTGCGATTCTTTTCCGGGTCGGTGTAGCCGTCGAAGGGGGATTTTTCATCGATCCTCGCCAACAACAGGCCCTGCCCGCCCGTGGGGACTTTACGCATAAAGCCATCGCTGCCACGCAGCGGCTCACCGTTGTCATGGGCGTAGTCCACCAGCGCCCAGTGCTGGAGGCAGAAGCCGATGGTGTTGTCGAAATTCAGCACGTTGGTAAAACCGATATTGCCGTCACTGGCCGCGTACAGCTCACAGATATGCTCCACGCCATAGCGTGCCTTGAACTGCGCCCACACGCCGGGGCGCAAGCCATTGCCGACCATCTTGGTCACACGGTTATCACGATCGTTTTCGCCGGGTGGCTGGTCGAGCAGGTAACGACACAACTCACCGACATAGCCGAGGGTGGTCGCCTTGAATCGGCGCGCATCGTCCCAGAACTGGCTGGCGCTGAACTTGCGGCGAATGGCGAAGCCCGAGGCCCCGACAATCGCCGAGCCCCAACACACGCAAAGGCCGGTGGCGTGGTACAGCGGCAAGGTGCAATACAGGACGTCGTCAGGGCCCATGTCCAGCGCGATGCTGCCGAAGCTGACGGCAGTCTTGGTCCAGCGGCCGTGTTTCATGATGCCGGCCTTGGGCAGGCCGGTGGTGCCGGAGGTGTAGATATAGAAGCAAGGGTCGTTGAAGAAGATCTGCGCAGTGCTGGCCGGGTTGTCCACCGGGCACGCGGCGCTCGCCGCCAACAGGTCGATATACCCCTGCGGCACCAGGCTGGACGGCTGATCGGCGACGAACCAGGTTCGATCAGCCGCGATGGCCACCTGATCGCGCACCGCGTCATAGGGGGCCACCAGTTCCGCGCCGACAATAATGGCTGCCGGGCTCACCAGGGTCAGGCTGTGCACCAGCGCCGCCTGGGTTTGCGCGGTATTGAGCATCGCGCAGATGCCACCCAGCTTGGCCACGGCCAGCACGTTCAAGAGCAATTCGGGGCGGTTTTCGATAAACAGCGCCACCACGTCCCCCTTGCCGATGCCCTCGACTTGCAGGTGGTGGGCAATACGGTTGGCGCGCTGGTTGGCGTCGGTGTAGCTGAGCACACGGTCGCCGTACAGCAATGCGTTGCCGTCGGGGTTGCGCAGGGTGGCTTGCTCAAAGTGCCAGCCCAGCCCGCAAGGCTGCGCGGGGTCGGTGACATTGGCGGCACGCATGCCGCGCACTACGCGCGGCAGGGCGCGAACGATGGCCGGCACCTTACTCAGCAGCTTGCCCCAGGTGATCATGTCGTTGTGCGGGTGGCTCATGGAGAAACGTCCTTTTTCTTATTCTTCGTCTGATCCCGAAGCACCGACACCTCCGTAAGAGGAAGGCCGAATGCATTGCAGGAAAATACGTCAGCCGTTCTTCGGCTGTACACGCGGGATTTGAAAAGTTTTGTATCCCGTCGGGTGGGTGCTCAAAAAAGGAATTTAGCTGCCCGCGAGTAGTCTTTATCCGTACAGGGGCGCCAACCCCATCCTATCGAGTAACGCAAAATGCAGGATGCATGATGGCCATTCATGCAAATTGCACGAAAGCGAAAATCTACTGTATTTTCAAGCCATTGATTTATAAGGATATTTTTTAAATCATAAGCTGGCACAATCACTGCACCTATCACTCCATGCTTGCCAACTTGAGCCAACGGAGCTGATAGACATGAGCCTGATCCAAGATAAATTCGCTTCAGTATTCTCCAACTACGACGTCACCACCCAGCCTCGTCCCGACGGCGGCATTCTGTTGACCCTGCGCAACAGTGACGGCAAGCAGGTCAAGCGTTCGATCTCTTACCAGCAGTTGCACACCGCCGATCAATTGACCTGGGTGATCAGCGCGATTCGTCGCGACCTGGCCGAACAAGCCAGTGAACTGCCGCAAATTTCGATGTTGCAAAGCCAGAACCGCTTTGCCCTGCCGACCTACCATTCGGCGTAAATACCGCAGTCATAACAAGGCCGCGACGCTCTTGAGCGTCGCGGCCTTTTTTGTTTGACGATGACTCCAGCCCGGCACTTCGCTGAACTGCGCCTGAGCCCGATACAGCTGTTTATACGCGAGTTCAACATCTGCCGGTGCCGTCTCGTCTTATAGAGTCGGCACCGGGGTGCCGCCGTTCAAGGCTGGAATCTTTGAAAACACCTCAGCCATGAAATCCATGAACACGATAGCCCGCGTGGGGAGCAATCTATTGGCGACATAAACCATCTGCACGGGGACAGGTGGAGCCCCATGGTTGGTGAGAATGAACTGTAATCTCCCGCTGTTCAGCCCGCCCTCAAACAGCCACGCGGGTCCATGCGCCACACCCAGGCCCGCCACGACCGCCGCACTCACAGCGTCGGGCGAGTTGACCCTGAGCCTGCCGGTAATCGGAATCTCCGCGTCCCGGAATCGCCAGGTCGCCCCGGACGACAGTAAGGTGTAGATGATGCAATCGTGGTCGCGTAGATCCTCCGGGGTCTGCGGAACGCCGCGTTTAGCCAAGTAGTCCGTGCTGGCGACGAAGACCCGGTCGTACCATCCAAGAGGCCGGGCGCGCAAGGTGCTGTCCTCCAGCAGTCCTATGCGAATGGCGAGTTCGGTGCCTTCATTGACCAGGTCTACGTATCGATCGTTGAGTTGGAGATCCAAGATCAATTGAGGGTAGCGCTCCAGAAAGGCCGGCACATGCGGCAGCACAAACGCGTGTGCGAGAGCTGTCGGACAGGCTACGCGCAAGAGTCCCGATGGATCGACGCTGTTTCTGAAGGACGATTCGGATTCATCCACCGCATCCAGGATGCGCCGGATGTCCGCATAGTAGCGTTCGCCCTCCGGTGTCAACGACAGCTTGCGAGTAGACCGGTGGAGCAAACGCGTCTGCAAATGATCCTCCAGAGCCGCTACATAACGGCTTACATTCGGTTGCCCCAGCCCTAGATCACGTCCTGCCGCCGAAAAGCTCCCGGTTTCTACAGCACGCGCGAAGCACGTCATCAACAGAAATCGGTCCACTTCTCCACCTCAATTCATGCTCAATTTGCATGAATTATATGCGAATAAGCAGTCTTATATACCATGGGGCATGAGCGCATATTCTCCCTGTCGACCGCGGTGGTCGTCATTCACCGGAGAATTCAAATGTCGCGCTTGCAAGGTAAACGTACGCTCATTACTGGCGGCACCAGTGGCATCGGGCTGGAAACGGCAAAGCAGTTCCTGGCGGAGGGTGCTCGCGTGATCGTAACGGGGGTCAACCCCGATTCGATTGCAAAGGCCCAGGCCGAATTAGGCCCGGAAGTGCCGGTGCTGCGCGCCGACTCGGCCAGCGTTGCGGCACAAAAGGAGCTGGCACACGTCATCAAGGAACACTACGGCCAACTCGACGTTGCCTTCCTCAATGCCGGCGTATCCGTCTGGCAGCCCATTGAGGAATGGACGGAAGATATGTTTGACCGCTCTTTCGACATCAACGTCAAAGGGCCGTACTTCCTGATGCAGGCGCTGTTGCCGGTCTTCGCCAATCCTGCTTCGGTCGTGTTGACGACTTCCGTAAGCGCCCATGCAGGCGCAGATCGCTCGTCCGTGTATGCCGCAACGAAGGCCGCACTGCTGAACATGTCGAAGACGCTCTCGACCGAATTGCTGGGCCGTGGCATCCGTGTCAACGCAGTGAGCCCTGGCCCCGTCGAGACGCCGCTTTACGACAAGCTGGGTATTCCGCAAGCTTATCGCGCGCAGCTTAACAAAGAGATTGCGGCAACCATTCCGCTTGGGCGCTTCGGTACCTCCGACGAGGTGGCCAAGGCAGTGCTGTATCTGGCATCCGACGAGTCGCGCTGGACGCTCGGCTCTGAAATCGTCCTTGACGGCGGCCGCCTGCTGAATGGCTAAGCGCGCAGCTCAAGAATTACGCGAATGCCACATCGCCCGGGCTGAGTTAATCAGGTACTGAACGCCGGCCCCAGCACTCAGGGACGAAACAGTCCAATCCAGACTGCGCACACAGCGGTACGCGGGAAACCTCTGCCGCTGTTTGCGCTTGATAAACCATCCAGGGCCACTAAAAGCAATGAACGCTCTTACGCTGATAAGCCACCCACTATGCCCATTCGTACAGCGCGCCGCGATTGTGCTGCTTGAAAAGGGTATCCAATTCGATCGGATAAATGTCGATTTATCAGCCAAGCCAGACTGGTTCCTGGCAGTTTCGCCAACCGGCAAGGTCCCGGTGCTCAAGGTGCGCCGGGACAATGCAAAAGACGCGATCCTATTCGAAAGCATGGTCATCTGCGAGTACCTCGACGAAACCCAAGGCGGCGCGCCGATGTACCCCGTCGATGCGTTAGCTCGCGCACGGAATCGCGCGTGGATCGAGTTCGCGTCGCAGGCGCAGGCTGAAGCCTGGCAGTTTCTCCACGCTCGTGACTCTGCGACCGCAGATGCCAAGCGCACCGCATTTCGCGAACGGCTCGGCAAACTGGAGTCAGAAATAGGCGTGGGGCCGTTCTTCAATGGCTCGGCCTTTGGAATGGTTGATGCGGTTTATGCCCCGCTTTTCCGTTACTTCGAGAGTATCGACGCAACTGTCGCACACCAGATTTTCGACGGCCTTCCGCGCATTTCGGCTTGGCGTGAGGCGCTTGAGGCGCGCTCCAGCGTAAGGGATGCCGTTGTCGAAGACTATGCCGATCGTTTCCAGACGCATCTGCGCCAACAAGGAGCGCTGATCGCTGCCGCTTAGCCGACGCGATCAATCAAAAGACTGACGTCGAGCCTAGCGCCACCAATGCGACGTTAGGCATCGAGCCCCCCCGAATGTGGGCGACACGATGAGGTCAATTAGGAGCAAGGTCGAGCTCATGGCATTACCGTTATTCCGCGTCAGGTACCGCCTCCGCTACGCCCGTTCATTGACACCCTCCGGAACTGGAGCCGAGTCGGTCGCCGAGGACATTCTGAAGGGGCATCCACGTAAGCACGACTTCGTTATGGCTGGACGATGACGCTTCAAACCGATTGCTTCGGTGGCCGAAAGCTGGGGTCAGCATAAACCTTGGCGTGCCGCCTCATTCATCGCCTGCACTCGGTTGGTCACGCCAAATTTGCCGTAGATATTGCGCAGGTGGAATTTCACCGTGGCTTCGGACGTGGCGCGAATCTGGCTGATCTCCCAGACGGTCTTGCCTTCGGAGGCCCAACGCAGGATTTCCAATTCCGTAGGGGTCAGTGGTTTTCCGGACAAGCTCAAACGCCTCCTGGCGGCGTTGGGCACCGAATGTGGCACTGGAGACAATTCCCTGGGGCCTCTCATTAGTTTCACTCCCTTTTGCTGGCTATCGCCCTATCACCTTCGGATTCCTCCTATTGACAGGTGATATAAACGTTGTTGCCGCAAAGAGTTACATAACCAATGGCACTAAGGCGCAGGCCCCGCGATAAACAGCCGGGCCTTACAAGAATAAGAGTTTATTCCCACAACAACTTCCAACATGCGGGGGTTGAAGTTTTCGATATGTCGTAATCAGTCATCCAGCCCGGGAAAGCGTCGGGCGATATCGTCGCCCGTCAACTCCGGCACCGGGTTTTGCGCCTGATTGAAGAGTCGCAGCGTTATACAGTGGGGGTTCTCCCCCATATCAAACCAATGCGGCATACCGGCGGGTACCAACAGCAGATCGTTTTTTTCACAACGCACGGCATACACGTAGTCGCCAACATGCAGGTTGAACAAGCCCTGGCCGGCGATGAAAAAATGCACTTCGTCTTCGCTGCAGCGGCGTTCATCCAGGAACCGGGCACGCCATTCGGCTTTTTGCGGGTGGTCGCTGGTGACACTGAGCACCGCCACCGCACCGTAGCCGAGGGCATCGATCTGCGGCTGATAGGCGGCAATCATCTCAGCGTCGCTGGCGCCCCTCTCGATCAGGGCAGGCTGCCAGCGCTCGAACCGCACACCGTGCTCGGCCAGGGTAGCGGCGATGTCGTCGACATGGGTCAGGACCTTGTTCGGGGTATCCGGTGAAGCGACGGGGTAGACGGCGACATAACTCATTGAAGGGTTCCTTGGTTCTGCTCTTGCAATCGAAAACCGATGATAGCGGCGGCGGCCAGGGCGGCGACGCTGGCAATACTAAAGGTGAAGGTCGGCCCCAGCAGGTTCCAGCTGTAGCCGGAATACAGCGCACCCAGCGCACCGCCGGTGCCGGCCAGGGCGGCGTACAGCGCCTGGCCCTGGCCTTGTTGCTTATCGCCAAAGCTGCGCTGCACAAAGGCAATCGCTGCGGCGTGAAAACTGCCGAACGTGGCAGCGTGCATGACCTGCGCCAGCAACAGCACCCACAGCAGTTCGGCAAACGAGCCCAGCAACAGCCAGCGCAGGGCCGCCAGCAGGAAACTGGCCAGCAGCACCCGGCGTACCGAAAAACGTGTGAGGATGCGGCTCATGCCCAGGAACATCAGCACTTCCGCCAGCACTCCCAGGGCCCACAGCATGCCGATCATGCCACGGCTGTAGCCAAGGTGTTCCAGGTGCAGGGTCAGGAAGGTGTAATACGGGCCATGGCTCATTTGCATCAGCGCCACGCAGGCGTAAAACGCCAGTACGCCGGGACTGCGCAGCTGCTTGAGGAAACCATCAGCGGCCAGACGATTGCCGTGGCTGGCGGGCTGCGCATTCGGGACCCACAGGCTGGCACCGATGATGCCGGCCATGATCACCACGACCACCACCGGGTAGATATCCAGGCTCAGCCAGTCGAACAGGCGGCCCATGATCACCACGGTGAGGATAAAACCGATGGAGCCCCACAGGCGCACCTGGCTATAGCGCGCGGTCTGTTTTTGCAGGTGGGCCAGGGTGATCACTTCAAACTGCGGCAGCACCGCGTGCCAGAAGAACGCATGCAGGGCCATCACCAGGGCCAGCCAGGCGTAGGAGTGGCTGACGAAGATCAGGGAAAAACTCAGCAGGGTGCACACCGCGCCGAAGCGCACGATGGCCAGGCGTCGGCCGCTGTAGTCGCCCAGCCAGCCCCACAGGTTGGGGGCCACGCAGCGCATCAGCATGGGGATGGCCACCAGCTCGCCGATGCGCGCGCTGGAGAACCCCAGGTGGTCGAAGTACAGCGCCAGGAACGGCGCCGTCGCCCCGAGCAGGGCGAAGTAGAACAGGTAGAAGCTGGAGAGGCGCCAGTACGGGAGGGCTGTCACCGCCGCGCCGTCACAGCTGGCCCAGCACCGGGGTACTCACGCGCACATCGGCATTTTGCCCGCGATTGCGCAGCAGGTGGTCCATCAACACGATGGCCATCATCGCTTCGGCAATCGGCGTGGCCCGGATGCCCACGCACGGGTCGTGACGGCCCTTGGTGATCACGTCCACCGGGTTGCCGTGCACATCGATCGAACGGCCCGGGGTGGTGATGCTCGAGGTGGCCTTGAGTGCCAGGTGCGCAACAATCGGCTGGCCGGAGGAAATACCGCCGAGGATGCCGCCCGCGTTGTTGCTGAGGAAGCCTTCCGGCGTCAGTTCATCGCGGTGCTCGGTGCCACGCTGGGACACGCAGGCGAAACCGGCGCCAATCTCCACGCCTTTCACGGCATTGATGCTCATCAGCGCGTGGGCCAGTTCGGCGTCGAGGCGATCGAAAATCGGCTCGCCCAGGCCCGGCTTGACGCCTTCGGCGACCACGGTGATCTTGGCGCCGACCGAATCCTGGTCGCGGCGCAGCTGGTCCATGTAGGCTTCCAGCTCCGGTACTTTGTCCGGGTCAGGGCAGAAAAAGGCGTTGTCTTCCACGCTGTCCCAGGTCTTGAACGGGATTTCAATCGGGCCCAACTGGCTCATGTAGCCACGGATGACGATGCCCTGGGTCGCCAGGTATTTCTTGGCGATGGCGCCGGCTGCCACCCTCATCGCGGTTTCACGGGCCGAGCTGCGACCGCCGCCACGGTAGTCGCGTTCGCCGTATTTATGGTGGTAGGTGTAGTCGGCGTGGGCCGGGCGGAACAGATCCTTGATCGCCGAATAGTCCTTGGACTTCTGGTCGGTATTGCGAATCAGCAGGCCGATGGCGCACCCGGTGGTACGACCTTCGAACACCCCGGAGAGGATCTCGACTTCGTCGGGCTCCTGGCGCTGGGTGGTGTGGCGGCTGGTGCCGGGCTTGCGACGGTCGAGGTCACGCTGCAGGTCTTCCAGGGACAGCTCGAGGCCGGGCGGGCAGCCGTCGACAATGGCGACCAACGCCGGGCCATGGCTTTCGCCCGCGGTGGTGACAGTGAACAGCTTGCCGAAGGTATTGCCGGACATGCAGGGCGCTCCGTGAAATCAGTTGAATCAAGTCAACCGTAATAACTTAAGGCGGCCAGTATACGCAGGCTAACCGACTAGTTCATCCTCGAAACCTTACCGGTAGACCTTGGTCCAACCGGCACCTTCCTCATGATGGCGCGATGATGCTGCGAGTTCTTCTGTTTACCCTGACCCTGTTTACCGCCGTGGCCCACGCCGCCTCCCCTGTCGTACTGCAACGCCCGATCAGCCTGGACACCGGCAGTGGCGAACTGTTTGGCTCGCTGCTGCTGCCGCAGTCCGACAAACCGGTACCGGTGGTGTTGATCATCGCCGGCTCCGGCCCCACCGACCGCAACGGCAACAGCGCCGACGGCGCACGCAATGACAGCCTCAAGCGCCTGGCCTGGGTGCTGGCCCGGCATAACATCGCCAGCGTGCGCTACGACAAGCGCGGTGTGGCCGCCAGCCTCGCCGCCACGCCCGACGAACGCAACCTGACCCTCGATGCCTACGTGGCCGACGCGGTGGCCTGGGGTAAATTGCTCAAGGCCGACACACGCATGGGCCCGCTGATTGTGCTGGGCCACAGCGAAGGCGCGCTGGTTGCCGCCCTCGCCGCCCCCCAACTCGACCCGGCTGGAGTCATTTCCCTGTCCGGCAGCGCCCGCCCGGTCGACCAGGTGATCCGCCAGCAACTGGCCGATCACCTGCCCCCTGCCCTGCTGCTGCGCAGCAATGAAATCCTTGATCACCTCAAGGCCGGTCAGGTGGACGCCGATGTGCCTGGCCCGTTGCAGGGCATTTTCCGACCCAGCGTGCAGCCTTATCTGATCAGCCTGTTTCGCGCCGACCCTTCAGCGGCCTTTGCGAAACTGCGCATGCCGGCGTTGATCATCCAGGGCAGCAACGATATTCAGGTCGGTGTGGGCGACGCCGAGCAACTCAAAAGGGCCAAGCCCGATGCCGAACTGGCGGTGATCGAAGGCATGAACCACGTGATGCGCATCGTGCCCAACGACGTAAAGCAACAATTGGCCTCCTACAATGACCCGCAATTGCCGCTCGCCGCTGAACTGGGCACCCGCTTGGCAGGCTTTATCGACGGACTTCAACCCCGTTAACCGACAATTTGCCTCCAGTCCTGCAAAAAGCGGCCGATAAGCCCAGAGTCGACAGCAAAAAGACTGTCGACTGGCAGGGCTTGGACAGGATCGCACCGCATGACAACCACTGAAGCAACACCGGAACCGACCGCCGACACCCCGGCTGAAAAAACCGAGGCCATCGACACGGCGGCTCCCCTGCCGTGGGCGGATGTTCAGGCCGAGCATTTCAAGATGCTGCGCCTGGCCCCGCTGGCCACCGACCGCGCCACCGGCCTGCGGCCGCTGCGGTTCGTACAGTTCGGCTATGCCGAGCGCCATGACAAACACCACAGCCTGTTGCGCATGGTGATCCAATTGCCGGGGCAGCGGGTGCGCCGTGAGCAGAACCATCTGGATATCTGGGTGGATCACGATAAACACCGCGTGCACTTCGGCCCGGGCAACAGCCTGGAAATCGAACCGGCCAACCGCGGCATCGGCCGCTTCCTGGTGGCCCAGGGCGCCGCGTGGGCGAAGAAAAAATGGTCAAGCTACCGCGTCGACGGCGTGGACCTGGCCAACAAGGACGCACTCAACGAAGCCACACGCCTGCGCCGCGATCACTTCCTGCGCGTCCAGGGTTTCGATGTGGCCTACGCCGATGTGCAGCACCTCAAAGGCAACGTGCAGCCGGGCAAGGTCAGCGACGTACTGGACAGTTGGAACACCGAGAAGGTGCAGTTCGTGGAGATCCTTGAAGCCGCGCAGATGCTGCAACAGGCCGAGCACAACCTGCTGGAGCAGGAAGTGAAGCTGCGCAAGGAAGAAGAAAAGGTCACCAAGTTCAAGCGTGAGGACAGCGGGTTGCGCTTTACCATCACCTGCCTGGTGGCATTTACCGTGTTTCAGGCGGGGCTGTTGATCTGGATTGCCACGCACCGATAGCCGGCTGGAAAGCCATCGAAAGGTGGGAGGGGGCGTGGCCCCTCCTACATTTCCTACCCTAAGGTTGGTTAAACCCGAGCGGCGAAGATTGCCTGGTGCTCTCGGCACTGTTCGGCCGTGAGCATGAACACCCCATGCCCACCCCGCTGGAAATCCAGCCAGGCGAAGTCCACTTCCGGGTACAGCGCGTCAACATGCACCTGGCTGTTGCCCACCTCGACAATCAGCAAACCCTTCTCGGTCAGGTGGTCCGCCGCCTCGGCCAGCATGCGCCGCACCAGGTTCAGGCCATCGTCGCCGCAGGCCAGGCCCAGCTCCGGCTCGTGCTGGTATTCGTCCGGCATGTCGGCAAAGTCTTCGGCATCCACATACGGCGGGTTCGACACGATCAGGTCAAAGCGCTGGCCCGGCAGGCCGTCGAAGCCGTCGCCCTGCACGGTGTACACACGCTCGTCGACACCATGGCGCTCGATATTCTGATTGGCCACTTCCAGGGCTTCGAAGGACAGGTCACCGAGTACCACTTCGGCGTCCTGGAACTCGTAGGCGCAGGCAATGCCGATGCAGCCGGAGCCGGTGCACAGGTCGAGGATGCGCGTCGGTGGTTGGGCCAGCCAAGGTTCGAAGCGGTTTTCGATCAACTCGCCGATAGGTGAGCGCGGGATCAGCACGCGCTCGTCAACGATAAACGACATGCCGCAGAACCACGCCTCTTTCAACAGGTAGGCCGTGGGCACCCGCTCATGGATACGGCGATGCAACAAACGCTGTACGTGAGAGATTTCCTCTTCTTCCAGGTTGCAATCGAGGTAGCTGTCGGCAATTTCCCATGGCAGGTGCAAGGCACCGAGCACCAACTGCCGGGCTTCGTCCCAGGCATTGTCGGTGCCATGGCCAAAAAACAGGTCTTCCCCATGGAAACGGCTGACGGCCCAACGGATGTGGTCGCGCAAGGTGCGCAGGCGGGATGTGATCACGGGGGGCAGACTCCTGGAAAAAACGACTGGCGATTCTAACAGTCTTCGCCTGTATCGACGATGTACGAAAACCTGTTGCCGTACGTCGGATTTCATCCAAATCGCCATCATTCGGTTAAACATCGCCACCACTTGACATGGCTGCACGCCAGCAACGGCGTACCTTACGATAGTAGCGATTCACAGAACCGCTCAGCCAGTGGACAATGACGCAAAAGCCCCCCTCACAGGAGCCCCAGAATGTCCGTTCCAAAGACGATGTTTCAACTCAGCGGTCGTGGTTACGCAGCTGCCAACCTTGCCCATGCGACCCTCGTGATCATCGACGCTCAAAAGGAATACCTCAGTGGCCCGCTCGCCCTCTCCGGCATGGACGCGGCGGTCGGCAATATCAAGCAACTGGTCGCCGCCGCGCGCAACGCCGGGCGCCCGATCGTGCACGTGCGCCACCTGGGTACCGTGGGCGGCCTGTTTGACCCCCAGGGCGAGCGCGGTGAGTTCATCCCCGGCCTCGAACCTCAAGGTGACGAAACCATCATCGGCAAGCTGCTGCCCAGCGCCTTCCACGGCACCGGCCTGGAAAAACACCTGCAGGACCTCGGTTCCCTCGACCTGATCGTCTGCGGCTTCATGAGCCACTCCAGCGTCAGCACCACCGTGCGTGCCGCGAAGAACCTGGGGTTTCGCTGCACCCTGGTGGAAGACGCCTGTGCCACCCGCGACCTGCCTTACAAAGGTGGCATCCTGAGCGCCGAGCATGTGCAGCAGACCGAGATGGCCATCATGGCTGACAATTTTGCCACTCTCGCACTGACTAAAGACCTGATCTGATCGCCCTTCGGGTGAGCGGCGCGGCCTGTTGCAGGTCCCGCTCATCCGCAAAGCCCTCTCATTTGGCGCATTTACCTCGGGTACAGGAACAACCTGTGTATCTTCCGGTCGAAGGGCCGATACCCTGGAGGAAAGGTCGGAATGAAGATATCCGATGGTTTTGACGCTCGTCGCTTGCGCCCCAAGGGCCCGAGCAACTGGCGTCTGCGCCTGGTGGCCGGCATTGCCGCGCTGCTGGCGGTCGTAGGCTTGTTGTTGGCTGGCGCTGGTGGCGCCGGTTTGTCTGGCCACTCGCCGGCCCTTGGCGAACTGAATGCCAGCCCTGGCGGCTCGGCGATTTTACTGGGGATCGGGCTGCTGGTGCTGTGGCTGGGCGTGTGGCTGTGGCGCCGCAGCCGTCGGAAGATGCGCCAGCCGTTGTCACTGAACATCGCCTCGCACCTGATGAAAAAGCACGACTGATGGCGCTTGGATAGCGTTTCCTGCGCCCCGGCCGCCGCGATTTAGGTAAACTGCCCGCCCTTCGCGGAGGCTGACATGCAAGACGACGATTTTTCCCTGTTCAAAAACGAGCTGCGCGGCGTCAAGCCGATCAAGCACGACCGCGCCGACACCGGCAAACCCAAGGCCGACCGCGCACAGATCGCCAAGCTGCGCCAGGCTGCTACCGTGCGCACCGATGCCACCACCGTAGATGGCCTGTCAGACCAGTTCGTGATCGATGTCGGCCCCGAAGACGAGCTGATGTGGGCCCGCGACGGCGTACAGGAAAGCCAGATGCGCAAGCTCAAGGCCGGTCAGATCCCGTTCGAAGGCAGCCTCGACCTGCACGGCATGAACGTGGAGAAAGCCCGGGAAACCCTGTGGGCCTTCCTCGCCGAAGCCACCAAGTTTGAAATCCGCTGCGTGCGCGTCACCCATGGCAAGGCGGTGCGCTTGGACGGCAAGCGGCCGATGATCAAGAGCCACGTCAACACCTGGCTGCGCCAGCATGCCCAGGTGCTCGGCTTTACCTCGTGCCAGGCCCGTCATGGGGGCGCGGGTGCGGTGTATGTGATGCTCAAGCGCACGATGATGGAAGGGCGCGACGAGTAACAAGTGCCATCGTCAGGCTTGCAGCGATGTGTCGGCCACCGTAACCTTGCGCTTTGCGAAAATCCCACAGGTAGTTTCATGTCCCTGGAACAGAATTACACCGCGATCCTCGGCCAACTCGGCGAGGACGTCTCCCGCGAGGGCCTGCTCGACACGCCCAAGCGTGCCGCCAAGGCGATGCAGTACCTTTGCCGCGGCTATGAACAGACACTCGAAGAAGTCACCAACGGTGCCTTGTTCAGCTCCGACAACAGCGAAATGGTGCTGGTCAAGGACATCGAGTTGTACTCGCTGTGCGAACACCACCTGCTGCCGTTTATCGGCAAGGCGCATGTGGCGTATATCCCGAGCGGCAAGGTGCTGGGCCTGTCGAAGGTCGCGCGGATTGTCGACATGTATGCGCGCCGCCTGCAGATCCAGGAAAACCTCAGCCGCCAGATCGCCGATGCGGTGATGCAAGTGACCGGTGCCCTGGGCGTGGCCGTGGTGATCGAAGCCAAGCACATGTGCATGATGATGCGCGGTGTGGAGAAACAGAATTCGTCGATGATCACCTCGGTGATGCTGGGTGAGTTCCGCGAAAACGCGGCCACCCGCAGTGAATTCCTCAGCCTGATCAAGTAACAGGCCGGGTAGGGAAAAACCGGCGTTCATCGCCGGTTTTTTTTCGCCTGCAAAATTGAGGTAAGCTGCGGCCCCTTCTTCATGGGCAAGAGGTTTCAGCCATGTTCGTCAAAGCACTTCGAGTGGGCCTCGGCCACGTCATCATCGCCGGCGACTTCCTTACCCGCCCGCGCAAAAAGCAGCGCCCTGCCGAACAACAGGCGCAGGTGAACGCAGCGGCCAAGGACCTGACCCTGTATCAATTCCACGCCTGCCCGTTCTGCGTGAAGACCCGCCGCACCCTGCACCGCCTGAATGTGCCGGTGGCGCTGAAGGATGCGAAGAACAACGAGCAGGACCGCCAGACCCTGCTGGAGCAAGGCGGCAAGATCAAGGTGCCGTGCCTGCGTATCGAAGAGAATGGCCAGACCACCTGGATGTATGACTCCAAGGTGATCATCGATTACCTGGACAAGCGTTTCGCCGCGATCTGACAGACCTGGGCAGATTCACTGTGGGAGGGGCAAGTCCCTCCCAGAGTTAGTCCAGTAGTGCCAAATCGAGATCGAGCAGCGCCGAGCCGAGGCACTTGCCATGGGCATCCAGTGCCAGCGAGCGGGTTACGCCGCCGCGCAATATCCCCGGCAGTACGAAGTTCAGCGCCTGCACATTCGGCAGTTCATAGCGGCGCACCGGGGCCGCGTCCGGCTCCAGCAGGCCGGCAAAAAAGTCGGCCACGCGCTCGGCGGTAAGCTGTTCACACAACAGCAGATAATCCTCGGCTCGGTAAGCAATGATCGAAATGTTCGAGGTGTCGCCCTTGTCGCCGGTACGGGAATGGGCCAGCGTGTGCAGTTTCATGCTTCGATCCTCGGGTTGACCGCGTCACGGGGCAGCAGCAATGACGCCACCGCCACCACCTGCCGTACGCTCTTGCTGGCACCGCCGCCGCCGGACGGGCCGTTGGTGTAGAGGGTTTCCACTTCATTGCCGACCCGCACCGCTTCACTGCGGTCTTCACAGCGGGCCGCCACGCGCAGGCGCACTTCCCAGGGCTCTACGCTGCTGCGCGGACCGTGCAGCGAGTCCATGCCGATCAGTTCGGCGCGTACGTCCTGCATCTTCACACCCATCAGTTGCAAACGCTTGAGTACGACATCCCGCGCCAGCTGCGCCCGTGCGACCGCGCCGGGACCGCCGTAGGACATTTGCCCTTCGCCAATCCAGCCATCCAGGTAACCGACGCTCACCTTCAACTGCTCGGGCCGTGCGCGGCCAGCAGCACCGTGGGCACGTACCCGATCAACGCCCTCCTCGTCAAACCCCACCTGGGAAAAATCGGCAGTCACGTCCGGGGTGAGATACGCCGCAGGATCATGCACTTCGTAGATCAACTGCTCGGTGCAGGTGGCACGACTGACCCGCCCACCGGAGCCTGCCACCTTGGTGATCACGGCCTCACCCTCGGCATCGATTTCAGCCAACGGAAAGCCCAGGCGTGCGAGGTCATCCACATCCTTGAAACCGGGATCGGCAAAATAGCCGCCGCTGACCTGCCCGGCACACTCCAGCAGATGCCCGACCAACGTACCGCGCCCCAGACGCTGCCAATCATCCGCTGCCCAGCCGAACGCAAACATCTGCGGTGCCAGGAACAGCGACGGGTCGGCCACCCGCCCGGTGATCACCACATCGGCCTCGGCGCGCAAGGCATCAAGAATGCCGTCGACGCCCAGGTAGGCATTCGCGGAAATCAGGCGCTTGCCGAGTGAACCCACGGTCTGGCCGTTATCCAGCAATTGCTCAGGCCGCAAGGCCTCCAACACATCATCGCCCACCACGGCCACGACCTTGAGGTGCAGGCCCAGCTCCGTGGCGATACGGCGCACTTCAACGGCGGCCGACACGGGGTTGGCCGCGCCCATATTGGTGATCACCCGCAGGCGGCGACGCCCTTCATGGCGGCCGACGTAAGGCAACACACGCTGCATGCGCTCACTGAGCAGCGGGTCATACCCCCCCTGCGGGTCACTGATTCGCGCCTGTTGCGCCAAGGCGATGGTGCGCTCGGCCAGGCACTCGAACACCAGGTAATCCAGGTCGCCCAGCTCGGCCAGTTCCACGGCAGGTTCGATGCGGTCGCCGGAGTAGCCGGCGCCGGAACCGATGCGCAAGGTTTTCATTTCAAATCACTCCCAGGAGCAACGCCGTCAGGGTCATCAACACCGACGCGGCAAACAGAAAAGGAATGGTGAAGCGCTGGTGATCGGCCAATTCGATCTTGCACAGGCCCACCAACAGGAAGGTCGCCGGGGTCAGCGGACTGACCGGAAAACCGGTGGTGTGTACGCCCAGCAACGACGCCTGGGCCACTTGCAGTGGGTCGACGCCCAGGGCCTTGCCGACTTCGGCAATCACCGGCATCACGCCGAAATAGTAGGAGTCGGGGTCGAACAGCATGCTCAGCGGCATGGACATAAAGCCCACCACGGCCGGAATCAGCTTGCCGTGGCCGGCCGGAATCTGCGCTACCGCCACTTCGGCGATGGCCTTGAGCATGCCGGTGCCTTGCATGATGCCGGTGAACACCCCGGCGGCGAGCAGGATACTGGCCATGGTCAGGGCGGTTTTCGCATGGGCATCGATGCGTGCGCGTTGGGCGTCCACGTTCGGGTAGTTGATGCACAGCGCTGCCACGGTGCCGAGCATGAACATCACCACCGGGTCGACCCAGCCGGCGATCATCACCACCATAACCAGCACGGTCAGGATCAGGTTGACCCAGAACAGGCGGGGGCGGCGCAGCTTGATGTCGTCGTCGCTGAGCACCCGTTGCGGCACGGCGTCCACGCTGGAGCCGGCGCCCAGGCCCAGGCGTCTTTCTTCTCGCCGGCCGAGCCACCAGGCGCAGGCGAAGACGAAGATCAGCCCGACGATCTGCACCGGGATCAGCGGCTGGAACAGGTCCGCCACCGGCACGTGCAAGGCCGCCGAAGAGCGCAGCACCGGGCCGGTCCACGGCAGGAAATTGACCCCGGCGGCCATCGCGCAGACACAGGCGAGGATGCGTTTATCGATGCCCAGCCGCGTATACAACGGCAGCATCGCCGGCACCGTCACCAGAAAGGTCACGGCACCGGAACCGTCCAGGTGCACCAACAGGGCCAGGGTCGCAGTCCCAACGACAATCCGTGTAGGACGTGTCCCTACCGTGCGCAGGATGCGATCAATGATGGGATCGAGCATACCGGCATCGGTCATGATCCCGAAAAACAGGATCGCGAACACGAACATGCCCACCACGGGGGCGACGTTCTTGATGCCGGTAATGATGAAGGCACTGGTTTGCAGGCCGAACCCACCGAGCAGCGCGGCGATGATCGGCAAGGCGATCAGGGCCACCAGTGGCGAAAGGCGTTTGCTCATGACGGCAGCGAGCAGGCACAGGATGGTAATGACACCCAGGGTTGCGAGCATGGGTTACTCCAGAGCGGCCTTGGTGGCCGGTTATTGTTTTCCCTGGAGTATTGGAAGCGCGTTACTCTTTGTAAATTGGAATGTTCAGCCAGTCATATTCGTAAAAACAAAACGCTCGAGAACAACAACAATGAAAAATTCGATCCAGCACATTCAGGCGTTCCTTGCGGTGGCCCGCACCGGCAGCTTTATCAAGGCCGCCCATGAGCTGCATCTTTCGCCTTCGGCACTCACCGTGCAGGTGCAACAACTCGAAGACTGGCTCGGCGTCGCCCTGCTCGACCGCAGCCCCCGGCATGTGAGCATCACCGCTGCCGGCCAGGACGCGCGCGGGCCGATGGAAAAACTGCTGCTGGACCTGGACAACATCGTCACCGGCTCCCGCGACCTCGCGGCCTTGCGCCGTGGCGTGGTCACCCTCGCGGCCCTGCCGTCGGTCTGCGCCGGCGCCCTGCCCCCGGCCCTGCGTCTGTTTCGCGAGCGTTTTGCCGGGATCGAAGTACGCCTGCAGGACCTGGTGGCCCATCGCATTCATGCCCAGGTGCGCGCAGGCGAAGTGGATTTCGGTATTGGCGTACGGGCGCGGCTAAGCCATGGCCTGGAGTTCACCCCGGTGCTGAATGATCGATTGTGTGCGTTCGTACCGCTGGATCACCCCCTCGCCCACCATCGCCAATTGACCCTGGAGCAACTGGCGGACCAGCCGATCATCCTTACCGGCCGCGACAGCAGCGTACGCGAGCAAGTGGATGGGCTGTTCGATGAGACGCGGTTGACGATGAACGCCGGGATGGAGGCCAACTACATGTCGACGGTGCTGGCGCTGGTGCGTCAGGGGCTGGGGATCAGCGTACTGCCGGAGTCGGCGGCGGACAGCCTGGAGGGGTTGAAGCGCATCCATATCGATCATCCCGGGGTGAACCGCGAGATCGGCTTGATCAGTCGTAGCGGGATGGGATTGAGCCCGGCGGCGCAGCGCTGTTTCGACCTGCTGAACGATGAATTATCTGGCACGGCATCGAGCTGAATGTGGGAGGGGCAAGTCGAATCGTCGCACCGCCCTCCCACCGTTTTTGACCGTGGTGATCAGTCGAGCATGGCCACATGCCTGGGATGGCTGGCCACGCGCTTCAACCAGGCCTGCACCGCCGGGTAAGGCGTCAGGTCAAACCCACCTTCATGGGCTACATGGGTGTAGGCATACAGCGCAATATCGGCAATCGAATACTGCTCGCCCACCAGGTATGGCGTGGTTTGCAGCTGACGCTCCATGACCTTCAGAGCCTTGTAACCGCGCTTGTGGGTGGTCTTGTATTCCTCCAGGCGATCTTCCGGCATGTTCAGGTAGAACTGGATAAACCGCGCCACCGCAATGTACGGCTCATGGCTGTACTGCTCGAAAAACTGCCACTGCAGCACTTGCGTGCGCAGGCGCGGTTCGGTGGGCAGGAATTCGCTGCCATCGGCAAGGAAGTTGAGGATCGCGTTGGACTCCCACAGGCAGGTGCCATCCTCCAGCTCCAGCACCGGGATCTTGCCGTTGGGGTTCTTGGCCAGGAATTCAGGGGTCTCGGTATCGCCGTTGAGGATGTCGATATCCACCCATTGATACGGGATACCCAACAGGTTGAGCATCAATTTGACCTTGTAGCAGTTGCCCGACTTGTAATCGCCATAAACCTTGTACATGGGGCTCCCCTTATGCCGCTTGCGCGTGCTGTGCTTGACGGACCACCGCGGCCAGGCGTTTGAGCCCTTCGTCCAGGCGGGCCGGGTCGATATGGCTGAAATTGAGTCGCAGTGAGCCTAAATGCTGGTCCGGCTCGGAAAAGAACGGTTCACCGGGCATGAACGCGACGTCCTGATCGAGCGCAGGTGCCAACAAAGTGCGGGTATCGAGCGGCTGTTTCAAGGTCAGCCAGAAGAATAATCCGCCCTGGGGCACTTGCCAGTCGGCCAGTTCGCTGAAGTGGCGTTGTAATGCAGCCTGGAATGCGTCGCGGCGCTCGCGGTAGAAACTGCGCAGTTCCACCAGGTGTTGCTGGTATTTCTGCGTGCCGATCCACTGCATGGCCTGCCACTGGCCGACGCGATTGGTGTGCAGGTCCGCCGATTGCTTGAGCTTGAGCAGGTGCGGGAACAGGTCCGGGCTGGCGATCAGGTACCCCACGCGCAGGCCGGGCAGCAAGGTCTTGGAGACCGTGCCGGTGTAGATCCAGCTGGCTTTTTTCAAGCGGCCGACGATGGGCTGCGCACTGCCGCCGTCGAAGGTCAGCTCGCGATAGGGTTCGTCTTCGATCAGGGTCACGCCGAACTCATCGAGCAAAGCGGCGACGGCCTCGCGCTTGGCTTCGCTGTAGCGCACGGCCGAAGGGTTCTGGAACGTCGGGATCAGGTAAATGAACGCCGGGCGATGGCGTTCGAGATTGGCGCGCAGGCTGGCCAGGTCGGGACCATCGGCTTCCAGTTGCACGCTGAGGCAATCGGCGCCGAACAGCTGGAAGATCTGCAGGGCGGCCAGGTAGGTCGGGCCTTCCAGCAGGATCTTGGTGCCCTTGTCGATATACAGCTTGGCCGCCAGGTCCAGGGTTTGCTGGGAACCGCTGACCACCAGCACCTGGCTGGCCTGGCACGGCACACCCAACGCACGCGCTTCGGCGGCGAGCAGTTCACGTAACTGCGGCTCGCCTTCGCTCATGCCGTATTGGCCGATGTTGAGCGGCATGTCATCCCAGTCCAGCGCGGGCAGCATGGCCTCGGCCGGCAGGCCACCGGCGAACGACATCACTTCCGGGCGCTGGGCTGCGGCAAGGATTTCACGGATCAAGGAGCTTTTGAGGCGCGTAACACGTTCAGAGAAGGCCATAAGGTCACCGCTAGCGAAGCCTGTGGGAAATACGTCAAACTGGTTGACCGAAATTACGACAGCTTGAGTGGATACGTCAACATGCTTGACCTTAAAAACCAAAGCAGCCAGCAACAAGCCATGGAAGCGTTCTTCTTTGGTTACCAGGCGTTCACTGCCAAGGCCGATGAAATGCTTGAACGCCGTGGCCTGAGCCGGGTGCACCAGCGCATCGTGTTTTTTATCGCGCGCTACCCGGCGCTGAGCGTCAAGCAACTGCTGGAACTGCTCGGTGTGAGCAAGCAGGCGCTGAACATACCCTTGCGCCAATTGCAGGAAATGCACCTGGTGGACAGCGTCGCGTCGCAGACCGACAAGCGCAAACGCCTGCTGGAGTTGACCGAGGAAGGCCTGCGTTTCGAGCAGTCGCTGCGCCGTGAACAGGTGAAGTTGTTGCAGCGCGCCTTCGCCGAAGCGGGCGAAGAAGCGGTAAACGGTTGGCTCGCAGTCAACCAGGCACTTGCAGGCCAGCCTTGATCCTCGGTGGCGCCCTGGCTTTGCCTTTCATCCTTTTCATGCAGAAAATAGAAAACATTATTTGCTTTATTTGTATACAAAAGCATAATTCGCTTCGTGCGAGTTCCTGACCTATTGGTCAACAAAACCCGCCGGTACCTCACAGCGCCCCGCGCTGGACATAACAATAAAATGCTTGAGGAGTACTCGCTGTGGATAGCCGCAAATCCGAAGCCTCGCCGCTGGACCTTGCCCCCTCACAGAACGGCTGGCTCGAACGCCTGTTCAAACTGCGCCTGCATGGCACCACAGTGAAGACCGAGCTGATCGCCGGGCTCACCACCTTCATCACCATGGCCTACATCATCTTCGTCAACCCCAACATCATGGCCGATGCCGGCATCGATCACGGCGCTGCGTTCGTCGCCACCTGCATCGCCGCCGCGCTGGGTTGCCTGCTGATGGGCCTGTACGCCAACTGGCCGGTGGGCCTGGCGCCGGGCATGGGCCTGAATGCGTTTTTCACCTACACCGTGGTCGGCACCATGGGTTACCACTGGGAAACCGCGCTGGGTGCGGTGTTTATTTCCGGGGTGCTGTTCATGGGCCTGACCCTTTCCCGGGTGCGTGAATGGCTGCTCAACAGCATTCCGGTGAGCCTGCGCCACGCCATGGGTGCTGGTGTCGGGCTGTTCCTCGGGGTGATCGGCCTGAAAACCGCGGGCATCATCGTCGACAGCCCGGCCACCCTGATCAAGCTCGGTTCGCTGCACGAGCCGGCGCCGCTGCTGGCGGCGGTGTGTTTCCTGCTGATCGCGATCCTCAGCTACCACCGGGTGTTCGGCGCGATCCTCATCAGCATCATCGCCGTGACCCTGGCCGGCTGGGGCCTGGACCTGGTGCACTACAACGGCATTCTCTCCACGCCTCCGAGCCTGGCGCCGACCTGGATGGCCATGGACATAAAAGGTGTATTCAATGTCAGCATGATCAGCGTGGTATTTGCCTTCCTTTTTGTGCACATGTTTGACACTGCAGGTACACTGATGGGCGTTGCGCAACGCGCCGGGCTGGTCAACGCCGACGGCAGGATCGATAACCTGTCCCGCGCCCTCAAGGCCGACAGCGCTTCGAGTGTGTTCGGTGCCATGGTGGGGGTGCCGCCGGTGACCAGCTACGTGGAAAGCGCCGCCGGGGTGGCCGCAGGTGGCCGTACCGGGTTGACGGCGGTGACGGTCGGCGTGTTGTTTGTGGCGGCCATGTTCTTCGCACCGCTGGCGGGCATGATCCCGGCCTATGCCACCGCCGGTGCGCTGATCTACGTGGCGATGCTGATGATGGCGAGCATGGCCCACATCAATTGGGATGAGGCCACCGACAGCATCCCGGCCATCGTGACTGCGATCATGATGCCCCTGACCTTCTCGGTCGCCGACGGTATCGCCCTGGGCTTTATCACCTATGTGGCGCTCAAGGCGGGCACCGGCAAGTACCGCGAGATTTCCGTAAGCCTGTGGGTGTTGTGCGCGATCTTTATCGCCAAGTTCGTCTTTCTATAGAAAAGGAGCATGCAATGAGTCTGGAAACCTGGCTGCTGTTCAGCGGCGCTGCGCTGGTGGTGATCCTGATCCCGGGGCCGCTGTCGTTGCTGATGATCAGCAACAGCCTGAACTACGGCCTGCGCCGCTCGTACCCGGCATTTCTCGGTGGGGTGATTGCCTCGATCTGCCTGTTGAGCGCGTCGGCCCTGGGCCTGGGCGCCTTGCTGCTGGCTTCGGAACAACTCTTCAGCGCGTTGAAGATCGTCGGCGCGCTCTACCTGTTCTACCTCGCCTCGCAGAGCTGGCAGCAATCGCGCCAGCCGTCCCACGGCGCGACCGTCCCGGAGGCGGCGCCGGTGCCGCGTTTTCGCGCACTGTTCGGCCGCGCCTTCGTGCTGGGGGCCAGCAACCCCAAGGACATCCTGTTTTTCGCCGCCTTCCTGCCGCAGTTCCTCAGCAGCCAGCAGCCGTTCCTGCCGCAATTGCTGATCATGATCGCCACCTGGACGCTCCTCGACCTGCTGTGCAAACTCGCCTACGGCCTCGGCGCCCATGGCGCTGCGCGCTACCTGCGCAGCGGCAGCGGCCAACACTGGTTCAACCGCGTCAGCGCCGCGCTGTTCGGCTGCGCCGGCGTTGCCTCGCTGCTCAAGGCACGGGTGGGCTCAGTTTGACGAAGTAAACGCTGGGCGCCAGGTTCCCCAGCACCGGCCACTGGATGCCTGCGACGATCCGAACCAGGCGCTGTTCCTCCATCGCCCCGCTGACCGTGGCGGCGAGGACGGAATCCCGGTGCGAACGGATGGCTGCCTGGAGCCAGCGGTCAGTGAGCCGCTTGTTCAACGCCACCGAACCGCGCTCGAACCACTGATAGGTCACGTAGTACAGGTTGTTCGAATGGGGATGGGTGGCAACCAGCTCAGGCACGAGGATCTTGCCGCGCCGCACACGCCATTCGTGAAGGCGGAAGCCCTGCTGCTCCAGTACAGCCCTGACGGCCTCCCGCTGCAGGGTTTTGCGTGCTTCGGAGACCTGCGCACCACCGGCCTTGAGTCGCGGCGCCACGGCGACCGGCGAACTGAAATCGACACGGGTGAAACCCGGCGCCTTGCCTTCGTAGCCAATGAACAGATTGGCGCCCCGCGTTGGCGTGGGCCGCAGCAGGTTCAGCAAATCATCGGTCTGGCCCAACCTCACAGGGTTGGGGGTCAACCAGTTGTCCAGGGTGGCCCGCAGGTTGAGCAAATGGCTGGCCGTGACCGAGCGCGAGGAATCGGCCAACTCAATCACCCTGGCAATCGCAGACGCCTGGCTTTGCCGCGTAATGCCCGGGAACGCCCTGCCCACCTGTGGCTCCAGCGGCCCGTCGAACAACGGCGCGTGCAATTGCCACTCCCCCGATGGCAGGCGCGACACCGGAATCGGCTGCTCCTGCAGCGCGCCGCCGGTCCAGCGCTCGATATCCACCTGGGCCTTTGAAACCAGCGGCTCGTTCCTGGCAATAAAGCCGAGCGTGCTTAACGGCGCGTGATCCCCCTGGTGAAGCAACCGGTAATAACCAACGCCCGATTGCGTCGCGGTGTCATACCTGGAGCCGATGTAAATAGCGTCGTAGGGAAAACCGGGCGGTTCCAGATGCACGTGAAACACCCCGGAAGCCGGTGTACTCGTCGCCTGGGCTTCAGGCACCTGGGTACGCCAACTGAACCAGTAGTCCGCCGGCGCGGAGGACTGAAGAATACGGTTGTGGGTGGCCATCGGTGCAGTGGGCGGTCGCCAGCCTGGTGCTCGGGCAGGTGCCGGCCACGGGGTGAGCGTGGCCGAACTCGGCCCGGCCACGGGTGCATCCGCCCCCAGCAGCCACTCCCGGGGCTCATGGACCGTCAGGATCAACTCATCGGTGCCCGGCGCCTGCCGGTTCTTCAGGCGGAAATACGCTTCGTCGCCACGTCGGTAAACCGGGTAGTGGTGCGTGTCGTCCACCATGAAGTACTCGCCGTGTTTGACGTAGATGCCTTTTTCGCCCGGCCCCTTCAACGCCACGGCCTCCTGCGGCGCACCCTGGGTTTTGAAACGCTCCAGGGGATTGAAGCGCGCGCCCCTCGATGGCGACGGCTCCAATGGGGCGACCCGGCCCAACGTCGAGACGCTCGCGCGGTGGATACGATTCAAGCCGGCGCCCATGGAACGGACCGCCGGGTTCGCCACAGTGCCCGGCTTCAGCTTGGGGCCGGGGAAAAACGTCAGTAACAGGTCTATCGTCAAAAACACCGTGCCAAACGCCACATCCACCGCATCCCGCGCATCACCATAGCGGTGATAGCGCCGCGAGGTGAGCAGCAACTCGTACAGCTGGTTACCCAAGCTGAAAAACGGCACCACCACCGACAGCAACGCCCGCCGACGCGTGTCACGTTGCGCCTCCAGGCGCTGTTCGCGGTAGCGCTGCAGCGCCTGGCCGGACTGACTGTGCGCCTGGGCCTGGCGGTGCAACTCAAGCACCCGCGCCCGGTACAACAGGGCCTGGGCATCGGCGTGGGACGTCGGGACCCAGGCCAGCCAGTTCAGCGGGTCACTGGCGATTTGCTCAAGCAGTTGCTGTTCAATCTCCTCGACACGCGCCGCGGGCACCAGGTGCTTGATATTGAATGAGCGAACGAAATCAGCCGCGCGCCAGAGCCCCTGCAGCATGATCGCGCCCGGCAGCAGATTACTCGGCTGAAAAAAACCGGCTTGCGCGTGCACCGGGCCCGGGTGATGGACGATGGCTTCAAACGCCCAGCCCGGCGCAACATGCCGGGCCAGGGCGCTGACGTAATCGGGCAACGCCCCGACACGATTGAAGTGCTCATGGGCCTCTTGCAGGCTGGCGTACTCATGAATGTGCCGCGCATCCGGCGCACTGGGCCAATAGACCACGCAGCGTTGCGACAACAGGTCGTGAATCAGCAGGATGCCGGCGATATAGCGATCGTGCTGCAGGGTATGGCCCACCAGATGCGCCACGTGCAGTTGCAACTGATCGCCGTGTGCAAGCAAATCCGCAGGCATACGGGCCGCCATTGCCGTGTTGAAAAAACGTTGGGCACTCGGGGTCAGCCCCTGCTGAATCGCCGAATGGAGATCCGCCTCGATACCCGCCTGCAAGGCCCGCCTGAGCAGCTCCGGGACACGTGCGTCGCTCAGCCGGTGCGCAGCGGCATCGGGGGGATAAAACGCACGATTGATCAAGGCTTCGTAGCGCCCGCCAATATCCAGCGAGGACACCATGCCGATCAGGTAACGCGGGCTCAGTTGCTGCCGCCAGGCCGGTTGCAGGTAATGGGCATAACGGAAGCGCCACCAGGTGGACATCATCTGCGGGTCGAGGTTGTGCAGTGCCAGTTGCAGCAGGCTCAAGCGCGAACGCTCAGTACTGGGCGCGAGGACTTCCTTGCGATCGCCGACCGTACAGCCGCTTTCCCAACCGCAGAAGCGGCCATCGACCCGGTCGGGCATTTCGATAAACGGAGTGTCGATGTCCAGTTGCGGCGGCAGGCCGTCCTCACGCAAGCGCGCAATCAAAAGGCGGCGGGCGAAGCTGTGCAGATCCGGCAAACGCTGCCCGAGGCGCTCTTCATAGGCCAGGACGCTGCCCAGGTAGCGGCTCTGCAGGTACTTGAAACGGTTGCGTTGCGCCACCGTCGCCTCGGCCAGCCAACTCGGCAATCTGTGTTTGGCACTCGCCGCCTTGCGCACCAGATCGACCTGGGCCCGTGCTTGAATAAGGGCATCGCTGACCGGCGCGTCGAGGTGCTTCTCCAACTCGACGGCCAACAGAGAGCGAGTCAATTGGACATCCCGGGTTTCACTGAAAATATTCGCGCTGCCATCAAACCCGCGCTGCTGGCGCAGGTACCCCTTCATCAGCCTTTTGAGCGCAAGCAACACAGGATTACCCTCGCTGACCTCATAGCGCACCGCCAGGGTTTGATTGGCCACCTGTTCACGTAGGGCGTTGCGCTGCGGCCGCTCGATGTAGCGCCACAACACAGACCCATCACGGCTGTCGAGGCTGGCCTCGATGCCCAGGGACAAGGCTTCGAGGCTGGCAAACGTCGCCACGCCACCCTCGCGCCCCAACGCGCACAGCACCACCGGCACCCGGCGCTGCGGATCGTTGAGCGCCGTGGTGCGGGTCACCGCAAACACGCTGTGCAGAGGCTCAAAGGCGTCGGCGCTGCCCACCAGCACGGACAGCACGCGGGTATCACTGCCGGCGCGCTTGCTGGCCAGCGGCGTATCCAGCACATCCACCAGCAGGTCGCGATGGACTGCGCGGATCAATTGCAGCCGATGCAGCAAGAAGATGTCGGCGCGCAGCACATCACTCCACCCGTCGATGAGCGCGTTCAGGCGCCTGGCTTGACCGGTGGGGCGCGCCTTCCAGAAGGCAGGGTCGAACAGCTGCAATTGCGCGCCGTGCAGCAGCGTGTGCAGGGTGTCCGCGTGCACCTTGCGCCGCTGCTCCAACACGACGAAATCGTCAAAGGCCTGGGTATCCGCCCCGACGTCCTGCGGGTCGAGCAATGCCATCAGGCCTTTTTCATACCGTTTGAGCTGTTGCAGCGCCGTGTTCACGGGCAGGTGCGCGGCGGTGCTGGCGAACAGGATTTCCTTGCGCCGTCGATGCTGATCCCAGTCCTGCAACGTCCGGCGAAGGCTGCCCAGGCGTGCCTTGCCCACCCAGTGTCGGCGCGCGCGTTCGATATAGGCGAGCAGTCGCGCGGCATTCATCTCCAGCGGCTCGCGCCTGGCGGAAAACACCTGCGCAAGGTTGATCGACATCCCACAGGCCAACTCGTTTTCCCATTGCCCCTCCAGCACCGCCTGCGCGCTGTATGCCAGCGCATCGCCCCTCAATGCCACACCGCGTCCGGGCGCCGCCGCCGCGTCTTCGGGCCGGCACACCTCATGCCGGCGCCGCAGCGGCAGGCACTGCCAGAGGTCGTCGAACGAGGCGCCATTGATCAGTGCCACCAGGCCACACTGCAAGTGGGCGAACGACGGATATTCGTAGTAGTTGCGGCGGGCACCCGGCAGGTACATCACGTGCGGCCCGCCCGCCGGGTCGCCCTCGCGATAAATATGCAGGGCGCCGGGGATCGGCATCAGCCGCGGCCCCACGCCCGGCCACATCAACTCACTGGCCTTGACGCTGGCCCATGGCTCACCGGCGCGTCGGCGCGCCTCGGCCGTCGGAGCGTCCGCCAGCGCCTGGAGCATGCCCATCGCCCCCTCCGACAGCTCGTCCAACTGCCGCGCCACAAAGGCCTGGTCGGCGAACTGCTGCTTGTGCAAAACCGCCCAGCGCTCCTGGCGCGTCAGCCAGGAACCCGGCACCAGCGCCTGCCAATAGGCGCTGTGCACCTGGGCAAGTCGAGCCGAAAGGTTGAGCGCAATCACCCGGCGCAACGCCTCCAGCGGCGTAAACGGCAGCTGGCGTGCCGGTTCGGCCTTGAGGCTGACAGCGGTGAACTGATTGAGGTTGATCGGCACTGCAGGCAACACCATCAGCCGTAACGCACGGTCGGTCAGACTGTCGACCTGCTGCGCGGCTGCCGGCGGCTTGGGTTCGGTGAAGAGCAGGCCGTCCGGGTCCAGGTCAAAGGCCTTGCGCAGCTCGGCGCGAATCACCCGCAGCACCTTGGGCGCATGCAGGATCAGGCGAGACTGGTGTTTGACCGACTGGGAGCAGCGCAGGTCGGCAATGGCCAGCCAATTGATCAACAGGCTGGGATGGGGGCTGCGGTTGATGGACCGGGTCAGTTGGCGACGCATGGCCTGCAACGCATCGTCGTCAGCCATATCGGGATCGGTAGGTGAAGTCACGGCGGTATCTTCGTCGAGGAAAGCCCTAGCCTATGCAGCGCAAACGCCCAGGGGGCGCTAGATAATTGACGGGTGCCGCGCACAAAAAAAAGCCCGCAGTGTGGGCGGGCGAAAAACCAACGAAGAGCTTGGGGGTGTAACCAGGTGACGACTCAGCTACCGCGATAGGTGGAGTAGCTGTAGGGCGAAATCAGCAGGGGCACATGGTAGTGATCCTGTTCGGCGCTGATGCCGAAGCGCAATACCACCACATCCAGGAAGGCCGGCTCCGGTAATTGCACACTGCGGGCGCGGTAGTAATCGCCGGCGCTGAATTGCAATTGGTAGACACCGCTGCGGTAGTCATCACCTTGCAGTAACGGCGCGTCGCAGCGGCCATCGCTGTTGGTCAGCGCAGTGGCGACCAGTTCCAGCTGCGCGCCGTCGACGCGGTACAGCTCAACCTGGATGGCGCTGCCGGGGCAGCCGTGGGCTGCGTCGAGTACGTGTGTCGTCAGTCGTCCCATGGGGCGGGCTCCCTTGCATGAAGTGAAATAGGCTGCACCTTTACGGGGCATCAAAAAGCCGCTGATAGGCCGATTAAGACACTTTTAATAAAAATTGTACACAATAAAAACCACAAAGTTTCGCACAGGCTGCGACGCCTCGATCCTCAACGGGATTTCCCAGCAAGCCTTGCTTTTAAAAGACCTTTTGTCCGTTTACTGACCAATCGGGCAAGTTTCTTGCAGTGCTGAACGGCGGCAACTCCACGGAAAAAATGCGGAAATACAGGCTTACAAAGTGACCATTAAGTTGTATACAATCAGCCCATCGCTGTGACGCCACCCAGTCTTTCCGCTGGCCGCCACACACTTGCTACCACGAACAAGAAGGAAGACTGCAGTGAGCGCTGACTACCCACGCGACCTGATCGGTTACGGCAGTAACCCTCCTCACCCCCACTGGCCGGGCAAGGCACGCATCGCCTTGTCGTTCGTACTCAACTACGAAGAAGGCGGCGAGCGCAACATTCTGCACGGTGACAAAGAGTCCGAAGCCTTCCTTTCGGAAATGGTCTCGGCCCAGCCGCTGCAGGGTGAGCGCAACATGAGCATGGAGTCGCTGTACGAATACGGCAGCCGGGCCGGCGTGTGGCGCATCCTCAAGTTGTTCAAGGAATTCGACATTCCTTTGACCATCTTCGCCGTGGCCATGGCTGCCCAGCGTCACCCGGATGTGATCCGCGCCATGGTCGACGCCGGCCACGAGATCTGCAGCCACGGCTACCGCTGGATCGACTACCAATACATGGACGAGGCCCAGGAGCGCGAGCATATGCTCGAAGCCATCCGCATCCTCACCGAACTGACCGGCGAACGCCCGTTGGGCTGGTACACCGGGCGCACCGGCCCCAACACGCGGCGGCTGGTGATGGAGGAAGGCGGCTTCCTGTACGACTGCGACACCTACGACGACGACCTGCCCTACTGGGAACCCAACACCCCCACCGGCAAGCCGCACCTGGTGATCCCCTACACCCTGGACACCAACGATATGCGCTTCACCCAGGTGCAGGGTTTCAACAAGGGCGATGACTTTTTCGAGTACCTGAAAGACGCGTTCGACGTGCTGTATGCCGAAGGCGCCGAGGCACCGAAGATGCTGTCGATCGGCCTGCATTGCCGCCTGATCGGCCGCCCGGCGCGCCTGGCCGCCCTCAAGCGCTTTATCGAATACGCCAAGGGCCATGACCAGGTGTGGTTCACCCGCCGCGTCGACATCGCCCGCCACTGGCATGACGTACACCCTTTTCAGGGAGCGGCAAAATGACCGCTTTCCAGACCTTGAAACCTTCGACCTTGAGCCGTGACGCCTTCGTCCAGGCCTTCGCCGACATCTACGAACACTCGCCATGGGTGGCCGAAAAGGCCTTCGACCTGGGCCAGGACGCCTCGATCGACCAGATCGAAACCCTGCACCAGCGCATGAGCGACATCCTGTTGAGCGCCGATCACGCCAGTCAGCTGGCGTTGATCAACGCTCACCCGGACCTGGCCGGCAAAGCGGCCGTCCAGGGCCAACTCACCCAAGCCAGCACCGATGAGCAAGCTGGCGCGGGGATTCACCACTGCACGGCCGAAGAGTTCTCACGCTTCACCGAGCTGAACGATGCCTACAAGGCCAAGTTCAAGTTTCCCTTCATCATGGCGGTAAAAGGCAGCAACCGGCACCAGATTCTCGCCGCGTTCGAAACCCGCATTCACAACTCGGTGGATGCCGAGTTCAAGTGCGCGCTGGACGAGATCAACAAGATCGCGTTGTTCCGTTTACTGACCCTCTAAACGACCATCCCCAGCCACTCAATTTAAGGCAGACAAGAAGAATGAAAGCTTACGCCGTACCTTTCGAAAAGTTCGTCAACCTGGCCGACGCCCGCCTGGGCACCAAGATCATCTCCGTGACAGATGACTGGTTCGCCGACGCCAACCGCCTGTTCCAGCCGACCCCGGCCGTGTGGAAGGAGGGCGTTTTCGATGACAACGGCAAGTGGATGGACGGCTGGGAGTCACGCCGCAAGCGCTTCGAAGGCTACGACAGCGCAGTGATCCGCCTGGGCGTACCGGGCTCGATCAAGGGCGTGGACATCGACACGTCATTCTTCACCGGCAACTACCCGCCGTCGGCCTCCCTGGAAGCCTGCTTCCTGGCCTCGGGCGAGCCTGACGACAACACCCAGTGGGTAGAAGTCCTGTCGGCCGTCGAGCTGCAAGGCAACAGCCACCACTACCACGAGATCAGCAACGACCAGGCGTTCAGCCACCTGCGTTTCAACATCTACCCGGATGGCGGCGTGGCCCGTCTGCGTGTGTACGGCGTGCCGTTCCGCGACTGGTCGGCAGTGGGCGACAACGAACAGATCGACCTGGCTGCCGCATTGAACGGTGGTCGCGCACTGGCGTGTTCCGATGAACACTTCGGGCGCATGAGCAACATTCTCAACCCAGGCCGTGGCGTCAACATGGGCGATGGCTGGGAAACCGCCCGCCGTCGCACGCCAGGCAATGACTGGGTGATCGTCGCCCTGGGCCACCCCGGCGAAATCGAGAAGATCATCGTCGACACCCTGCACTTCAAGGGCAACTACCCGGACACCTGCTCGATCCAGGGCGCCTTCGTGAAGGGCGGCACCGACAGCCAGATCGAAACCCAGTCGCTGTTCTGGCGCGAACTGCTGCCGGCACAGAAACTGGAAATGCACGCCGAACACACCTTCGCCGAGCAGATCAAGGCGCTGGGGCCGATCACCCATATCCGCCTGAACGTGTTCCCGGATGGCGGTGTGAGTCGCCTGCGTGTGCTGGGTAAAGTCTCCAGGTAAACGCTGAATCCTGTGGCAAAAGAGCTTGTTGTGGTGAGCGGGCTTGTCGAATCGTCGCACCGCCCGCGTTGGGGCGCGAAGCGACCCTGGAAGCAGACACCGCGTTTTCACAGAAGAAACGCAGTGATCTTGTTGGGGCCGCTTCGCAGCCCAGCGCGGGCAAGCCCGCTCACCACATAAGCTCATTGCCACACACAAAATAGTTTTAACAACACAGAACTCGGATAAGAAGACAGCCATGCGCACACTGATGATCGAACCCCTGACCAAAGAAGCCTTCGCCCCTTTCGGAGACGTTATCGAAACCGACGGCAGCGATCACTTCATGATCAACAACGGGTCGACCATGCGCTTTCACAAGCTGGCAACGGTAGAAACCGCACAGCCTGAAGACAACGCGATCATCAGCATCTTCCGCGCCGACGCGCTGGATATGCCGTTGACCGTGTGCATGCTGGAGAGACACCCGCTGGGCAGCCAGGCCTTCATTCCGCTGCTCGGCAACCCCTTTCTGATCGTGGTCGCGCCACTTGGCGATGCACCTGTATCAGGCTTGGTCCGCGCCTTCGTCACCAACGGCAGGCAGGGCATCAATTACCATCGCGGCGTCTGGCACCACCCGGTGCTGACGATCGAAAAGCGGGATGACTTCCTGGTGGTTGATCGCAGTGGCACAGGCAATAACTGCGATGAGCATTTTTTCAAAGAGGATGAGCGGTTGATCCTCGCCCCCCACCAATAAGAGAAGGCCGGATCACCCGACAACAAGGGTGACAGGCGAGAGGTAAAGACTGTGGAAGCACATCTGTTGGAATGGCTGAACCTCAGCGTGCGCTGGGTTCACATGATCACTGGCGTCGCCTGGATCGGCGCTTCGTTCTACTTCGTCTGGCTGGAAAACAACCTCAACCGCGTCAACCCCAAGGACGGCCTGTCCGGTGACTTGTGGGCGATCCACGGTGGCGGTATCTACCACCTGGAAAAATACAAACTGGCCCCGCCGACCATGCCGGACAACCTGCACTGGTTCAAATGGGAAGCCTATTTCACCTGGATGTCGGGCGTCGCGCTGCTGTGCGTGGTGTTCTACCTCAACCCGACGCTCTACCTGCTCGCCCCCGGCAGCAGCCTCAGTGGCGGCGAAGGCGTCTTGCTGGGCATCGGCTCACTGTTCGCCGGCTGGTTCATCTACTCCTTCCTCTGCGACTCGGCCCTGGGCAAACGCCCTGCCCTGCTCGGCTTGATCCTGTTCGTGCTGTTGATTGCCGCCGCGTACGGCTTCAGCAAAGTGTTCAGCGGCCGTGGTGCGTACCTGCACGTGGGCGCGGTGATCGGCACCATCATGGTCGGTAACGTGTTCCGCATCATCATGCCGGCGCAGCGCGCGTTGGTGGCGGCGATCGCCGAGCACCGCACGCCCGATCCGGCCCTGCCGGCCAAGGGTCTGCTGCGCTCACGGCACAACAACTACTTCACCCTGCCGGTGCTGTTCATCATGATCAGCAACCACTTCCCGAGCACCTACGGCAGCCAATACAACTGGCTGATCCTGGCCGGGATCGCGGTGGCGGCGGTGCTGGTGCGGCACTACTTCAACACGCGGCATAACAGCCAGAAGTATGCGTGGACCTTGCCCGTGGGTGCGTTGGCCATGATTTGCCTGGCGTATGTGACCGGGCCCAAGCCGGTGGCGGAAGTCGCCAAGGCACCGGCGGCCATTGAGTACCAACCGTTGCCGGAAACCGCATTGGGCGGTGGCTTGAAACCCGCCGCGCCGGCAGCTCCGGCCGCCGCACCTGCGCCTGCCCAGGCGACGATTGATTTCGACAAGGTCCACGGGGTGATCCAGGAGCGTTGCGCCGTGTGCCATTCGGCCAAACCCACCAGCCCGCTGTTCAGCACCGCCCCGGCCGGCGTGATGTTCGATACACCGGCGCAGATCCAGCAACAGGCGGCACGTATCCAGGCGCAGGCCGTGGCAAGCCAGATCATGCCGTTGGGCAACATCACCCAGATGACCCAGCAGGAGAGGGATTTGATTGGCACGTGGATCAATCAGGGGGCGCGTACCAACTAACAGATTCACATAGTTCCAATGTGGGAGGGGCTTGCCCCCTCCCACATTTGGACCTGCAGTGTTTTGAAGATTGCGTTCCACACAACACAAAAATAAAAAAGATCCGAGGTGTTGCATGACCGAGTTAGTCGAACCGCAGATTCCTGCCGCACCCGCCATGGTGCGGCTGCCCCTCTTGCAACTGATTCTGGTAGGCCTGCAACACGTCTTGCTGATGTACGGCGGCGCCGTCGCCGTCCCCCTGATCATTGGCCAGGCCGCCGGCCTGAGCCGTGAAGAAATCGCCTTTCTGATCAACGCCGACCTGCTGGTAGCCGGCATCGCCACCCTGGTGCAGTCATTCGGCATCGGCCCGGTGGGCATCCGTATGCCGGTGATGATGGGCGCCAGTTTCGCCGCTGTGGGCAGCATGGTCGCCATGGCCGGCATGCCCGGTATCGGCTTGCAGGGCATCTTCGGCGCTACCATCGCCGCCGGGTTCTTCGGCATGCTGATCGCACCGTTCATGTCCAAGGTCGTACGCTTTTTTCCGCCGCTGGTGACCGGCACCGTGATCACGGCCATCGGCCTGTCGCTGTTCCCCGTGGCCGTGAACTGGGCCGGTGGCGGCAGCGCAGCGGCCACCTTCGGCTCACCGATTTACCTGGCGATTGCCGCCCTGGTACTGGCGACCATCCTGCTGATCAACCGCTTCATGCGCGGCTTCTGGGTGAATATCTCGGTGCTGATCGGCATGGGCCTGGGTTACGCCCTGTGCGGGGCCATCGGCATGGTTGACCTCAGCGGCCTGGCCCAGGCGCCGTGGGTGCAAGTGGTGACGCCGCTGCACTTCGGCATGCCCAGGTTCGAACTGGCGCCGATCCTGTCGATGTGCCTGGTGGTGGTGATTATCTTCGTCGAATCCACCGGAATGTTCCTGGCGCTGGGCAAGATCACCGGCCAGGACGTCACGCCGAAAATGCTGCGCCGTGGCTTGCTGTGTGATGCCGGTGCGTCGTTCTTCGCCGGTTTCTTCAACACCTTCACCCATTCCTCCTTCGCGCAGAACATCGGCCTGGTGCAGATGACCGGCGTGCGCTGCCGCTCGGTGACGATGATGGCCGGTGCCTTCCTGATTGTGCTCAGCCTGTTGCCCAAGGCCGCGTACCTGGTGGCGTCGATTCCCCCGGCGGTGCTCGGCGGGGCGGCGATCGCCATGTTCGGCATGGTGGCGGCCACCGGCATCAAGATCCTCCAGGAGGCCGATATCGCCGACCGTCGCAACCAGTTGCTGGTGGCGGTGAGCATCGGCATGGGCCTGATCCCCGTGGTGCGCCCGGAGTTCTTCGCACAGTTGCCCGTGTGGATGAGCCCGATCACCCACAGCGGCATCGCCATGGCGACCCTCAGCGCACTGTCGCTGAATATCCTGTTCAACATTCTCGGCGGGGCCGAACGCCCCGTAGTCGACCCCGCCCATACCTGACACGTGCCCCATTGTCGCCCTGTGCGCGCTGTAACGGCGCACTTGAGCCCTGACGTGGGAGCCAGTATTCTCCGCGCCCGCTTGAATCGACGGTTGTTTACCGCCTTGGCGCGGGTCTTGCTGTAGCAATAAAGCTGACCATTCAGACCACTTTTGTAACCACTAAAGGCGCCGCACCAGAGCGCTTGTGTAGAAGAAAAACCATAAAACTTTAACTCGGGAGCAACCGAATGAAACCTCTGTTCAAAGGCCTGATGCTGGCGGGATCCCTGCTGGCCGGCGGCCAGGCCGTGGCCGGTGACTTGTTGCAGTGGCAGAACAACAGCCTGACGTATCTGTGGGGCAAGAGCTTTACCGTCAACCCGCAGATCCAGCAAACCGTCACGTTCGAACATGCCGATGCCTGGAAGTACGGCGACAACTTCGTCTTCGTCGACCGCATCTTTTACAACGGCAAGGAAGACGGCAACGTCGGCCCAAGCACGTATTACGGTGAGATCAGCCCGCGACTGTCGTTCGGCAAGATTTTCGACCAGGACCTGTCCTTCGGCCCGATCAAGGATGTGTTGCTGGCCTTCACGTATGAGTTCGGCGAAGGCGACAACGAGTCGTACCTGCTCGGCCCTGGCTTCGACCTGAACATCCCGGGCTTCGACTACTTCCAGCTGAACTTCTACCAGCGCCAGACCGAAGGCAATCGCCCAGGCGACGGTGTATGGCAGATCACCCCGGTATGGTCGTACACCCTGCCGGTGGGCAACTCGAATATCCTGATCGACGGCTTCATGGATTGGGTGGTGGACAACGACAAGAACGCCCGTGGCACTTACCACGCCAACCTGCACTTCAACCCGCAGGTCAAATACGACTTGGGCAAGGCGCTGCATTGGGGCGACAAGCAGTTGTACGTGGGCTTTGAATACGACTACTGGAAGAACAAGTACGGGATCGAGGATTCCGGCGCGTTCAAGACGACCCAGGACACGGCGAGCTTCCTGGTCAAGTATCACTTCTAAAAGCTACTGCAAGACACATGTGGGAGGGACTTGCTCCCTCCCACATTCAGATAGGCGGCAGGCCCAGGAACCGCATGATCTCTTCACGCTTGGCCAGCGCATCCTTCCTGCCCAACTCAATCAACTCGCTGCAATACCCCGCCTCGAACAGCAAGTAACTCAGCACCCCTGCCCCGCTCGTCTTGGTCGCCCCCGGCCCACGCAGGAACAGACGCAATGCCGCCGGCAATTCCTGCCGATGCCTTGCGGCGATTTCGTCGATCGGCTGGCTTGGCGCAATGACCAGCACTTCCACCGGTGCCAGGCCACGGGCCGCGCTGTCGGCTGGCTGGTGATGGCTGAACTGGTTCAGACGCTCCAGCAGTTCGATATCGCTTTCCAGGCTGTCAATGAACGTGCTGTTGAGCATATGCCCGCCGATCTGGGCCAACGTCGGCTCCTGGCCGGTATAGGTGCGTTGCGCCATCGGTTCATTGCCCCGCGGGTTACCGCTGACACCCACCACCAGCACCCGGGTCGCCCCCAGGTGCAGCGCCGGGCTGATGGGGGCGGATTGGCGCACCGCGCCGTCACCGAAGTATTCCTGGTCGAGTTTCACCGGGGCAAACAGCAAGGGGATCGCCGAACTGGCCAGCAGGTGTTCAACGGTCAGTTGCGTCGGCACTCCGATACGCCGATGGCGCAACCAGGCGTCGATGGTGCCGCCGCCCTGATAGAAGGTCACCGCCTGCCCGGATTCATAGCCGAAGGCCGTGACGGCGACCGCATGCAGGTGCTGTTGGCGGATGGCCTCGTCGATACCTGCCAAATGCAGTTTGTCCTGCAACAAGTCCCGCAGCGGCGAGCTGTTGAGCAGCGCCACCGGCAACTGCCGGCCCAGCCCCAGCAAGCTGTGGGTAAAGAAGCGACTCGCCTGGCGCACCACCCCCGGCCAATCGCTGCGCAATACCAGGTGGCTGCGAAACCCCTGCCAGAACGCAGTCAGGCGCTGGATCGCCGCCGTGAAGTCCATCGCACCGCTGGCCAGGCTCACCGCATTGATCGCACCGGCCGACGTGCCGACGATCACCGGAAACGGATTGGGCGCCCCCGGCGGCAACAGCTCGGCAATCGCCGCCAATACCCCCACCTGATACGCCGCTCGCGCCCCGCCGCCTGAAAGAATCAAGCCTGTAACCGGTTCAGCTGCGCGCATTGCATCACTCCATGTGGGGGAAAGTCGGTCTTAGCGACGGCGTTTTTCGTACAGCTTGGGTTCGCCCGGTGGCCGACTCTTGAAGCGGCGGTGGGTCCACAGGTATTGCTCGGGACATTCACGCACCGAGGCTTCCACCCACCGGTTGATGCGCAGGCAGTCGACTTCATCGCTTTCGCCGGGGAAGTCGGTCAACGGCGGGTGGATCACCAGGCGGTAACCGCTGCCGTCCGCCAGGCGCTGCTGGGTGAACGGCACCACCAGCGCCTTGCCCAGCTTGGCGAACTTGCTGGTGGCAGGCACGGTGGCGGCCTGGATGCCGAACAGCGGCACGAAGATACTTTGCTTGGCGCCGTAGTCCTGGTCCGGTGCATACCAGATGGCGCGGCCGGCACGCAGCAGCTTGAGCATGCCGCGCACGTCTTCGCGCTCGACCGCCAGGGAGTCGAGGTTATGCCGCTCGCGGCCACGGCGCTGGATATAGTCGAACAGCGGGTTGCCGTGCTCGCGGTACATGCCGTCGATGGTGTGCTTCTGCCCCAGCAGGGCCGCGCCGATTTCCAGGGTGGTGAAGTGCAGGGCCATGAGGATCACGCCCTTGCCATCCAGTTGGGCCTGCTTGAGGTGTTCCAGGCCTTCGACATGGGCCAGGCGCGCCAGGCGCTGGCGCGACCACCACCAGCTCATGGCCATTTCGAAGAAGGCGATGCCGGTGGAGGCGAAGTTTTCCTTGAGCAGCTTCTTGCGCTCTGCGGGGGATTTTTCCGGGAAGCACAGTTCCAGGTTGCGGGCGGCGATGCGGCGACGTTCGCCGGCCACATGGTACATGCCTGCACCCAGCAGGCGACCAATGGTCAGCAGCGCACGGTACGGCAGTTGGGTCACCAGCCACAGCAGGCCGAGTCCCAGCCATAACAGCCAAAAGCGCGGGTGAAAAAATACAGCTCGAAAACGCGGGCGATCCATTACAGATTCCGGGAAAGACAGGGCCGCGCATTCTACAACGGTTCGACTCGGCTTGCGGCCAGTGAGTGTTCTCGTTATAAGTCTCGACACTTTTCGTGACAAGCCGCTTTTTGCCGACCATGAGCCAAACCGAACCGCTAGACCAAGATCCCGTGTTCCAGCTGAAAGGCAGCATGCTCGCCATCACCGTGCTGGAACTGGCCCGCAACGACCTCGACGCCCTGGACCGCCAGCTCGCCGCCAAGGTCGCCCTGGCGCCGAACTTCTTCAACAACGCCCCGCTGGTACTGGCCCTGGACAAACTGCCGGCCGGCCAGGGCAGCATCGACCTGCCCGGCCTGATGCGCGTGTGCCGCTCCCACGGCCTGCGAACCCTGGCGATTCGTGCCAGCCGCATCGAAGACATTGCCGCCGCCATCGCCATTGAACTGCCAGTACTGCCACCCTCCGGCGCGCGTGAGCGTCCACTGGAACCTTTGGTCGGCGAAGTGCAGAAAAAACCGGAAAAACCAGCGGAACCGACGATCAAGCCTACAAAGATAATCACCACGCCCGTACGCGGCGGACAGCAGATTTACGCCCAGGGCGGCGACCTGGTGGTGATCTCTTCGGTCAGTCCCGGCGCGGAACTTCTCGCCGATGGCAATATCCATGTATACGGCCCGATGCGCGGACGTGCCCTCGCCGGCATCAAGGGGGATACCAAGGCGCGCATTTTTTGCCAGCAATTGACCGCTGAGCTGGTGTCCATCGCGGGCCAGTACAAGGTTTCGGAAGATTTGCGCCGCGATCCGCTGTGGGGAGCCGCGGTGCAGGTCAGCCTGTCGGGCGATGTGTTGAACATCATCCGTCTTTAACGGATACTGCCGCATTTTCCAAGCATCTCTAGACTCTGATAGCACAGCGAAACTGGCATTACTTGCGTAGGAACATTTGAAGGTTGGCGTTTTTCCTGCGAAAACCCGTCTTTTTTCCTACAAAGGCTGTCCGCCTGCGGCGAGTTCCAAGAGATGTTTTTCAGGGGCTGAAAAGTCCTTTTTCCTTAGGGGTGAAACACCTTGGCCAAGATTCTCGTGGTTACATCCGGCAAGGGTGGTGTGGGTAAGACCACCACCAGCGCCGCTATCGGTACCGGCCTCGCTCTGCGCGGCCACAAGACAGTCATCGTCGACTTCGACGTCGGTTTGCGTAACCTCGACCTGATCATGGGCTGCGAACGCCGCGTGGTGTACGACTTCGTCAACGTGGTGAACGGCGAAGCCAACCTGCAACAGGCCCTGATCAAGGACAAGCGCCTTGAGAACCTGTATGTACTGGCCGCCAGCCAGACGCGCGACAAAGATGCGCTGACCAAGGAAGGCGTAGGCAAGGTCCTCGCTGAACTGAAGGAAACCTTCGAGTACGTGGTCTGCGACTCCCCGGCCGGTATCGAAACCGGTGCTCACCTGGCGATGTACTTCGCCGATGAAGCCATCGTGGTGACCAACCCGGAAGTGTCTTCGGTACGTGACTCGGACCGCATGCTCGGCCTGTTGGCCAGCAAGTCCAAGCGCGCCGAGGAAGGCCAGGACCCGATCAAGGAACACCTGCTGCTCACCCGCTACAACCCTGAGCGCGTCAGCAACGGCGAAATGCTCGGTGTTGAAGACGTCAAGGAAATCCTCGCCGTAACCCTGCTGGGTGTGATCCCGGAATCCCAGGCCGTGCTGAAGGCTTCCAACCAGGGCGTCCCGGTGATTCTCGACGACCAGAGCGACGCCGGCCAGGCGTACAGCGATGCGGTTGATCGCTTGCTGGGCAAGACCGTGGAACATCGCTTCCTCGATGTTAAGAAGAAGGGATTCTTCGAGCGTATCTTTGGAGGCAACTAAACAATGAAATTTCTCGACTTCTTTCGCGCCAACAAAAAGCCAAGCACCGCGTCGGTCGCGAAAGAGCGTCTACAGATCATCGTGGCGCACGAACGCGGCCAACGCAGTACCCCGGATTACCTGCCAGCCTTGCAGAAGGAGCTGGTGGAGGTGATCCGCAAGTACGTCAATATCGGCAACGATGACGTGCATGTCGCCCTGGAAAATGACGGCAGCTGCTCGATTCTGGAACTCAATATCACCCTGCCTGATCGTTGATCGAACAGGCGGCCGCCACGGCGGCTCGGTCACCTTGATCCCTTCGCGGGAACCGGGTGGTCGAGCCGCCGTTGGCGTTTGTTGCGAGGCTGTTTAATGCCGCTGTCCACTATTCATATCCTGCATCAGGACGACGCTGTCCTGGTGGTGAACAAGCCGACCCTGTTGCTCTCGGTGCCCGGCCGCGCCGATGACAACAAGGACTGCCTGATCACCCGCCTGCAGGAAAACGGCTACCCCGAAGCCCGCATCGTCCATCGCCTGGACTGGGAAACCTCGGGGATCATCCTGCTGGCCCGGGATGCCGATACCCATCGCGAACTGTCCCGCCAGTTTCACGACCGCGAAACCGAAAAGGCCTACACCGCGCTGGCCTGGGGCCAGCCGGAACTGGACAGCGGCAGCATCGACCTGCCCCTGCGCTACGACCCGCCGACCAAACCGCGCCATGTGGTGGACCACGAGTTCGGCAAGCATGCGCTGACCTTCTGGAAAGTGCTGGAACGCTGTGGCGACTGGTGCCGCGTCGAGCTGACGCCGATTACCGGAAGGTCGCACCAGTTGCGCGTGCATATGCTGTCCATCGGGCATCCGTTGCTCGGTGACGGCCTGTATGCCCATGAACAGGCCCTGGCTGCCTGGCCGCGCCTGTGCCTGCACGCGAGCATGCTGAGCTTCACTCACCCGCAAAGCGGTGAGCGCTTGCGCTTTGAGTGCCCGGCTCCCTTCTAAAGCTGTAAATACAGTACATGTGGGAGGGGCGGTGCGACTTGCCCCCTCCCACATTTGTTCTGTGCACTTCTCGCCCTCGAACGGTAAACTCCGCGCATTGCTGTCTGGAGCTATTTATGCGCGAAGCGTTGAATCAAGGCCTGATCGACTTCCTCAAGGCCTCCCCTACTCCTTTTCATGCCACCGCCGCCCTGGCCCAGCGCCTGGAAGCGGCCGGTTTCCAGCGCCTCGACGAGCGCGAGACCTGGGCCACCGAAGCCAACGGTCGCTACTACGTGACCCGCAACGATTCCTCGATCATCGCCTTCAAGCTCGGCCGCCATTCGCCGTTGCAAGGTGGGATTCGCCTGGTCGGCGCCCATACCGACAGCCCGTGCCTGCGGGTCAAGCCCCAGCCTGAGCTGCAACGCCAGGGCTTCTGGCAACTCGGCGTGGAAGTCTACGGCGGCGCGCTGCTGGCGCCGTGGTTCGACCGCGACCTGTCCCTGGCCGGCCGCGTCACCTTCCGTCGCGACGGCAAGGTCGAAAGCCAGCTGATCGACTTCAAGCTGCCCATCGCTATCATCCCCAACCTGGCCATTCACCTGAACCGTGAAGCCAACCAGGGCTGGGCGATCAATGCCCAGACCGAATTGCCGCCGATCCTCGCGCAATTTGCCGGTGATGAACGCGTGGACTTCCGTGCCGTGCTCACCGAGCAGTTGGCACGGGAGCACGGGCTGAACGCCGATGTGGTGCTCGACTACGAGTTGAGCTTCTACGACACCCAGAGTGCCGCCGTCATCGGCCTGAACGGCGACTTCATCGCCGGCGCACGCCTCGATAACCTGCTGTCGTGCTACGCCGGCCTGCAAGCCCTGCTCACCAGCGAGAGCGACGAAACCTGCGTGCTGGTGTGCAACGACCACGAGGAAGTCGGTTCCTGCTCGGCCTGCGGTGCCGACGGCCCGATGCTGGAACAGACCCTGCGTCGCCTGTTGCCTGAAGGTGATGAATTCGTACGCACCATTCAGAAATCCCTGCTGGTGTCGGCCGACAATGCCCACGGCGTACACCCCAACTACGCCGATAAGCACGACGCCAACCACGGCCCCAAGCTCAATGCCGGCCCGGTGATCAAGGTCAACAGCAACCAGCGCTACGCCACCAACAGCGAAACCGCCGGGTTCTTCCGTCACCTGTGCATGGCCCAGGAAGTGCCGGTGCAGAGCTTCGTGGTGCGCAGCGACATGGGCTGCGGCTCGACCATCGGCCCGATCACCGCCAGCCACCTGGGTGTGCGTACGGTGGATATCGGTTTGCCGACGTTTGCCATGCACTCCATTCGTGAACTGTGCGGCAGCCATGACCTGGCGCATCTGGTGAAGGTGTTGGGCGCGTTCTACGCCAGCCACGACCTGCCCTAAGACCAGGACTGGATGTCGTCAACATGTGGGAGGGGCGGTGCGACGATTCGCACTTGCCCCCCACATTTGGTTTACGTCCACCTGATCTGCATCACCTGCATTTCCTGCAATCCGACCTAGACTTGTCAGTATTCCCACTCCGACAAGGCCGTCGCCCCATGATCTCCATGTCCTCCTTCCACGCCATGCTTATCCCTATCCTGATCGGCATGATCATGCTCGCCGTCGGCTTCAACTTCCGCGACAAGCCCCTCGGCGTGTTCGGCATGTGGGTCGGCATGCTGCTGATCCTGGGCACCGTGGTGTACAAGATCCTCGCCAAACTGGCCGAATGACGCTTGCACTCGTACACTCGCTCAACCCGTCGTTTCCAAGGTTGACCGCCTCGTGCTTTCCCGTCTGTTTGCCCTGCCCTGCTGTTTCCTGATCGCCCTGCTCACGCTGCTGCCGCTCTCGTCCGCCCAAGCGGTGGGCCTGCCCGGGCTGCTCGGCACCACCAAGGCCCAACCCCAGGCCGAAGTGCCGTTGGGGCAGTCGCTGGACGAGGTGATCAAGACCCTGGAAAACGACCAGCAACGCACCCAGTTGCTGAGCGACTTGAAGAAGCTGCGCGCCGCTACCCAGAAGGCCCAGCCCGCCGCCGAGCAAGGCGTGCTCGGGCTGATCGGCAGTACGCTGTCGGGCCTGGAGCAGCAGTTCTCCGGCGCCGACAGCCCGCTGGGGCGCTGGTCGAATGAAATCGACCTGGCCAAGGACGAACTCAGCGCCCTGATGCTGCCGGCCAGCGAATGGCTGCCGATCATTTTCGGCTTTGCAGTGATTCTCGCGGTATGGAGCCTGCTGGCAGCCGCGTTGATCTGGCTGAGCCACCGGGTACGCGAGCGCTTCGGCCTGCCCGAGGAGCTGCCGCAACACCCGCGTACCTGGGACATGCTGCGCTTCGCCCTGCGCAAGCTGGGGCCCTGGCTGATCGCACTGGTGATCACCGTGTACCTGAGCTACGCCCTGCCCTCGTCCCTGGGCAAATCCCTGGCGATGGTGCTGGCGTATGCGCTGGTGGTCGGCACCTGTTTCTCGGCGATCTGCGTGATTGCCTTCTCCCTGCTCGACGGCCCGCACCGCCACCGCGCGCTGTATATCCTGCGCCACCAGGCGTTCCGCCCGCTGTGGTGGATCGGCAGCTTTGCCGCCTTCGGTGAAGCCTTGAGCGACCCGCGGCTGGTGGCTGCGCTCGGCCAGCACCTGGCCCACACGGCGGCCACGGTCGCCAATGTGATGGCCGCGCTGTCCACCGGCGTGTTCATCCTGCGTTTCCGACGGCCGATCGCCCACCTGATCCGCAACCAGCCCCTGTCGCGCCGCCTGACCCGCCGCGCCCTCAGCGACACCATCGAGATCGTCGGCACCTTCTGGTACATCCCCGCCTTGCTGTTGGTGGGCATCTCGCTGTTCGCCACCTTCGTCTCCGCCGGCGACACCAGCACCGCCCTGCGCCAGTCGCTGTTGTGCACGGTGTTGCTGGTGTTGTGCATGGTGATCAACGGCCTGGTGCGGCGCCATGCGCTCAAGCCGCAACGGGGGCACAAGCGCCATGCGCTGTACTCCGAACGCCTGAAAAGCTTCGTCTACACCCTCGCCCACCTGGTGGTGTGGCTGGTGTTTATCGAACTCGGGCTGCGGGTGTGGGGCCTGTCGCTGATCCGCTTTACCGAAGGCGACGGCCATGAAATCAGCGTCAAGCTGTTCGGCCTGGGCGGCACGCTGCTATTTGCCTGGTTGATCTGGATCCTCAGCGACACCGCCATCCATCACGCCCTCACCCGCTCGCGCAAAGGCCTGGCCAATGCCCGCGCGCAGACCATGATGCCGCTGATCCGCAACGTGCTGTTCGTGACCATCTTCATCATCGCCGCCATCGTCGCCCTGGCGAACATGGGCATGAACGTCACGCCACTGCTGGCCGGTGCCGGTGTGATCGGCCTGGCCATCGGTTTTGGTGCGCAGTCACTGGTGGCCGACTTGATCACCGGCCTGTTCATCATCATCGAAGACTCCCTGGCCATCGATGACTACGTGGACGTCGGCGGCCACCTCGGCACCGTCGAAGGCCTGACCATCCGTACCGTGCGCCTGCGCGACATTGACGGCATCGTGCACACCATCCCGTTCAGCGAGATCAAGAGCATCAAGAACTACTCGCGGGAGTTCGGCTATGCGATCTTCCGGGTGGCGATCCCGTACAACATGGAAATCGACGATGCGATCAAGCTGATGCGCGATGTCGGCCAGAAAATGCGCAACGATCCGCTGCAACGCCGCAATATCTGGTCGCCGCTGGAGATCCAGGGGGTGGAAAGCTTCGAGTCAGGCAGTGCGATCCTGCGCGCGCGCTTCAAGACGGCGCCGATCAAGCAGTGGGAAGTGTCGCGGGCGTTCAACCTGTCGCTGAAGCGGCATCTGGATGAAGCCGGTCTGGACCTGGCCACGCCGCGCTTGAGTGTGCAGGTGGTGACGGGGGCTGCGGGGGGGTTGGAGAAGGACAAGAACGCGTAAGGTCATGGCGAATGTGATGAGCTTGTTGTGGTTTGTGGTGAACTTATTGTGGTGAGCTTTTTGTGGTGAGCGGGCTTGCCCCGCGCTGGGCTGCGAAGCAGCCCCACTCAAGAAGCACTCGGTGTATCAGACATAACTCAGCGGCTGGTTTTGGGGCTGCTGCGCAGCCCAGCGCGGGGCAAGCCCGCTCACCACAACAAGCCCGCTCACCACAACAAGCCTGCTTGCCACAACAGGCCCGCCCACCATAACAGGCCGGCCTACTGAAGGTTTTGCGTCAGGCCAGCGTTGCGCCGTCCATCTTCTGGCGCAGGCTCAACGGACGCATATCGGTCCAGGTTTCTTCGATGTAGGCCAGGCACTCTTTCTTCAGGCCGCTCTTGCCCACGGTGCGCCAGCCTTCCGGCACGGCCTTGTAGTCGGGCCAGATGGAATACTGTTCTTCATGGTTGACCACTACCTGAAACAGGATGTCGTCGCGGTCAAATACTGAGGTCATTGCTGTTCTCCATCGCTCAAAGGCTGGCTGCGCACCACGCGCAGCGCTGATATCTGTAGAAACGTACCAACACGCCAAAAAATTAGAGGCTGGCGACGGCTGCCGCCAGGGCGCGCCCGAAGATCTCGGCCACGCGGTCGATCTCGGCGGCGCTGATCACCAGTGGCGGCAGGAAGCGCACCACGCTGCCATGCCGGCCGCCCAGCTCGAGGATCAAGCCGCGCTTGAGGCATTCGCGCTGTACCAGCGGTGCCAGCTGGCGATGCACCGGCGGGTGGCCCTGGATATCCAGGGTGCCGTCCGGGTCCACCAGTTCCACGCCGAGCATCAGCCCGCGCCCGCGAATATCCCCCAGGTGCGGGTAGTCACGCTGCAGGATGCGCAGGTGTTCGCCCAGGCGCTCGCCCATGGCGGTCGCGTGGCCGGCCAGGTCGTGCTCCTTGAGGTAGCGCATCACCGCCGAACCGGCCGCCATGGCCATCTGATTGCCACGGAATGTCCCGGCATGGGCGCCCGGCAGCCAGGTGTCGAGCCAGTCGCGATACACCACCACCGCCAACGGCAGGCTGCCGCCGATGGCCTTGGACATCACCACCACATCCGGAATGATGCCGGCGTGCTCGAAGGCAAACATCTTGCCGGTACGGCCGAAACCGCTCTGAATCTCATCGACAATCAACGCCACGCCGGCCTGTTCGGTGATGCGCCGCAGGCCGCGCAGCCAGTCGAGATCGGCCGGGATCACCCCGCCCTCGCCCTGCACCACTTCGACAATCACCGCCGCCGGCAGCAACACCCCGGCTTCAGGATCGTTGAGCAGGTTTTCCAGGTAATGCAGATTGACCCGCACGCCTTCTGCGCCGCCGAGACCGAACGGGCAACGGTAGTCGTAAGGGAATGGCAAAAACTGCACGCCATTGCCGAGCAAGGCACCCAAGGGTTTTTTCGGCCCCAGGCTGCCCATCAGGCTCAACGCGCCCTGGCTCATGCCGTGATAACCGCCCTGGAACGACAGCACCGTGCTGCGCCCCGTGGCAGTGCGCACCAATTTCAACGCCGCTTCCACGGCATCGGTACCGGTGGGGCCGCAGAACTGGATCTTGGCTTCCCGCGCCAGTTCCGCCGGCAGCAGGCCGAACAGGTCCTGCACGAACTGGTCCTTGACCGGCGTGGTCAGGTCCAGGGTATGCAACGGCAGTTCGTCGCTCAGCACTTGCTGGATGGCCTGGATCACCACCGGGTGGTTGTGACCCAACGCCAGGGTGCCGGCGCCGGCCAGGCAGTCGATGAAACTGCGACCCTCCACGTCTTCCACGTAGATCCCCTTGGCGCGCTTGAGCGCCAGGGGAATGCGCCGTGGGTAACTGCGGGCGTTGGATTCCTGCTGGCGCTGGCGGGCCAGCAGCGGGCTTTCGTCGAACTGATAAAGCGTTTCATGCACCTGGGTATCTTCGATACGGCTGGTAGCGACTGACATCTCTCGATCCCTCAATACGCGGATGATGGTGACCAAACTGCCGATCCGTTGGCGTCTGGCCCAAGGGCATGCGCACGGATTTCCTGTTCTGGAGACGCACCAGCGAGAAAAGGATTTAGGGGACAGTGATGGTTGACTGATGGATGAGATCAAAGTCCGCGGTATTTTTCGTTCAAGGCATACAGGATCGCGCAGGTCTCGGCATCCAACACACCACCATAATCCCGCGCCCGAAAGTGCATCTGAAACGCCCGGGTGCGCTGCTCGAACGCCTGGCGATTCTGCGCCGGCTTATAGCCATAGCGCTGAAATGCCCGCTCCACCTCCACTTCAGGCGGCAGCCCGACACAAAACCGGCGCTGGTACATGGCCCGCGTCGACTCGTCGAACCACGCCCCGACTCCCGCCTCGAACAAACCGCGCCACGGCAGGCGCGGTCCCGGATCGCTCTTGCGCCAGTACGCCACGTCCGAATGCCCAAGAATGTCGGCCGGTCCGATCTGCGGGTAACGCCCAAGGATGTCGCGAAGCAATGCGATCAACACCGCCACCTGCTCCTGGCCGTACGCGGGAAAGGTGAATACGCCGCCGTCATCCCGGGCCAGGTTGACGATTTCGATGCCGATCGCCCGACTGTTGAGGTTATCGCGCCCACCCCAGTGGCTCGCCCCGGCATGCCAGGCGCGCTGGTTTTCGTGCACCAGGCGAAACACGCGCAACTCGTCATACCCGGCGGCGCGGTAGCCGGGCTCATGGGGATCCGGCAGCAGGTAATGCGCGCTGACCCCGTTACGGGTGAGGGTGCGCAAGGAGGAGGCGAACGGGGCCGCGGTGTAATGCAGGATCACCTGCCGCACGGGTTCGCCGTGACGTTCGTTGAAATCCCTGGCGGGGAAACTGGTATCGATGACCAACATAAGAACCGTCCTTTTCAATACAGGCCGAGTCTTTCGGCCCGTTCAAGCGCAAAAAAATTACCGCCATCCTGAAGGCTTGCACCTCAAGCGGGCGGTAACTATTTGGCACGTGAAAGAACGCGGTCAGCGCCGCAACGGCATGCCCAGGTCAACGCGCAGGCCATCCACCTGGCTGTCGAACTTCAATGAGCAGGAACAGCGCTGCACGATCGCCTGCACGATCGCCAGGCCCAAGCCACAGCCCTCGCTGTTGCCATTGCGCCAGAAGCGTTGGGTGAGGTATTGCAGGTCTTCGGGGGAGATCTGCTTGCCGTGGTCGCGCACGCGGAAGATCACGTGATCGGCGGCGGTAAACACGCTGAGCTCCACCCGTGTGTCTGCGGGTGTGTGGCGCAGGGCGTTGTCCAGCAGGTTGCGCAGGGCGGCAACTGCCAGGCCCACCGGCATGTCCACCGGGGTTTCGCTGAGGTTATCCGCCAGGTTCAGGTCGATACGCCCATTATCGCCGGCATTCGCATCCTGGATCGCCAGCCGTGCGACTTCCTCGGCGCTGGACTGCACGCCATCGTCGAATGACAGGCTGCCTTCCACCCGCGCCAACAGCAGCAATTGCTCCAGGGTGCGATGCAAGCGGTCGGCGCCCTCCTCGGCATGGGCCAGGGACTGGTCGCGGGCCGCGCCTTCGGTCATGCGCGCCACTTGCAGGTGGGTCTTGATCGCCGTCAGCGGGCTGCGCAGCTCGTGGGCGGCGTCGCCGGTGAGGCGGCGTTCGCGCTCGATGGTCTTGGCGATGCGTTGCAGCAGTTGGTTCTGGGTGTCGAGCAGCGGCTTGAGCTCGCTGGGCAGCGGGTGGATCTGCAACGGCTCGAGGGAATCGGCACTGCGGCGCATCAGCGCGTCACGCATGCGGTTGAGCGGCAGCAGGCTCTGGCCGATACCCAGCCACAACAGGCACAGGCAACCGAGCATCGCCACGCCCACCGGCACCGAGGCGGCTAGCAGGATCGACAGGTTCAGCGCCTCGCGCTCCACCTGGCGGTCGGCGGTGGTGATCAACAGGTCGCCACGGGACAGGGTAAAACTGCGCCAGCCCACGCCATCGATGACCTGGTCACGAAAGCCGCTCTTGCGCGACTCCAGGCCCTCATCCGGCGTGGTATGGCTGCGGGCGAGGATTTCCCCGCGCAAGGAGCTGACCTGGCACGCCATGCCCCCCGGCACATTCAGTTGCTCGGCGCTGAAATGCGCGCCGCCGCTGACACTGGCCAGGCCCGGCATCTGCTCGGTCAGGCCCGCCACCATGCGCGCCGACGCCACCAGGCGCTGGTCGAGGGAGAACATCATCTGGTTGCGCAGGTCGTTGAGCATCCAGGCCGCCGCCAGGGCCCAGATCAGCACAAACGCGGCGCCGAGCTTGAACGTCAGGCGCAGGCGCAGGCTTTTCACGAAACGTTCTCGCCATCGTCTGCCGGGCCGAGGCGATAACCCAGGCCGCGCACGGTCTCGACGATGCCATTGCCCAACTTGCGCCGCAGGTGATGGATATGCACGTTGAGGGCGTTGCTTTCCAGTTCATCGTTGAAGCCGTAGACGCTGTCCTTGAGTTGCTCGCTGGACAGCACCCGGCCTTTGTTGTGCAGCAGCGCCTGTAAGAGCGCCTGTTCACGTCGGGACAGGTCCACCGGCTGGCCGCCCAGCAGGGTTTCGCGGCTGCTCGGGTCGTAGGTCAGCCGGCCGTGCTCGATCAGGTTGACGCTGCGCCCCGCCATCCGGCGCAGCAGGGTTTGCAGGCGTGCGGCCAATTCGCGCAGGTCGAAGGGTTTGAGCAGGTAGTCATCGGCACCGGCTTGCAGGCCGTCGACACGGTTGGTCACCGAATCCCGCGCGGTGAGGATCAGCACCGGAATCTCCAGGCCCTGGCTGCGCAGCTGTTGCAGCAGCTTGAGGCCGTCTTCGTCGGGCAGGCCGAGGTCAAGCACCATGATGTCGAAGGTCGCCGCCTTGAGCATCGCGCGCGCAGCGGCGGCCGTGGCCACGCGCTCGACTGTAAAGCCCTGGGCTCCGAGGCCGGCCACGATGCCGCTGGCGATCAGTTCGTCGTCTTCACAGACCAGTACGTGCATGCTGAACCCTTCATGAAAGATGGGGGGATTAAAAGTGCAGCGGATTAAGCGCAGATTATGCCGTGAAAAGATGCAAGCTCAGATAATCCCTACACTTTAGAATAGCGCCCGGTTAATCATCGGTTAATCAACGCCACACATTGTGTGCCTCACTTGCATCGAACTAAGGCTTGACCATGCGGCATCTGTTTATCTTTCTGCTGGTGTTATTCGCGGGGTTGGCCCAGGCGGCGCCGGGCAATCCGTTTGAGACCAAAGCCGATTTCCTCCCGGTGGGCAAGGCTTTCACCTTTACCTCCGAACGTCTTGAAAGTGGCGAGACCCAGCTGTATTGGCAGATTGCCGACGGTTATTACCTGTACAAGCAGCGCATGAAGTTCGATGGCCTGGCCGAAAAGCCCGTGTTGCCGCAAGGCGAAGCCCATAGCGACGAATTCTTTGGCGAGCAGGAAGTGTATCGCCAGGGCCTGGAAGTGAAGATTCCCGCCGGTGTCACCGGCCAGGTCAAGCTCGGCTGGCAGGGCTGCGCCGATGCAGGGCTGTGCTATCCGCCGCAGTCGATCAGCGTAGACCTGGGCGGCAACCCCGCCGTTGCGGCCACCGCCGAAGCCCAGGACCAGAGCCTGGCCAGCGGCCTGCAACAACGCAGCCTGGGCTGGAGCCTGCTGGTGTTCTTCGGCCTGGGCCTGCTGCTGGCGTTTGCCCCGTGTTCGTTGCCGATGCTGCCGATCCTCGCCGGCCTGGTGGTGGGCAGTGGCGCCAGCCCGCGTCGCGGCTTTGCCCTGGCCGGCAGCTACGTGGTGTGCATGGCGCTGGTGTACGCGGCGCTCGGCGTGCTCGCCGCCCTGCTCGGCGCCAACCTCGCCGCGCTGTTGCAAACCCCGTGGATCCTCGGCAGCTTCGCCGCCTTGTTCGTGATCCTCGCCCTGCCGATGTTCGGCTTCTTCGAACTGCAACTGCCCGTGGCCTTGCGCGATCGCCTGGATAACGTCAGCCGCAACCAGAGCGGCGGCAGCCTGGTCGGCGCCGGGGTGCTCGGCGCGCTGTCCGGCCTGCTGGTGGGGCCGTGCATGACCGCGCCGCTGGCCGGTGCATTGCTGTATATCGCCCAGAGCGGCAATGCCCTGCACGGCGGCCTGATCCTGTTCGCCATGGGCATCGGCATTGGCGTGCCGCTGCTGTTGCTGGTGACCGTGGGCAACCGTTTCCTGCCCAAGCCGGGCACCTGGATGAATGTACTCAAGGGCATCTTCGGCTTCCTGTTCCTGGCCACCGCCGTGCTGATGATTCGCCCGGTGATCGACGAAAGCCTGTGGCTCGGCCTGTGGGGCGTGCTGGCCATGTCCATGGCCTACTGCGGCTGGCGCCTGGCCCAGGATTTCGGGCGGGTCGCCATGCTGTTCGGCGCCGGTTCCGTGGTCGTGGGGGTGTGGGGCGGCCTGCTGCTGGTGGGTGCTGCGGGTGGCAGCGATGACCTGTGGCAACCGTTGAAGGTCTACAGCGGCTCGCGGTCCACTGCCGCACCCAGCGCCCACGAAGCCTTCATGACCATCAATGACCCCGCTGTGCTGCAAGGCCAGCTCGACAGCGCCAAGGCCCAGGGCCAATGGGTGCTGGTGGACTACTACGCCGACTGGTGCGTGTCGTGCAAGATCATGGAAAAACAGGTGTTCGGCAAACCCGAAGTGCTCGATGCGCTGAAGGACGTACGTCTGCTGCGCCTTGACGTCACCGCCGACAATGCCGCCAGCCGCGCACTGCTGGGCCGCTACAAGGTACCGGGGCCGCCCAGCTTCGTGTGGATCGGCCCTGACGGTGAGGAACGCCGCGCCCAGCGCATCACCGGCGAAGTGGATGCCGCCGCCTTCCTGCAACGCTGGACTCACGCCCGGGACGCCCTCTGATGCTGACCCTGACCATCGGCACCTTCGCCATCGCCCTGAATCACATCCTGCTGATCAGCGCGTTGATTCTCGCCACCCTGGTGGGTTGGCGCGTGGCCAAGCGTGGCGGTGAAAATCCGGAATCGGTGCTGTTCAGCCTGTTCCTGCTGGGCATGCTGGCGGCCCGCGTCAGCTTCGTGCTGATGTACTGGAGTTACTACAGCAACGACTGGCTGCAGATGGTCGACCTGCGCGACGGCGGTTTTCTCGCCTGGCCCGGTATCGTCGCCCTGATCCTCGGTGCACTGCTCTATGGCTGGCGTCGCCCGGCGCTGCGCAAGCCCCTGAGCGCCGGGGTCATCACCGGGCTGGTGTTCTGGGGCATGACCAGCCTGTCCTTGAGCGTGTATGAAAAAGGCACACGCCTGCCGGACATCACCTTGCGCAACGCCAATGGCGAAGTGGTGCAACTGGCCGATTACCAGGGCGGTCCGCTGGTGATCAACCTGTGGGCCACCTGGTGCCCGCCGTGCCGCCGCGAAATGCCGGTGCTGGAAAACGCCCAGCGCATGCGCCCCGACGTGACCTTCCTGTTCGTCAACCAGGCCGAAAGCATGCAAAGCGTCAGCACCTTCCTCGCCACCCAGGGCCTGACCCTCGACAACGTGCTGTTCGACGCCAGCGGCCGCCTCGGCCAGGCCGTGGGCTCCATGGCCCTGCCCACCACGCTGTTCTACCAAGCCGACGGGCGCCTGATCAACAGCCACCTGGGCGAGTTGTCCCAGGCCAGCCTGGCCCGTGCCATGGAACCCTTCGACACCGCCCCTGCCGCCACAAGGAAACCGACATGCCTCGCCTCCGCCACCTGCTGACCCTGCTGCCGCTGACGCTGGCGGCCTCCCTGGCCCAGGCCGAAAACTGGCCGGCACCGATCAAACAGATCGAAGCCAAAGGCGCCAAAATCCTCGGCAAGTTCGACGCCCCCAGCGGCCTCACCGGCTACGCCGCGCAATACCAGAACCGCGGCATGGCGCTGTACCTGACCGCCGACGGCAAGAGCGTGATCGCCGGCAACCTGTACGACGCCCAGGGCAATGACCTGAGCAGCGCGCCCCTGGAAAAACTGGTGTACGCGCCGATGGCCAAGGAAGTCTGGGCCAAAATGGAAAAAAGCAGCTGGATCCAGGACGGCGACAAAAACGCCCCGCGCATCGTCTACCTGTTCAGCGACCCCAACTGCCCGTACTGCAACATGTTCTGGGAACAGGCGCGGCCATGGGTAAAAGCCGGCAAGGTCCAACTGCGCCACATCATGGTCGGCATCATCCGCGAAGACAGCGCCGCCAAATCGGCCGCCCTGTTCGCCGCCAAGGACCCGCAAAAGGCCCTGGAAGAACATGAAGCCGCCGGCAAGGGCAGCAAATTGCAGGCGCTGGCCAAGATCCCGGCGGACATCGAAGCCAAGCTCGATGCCAATATGAAGTTGATGGACGAGCTGGAACTGTCGGCGACGCCGGCGATTTTCTACCTGGATGACAAGGGCGGCTTGCAGCAACAGCAAGGGGCGCCGTCGCCGGAGAAGTTGGCGAAGATTATGGGGCCGAAGTAAGCGGCGCCTGGTCTGACGCCATCGGGGGCAAGCCCCGATGGCGTCCTGACAGACAGCGAAGATCAGAGCCCCTCCAACTCCGCCATCAAATCACTCAACCGATCCACCTTCTCCGCACTGATCTCATTGGCCGCCAGCCCCTCGATGTACTCGGCCAACTCCGCCACCGTACTGCATTCGAACATCGCCCGCAGCGGCACATCCCGCTGCAGGGTCTTCTGCACGCGCGAGGCAATCTGCGTGGCCAGCAACGAGTGGCCGCCCAGTTCGAAGAAGTTGTCCTGCACGCCGACCCTGTCGACTTTCAGCACCTCGGCCCAGATCGCGGCCAAGGTGTTTTCCAGTTCGTTGCGTGGCGCCAGGTAGTCCTGGCTGTGCAACTGGCCGATCTCCAGTTCCGGCAGGGCCTTGCGGTCGAGTTTGCCGTTGGCGTTGAGCGGCAGGCGCTCGAGCCATAGCCAGTGCAGCGGCACCATATACTCCGGCAGTTCGGCGCGCAGGCGTTGCTTGATGCGGTCCAGGCGTTCGCCCGGATTCAGCCTCTCATCGGCGGCCACCAGGTAACCCACCAGATGCTTGCCGTTGACGCCTTCCTGCACGCCCACCGCCGCGTCGCGCACTAGGGGTTGTTCGTGCAGGCGCGCTTCGATTTCACCCAGCTCGATGCGGTAACCGCGAATCTTCACCTGATGGTCGATACGCCCGACGTACTCCAGCACGCCATCGCTGCGCCGCCGTGCCAGGTCGCCGGTGCGGTACAGGCGCTCGCCCGGTGCACCGAACGGGTTCGGCACAAACACCTGGGCGGTGCGCAGCGGATCGCTGACATACCCGCGGCCCACCCCGGTGCCGGCCACGCACAGCTCACCGACCGCCCCTTGGGGCACCAATTCCAGCGCACCATCCACCACGTACAAACGGTTATTGTCCGTCGGCGTACCAATCGGCAGGTAAGTGCCACGGGTGGACGCCAGGTCGACGCGGAAGAACGCCACATCGTCCGAACATTCCGCCGGGCCGTAGGCGTTGACCAGGCCGATCTCCGGGTAACGCAACAACCACTGGTGCGCCAGCTCCGGCGGCATCGCTTCACCGGTCGGCAGCATCCAGCGCAAACCGTCCAGGCTGATGCGATCCTGGGCCAGCATGCCCTGGATCAGCGACGGCACGCTTTCCAACACGGTGATGCCGTGTGCCTGCACATGGGCCAGCAAGCCCTGCGGATCGTGGGCGATGCTGTTCGGCACGATATCCACCCGTGCACCGAACAGCGGCGCGGCGAGGAATTGCCATACGGAAATATCGAAGCTTTGCGAGGCGGTCTGGGCGATCACATCCGCTGGCGTCAGGTCCATATACGGCACCTTGCTCAATTGGTTATTGAGCATGCCGCGCTGTTCGACCATCACGCCTTTGGGCAAGCCGGTGGAGCCCGAGGTGTAGATCACGTAGGCAAGGTTATCCGGGCCGCTGTAGATGCCAGGATTTTCCCCACGGGCAGGCACGTCCTCCCACACCAGCAACTGGCAGTCGACGCCGTCCAGCAGCTCGATGGCCTGCTCGCGGCACGCTTCGGTGCAGACCAGCAACGGTGTGCGACTCAGGTCGATGATGCGACTCAGGCGCTGGCTCGGCAGGCCCGGGTCCAACGGCAGGTAACCGGCACCGGCCTTGAAGCTGCCGATGATCATGCCCAGCAGGTCGAGGTTACGCTCGGCCAGCAACGCCACGGGTTGGTCCAGGCCGACGCCCGCCGCAATCAGTGCATGACCCAGGCCGTTACTGCGCCGGTTCAGCTCGTCATAGGTCCATTGCCGGTCCAGGCAACGGGCGGCGATGCGCTGCGGATGCGCGCTCACCTGGGCTTCGAACAGCTCGATATAGCTGCGTTCCAGCGGGTAGGCGTGTTCGCTCTGGTTGCAGCCGTCCAACAGGAACGCGCGCTCCTGTTCGCCCATCAGTGGCAGGTCGGCCATGTCGCCATGGAAGCCCTGCACCAGCGCCAGCAGCAGGCGCTTGAACTCGCCGAGCATGCCTTGCACGGTGGTTTCGTCGAAGTAACGCTGGTCGTAGGACAGGTGCAGGCCGAGGTCATCCCCCGGGTAGCACACGGCGGTCAGCGGGAAATTGGTGTGGGTGCGGCCGGAGTCCGAGGTGGCATTCAGGCTGTGGGCGCGGTCCAGCACCGAGACTTCCACCGGGGCGTTTTCGAACACGAACAGGCTGTCGAACAGCGGCTGGCCCTTGGGCAGTTCGCTGTGTTCCTGGATCGTCACCAGCGGCAGGTATTCGTACTCGCGCAGTTGCATATTGCTGTCGAGCAACGCGTTCAACCACTGGCGTACGCTGCAACGCTGGTCGTCCTCGGGCAGCTTCACCCGCAGCGCAATGCTGTTGATAAACAGGCCGACGGTGCGTTGCATCTCGGGCATTTCTACCGGGCGCCCGGCCACGGTGACGCCGAACAGCACGTCACGCTCGCCGCTCAAGCGTCGCAGCACCAAGGCCCAGGCCGCCTGGGCGAAGGTATTGACGGTGAGTTGATGGGCCTGGGCCAGTTCGCGCAGTTGCGCACCGTCACGGGGGTCGAGGCGGGTGTAGCAGTCACCCACCACCATGCCGCCACTGTGGCCGGCATGTTCGCGCAGGAACGGCCGGTCGCTGGGGATCGGCGTGGTGCGCTCGAACCCTTGCAGGTTCTGCTGCCACCACTGGCGTGCTTCGGCCAGGTTCTGGCGTTGCAGCCAGGCGATGTAGTCGCGGTAGCGCGGCGGCGTGGCCAGCTGCGCTTCACGACCTTCGCCGAGGGCCATGTAGATATCGAAGAAGTCATTCATCAACAGCGAGCGGCACCAGGCATCGATCAGGATGTGGTGGTTGCTCATCATGAACCAGTAGCGCGCTTCACCGACGCGGATCAGGCGCAGGTGGAACGGCGCCTGGTTGAGCAGATCGAAACCGGCTTCGCGCTCGGCCTTGAGCAGCGCTTGCAGGCGCGGTTCCTGTTCACTTTCCTGGTCGGCACTCCAATCCAGGTACTCGATCGGCGTGCTGCCCGGCTTGTGGATCACTTGCAGCATGTCTTCGCCGACGTTCCAGCAGAACGAGGCGCGCAAGGCTTCGTGGCGAGCGATCACCGCTTGCCAGGCCTGGGCGAAACGCTCGGGGTCCAGAGCGCTGTTGATGCGGTAGCGGTCCTGCATGTAGTAGAGGCCGGTGCCCGGCTCGAGCAGGGTGTGCAGCAGCAGGCCCTCTTGCATCGGGGTCAGCGGGTACACGTCTTCGATGGCGCCGGCCGGTACCGGCAAGCTGTCGAGCTGCGACTGGCTCAAGTGCGCCAGGGGGAAGTCGGACGGCGTGAGGCCGCCGGCGTTGTCCTCCAGGCAATGGGCGACCAACGCTTGCAGTTCGGCCAGGTAGGCCTGCGCCAGGTCCTGGATGGCCTGTGGGTCGTGGCGTTCGCGGCTGAAGGTCCAGCGCAGCACCAGTTCGCCGCCGTACACCTGGCTGTCCACACTCAGTTCGTTGGGCAGCGGCGCATCCGGGTCATGGGCCAGGCCCGCCGATTCGTCCAATGGGTGGAACAGTGCATCGGCGCCGAAGCTTTGGTCGAACTGGCCAAGGTAGTTAAAGGTGATCTGCGCACTCGGCAAGGCGGCCATGCTCTGTTTGCACAGGTCATCGGCGAGGTAACGCAGCACGCCATAGCCCAACCCTTTATGGGGCACCGCACGCAGCTGTTCCTTGATCGCCTTGATCGAGTCGCCCTGCCCGGTTTGCGGGGTCAGGCGCAGTGGATAAGCGCTGGTGAACCAGCCGACGCTGCGGGTCAGGTCGATGTCGTCGAACAGGCTTTCGCGGCCATGGCCTTCGAGCTGGATCAGCGCCGCCCCGTGCCCGCTCCAGCGGCACAGCACACGGGCCAGGGCGGTCAGCAGCAGGTCGTTGACCTGGGTGCGGTAGGCGCTCGGCGCCTGTTGCAGCAACTGGCGCGTGTGTTCGGCATCCAGGCGCACGCTGACGGTGTCGGCATCGCGGTTGCGCCGCGAACCGTGCGGGTGGGCCACAGGCAATACCGCGTCAGGGCCGGCCAATCGGTCCTGCCACAGGCTCAGCTCTTCACGCAGGGATTCGCTGCCGGCATACGCCTGCAAGCGCGCGGCCCAATCGCGCAGGGCGCTGGTCTTGGCCGGCAGGCTGACGGACTGGCCGTCGCTGAGCTGGCGGTAAACGTTTTGCAGGTCTTCGAGCAACACGCGCCACGACACACCGTCCACCACCAGGTGATGGATCGCGATCAGCAAGCGTTGCTGGCCTTGAGGGCCATCCACCAGCAAGGCGCGCACCAGCGGGCCGTGCTCCAGGTCGAGGCTGCGCTGGGTGTCGGTGAACAGCGCGGTGCACTGTTGCATGTCGCGCACTTGCGCCTGCATCAGCACGCCGCCTTTCGGCACGGCCAAGTGTTCGGCATGCCATTGCGCATCGCGCCGGGTGAAACTCAGGCGCAGGGCGTCGTGGTGCTCGAGTACCGCCAGCAACGCTTGCTCCAGTCGATGAGGCTCGAGCAGTTGCAGCGGCTTGAGCACCAACGCCTGATTCCAGTGCTGGCGCGCGGGAATATCGGTGTCGAAGAACCAGTGCTGGATCGGTGTAAGGCCCGAAGCGCCGGTGAGCACGCCTTGCTCGGCGCTGACCTGCTCGGAGCGCGTGGCCACCCCGGCCAGGGTTTGCACGGTCTGGTGCTGGAACAGGTCGCGGGGGCTGAAGTGAATCCCCGCCTGACGCGCGCGACTGACCACCTGGATCGACAGGATCGAATCGCCGCCCAGTTCAAAGAAGTTATCGTCGAGGCCGACCTGCTGCACGTTCAACACCGCGCACCAGATCGCCGCCAAGGTGCTTTCCAGCTCGTTGCGCGGCGCCACGTACTGTTGCCGATTGGCCTCGGGATCGGGTTGCGGCAGGGCGCGGCGGTCGAGCTTGCCGTTGGCGGTCAGCGGCATGCTGTCGAGTACGATCAGGTGCGCGGGTACCATGTAGTCCGGCAGTTGCGCCTTGAGATGAGCCTTGAGCGCCTCACGCAAGGTGCCGTGGTCGGCGTCGCTGACCAGGTACGCCACCAGTTGCCTGCCACTCGGCGAATCCAGCGCCAGCACCACCGCTTCGCGCACAGCTGCGTGTTCCAGCAGGCGGGTTTCGATCTCGCCCAGTTCGATCCGGAAACCGCGAATCTTCACCTGGTGGTCGATACGCCCCAGGTATTCCACCAGGCCATCGGCACGCTGGCGCACCAGGTCGCCGGTGCGATACAGGCGACCGCCCTGGCGGGCAAACGGGTCGGCGACAAACCGTTCGGCCGTCATCCCCGGACGTTCGTGGTAACCCTGGGCCAGACCGGCGCCGCCCACATACAACTCGCCGGTCGCGCCTTGCGGTACCAACGCCAGGTCGGCGTCGAGAATATAAGCCACGCGGTCGCCGATGATGCTACCGATCGGCACGCTGGCGGCGCCCTCTTCCAACTGCTGCGGCGCCAGGCTGGCCAGGGGCATCACCACGGTTTCGGTGGGCCCATAGGCATTGAAAAACACCTCGGGCTGGAACGCCGCACGGATACGCTGCAGGTGTTCGCCGGTCAGCGCTTCGCCGCCGGTGATGCACATGCGCACCGGCAAGGTCTGGTGCTGGGTTGCCAGCCACTGCGCCAACTGGCTGCCGTAGCTCGGGGTAAAACCGAGGATGTTGATGCGATGGGTACGGATCAGCCCGCAGATTTCCTCGGCATCCCACTGGCCCTGGGCGCGCAGGACCACCTGGGCACCGCTGAGCAGCGGCACCAGCAGACGCTCGGTGGCGGCGTCGAAGTTGATCGAATAGAAATGCAGCTCGCAATCGTCCGGGCGCATGCCGAAGCGCTCGATCACGGCCTGGCAATGCATGGCGATTTCACCGTGGGACACCACCACGCCCTTGGGTTTACCGGTGGAACCGGAGGTGTAGATCAGGTAGGCCTGATGTTGCGGCAAACTGATAAACGGCAGCTCGCCGGCCGGGTAATTGGCCAGCACCGGCAAGTCATCTTCCAGGCACCAGCAGGCCACGCTCGCCGGCAATTCGCCGAGGGCGTCGAACATCGCCGCATCGCTGAGCAGCAGGCCGATGCCGCTGTCTTCGATCATGTAGTGCAGGCGGTCCAGCGGGTATTCCGGGTCCAGCGGCACATAGGCGCCACCGGCCTTGAGGATCGCCAGCAGGCCGATGACCATTTCCAGCGAGCGCGGCAGCGCCAGGCCGACCCGCACCTGCGGGCCGACGCCGCGCTCGCGCAGCATCCAGGCCAGGCGGTTGGCGCGGGCGTCGAGTTCAGCGTAGGTGAGGGTCACACCGGCAAAGGTCAGCGCCGGGGCATCGCCACGCTTGAGCGCCTGCTGGCTGAACAGTTGCTGGAGGCACTGGTCGAGGCGATGCTCGCCCGCCTCCACGCCCAGGCTGTCCTGCAACGCGCGTTGCTCGGTGGCGCTCAGCAATGGCAATTCGCTGAGGCGTTGTTGCGGGTTGGCGATCAACGCTTCGAGCAGGTTGCGCCAATGCTCGGCCATGCGCGCGATGCGCGGTTCATCGAACAAATCGGTGCTGTAGGTCAGGCAGCAACCCAGGCGATGGTCGAGGTCGGTGACTTCCAGGTTGAGGTCGAACTTGGTCGCGCGGGCATCGTTGGCCAGGTATTCGACGGTCATGCCGGCCAGTTGGCGGCTCTGCTGGAATTCCCAGCGCTGCACGTTGCACATCACCTGGAACAGTGGGTTGTACGCCGCGCTGCGCGGCGGTTGCAGGGCTTCCACCAGGTGGTCGAACGGCAGGTCCTGATGGGACTGGCCTTCGATCACCGTGTGACGGACCTGCTCGAACAGCTCGGCGACACGCATCTGCCCCGTGAGCTGGCAACGCAGTACCTGGGTGTTGAGGAACGCGCCGATCAGCCCTTCGCTTTCCGGGCGAATGCGGTTGGCCACCGGCGCGCCGATGCGCAGGTCGGTCTGGCCGCTGTAGCGATAGAGCAATACGGCCAGGGTGGCGGTCATGGTCATGAACAGGGTCAGGCCATGTTCGGCGTTGAAAGCACGCACACGGGCGGCGAGATCGTCGCTGAGGTCGAAGCGGTACAGCTCGCCCTGGTGACTTTGCACCGGTGGCCGTGGACGGTCGCTGGGCAGTTCCAGCAGCGGATGCTCATGGCCGAGCTGCGCGGTCCAATAGTCCAGTTGGCGTTGGCGCTCGCCAGACTCCAACCACTGGCGTTGCCACACGCTGTAGTCCAGGTACTGCACCGGCAACGGCGCCAGCGGTGACAGGCGCTCATCGATAAACGCTTCGTACAGCGCGCTGAGTTCACGGGCAAAAATGTCCATGGCCCAGCCTTCGGTGACGATATGGTGCAGGGTCAGCACCAGGTAGTGCTCCCGCTCACCGGCCTTGACCAGGCACGCGCGCAGCAGTGGCCCGGTTTCCAGGTTGAACGGGGTGTGCGCCTCGTGGTCGGCCAGTTGCTGCAAACGCTGCTCGCGCTCGCCTTCGTTCAACGCCGACATATCCTGCCAGTCCATGCGCAGGCCGGTCTGCGCCGACACCTTTTGATAGGCCACGCCGTCGACGCTCGGGAATGTAGTGCGCAGGGTTTCGTGGCGCATGACCAAGGCCTGCAATGCCGCCTCGAAACGCCCCACATCCAGCACGCCACGCAGGCGTGCCATGCCGCCGACGTTGTAGGCCGGGCTGTCCGGTTCCATCTGCCAGAGGAACCACATGCGCTGCTGGGAATACGACAACGGCACCGGCAGGCTGCGGTCGACGGTGGCGATTGCGGTTTGCTGGTTGCGTTGGCCGCTGGCCTGGATCAGGCCGACTTGCTCGGCAAACGCGCCCAGCTCGCTGGCCTCGAACAAGGTGCGCAACGGCAACTCGACGTCGCACGCCTGGCGGGTGCGGGAGATGATTTGCGTGGCCAGCAGCGAGTGGCCGCCGAGGGCGAAAAAGTCATCGCGCAGGCCGATTGTTGCCAAGCCGAGTACTTCGCGCCAGATCGCTGCAATCTGCTGCTGCAAGGGTGTTTCGGGCTCGATGTGTTCGCGGGTTTGCCACACCGGCGCCGGTAATGCGCGACGGTCGAGCTTGCCGCTGGGGCTCAGGGGCATCGCGTCCAGGCGCATCAGTTGCGCGGGCACCATGTACTCCGGCAGCTCGGCGGCCAGGGCGGCTTTGACGTCCTGTTCGTCGAGGGGGGCATGGGCGGTGTAGTAACCGATCAACTGCGCATCGCGCACCAGCACCACGGCCTGGGCGACACCGTCCAGGGCCAGCAGGCGCGCTTCGATTTCTTCCGGTTCCACCCGGAAACCGCGCAGCTTGACCTGCTGGTCGAGACGGCCGAGGTATTCGAGCACGCCATCCGCACTCCAGCGTGCACGGTCACCGCTGCGATACAGGCGCGCGCCCGCCTCGCCCAGCGGGTCGGCGACAAAGCGCTCGGCGGTCAAGCCGGCACGCCCAAGGTAACCACGGGCCAGGCCGATACCGCCGATGCACAGTTCACCCGGCACACCGGCCGGCAACGGGTTGAGCTGCTCGTCCAGCACGCGGCAGATCACATTGCCCAGTGGTCGGCCAATCGGCGAACGCTCGCCATCGTCAGCAGTGCAATGCCAGTGGGTGACGTTGATCGCGGTCTCGGTCGGGCCATAGCGGTTGTGCAATTGCACCGCCGGCAACTGCGCCAATACGCGATTGCGCAACTCGGCAGGCAAGGCTTCGCCACCGGAGAACAGGCGACGCAGGCTGGTGCACTCGGGCACCAGCGGTTCGTCGATAAACAGCTGCAACAGCGGCGGCACGAAGTGCAGCGTGGTCACGCCGTGCGCCTGCACCAACTGCGCGATGCGGTGCGGGTCGCGGTGTTCGCCAGGACCGGCCAGCACCAGGCGGCAGCCGGTGATCAGCGGCCAGAAGCATTCCCACACCGACACGTCGAAACTGATCGGTGCCTTTTGCATCAGCACGTCGCTGTCATTGAGTTGATAGGTGGCCTGCATCCACTGCAAGCGCTCGGCCAGGGCCGCATGGGTATTGCCCACGCCCTTGGGCTGGCCGGTGGAGCCGGAGGTGTAGATCACATAGGCGAGGTTGTCGCCATCGAGGTGCAGGCCGGGCGGCTGGGTCGGCCAGCTGTCGAGGTGCAGGCTGTCCATGGCAATCACGCACACGCCTTCGGCACTCGGCACACGGTCCAGCAATGCGGTCTGGGTCAACAGCAGGTGCACGCCGCTGTCCTTGAGCATGTAGGCCAGGCGCTCGGCGGGGTAATCCGGGTCCAGCGGCACATAGGCGCCACCGGCCTTGATGATCGCCAGCAGGCCCACCAGCAACTGCGGCGAACGTTCGGCGGCGATGGCTACGCACACGTCCGGGCCGACGCCTTTGTCGCGCAGGTAATGGGCCAGGCGGTTGGCCTGGGTGTGCAGTTGGGCGAAGGTCAGGCTGCCGTCCTGCCAGACCAGCGCGGTGTTGTCCGAGGTGTGTTGATTGAGCAGTTCGGGCAACCATTGTTGAGCCGGTGCGCACGGCGCCTGGCTCCACGCTTGCTGTTCGTCCTGCGGCATCAGCTGGAGGTCACCGATGGCCTGTTGCGGCTGTTCGCACACGGCCTGCAGCAGGTGGATGAAGTGCGCGGCCAGGCGCTGGATGGTCGCGCTGTCGAACAGTTCGTCGGCGTAGTCGAAGGACAGGCTCAGGCGCCCGTTGCGGTCTTCTTCGCTGTGCAGCTGCAGGTCGAACTTGGCTTCGCGGCTGTGCCAGGGCAGCTCATCGGCGAGCATCCCCGGCAGGCGGCGCAAGGCGCTGAGGTCGCGCTGCTGGTGGTTGAACATGACCTGGAACAGGCCCTGTTCGCGGGCTTGCGGGAAGGCTTCCAACAGTTGCTCGAACGGCAGGTCCTGATGGGCCTGGGCGCCCAACGCAGTGTGGCGGGTGGCGGCCAGCAGCTCATTGAAAGGCCGGCGCCCGTCCAGCTCGGCACGCAGCACCAGGGTGTTGATAAAGAAGCCGATCAGGCCTTGGGTTTCCTGGCGCGGGCGGTTGGCGTTGGGCACGCCGATGCGGATATCGCGCTGGCCGCTGTAGCGGTAGAGCAAGGTCTGGAACGCCGCCAGCAACAGCATGAACGGCGTTGACTCGTGGGCCTGGGCGGTCTGGCGAATCGCCTCGCTGAGGCTGACACTCAGGCGCACACTATGGCGCGATGCGCTGTGGCGTTGCCGGGCCGCACGCGGGTGGTCGGTGGCCAGGCTCAGGGTCGGGTGCTCGTCGCCCAACTGCGCTTTCCAGTACGCCAGTTGGCGCTGGCCTTCACCGTCGGCCAGCCATTGGCGCTGCCAGCTGCCGTAGTCGGCGTACTGCAAGGCCAGTGGCGGCAACGCCAGGGCCTGGCCCTGGCTTGCGGCGGCGTACAGGCGCGAGAACTCGTCGATGAGGATATTCAACGACCAGCCATCGGCGATGATGTGATGCAGGGTCACCAGCAACTGGTGATCGTCCTCGTCCAGGCGCACCAGGGTCACCCACAGCAGCGGGCCTTTTTCCAGGTCGAACAGGGTGCGGGCTTCGTCCTCACGGATCTGTTGCGCGCGAGCCTCACGCTCGGCGACGGGCAAGTCGCTGAGATCGATAACCTGCAGGTCAAAATCGCTATTGGCGTCCACACGCTGGAAGCCCTGGCCATCGCGCTCATAGAAGCGGGTGCGCAGGGCTTCGTGGCGCTGGATCAGGTACTGGAAGCTCGAGCGCAGCGCGTCTTCATCCAGCTCGCCACGCAAACGCAAGGCGCCAGGGATGGTGTAGGCGCTGCTTTGCGGGTCCAGTTGCCAGGTGATCCACAGGCGGTTCTGGGCCAGGGATTGGGGCAGTTCGTCCTGGCGCGACAACGGGCGGATCGCACCTTGGGCAATGCCGCCGTCCTGTTGCAGTTGCGCCACGCCGGCGGCGAACCCGGACAACGTCGGCGCCTCGAACAGCAGGCGCAGGTTCAGCTCCAGGCCGAGGGTTTCCCGCAGGCGCGCCACCACCTGGGTGGCGGTGATGGAGTTGCCGCCGAGCAGGAAGAAGTGGTCGTCGGCCGCCACCGTGGCGACCTGCAACTGCTCGCGCCAGATAGCGGCGATCCGGCTTTGCAATTCGGATTCCAGTGCAACAGTGCTCGCCTGGGCATGCAGATCGGGGAACTGCGCGTAGCAGTCGAGGCTGCCGTCGGCCTGCCGAAGCGCGCACGCCGCACGCTGCACCTTGCCGCTGGAGGTCTTGGGCAAGCCGCCGGGATTGAGCAATACCACCACGCACGGCGCCTCTTGGTAGGCCTCGGCCACCGCCTGGCGGATGGCTTTGATCAACGCTTCAGGCGGCAGGATCTTCTGCACGCTGCGGCTGATCTCTGCGGCGATGCCGATGCCTTCCAGGCCGTTGTCATTCACCGCAAACGCCGCGACCCGGCCCTTGCGCACCACTTCCACTTCGCGCTCGATGGTCTGTTCGATGTCCTGGGGGTAGAGGTTATGGCCGCGCACGATCAGCAGGTCTTTCAGGCGACCGGTGATGTACACCTCACCCTCGCGGATAAAGCCCAGGTCACCGGTGCGCAGCCAGGTGCGGCCGGCATGCTGCACGAAGGTCTTGGCACTGGCTTCCGGGTTGCGCCAGTAGCCGTGGGCGATGCTCGGGCCGCTGGCCCAGAGTTCGCCGACGCAGTTGTCGGCCAGCTCGCTCAGTGTGTGCGGGTCGGCGATCAGCACCGCGTGTTCCGGCTGGGAGGTGCCGCAACTCATGATCGCACTGCCCTGCCCCGGCTCGGCGCGGTTGGCGGCCAGGGCCTGCTCGTCAATGCGCAGCGCCGGGATGCCATGGCCACGCCGGCCGCCGGCGACAAACAGGGTGGCTTCGGCCAGGCCGTAGGAGGCGAAGAAACTATCCGAGGTAAACCCGCAGGCGGCGAACTTCTCGGCGAAGCGCTCGAGGGTGTCGAGGCGGATAGGTTCGGAGCCGGAATAGGCCACGCGCCAGTTGCTCAAGTCCAGGCGTTCCAGGGCCGACTCACTGACCCGCTCGCTGCACAGGCGGTAGGCGAAATCCGGCCCGCCGCTGATGGTGCCGCGGTATTCGCTGATCGCTTCAAGCCAGCGCAATGGCCGGCCGAGGAAATAGGCCGGCGACATCAACACGCACGGCACGCCGCTGAAAATCGGTTGCAGCAGGCCGCCGATCAGGCCCATGTCGTGGTACAGCGGCAGCCAGCTGACGATCACGTCGTCAGGGTTCAGGTCGATGCCAAAGCCGCGCCGGATCAGCACTTCGTTGGCCACCAGGTTGCCGTGGCTGACTTGCACGCCCTTGGGCAACGCGGTGGAGCCGGAGGTGTATTGCAGGAAGGCGATGTCGTCGGGTTGCAGGTCGGGGGCGCTCCAGGCGCTGGCGATCTGTGCGTCGAGGGTGTCGACACTCAGCACCGGCGGCGCGTTTTCGATCTGCGCGAGGCCCTCGGCCAGGCTGGCGATGGTCAGCAACAGGCGCGGTTCGGCGTCACCGATAATCGACAGCAAGCGCTCCTGGTGATGACGGCGGGTGGACTCCGGCGGGTAGGCCGGCACCGCGATCACCCCGGCGTACAGGCAGCCGAAGAACGCCGCGACGTAGTCCGGGCCACTGGGGAACAGCAGCACCGCACGGTCGCCCTGTGCCGCATTGGCCTGGAGGGCGGCGGCGATGGTGCGGGCGCGTTGGTCCAGGTCACGGTAACTGAGTACCACGTTGTGCTCGGCCGACTCGGCGAGGAAGCGCAGGGCGACCTGGTCCGGGGCCTGGGCGGCGCGACGTTGAAGGGACTCGACCAGGGTGCGGGGAAGTTCGAAGGCGTCCATCATGGGGTTCCTGCCTGAAATCGGCTTGCGGGAAATTCGGGAATGGGAGAGCGATCAGCCGGCGGCCAGTTGCCGCGCCGCGCCATTGCGCCAGCGGGCCAGGTGTTCGTCGGCATAGCGCCGCACGCAGCGCAATACGGCGCTTTCGTGCTGGATAAGGAAGAAGTGGTGGCCGTCGAACATGTCCAGGGAAAAACCGCTGGCGGCATCGAGCTGCCAGTCGAGCAACTGGTCGGCGCGCACGCTGTCCTGCTTGCCGCCGAACACATGGATCGGCAGGTCCAGCGGCTTGCGCTCGCCGTAGGTGAAGCTGCCGCACAGCAGGAAGTCGGCGCGCAGGATCGGCAGCATCAACTGCATCAGCTCGGGATTGGCCAGGGCTTCTTCGGCGGTGCCTTGCAGTTCGCGCAGGCGGGCGATCAGTTGCGCGTCGGTCTTTTCGATGGCGTATTCGCTGACATCGCGGCGGGCCGGGCCGGCCGTGCCGGAGGCGAACAGCGCCAGCGGCGCAGGGACATTCCGTGCGTTTAACGCGTGGGCCAATTCAAAGGCCAGCAGGCCGCCGAGGCTATGCCCGAACAACGCATAAGGGCCGCTCAAGTCGCGACTGATTTCCTCCGCGAGCTGCGCCGCCAAGGCCTTGATATCGCGCTGCAGGGGCTCGTCCATGCGCATGCCCCGCCCAGGCAATTCCAGCGGGCACACCTGCAGCCACTCCGGCAACGTGCGGCGCCAACGCGCGTAAACCATGGCGCTGGCGCCCGAATAGGGCAGGCAGAACAGGCGCAGTCGAGTCGGCGTAGTCATCCCGCGGCGACTCCAAACTGAAACACGCTGTGTGCACGATAAAAACCCATGTCGTCCTCCTGCGGGTGCTGATCCTTGGCCGCTTGACTAACGGCCCTGTCACCCAGAAGAACGGACGGCACCGGCAAATAATTAGTCGCCGGGTACCTGCGAGACGTGGTTCACACCTAACAAGAAAGCATAAGATTAGTTCGCCTTCTCATTTGACAATCATTATCATTCAGCATAATTTGTTGCCCGATGTGTAGGAGGCCTCAGCAAGGACGCCCTCCCCTAACCTCTTTTGCGACAAGGTGATTTCCATGACGGAACAAGTATCCACAGGCAGGTGCGACTCACCGCTTCTCCAGGCATTTGTCGACAATCGACTGATTCTGGTGAAGATTGCGGCACGTATTACCGGGTGCCGCTCCCGTGCCGAAGATGTAGTGCAGGACGCCTACTTCCGCCTGCAATCGGCGCCGACGATCACGTCATCGTTCAAGGCCCAACTGAGTTATCTGTTCCAGATCGTGCGCAACCTGGCGATCGATCACTACCGCAAGCAGGCCCTGGAACTCAAATATTCCGGGACGGAAGAGGAAGGCTTGAATGTGGTCATTCACGGCGCTTCACCGGAAACCTCCCACATCAATTTCAACACCCTGGAAAACATCGCCGACGCCCTGACGGAGTTGCCCCAGCGCACCCGCTACGCGTTCGAGATGTACCGCCTGCACGGTGTGCCGCAAAAGGACATTGCCAAGGAACTCGGGGTTTCACCGACGTTGGTGAACTTCATGATTCGCGATGCGCTGGTGCACTGCCGCAAGGTGTCCGGCAACCATAGCGATACGTTTGCACGGCGGGTGTGACCTCAGGGTACCGCCATCACATCGATGCGGTACGGCTCGAAAATCTTCAGCATCTCGCCGCTGTCGCGCAAGCGCTTGAGCAACGCCGAAAACGCCTCGCCCGTGATCGGCGCCTTGGGCCGCAGCAACGCGTAGTGGTGATAGACCTGGTCGATGCGCTCCGAGACCAGGAACTGCCCGGCCATATCCGCATTGCGCACCATGAAGTCACTCAGGTACGAACGGGTTACCAAGGCGATGTCCGCACGCCCGCGCGCAACCATCAGCAGGTTGCTGTCATGGGAATAGGTCAAGGTGGCGTTGAAGTGCTCGGCCAAGTACTTGGGGTCGGGGTTGAAGTTGGCAAAGGCGTAGTGATAGCCGCTGAACACGGCCAGGCGTTTTCCGGCAAGGTCGGCGAAATAGTCCTGGCCTCGACCGGGCTCACGCTGGGCGACGAAGATTTCCGCATCTTCCAGGCCCATGTCGATGCTGGTGTGGGCAACCTTCTGCCAGCCCCAATCGGGATTTTCGAAGATGGCCATGTCGATACGGCCTTGTTCGAAATCACGAAAACGCCGAGGGATGGAGGTCGGTACCAGCACAAACTGGTAGTCGGTTTGCGAGGCGTTCAGGGCCTCCACCAATTGAGGCAACAGACCGGTGTCGGCGCCTTGCTCCGGGCGCACGGTGTAGGGCGGAAAATGCGCCGCGCCGATACGCACCAGTTGCGCAGCCGAAGCCGGCAACCACGCTGCGGTGCCGAGTGCCCATAAAGTAAGTCCTGCAGCCAACCGCCATGGCGAAAACATCAAGGCACGCACCGTTCAATACATCGATGTCGATAAGCTAGGCGTTTTTGTCCAGCTAGACAACTTTCCACCGGAAAATTAATAGCTTGCGCCTCAATCGGCCTTCAAAACCATCAACAAGGCTTCTTCGGCCAATTGCTCCAGGGTCAGGTTGCCCTCGGCGCGAAACCAGGTGGTGGTCCAGGACAAGGCTCCGGTGAGGAAGCGTCGCGCAATAAACACATCGCCCTTGATGTAACCCGCCGCCTTGGCCTCGCCCAACACCTGCAGCCAAATGTCTTCGTACACATCGCGCAGCGCCAGCACCTGGGCCTGGGCGTCGGTCGACAGCGAACGCCATTCATACACCAGCACCGCCATGGCCTCGCCGCTGCCACCCATGATCGACTGCAATTCGCAGCGAATCAGCGCCAGCACACGTTCGCGTACGGTGCTCGCCTCCTCGAGCGAGGCACGCATCAAGGCGGTGTTGTAGTGGATGGTTTCCTCCATCACCGCGCGCAGGATCTCGTCCTTGCTCTTGAAGTGATGAAAGATACTGCCGGACTGGATGCCCACGGCACTGGCCAGATCGCGCACGGTGGTGCGTTCAAAGCCCTTGTTGCGAAACAGGTGCGCCGCGGTTTGCAGCAACTTGCCCCGGGCACTGTCGGGGTCGGTCAATTGGCCGCCGTCGACCATGGTGCGCATCACCCGCAGGGCTTTGTGCTCATCCATGCTGCTCTCCTCTACTTCTACTGACGTCTTGGCCGGCAATTTAGGCCGTGCCAGTCACCCAAGCAAGCGCTTGGGCAAAACTTGTGACCGGAGTTTACAAACCAAGCGCTTGCTTGGTAGTCTCGTTGCCAGCCATTCGAGGAAGGATTTCTCATGAGCAAGACGGTTCGTATCGGCTGCGCCAGCGCCTTCTGGGGTGACACCTGCAGCGCGGCCGCGCAGTTGGTGCACGGCGGCAAGCTGGACTACCTGGTGTTCGACTACCTGGCGGAAGTCACGATGTCGATCCTCGCCGGTGCACGGATGAAAGATCCCCAGGCCGGCTACGCCACGGATTTCGTCGAGGTGCTCACACCGCTGCTGGCCGAGATCCAGCGCCAGGGCATCCGCGTGATCAGCAATGCCGGCGGCATCCACCCCCAGGCCTGCGCCGCCGCCCTGCAAGCTGCCTGCGATACAGCCCAGGTGCCGTTGAAAATCGCCGTGCTGCTGGGCGATGACCTGCAACCCCGGCTCAAGCACCTGCACGGCATCACCGACATGTTCAACGGCGCGCCGCTGCCCCCCCTGTGCGTCTCCGCCAATGCCTACCTCGGCGCACCGGGCATTGCCCAGGCGCTGCAACTGGGCGCGGACATCGTCATCACCGGCCGGGTGGTCGACAGCGCGGTGGTCAGCGCGGCACTGGTGCATGAATTCGGTTGGTCGTGGCAGGACTACGACCGCCTGGCCCAGGCCGCGTTGGCCGGGCATATCATCGAATGCGGCGCGCAGTGTACCGGCGGCAACTTCACCGACTGGCGCGAGGTGCCCGACTACGAGCACATCGGCTTTCCCATCGTCGAAGTCAATGCCGATGGCCAGTTCACGGTCAATAAAGTCGAGGGCAGCGGTGGCCTGATCAGCGAACTGAGCGTGGCCGAACAGCTGCTGTATGAAATCGGCGACCCACACGCGTACCTGCTGCCCGATGTGATCTGCGATTTCAGCCAGGTGAAGTTGCAGCAGCAAGGCAAAAACTGCGTACGCCTGCACGGCGCCAAGGGGTTGCCGCCAACGCACCAGTACAAGGTCAGCGCCACGTACCCGGAAGGCTTTCGCTGCACCGCCAGTTGCCTGATCGCCGGGATAGACGCGGTGGCCAAGGCCGAGCGGGTCAGCCAGGCGATCATCAACAAGACCTCGGAACTGTTCAGCCAGCGCGGCTGGGCGCCCTACACCGACGTGAATATCGAACTGCTGGGCAGCGAAGCGACGTATGGCCCCCGCGCCCTGCGCCACGACTGCCGCGAGGTGGTGGTCAAGCTGGCGGTGCGCCACCCGAGCAAGCCGGCCCTGGTGCTGTTCGCCCGCGAGATCGCCCAGGCGGCCACGGGCATGGCGCCGGGGCTGACCGGGATTGTCGGCGGGCGGCCGACGGTGTGCCCGCTGATCCGCTTGTTCTCGTTCCTGATCGATAAGGCCGCCTGTGAGGTGGTAGTCGACTTCCAGGGCCAACGCCATGTCTGCACGCTGCCCATCGCCGACGCGCCGATCCTGCCTGCCGCCCCGATGGATCCGCCCCAGCCCCAAGGCCGCGCCGACGCCAGCGTGGCGTTGGTGAAACTCGCCGTGGCACGCTCCGGCGACAAGGGCAACCACAGCAATATCGGGGTCATCGCCCGCGCCCCCGAGTACCTGCCGTGGATTGCCGAAGCGCTGACGCCAGAGGTGCTCGTCGACTGGATGGGCCATGTGCTCGACCCCGTGCACGGCCGCGTTGAACGCTGGTATTTGCCCGGCAGCCACAGCCTCAATTTCCTGCTGGAAAACGCCCTGGGCGGCGGCGGTATCGCCAGCCTGCGCATCGACCCCCAGGGCAAGGCCTTCGCCCAGCAGCTGTTGGAAATCCCCATCGCTGTGCCGCAACACATTGCCGATCAACTCACGTAAAGGAGCATTGCCGTGGCCTTCGACTCGATCTTCAAAGCCGGCCTGTTCCAGGGCTACACCGTGATCGTCAGCGACCGCGACACAAGGCGGAGCAATAAACCATGCCGCTGATTGACAGCCTGATCGATCCCCACAGCCCGCAGTTCGCCCAGAACCGCGCCGCCATGCTGGAAGGCATCCAACACCTGCGCCAGTTGGAACAGACCCTGCTGGGCAAGGCCGAGGAGGCCAGGCCCAAGTTCGAAAAACGCGGCCAACTGCTGCCCCGCGAGCGCCTCAACCTGCTGCTGGACCCGGGCGCGCCGTTCCTGGAACTGGCGAGCCTGGCCGGCTACAAGCTGCATGATGACAAGGACGGCAGCGCCGCCGGCGGGGGGTTGATCGCCGGCATCGGCTACGTCAGCGGCGTGCGCATGCTGGTGGTGGCCAATAACAGCGCGATCAAGGGCGGCACCGTTTCGCCCTCCGGCCTGAAAAAATCCCTGCGCCTGCAACAGATCGCCATGGACAACAAACTACCGGTGGTGACCCTCGCCGAAAGCGGCGGCGCCAACCTCAACTATGCCGCGGAGATTTTCATCGAAGGCGCGCGCAGCTTTGCCAACCAGGCGCGCATGTCGGCCATGGGCTTGCCGCAGATCACCGTGGTGCACGGCTCGGCCACGGCGGGTGGCGCGTACCAGCCAGGACTGTCGGATTACGTGGTGGTGGTGCGCGGCAAGGCCAAGCTGTTCCTTGCCGGCCCGCCGCTGCTCAAGGCGGCGACCGGTGAAGTCGCCACCGATGAAGAATTGGGCGGTGCCGAAATGCATGCACAGATCGCCGGCACCGCCGAATACCTGGCGGAAAACGACGCCGATGGCGTGCGCATCGTGCGTGAAATCGTCAGCCTGTTGCCCTGGGATGAGCGCCTGCCGCTGGCGCCCAAACGCAATTACGCCGAGCCGCTGTACCCCATCGACGACCTGCTGGGGCTGATCCCCGCTGACCCGAAAAAGCCCTACGACGTGCGCGAGATCCTCGCGCGCCTGGCCGACGGTTCGCAGTTCCTCGAGTTCAAGGCAGCGTTCGACGCCCATACCGTCTGCGGCCATCTGCACATCCAGGGCCGCGCGGTCGGCGTGATCGGCAACAACGGCCCGATCACGCCCAAGGGCGCGAGCAAGGCGGCGCAGTTTATCCAGCTGTGTGACCAGAGCCGCACACCGCTGCTGTTCCTGCACAACACCACCGGCTTCATGGTGGGTACCGAAGCGGAGCAGCAAGGGGTGATCAAGCATGGCGCGAAGATGATCCAGGCGGTGGCCAACGCACGGGTGCCTAAACTCACGGTGGTGGTCGGTGGCTCCTACGGCGCCGGCAACTATGCAATGTGCGGTCGCGGCCTGGACCCACGTTTTATCTTCGCCTGGCCCAACAGCCGCACGGCGGTGATGGGCGGTGCCCAGGCGGGCAAGGTGCTGCGGATCGTCACCGAGGCCAAGCAGTTGAAAGACGGCCTGGTGCCGGATCCCAAGGTGCTGGACATGCTCGAACAGGTCACCGCGCAAAAACTCGACAGTCAGTCCACTGCCCTCTATGGCAGCGCGAACCTGTGGGATGACGGGCTGATAGACCCACGGGATACCCGTACCTTACTCGGCTTTCTGCTGGATATCTGTCACGAGGCCGACGTCCGCGAGTTGCAGCCCAACAGCTTCGGCATCGCGCGCTTCTAACCGGAGAACAAGAACAATGATCTTCACCCAGGAACATCAGGAACTGCGCCGCACCGTCCGTGCCTTCGTCGACCGCGAGATCAACCCCCATGTGGACGCATGGGAAAAAGCCGGGCGCTTCCCCATCCACGACATCTTCCGCAAGGCCGGCGACCTCGGCTTGCTGGGGATCTCCAAACCGGAACAATTCGGCGGCATGGGCCTGGACTACAGCTACTCGATCGTCGCCGCCGAAGAGTTCGGCACCATCCGCTGCGGCGGCATCCCCATGTCCATCGGCGTGCAGACCGATATGTGCACCCCCGCCCTCGCCCGCTTCGGTTCCGATGAATTGCGCGACGAATTCCTGCGCCCGGCTATCAGCGGCGAGCAGGTCGGTTGCATCGGCGTCTCGGAAACCGGCGCCGGCTCCGATGTGGCCGGGTTGAAAACCCATGCGCGCAAGGACGGCAGCGACTATGTGATCAACGGCAGCAAAATGTGGATCACCAACTCGCCCAGCGCCGACTTTATCTGCCTGTTGGCCAACACCTCCGACGACAAGCCGCATATCAACAAGTCGCTGATCCTGGTGCCGATGAACACCCCAGGGATCAGCGTCAGCCCGCCCCTGGAAAAACTCGGCATGCACAGCTCCGAGACCGCCCAGGTGTTCTTCGACGGCGTGCGCGTGCCCCAGCGCAATCGCATCGGCCATGAAGGCGCGGGTTTCATGATGCAGATGCTGCAGTTCCAGGAAGAACGCCTGTTTGGCGCGGCCAATATGATCAAGGGCCTGGAGTACTGCATCGACAGCACCGTCGAGTACTGCAAGGAGCGCCAGACCTTCGGCAAGGCGCTGATCGACAACCAGGTGATTCACTTCCGCCTGGCCGAACTGGCCACCGAAATCGAATGCCTGCGTGCACTGGTCTACCAGGCCACCGAGCAGTACATCAAGGGCCAGGACGTGACCCGCCTGGCCTCCATGGCCAAGCTCAAGGCCGGGCGCCTCGGCCGCGAAGTCAGCGACAGTTGCCTGCAATACTGGGGCGGCATGGGCTTCATGTGGGACAACCCGGTGGCCCGCGCCTATCGCGACGTGCGCCTGGTGTCGATTGGCGGCGGTGCCGATGAAATCATGCTGGGCATCATCTGCAAGTTGATGGGCACTTTGCCGGGGAAAAAGCCATGAATACCCTGCTGCTCGAACCCCACAACGGCGTGTTGCACATCACCCTCAACCGGCGCGAATGCCGCAATGCCATGAGCCTGGAAATGGTCAACGAACTGCGCGCGGTGCTGGCCGGGTTGGACAGCCAGGTGCGCGCCGTGGTGATCAGCGGCGCAGGCGGGCATTTTTGCGCCGGTGCCGATGTGAAGGACCTGGTCAGCGCCGGCGATCAATTGCAGGCCCTGAACCGGGCCTTCGGCACGTTGCTGCAAGCGGTGGAAGCCGTGTCGCCAGTGGTCATCGTGGTGCTGCAAGGCGCGGTGCTGGGCGGCGGGTTTGGCCTGGCCTGCGTGAGTGACATCGCGATTGCCGATCACCAGGCGCAGTTCGGTTTACCGGAGACCAGCCTGGGGTTGCTGCCGGCACAGATCGCACCGTTTGTGGTCAAGCGTATCGGCCTGACCCAGGCGCGGCGACTGGCGCTGACGGCGGCGCGGTTCGATGGGTTGGAAGCTCAACGGCTGGGGCTGGTGCACTTCACCGAGACCGATCCGCAGGCGTTGGCGGAGCGTCTGGATGAGGTGCTGGGGCAGGTGCTGCGCTGCGCCCCCGGCGCCAATGCGCGCACCAAGGCGCTGTTGCTGGCCAGCGTGGAGCAGCCCGTGGGGCCGCTGCTGGACCAGGCGGCGCAGTGGTTTGCCGAGGCGGTGACCAGCGCGGAAGGGATCGAGGGGACGCAGGCGTTTGTGCAGAAGCGCAAGCCTGGGTGGTGCAAATGACGCCCGCTGGGCATGGGTATCTACACAATTTTCTGTAGTCTGTGGCGAGGGCGCTTGCTGCCGTGGCGGCCTTCGGGCCGACCATGTCGTTGGCTTTGAGCGAGTACATATCCGTTGCTGCGGTAACGGCTGCCTATGGTTCCGCTCTTACAGCGGGTGACTTTGGAAAAGCCCCAAAGTAACCAAAGGGCTCTTGCCCCACCACTCGGTACCTCGCCTAGGCTCGGTATGCCCGAACGCAGGCTTTGGAGCGTGGGTAACCCGGCAGGACGCCGGGTTAGCCGCACTGGGCCAGGGATGGCCCATTGCGGCGGCCCACGCGCCAAAGCCGGAGTGAGGGCACACCGAGCCTAGGCGAGGTGCCGAGTGTTGGGGCGAGGACCTTTTGGTTACTTTTGGGTCCTTCCAAAAGTGACCCGCTGTAAGAGCGGAACCCTAAGTGGCCGTTACCTAAATAACGGATATACACACGGAGCAAAAAATGCCGCAGTTCACAAAAATCCTGATCGCCAACCGCGGCGAAATCGCCTGCCGCATCCAGCGCACGGCCCAGGCATTGGGCTACCGCACCGTCGCCGTCTACAGCGACGCCGACGCCCAAGCCCGGCACATACAAATGGCCGACGAAGCCGTCCACATCGGCCCCGCCCCGGTACAGCAGTCGTACCTGAACATAGAAGCCATCCTCAATGCAGCCAAACTGACCGGTGCCGACGCCATCCACCCCGGCTACGGCTTCCTCTCGGAAAACCCCGGTTTCGCCCGCGCGTGCCAGGACGCCGGCCTGACCTTCATCGGCCCCAGCGCCGAGGCCATCGAATTGATGGGCAGCAAGCGCCGGTCCAAACTCGCCATGCTCGAGGCCGGCGTGCCTTGCATCGCCGGCTACCAGGGCAGCGCCCAGGATGACACCTGCCTGCAACGTGAAGCCGAGCGCATCGGCTACCCGCTGATGATAAAGGCCAGCGCCGGCGGCGGTGGCCGTGGCATGCGTCTGGTCCACCAGCCGGAGGCGCTGCTGGAAAGCCTGCACAGCGCCCGCTCGGAGGCCAGGCATGCGTTCGGCAGTGACGAACTGATCCTCGAACAGGCGCTGATCGAGCCGCGCCACGTCGAGATCCAACTGTTCGGCGACCGCCACGGCAACCTGATTTACCTCGGCGAACGCGACTGCTCGATCCAGCGCCGCCATCAAAAAGTCATCGAGGAAGCGCCCTGCCCGGTGATGACGCCCGAACTGCGCCAGGCCATGGGCGAGGCCGCGCTCAAGGCCGGGCGCGCAGTGAATTACCTCGGCGCCGGTACCGTGGAATTCCTGCTCGACCGCAACGGCCGGTTCTACTTCCTGGAAATGAACACCCGCCTGCAAGTGGAGCACCCGATCACCGAGCTGATCACCGGCCTCGACCTGGTGGCCTGGCAACTGCAGATCGCCGCCGGCCAGCCGCTGCCGCTCGAGCAGGCGCAGGTGAGCCTGAGCGGCCACGCCATGGAAGTGCGCCTCTATGCTGAGGACCCGGCCCAGGGCTTCCTGCCGCAAACCGGTGAGGTGCTGCGCTGGGAACCGGCCGTGGGCGTACGGGTTGACCATGGGCTGTGCGAAGGCAAAACCATCAGCCCGTTCTATGACCCGATGCTCGGCAAGCTCATCGCCCATGGCGCCACCCGCGAAGAAGCCCGGCGCAAACTGCTGCGGGCGGTGGAAGACACGTTGTTGCTGGGGGTGACGACCAATCAGCGCTTGTTGGCTGAACTGCTCAAGCACCCAGGGTTTATCGAGGGTGATTTCAGCACCGGGTTTATCGCCGAGCACTTCAGCGAAATACCGCGCCCGGCCGCGACAAGTGATCAACTCGCCCTGGCCGCCGCGCTGTTTTACCAACACAGCGCCGACCAGCATCCCCACGGCCTCGCGGGATGGCGCAACAACGCCCGTGTTCCCTGCACCTTTCGCCTGGAGGTCGACGGCGAAACCCACACCGTCACCGCCGCCCCCCTGCCACTCAGCACCGATGGCCGTCACGCCACCGTGGTGCTCAACGGCGTTCGCCGTCGCATCGCCTATCACCTTGAGGGCTCCCGGCTGTGGCTGCCTGGCCTTACCGTCACCAACCGCACCCAGCAGGCTGCCGGGCGCCAGGCCGACGCCGGCAGCGGCACGGTCAAGGCACCGATGGACGGTGCCATCGTCGACGTCCGCGTCAGCACCGGTGAACAGGTGACTAAAGGCCAACTGCTGCTGGTGCTCGAAGCCATGAAAATGGAGCATCCACTCAAGGCCGACAGGGACGGCGTGGTCAAGGCCGTGCAGGTGATGGCGGGCGATCAGGTACGCAATCGCCAGGTTCTGCTGGAGATCGAATAACCCCCTAGTCGGAACTACAAGGCCGGTCTACGCTCTATCCCCAACAGGAAAGGACGAGTACGGGAACCTGCGCGATGCCTCATTGGCTGATTATTGACCTTGAAGCCACAACGGATGAAGGCGGCTGGCCCGTGACGGAGATGGAAGTCATCGAGATCGGCGCTAGCCTGGTAAACCGCCAGGGCCGCGAGCTGGACCACTTCCAGCGCTTTGTGCGGCCGCTGCGCCGCCCCTTGCTCACGCCCTTTTGTCGCCAGCTGACCCATATCACCCAGGCAAATATCGACGGCGCTGCACCGTTCATCGAGGTGTGGCCGCTGTTCGAGCGCTGGCTGGGCCAGCATCAGGCGCGCCTGGAAGGCTGGGCCAGTTGGGGTGACTACGACCGCGTGCAGCTGGAGCTCGAATGGCAGCGCCATGGCCTGGCCAGCGCCATGGCCCCCACGCCCCATGTCAACCTCAAGCAACGCTTCGCCAAGGCCCGGCGCCTGGACAAGCCCCTGGGGCTCAATGGCGCCCTGCAATTGGCGGGGATGCAGTTCCAGGGCCAGCAACATCGCGCGCTGGAAGATGCACGCAACACCGCGCGCCTGCTGCCGCTGATTTTGCCGGTCTAGGCAGCTTCCCTGGCCTTGGGCATACTGGCCGACCTTTCCAGACCCTTTTTCCGAGGATTCGCCCATGTTCAAAGTCAACGAGTACTTCGACGGCACCGTCAAGTCGATCGCTTTCGGCACCGCAGAAGGTCCGGCGACCATCGGCGTAATGGCCCCGGGTGAATACGAATTCGGCACCGCCCAGCGCGAAATCATGCACGTGGTGTCCGGCGCCCTGAGCGTCAAGCTGCCCGACGCCAATGACTGGGAAACCTTCGCCGCCGGCAGCCAGTTCAACGTACCGGCCAACAGCAAGTTCCAGCTGAAGGTCGCGGTAGACACCGCTTACCTGTGCGAATACCGCGGCTGATCGCTGCGCCGCAAAAAAAATGCCCGTCTCCCAGGAGACGGGCATTTTTTATGGGCCCATGGCTTATTCGAGGATGATCACCGGCATGCCCACTTCCAGGCGGCCCACGCCATCGTTGACCAGGTTCTGGCCAAAAATCGCGCCGTCCTCGGTCTTGCGGTAGGCCTCCAGCGTCACAAAAGGCTCACGGTCGGGACTGCGCTCGCCGGTGTGCGGATCGATGGTGGTGAGAATGCAGCGTGAGCAGGGCTTGACTGCACGAAACTCCACATCCCCGATGCGCAGGCGCTTCCAGCCATCCTCGGCGAAGGCGTCACTGCCTTCGATCACCAGGTTGGGGCGAAAGCGCAGCATGTCCATGGGACGGCCGACTTTTTGCGAGAGGTCGTCGAGGGACGCTTGCCCGATCACCAGTAACGGATAACCGTCGGCGAACGCGACCTGGTCATCATCGCGGCCGTAACCTGCCTGGGTGGTGCGCGCCCGCTCAAGGGGTATCTGCACCAGCCGCGTGGGCTTGCCGATAAAGGCGCTGACCCAGGCGGCGGCTTCGTCGCCGGCGTCCGGCACACGCAAGGTGTCGCGCCAGATGGTCACGCCACGTAACTCAGCCGCGCTGCCGGGCAACGCCACGTCCAGCGGCGCGTAGCCAGGCGAACTCAGGGTCAGGCCGCCGCTGCTGTTCCACAGCGCCGACAGTTGGCTCATCTTCGCCACGGCGCGCTGGGTGAGGAAACGCCCGCTGGCCTCATCCACCAGCATCCAGCGTCGATCGCCGTCCAACCCCAGTTTATCCAGGCCGATCTGTTGCAGGGTTTCGGCCTTGCCGGACTTCAAGGGGTAACGGTACAACGCGCTGAGACGAAGCATGGGCCAACATTCCTGAGGGGCAAAGCCGTCACCCTAAGGTCAAGCGGACGCTTCGTCCAGCATCAGGCGCTGACGCACCACATCCACCAGCTTGTCCGGCTGGAACTTGGACAGGAAGTTGTCGCAGCCGACCTTCTTCACCATCGAGTCGTTGAAACTGCCCGACAGCGAGGTGTGCAGCACCACGTAGAGCTTGCGCAGTCGTGGGTCGTTGCGGATTTCGGTGGTGAGGCGGTAGCCGTCCATCTCGGGCATTTCGGCGTCGGTGAAGATCATCAGCAGCTTGTCGGTCATCACATGGCCGGCGTCGGCCCAGGCCTTGAGCATGTTCAGCGCCTTGAGACCGTCGCTGGCGATGTGCATCTTCACGCCCAGTTGGCCGAGGGTGTCGCGCAATTGCGACAGGGCCACGTTGGAGTCGTCCACCAGCAGCACTTCGCGGCCACGGGCGCGTTCCAGCACCGGGTCGTCGAGTTTTTCGCGGGAGACCTTGGCGTTGTACGGCACGATCTCGGCGAGGACTTTTTCCACGTCGATGATCTCCACCAACTGGTCGTCGACCTTGCTGATGGCGGTGAGGTAATGCTGGCGCCCGGCGCTGGTCGGCGGCGGCAGGATGGCCTCCCAGTTCATGTTGACGATGCGGTCCACGCCACCCACCAGGAACGCCTGCACCGAGCGGTTGTACTCGGTGACGATGATGGTGCTGTTGGGGCCCGGCACCAGCGGACGCATGCCGATGGCCTGGGACAAGTCGATCACCGGCAGGGTCTGGCCCCGCAGGTTGACCACGCCGCACACGAAGGGGTGGCGCTGGGGCATCAGGGTCAGCTTGGGCAGTTGCAGGACTTCCTGCACCTTGAACACGTTGATGGCGAACAGCTGCCGCCCGGCCAGGCGGAACATGAGGATCTCCAGGCGATTCTCACCCACCAGTTGCGTGCGTTGGTCTACCGTGTCGAGAATGCCGGCCATTAAGAGCTCCTGGTGTGCGCTGGAAAGTAATGCGCGAAGTGTTTGTGCAGTTAGCTTGTTATCGGCGGCAAACGCCGGACCTTGACCCCGGTAAAATGCCACGTAAATTCATTGATGTCACACTGACATCATGCTTTACTGCTGAGGCCTGTTCATATGGCGGTGCAGCGACGTTGCGCGACATTCAAATCGACGCAAGGTTCCGCCATGTAAGGGATTCCCCTATACACAATCAGGCCCAACCTGATGTTCGCAATATCTAATAGCCATTAATGTGACGCCATTCTCATTGCATGAATGGAGTCAGGCTTTTGTTTGCCATCCCCAGCCCTCGTCTTATGGGTTTTCCAGACGCTCACGTCGCGGCAACTGAAGGTGTGCAATCGAGCCCGCTCACGGGGGCCACGCACAGCCGTCGCCGTCATTCAAATAAACGTCCTACTGAAAACTCAGAAGCAACCTACAGATTCCCGTTATCTTTCAGCGGTAGTTTTACGCCATTCACCCGGTGCGACCTCTCATCACCCGACCTTATGTTGTGGAGACTTGCATGATGAACGACGGTAACGAGTGGCAACTTGCACTTCCTGAGTTCCTGCGCGAGGCTGAAAAGCTGCTGACCAAGTCGGAAGAATGCCTGAGCCACCTGCATTTGATCCGCAACGACAGTGACGCCATCGACTGCATGAAAATCAGCCTGATCAAGCTCGCCGAAAAGGCCGATTGCCTGGCCCTGCAAGCGATCAGCGAGTTCTCGCGGCATATCCAGGACGTGATCGCCAACGCCGAAAACCCGTTGCAGTTACATGATCAAGCCCTGGACGCCCTGCATGACTGCCTGACATTGCTGGCCTGGCAGTTGGAATTGATCGATGCAAAAACAGGCCAACTGCCCCTGGATGAAGAAGAACAGACCAAGTTGATTGACACGGTCACCCTGCACATTCCGCAAAAGGGTTTCAGTTACAATCCGCAACAACGTATGCACCATTTGTCTTGAAGCGTTATCAGGTCGCATTCAAGCACGGGGTTATCTAAAAACGACGACTCCAACTAATCTGCTGGAGAAAAATGGCTATTCAATATCAATTAGCCATTAACGATACAAACCCTTTGAAATAATACAACCTCACTTCATTAACTCTGGGATTATCATTCCTCGAGTTGTTGCGCGTTTAAATAGGCCCGCCAGGCACGGCACCTGGCGACCAACGGTAAGAGTGGTGGTACTATGCACCCGCTTGAAGTGACTCAACTTCAGCCTGCTTGAGAACGATTCAAGAACGTATTCCAAACAGAGCCCGGTCAGCCGCGACCGGTCTTCCCGCAGCGAACCTTCATTGGCTCCATCCGCTATGCATGCCAGCCTCAAGACATTCATCGCAAGGTCCGCGTCCCGCAGTAACGCACGCCGTTTGATCCTCGCCCTGTGCCTCGGCTCGCTGCTGCTGAGCCTGTGGGCCTACAGCCGCTCCGCGCCGCTGCCACTGCTGGTGCTGCTGCTCAACCTGGCCATCTTGGTGGTGGTTGGCCTGCAACAGTGGCGCTCGCGTAAATCCATCAAGTTCCAGCCCCAGGAGTTGGCCGATCGCCTGTTGCAAGTGCAGGAAAACGAACGTCATCGCCTCAGCCGTGAACTGCATGACGATATCGGCCAGTTGCTGACCGCCGCCAAGCTGCAAAGCGAATGGCTCAAGCGCCGCCTGCCGGAGGAGCTGCAAAGCCAGTGCACCGTGCTGTGCAACACCTTGAACGAGACCCTGGCCAAGGTGCGCGACGTGTCCGCCATCCTCAACCCCCGGCAGCTCGCCAGCCTGGGCCTGGAAGCCAGCCTGCGCGCGCACCTGCTCAAGACCCTGGAAAACACCCCGGTGCACTGGAGCCTCGAATGCCAGCAACGACTGACCGGCATCCCTGAAGAAATGGCCGTGGCGGCCTTTCGCATTACCCAGGAAGCCGTGACCAACATGCTGCGCCACGCCCAGGCGCGCAACCTGCTGGTGCGCCTGCAGCGCCTGCCCGAGGGCCTGTCGCTGACCATCTGCGATGACGGCCAGGGCTTTTCGCCCGCCATCAACCCCGGCCTGGAAGGCCAACGGGGCATGGCCGGCATGTCCGAGCGCATTGACCAGCTTGGGGGTTCATTGTCCGTCAGCAGCCAACCAGGCCACGGCACACGGATCGACGCGCTTTTCCCCTGGGCGCCTCGCTCCCTCGAACGGGCCAGCGCCCCTAAGGTTATCGAGTGACCTGCACATTACTCCTGGTGGATGACCATGCACTGATCAGGGCCGGCGTACGTGCGCTGGTACAGGATATTCCCGGCTACACGGTGACCGGCGAAGCCAGCGATGGCGCGCAATTGCTGGAGCAGTTCAATACCCTGCTGCCGGATATCGTGCTGTTGGACTTGTCCATGAAACACACCACTGGCCTCGACGCGCTGCAGCAACTCAAGCGTGTGCACCCCAGGAGCAAGGTGCTGATCCTGTCGATGCACACCGATCCGGAGCTGATCATGTGCGCGCTGGAAGCGGGCGCCCACGGCTACCTGCTCAAGGACACCACTGCCAACGAGCTGGAACACGCGTTGCTGGCCTTGCGCAACAACGAGCGCTACCTGAGCCCGGCGATCGCCCATACCGTGATCAACCAGGCGCTGGTGCGCAGCCAGGGGCCGGCCACGCCCACCAGCCACAGCCATAACCTCACGGCCCGCCAACTGGAAATCCTGCGCCTGATCGTGCGCGGCAAATCCACCCGCGAGATCGCCCACGGCCTGGGCCTGAGCATCAAGACCGTAGAAGCCCACCGCTCGCAAATCATGAAGCGCCTGCAGATATTCGACGTGGCGGGCCTGGTGTTATTTGCCGTGCGCGAGCAGATCATCAGCCTGGACGACTAGGGGCGAACCCACCGGCAGATGCACGCGCAGGGCCTTGGGCAAGGCCTCGAAGTGCAGGTCGTCACCTTCCAGCGGCTCGCCATCGAGGTTGATGTACAAGCCCTGCGCGACCTTGATGTTGACCCACGGCAGGCGTGCCCGCACGAACATCGCGTCCAGCTCCCAACCGTTGCCCATCAGCTCGCGCAAGGTGCCGACCACTTCCTGGGGCGCCGGCAGGATACTGACGTCCAGCAAGCCATCGTCGGCCAATGCCCCAGGGCACAGCACATGCCCACCGCCCGCCTGGCGACCGTTGCCGATACCCAGGGCAAGCAGCTCGCCTTTCCAGTGGAAATCCGGCCCGTCCAGCTCCGCATAGGCGGCCTTCAACTCGCTGAAGCGCGTCAGGCCGGTGAACAGGTAGGCGGCGCCACCGAGGACTTTCTTCAGGTCTTCGGAGGTATTGGCGGTAACCTGGCTGCCGAAGCCGCCGGTGGCCATATTCAGGAAGATTTGCCCGCCGACCTGGCCGAGGTCGATCGCCCTGGGCGGCACATCCAGCAACGCCAGGGCCTGGGCGGGCTCCAAGGGCACGCCGGCAGCCTTGGCGAAATCATTGGCGGTCCCCAGGGGCATCAGCACCAGGCTGGCGTCACCCTTGGCCTGCGCCATGGCCTCGGCCACGTCGCGCAAGGTGCCATCGCCGCCGCCGGCAATGATGTGGGTATAGCCGCCCTCCAGGGCCTCCTTGACCAGGCGCTTTGCGTCACCGCCCTCCCAGGTCACCCGTACCGCCAGCTCCCAGCCCTGCTCGCGCCGGGCCAGCACGGCGCTGCGCACGTCCTCGTTGAGGGCCTGCTTGCCGTGGAGGATCAACAGTGCCTTGGGGGTGGTCATGGGTGGCTTACTCCTGGATTCAAAGGTGCTTGAAGGATGTGGACCCTGGGCGACCGAAAAAAAGCCATGGGCGTTGAAAATTAATCCCGCGACTCACTAGAAGTTATCCATCGCGTTGCACATCGACAGCTTGCCCTTGGGCACAGGCTCCACAGCGACCCATTGCTTGGCGCCCGCCGGCAGTTCATGCAACTGGATCGAACAATTGGCATACATGGACGCCTGCACCATGTAATCCACCCCGGGCCGAGGCACGAAGGCCATGCTGGCGGAGCATTGCCGGGAATACTGCAATTGCCCCAAGTAATGAAAGGCGATCGGCGTGTTCGCCGGCACCACCAATTCCGACGACACCGCAGCCGCCCACGAATAAATCGGCCCAGGCATGCCCAGGCTTTCACCGTTGTGATCGGGGAAGCCCGCTTTCGTCGACGCCATCACCCCGGCGCCCGGCACGTTCCAGTCCAGGCAATCACGCCCCGGCACCGCGCGCACCAGACCATCGGTGATCAACCGCACGCGGGCGGTCTCGCCGGTCTGCGGTGCAACGTAGCCGGTGGACAGGGAGCGGATGTTCGCCACTTGGCCGCAGCCGGTCAGCAGCACCAGCAACGCCACGGGAACCACACGTAAAAGGCTCATCAGCAGTCAACTCGCAGAGGAATAAAGGGCCGCTTACGGCTGACGGCAATTCTGCTTGACCGACAGCTCTGGCGCCGGTTCGTACTTCACCTGCTGCAAGCCATCAGCGCCCTGGAAGATGAAGTACTTGATCCGGCAGTCCTTGAACATCGGCGAATAACCCTCAGCCCGGAAGCCTTGGCCATCGACCTGCTTGGTCACAGCGTTGTTTCGGCTGACCACCGCGAGCACCTGGGCGTAACTCTGGCCCATCTTCACCCCCGGCTCGCCGGTGACCGTCATCGACGAGGCGCAACCGCCCAGCCCTGCCACCGCCAATGCCAGCGCGACGCCGTACAGTCCATTGCGTAGATCGTTCATTCCTTGCTTCCTTTTAGTGATGGATCAGCGGCGGCCATCGCACACTGGAGATTCGCCAACGCGGCCAAGCTTGCACAGGTCCAGATTATCCTTGCGGGTAAAGCCAGCGTCCTTCATGCAATAGAAGTGCTTCAGTCTCTCATCGATTGAGCCGCCGCCCGTGCCCGCCACATTCTCGTACCCGCACGCGAGCATGCTGCTCTTGACGCCCTCTACAGAGACCCCGCTCTTTTGCCAATCGGTAAAATCCGGCGGCGGCGGTTGGAAGCCCCTGCCCGTGCACCCAATCAATAACACCGCGTAAACACTCAACAGCAGCCCGCTCCTCAACATCGCGTTCCTCCTCATGGTTTGCGTAGACCGCTCACCCGCCAACGCGTCCCTGGCATGGCCCGTGGCTCAACGTGAGGTCAATGCCGCTGGCACCGATGCAACGTCCCTGCAACGGATCATCGACAGGGTTGACTGGACATCTTCAGCCTGATCGCCACTGAGTACGACGCGGTCGATCTTGAAGCACGGCATTTGATTGCGCGGTAAGCGCGGAGGTGGCAACCCAAGACGGCAGCCAAACAGAGGGTTTTGCTCGAGAGGGGATCAACAGGCATTTCGCATCCTTGTGAGTGAAACGTCCTACATGCGTAGCTTGGTCATCACAAACAAGTAAAAGTGCCACGGAAAAACATGGCACGGTGACGCATCCGACACAATCAGCCGCAGGCGGCATTCAAGGCATAGCGAGAAGCGCACGGTATACACGGCACAATCAGCTTTTGTGTAATTTACTCATCAACTGCGCCTCAGCCTGGGTCAAGCCACACGACTGGGTCAGTTCATCCACGGTAGCGCCCATGCCCACCAGCTTCGCCGCCTGGGCAAATGACAGGCTGGAAGGGTCACGCTGCTCGATCTGCGCCAGCTTGTCCGGCAGCGGCGCGAGAATGGCGCGCAGTTCATGCACCTCGTCCCCCACCCTCACCGCACTCTGCTGGAAGTGATCAACCCGCTTGACCAGCTCCAGCACCCGTCGATCACGCACCGCATCGCGCTCGGCCTGCTGCATCGCCAACTCGCGCTGCTGGCGTATGTAGCGCAGCAGAAAACCCAAGGTCCCGGCCCACAACAGGGCCAGGACAATCACCGCGACCTCAAGGAACAATCAGATGCTCTCCAGTTCCGACCATTCTTCTTCGCTCATCATTTTGTCCAGCTCAACCAGAATCAACAGTTCGTTGTTCTTGTTGCATACGCCCTGGATGAACTTGGCCGATTCCTCGTTGCCCACGTTCGGCGCGGTTTCCACTTCCGATTGGCGCAGGTAGACCACTTCCGCGACGCTGTCGACCATGATCCCGACCACTTGCTTGTCGGCCTCGATGATGACGATACGCGTGTTATCGCTGACTTCGACCGTGTCCAGGCCAAAACGCTGGCGGGTGTCGATCACCGTCACCACGTTGCCGCGCAGGTTGATGATGCCCAGCACATAGCTTGGCGCACCGGGAACCGGAGCGATCTCGGTGTAGCGCAGCACTTCCTGCACGCGCATCACGTTGATACCGTAGGTTTCGTTGTCCAGTTTGAAGGTAACCCATTGCAGGATCGGATCATCCAAACCTTGTGCGGACGCTGACTTGTTCATATCTCTGACCCCTTCAAATGCCGATGTAGGCGGCGTGTGTACTTCTTTTGGCCGCACGTTCGCGCGGCCCTTGTTGTCCCATCAACTGCGTTTGTTCACCGGCATTGCTTTAACGGCACCGCTGGCGATCAACTCGGCCAGTTCGGCAACGTCCAGCAACGCACACATGTGTTCGATCACGGTGCCTGCCAGCCAGGGCCGCTGGCCCCGATGGCTGCGCCATTTGATTTCATTCGGGTCCAGGCGCAGCGAGCGGCTGACTTGATGCACCGCCAGCCCCCATTCGTAGCCCTGCACCGAGATCACGTATTGCAAGCCTTGGCGGAAGTCATCGCGGTAGCGGTCGGGCATCACCCAGCGTGCGGTGTCCAGCACCTTGAGGTTACCGGCCTGGCTCGGCAGGATGCCCAGGAACCACTCCGGCTGCCCGAACAACGGCGTCAGTTCCTGGCCCTCCAACGAGTAGATCGAGCCCAGGCACACCAACGGCACCGCCAGGGTCAACCCGGCGACGTCGAACAGCAGACATTCAAATGGCTCGGCCGCCCAGGCCGGCCGATCATCGCCACTCACCGGCGGTGGCGTGATGCTCGGTGGCAGGTGCACTTCCACGACCGGCTCGACCACCGCAGGTACGACGGGAGCGACCACCGGGACGCTGACCGGGACGACGAGTGCATCGCGGGCCTGCTCTTCCAATACAGCCAACTGGAACTCGTCCAGGCTGCTCGAGGACGGCACTTCGACCGCCGGCTCCAGCACCAGGATAGGCTCCTGTAATTCTTCTGCGGTCGCGTCCTGCAGCAAGGCATCCAGGTAGGATTCCAGTGCCAGTTGCGGCCGGGTCTTGACCTTGAGTTCGACGGGACGGTTCATCATCAGGCCACCTGCGCCACAAGCTGCTGGGACAGCAGGTGCTTGAGCAACGCCCGGTAGGCCAGCACACCGCGGCTTTTGCCGTCGAACTGCGACGGCGTGAGCCCGGCACGGCTGGCATCACGCAGGCGGGTGTCCACCGGAATGTAGCCGTTCCAGATAGTCTCCGGGTAGGCATCGCGCAGGACGCGCAAGGTGCCCAGGGACGCCTGGGTGCGGCGGTCGAACAGGGTGGGCACGATGCTGTAGGGCAACGCCTGTTTGCGCGAACGGTTGATCATCGCCAGGGTGCTGACCATGCGCTCCAGGCCCTTGACCGCCAGGTGCTCGGTCTGCACCGGGATCACCAGTTGCTGGCTGGCCGCCAAAGCGTTGACCATCAGCACCCCGAGCAACGGCGGGCTGTCGATGATCGCGTAGTCGAAGTCCTGCCACAGTTGCGCCAGGGTCTTGGCGATCACCAGGCCCAGGCCGCTCTGCCCCGGCGACTGGCGCTCCAGGGTGGCCAGCGCGGTACTCGACGGCAGCAGGAAAATGCTTTCGTTACTGGTGGGCAGCAGCAATTGCCCGGGCAGGTCGGCCGGTACGTTGCCTTTGTGCAGGAACAGGTCGTAGTTGCTGTGCTCCAGCGCATCCGGGTCGTAGCCGAAATAGCTGGTCATCGAGCCGTGGGGGTCGAGGTCGACCACGACCACACGCTTGCCCGCCTCGGCCAGCAAGCCGGCTAAAGCGATGGAGGTGGTGGTCTTGCCGACTCCACCTTTTTGATTGGCAACTGCCCAGACTCTCATTCGGATGGTTCCTCCCGGTGGGCACACGCGCGACCGAGACATTGCATAAGGTTATTGAGCCGGCGACGGAGAATTGACGGCACTCTGCTGAACCGGCGGCTTTGCAGGGGCCGGTGCAGTTTGTGTGCCAGCGCGCTTCAAGGCCGCATCCGGTGTTGCATTGGCGGTACCAGTGCCGGTCAGGCTACGGCGCACCTCCAGGTTTCGGGACACCACCAGCACCACCCGACGGTTGCGTGCGCGGCCTTCGAGCGTGGCGTTATTGGCCACCGGCTGGAACTCGCCATACCCCACCGACGCCAGGCGTCCAGGGTTCACGCCCTGCATCGCGAGCATGCGCACGATGCTTGCGGCACGGGCCGATGACAGCTCCCAGTTGGTCGGGTACTGCGCGGTACTGATCGGCACATTGTCGGTAAAGCCTTCAACGTGGATCGGGTTTTCAAACGGTTTGAGGATCGCCGCCACCTTGTCGATGATGGTGAACGCCTGGTCGCTGGGCAATGCATCGGCACTGGCGAACAGCAGGCTGGAATTGAGCTCGATCTCCACCCACAACTCATTGCCGCGCACGGTCATCTGGTTGGAGCTGATCAGGTCGCCAAACGCGGCACTGATGTCGTCGGCGATGCTTTTCAGCGGATCACTGGTGCCGCCCACGCCGGCAGCGGTTTCGTCGCTGTCGTTGACCAGCGGCTTGGCCGGGGTCACGGTCCTGGGCCGCTCTTCGCCAATCGGGATCGGCTTGAGCGAACGGTCGGCGTCGTTGAACACACCGATCAACGCCTGGGAAATGACCTTGTACTTGCCTTCGTTGATCGACGAGATGGAGTACATCACCACGAAAAAGGCGAACAGCAAGGTGATGAAGTCCGCATAGGACACCAGCCACCGCTCGTGGTTGACGTGTTCTTCAGGCTCGCGACGGCGACGGCTCATTGGCAATACTCCCCATCAATCCATGAAGCCCTGGAGCTTCAATTCGATGGAGCGCGGGTTCTCGCCCTCGGCAATCGACAGGATGCCTTCGAGCAGCATCTCGCGATAGCGCGACTGGCGCATGGCAATCGACTTGAGCTTGCTGGCCACCGGCAACAGCACCAGGTTGGCACTGGCCACCCCGTAGATGGTGGCAACGAACGCCACGGCAATGCCGCTGCCCAACTGCGACGGATCGGCCAGGTTGCCCATCACGTGGATCAGGCCCATCACCGCGCCGATGATGCCGATGGTCGGCGCGTAGCCGCCCATGCTTTCAAACACTTTGGCGGCGTTGATGTCGCGGCTTTCCTGGGTGTAGAAATCCACCTCGAGGATGCTGCGGATCGCTTCCGGCTCGGCGCCGTCCACCAGCAATTGCAGGCCTTTGCGCGAATAGCTGTCGGGTTCGGCATCGGCCACGCCTTCGAGGCCCAGCAGGCCTTCCTTGCGTGCGGTGAGGCTCCAGTTGACCACACGATCGATGCCACCGGCCAGGTCGACACGCGGCGGAAAAATGATCCAGATGAGGATCTGCATCGCGCGCTTGAACGAACTCATCGGTGACTGCAGCAACGCGGCGCCCACCGTGCCGCCAATCACGATCAGCGCCGCCGGGCCGTTGGCCAGGGCGCCCAGGTGACCGCCTTCGAGGTAGTTGCCGCCAATAATGGCGACAAACGCCAGGATGATGCCGATCAGGCTCAATACATCCATCAGAGGCAGGCCTCCACCAGATGCCTGCCGATGTCGTCCAGGCTGTAGACGGCGTCGGCCAGGTCAGCCTTGACGATGGCCATGGGCATGCCATAGATCACGCAGCTGGCTTCGTCCTGGGCCCAGATCGCACTGCCGCCCTGCTTGAGCAGGCGCGCGCCTTCACGGCCGTCGGCGCCCATGCCGGTGAGCACCACCGCCAGAACTTTGTCGCCGTAGGACTTGGCCGCCGAACCGAAGGTGATGTCCACGCACGGCTTGTAGTTGAGGCGCTCATCGCCCGGCAGGATTTTGATCGCGCCACGGCCGTCGACCATCATCTGCTTGCCGCCCGGGGCCAGCAACGCCAGGCCAGGACGCAGGATGTCGCCATCCTCGGCTTCCTTGACGCTGATGCGGCACAGCTTGTCCAGGCGCTCGGCGAAGGCCTTGGTGAACGCGGCGGGCATATGCTGGATCAACACGATCGGCGCCGGGAAGTTGGCCGGCAATTGGGTCAACACGCGCTGCAAGGCGACCGGGCCGCCGGTAGAGGTGCCGATGGCGACCAGCTTATAGGCCTTGCGCTTGGGCGCAGGCGAATGGGCAGCCGCCGGTGCCGACGTCCGCACCGGCGGCGCGGCAGGCCGTGCAACCGGCGCAGGTGCCGGGCGGCCAAACGTGGAACCGGCAGGCGCCGCCGGCGCAGCAACCGGTGCCGGCGCAGGGGCTGGCGCGCTGAACAGGCTGCGGCGGTTGCTGCGGGAAATACTGTGGACTTTCTCGCACAGCAGTTGCTTGACCTTCTCGGGGTTGCGCGAGATGTCTTCGAAATTCTTCGGCAGGAAGTCCACCGCCCCCGCATCCAGCGCGTCGAGGGTCACTCGGGCGCCTTCGTGGGTCAGCGAGGAGAACATCAATACCGGGGTCGGGCAGCGTTGCATGATGTGCCGGACTGCCGTGATGCCATCCATCATCGGCATCTCGTAGTCCATGGTGATCACGTCCGGCTTCAACGCAATGGCTTGATCAATCGCCTCTTTGCCGTTGGTGGCCGTGCCGACCACCTGGATGCTTGGATCGGCGGAAAGAATTTCCGAGACGCGGCGGCGGAAGAAACCCGAATCGTCCACCACCAGGACCTTGACTGCCATAAACACTCCGTTAGGTGGGGCGGGCAATACCGCCCTGCCCCACCAGAATCAAATACGCCGAGCGGCGTAACGCTTGAGCATGCTCGGAACATCGAGAATCAGCGCGATCCGACCGTCACCGGTGATGGTCGCGCCCGACATGCCCGGGGTTCCCTGCAGCATTTTGCCCAAAGGCTTGATGACCACTTCTTCCTGGCCAACCAGTTGATCGACGACAAAGCCGATACGCTGGGTGCCCACGGAGAGGATCACCACATGGCCTTCGCGCTGCTCTTCATGGGCGGCCGATGCAACCAGCCAGCGCTTGAGGTAGAACAGGGGCAACGCCTTGTCCCGCACGATCACCACTTCCTGGCCGTCGACCACGTTGGTGCGCGACAGGTCGAGGTGGAAGATCTCGTTGACGTTGACCAGCGGGAAGGCGAACGCCTGGTTGCCCAGCATCACCATCAGGGTCGGCATGATCGCCAGGGTCAACGGCACCTTGATGACGATCTTGGAGCCCTGGCCCTTGGTCGAGTAGATGTTGATCGAGCCGTTGAGCTGGCTGATCTTGGTCTTCACCACGTCCATGCCCACGCCACGGCCCGACACGTCGGAAATCTCGGTCTTGGTCGAGAAGCCGGGGGCGAAGATCAGGTTGTAGCACTCGGTGTCGGTCAGGCGGTCGGCGGCGTCCTTGTCCATCACGCCACGCTTGACCGCGATATTGCGCAGGATGGTCGGGTCCATGCCCTTGCCGTCATCGGTGATCGACAGCAGGATGTGGTCGCCTTCCTGCTCCGCCGCCAGGATCACCTTGCCGCCACGGGACTTGCCCGAGGCTTCGCGTTCTTCCGGGGTTTCGACACCGTGGTCGACAGCGTTGCGCACCAAGTGGACCAGCGGGTCGGCCAGGGCCTCGACAAGGTTCTTGTCGAGGTCGGTTTCTTCACCCACCAGTTCCAGATTGATCTCTTTCTTCAGCTGGCGCGCGAGGTCGCGGACCAGGCGCGGGAAGCGGCCGAAGACTTTCTTGATCGGCTGCATGCGCGTTTTCATCACGGCGGTCTGCAGGTCGGCGGTGACCACGTCGAGGTTCGACACGGCCTTCTGCATGGCTTCATCGCCACTGCTCAAGCCCAGGCGCACCAGGCGGTTACGCACCAGTACCAGCTCGCCGACCATGTTCATGATGTCGTCCAGCCGTGCGGTATCGACCCGCACGGTGGTTTCGGCTTCACTGGCCGGTTTTTCCGCGACCGGTGCCGCAGCGGCACGCGCTGGCGCCGGAGCAGCAGCCGGCGCAGGCGCAGGCTTGGCGGCGGGCGCGGCGGCTTTGGCGGCAACCGGTGCCGCCGTGGCTGCAGCAGCGGCCGGGGCGACTTCGGTGAACTTGCCCTTGCCGTGCAGATCGTCCAGCAGTGCTTCGAACTCGTGATCGGAGATCAACCCATCGTCCGCAGGCTTGGCGCCTGCAGCGGGTGCTGCCGGGGCCGCGGCCGTAGCGGCGACTGCCGGCAAGGCATCGGCCGCGAAGGTGCCCTTGCCATGCAACTGGTCGAGCAACGCTTCGAATTCATCGTCAGTGATGTCGGTGCTGGCAGAAGCGGCGGGCACCTCCGCAGCACCGGCGGCGGCACCGGCAGGCGCCACGGCGTCGGCAGCGAACTGGCCCTTGCCGTGCAATTGATCGAGCAGGGACTCGAACTCAGCGTCGGTAATGTCCTCGCTGGTCGGCGCGGCAGCCGGGGCAGCCGGGGCAACCGCAGCCGGCGCTTCGGCTTCGGCCTTGACGGCACTGAGGGAACTGAGCAGTTGCTCGAACTCGCTGTCCGTCACATCCGCTTCAGGCTCCGCCACTGGTTCCGGTACGACTTCGACCACCGGCGCTGCCGTGGTGTCGGCCGGCTCGGCATAGCGCGCCAGGGCGGCCAGCAGTTCCGGAGTGGCTGCGGTGATCGGGGCACGCTCGCGCACTTCGCTGAACATGCCGTTGACCGCATCCAGTGCTTCGAGAATCACGTCCATCAACTCCGAATCAACGTGACGCTCACCCTTGCGCAGGATGTCGAACACGTTCTCGGCGATGTGGCAGCACTCCACCAGCTCATGGAGCTGGAGGAAGCCGGCGCCCCCTTTTACAGTATGAAAACCGCGAAAAATTGCATTGAGCAGGTTCGCATCATCCGGGCGGCTTTCCAGCTCGACCAGTTGTTCGGACAGTTGCTCTAAAATTTCGCCGGCCTCTACAAGGAAATCCTGAAGGATCTCTTCATCGGCGCCGAAGCTCATGTGGGTGCTCCTTAGAAGCCTAAACTGGATAACAGGTCATCTACGTCATCCTGACCTGACACAACGTCTTCACGTTTATCGGCATGAATCTGCGGACCTTCACCCTTGGCGAGATGTTTTTGTGGATCTTTTTCAGAGAGGATCGCTTCGCGGTCATGTTCGATGCCGGCAAAACGGTCGACCTGGCCGGCCATGAGTACCAATTTGAGCAGGTTGCTTTCCACTTCGGTGACCAACTGGGTCACACGCTTGATCACCTGACCGGTCAGGTCCTGATAATCCTGGGCGAGCAGAATGTCATTGAGGTTGCTGGAAACCATGCGGTTTTCCTGCTCGCTGCGTGACAAAAACCCTTCGACCCGACGGGCCAGCTCACGAAACTCTTCCGCACCGACTTCACGGCGCATGAAGCGGCCCCAGTCAACGCTCAGGGCGTGGGCTTCCGTGGCCATGCCGTTGACCAGGGGCGTGGCGTTTTCCACCAGGTCCATGGTGCGGTTGGCCGCCGCCTCGGTCAGCCTGACCACATAGGACAGGCGTTCGGTGGCGTCGGTGATCTGCGAAATCTCTTCGGCCTGGGGCATGTGCGGGTCAATCTGGAAATTGACGATCGCGCTGTGCAGCTCGCGTGTGAGCTTGCCCACTTCCTGGTACAGGCCTCGGTCACGGGTCTGGTTGAGCTCATGGATCAACTGCACCGCATCGCCGAACTGGCCTTTTTCAAGGCTGTCAACCAACTGGTGAGCATGCTTTTTCAGGGTCGACTCAAAGTCTCCCTGTGACGTTTCTTTATGCTCCATAGCTCCCCCGCGATGGCATCAGCCGTGGATGCGTTCGAAGATCTTTTCGATCTTCTCTTTCAAGGCCTGTGCAGTGAATGGTTTGACCACGTAACCGTTGACCCCGGCCTGGGCGGCTTCGATGATCTGTTCACGCTTGGCTTCGGCGGTCACCATCAACACGGGAAGGCTGCGCAATTTTTCGTCGGCACGCACGTGGCGCAACAAGTCGATACCGGTCATCCCCGGCATGTTCCAGTCCGTTACCAGAAAGTCGATGCTCCCGCTGTTGAGGATCGGAATCGCCGTCAGGCCGTCATCCGCCTCGACCGTGTTTGTGAACCCAAGGTCACGCAACAGGTTTTTTATGATCCGCCGCATCGTTGAGAAGTCATCAACGATGAGGATTTTCATGTTCTTGTCCAATTCGACCTCCAAGCAGTCTTAAACGCGCCCAGCACCTGGACGCGCCATTTCAATCAACAGGCATTACACAAAAAGGACTGCCAAGGGCACCACGGCCCGAGCCCGCGAAGGCCTATCACCTTCGCGGTATCGCTTTGCAATGCTCCCCACACTGCCTGTCAGCGCGCTCGCCACTCTCCCAGACGCCCCCGCAAGCGGGCCGCGCACTGGCTATGCAACTGGCTGACACGGGATTCGCTGACCCCCAGGACCTCACCGATTTCCTTGAGGTTCAGCTCTTCGTCGTAGTACAGCGCCAATACCAACCGCTCACGCTCCGGCAAGTTGGCAATGGCGTCCGCCAACGCACCCTGGAAACGCTCATCTTCCAGGTCACGGGACGGCTCCATATGCGCGCTCGCGCCGTCCTCGTGCAGCCCTTCGTGTTCGCCGTCCTGCAACAGGTCGTCGAAACTGAACAGGCGGCTGCCCAAGGTATCGTTCAAAATCCCGTAATAATCGTCGAGACTCAATTGGAGTTCGGCCGCAACTTCGTGATCTTTAGCGTCGCGACCGGTTTTTGCTTCAATTGCACGAATTGCGTCACTGACCATGCGTGTATTGCGGTGCACCGAACGCGGCGCCCAGTCACCCTTGCGCACTTCGTCGAGCATCGCGCCACGGATGCGGATCCCCGCATACGTCTCGAAGCTCGCGCCCTTGCTCGCGTCGTACTTGGTCGACACTTCGAGCAGGCCGATCATGCCCGCCTGGATCAGGTCTTCGACCTGGACGCTGGCGGGCAGGCGTGCCAGCAGGTGATAGGCGATGCGCTTGACCAGTGGCGCATAGCGCTCGATCAACTCGCCCTGGCTGTCACGGGCAGATTTCTTGTAAGCGTTATAGCCGTTCGCTGTCATAGCACCGGTCCTGCACTCGTCTGATGCACCAATCGCTCGACGAAAAACTCCAGATGCCCCCGAGGGTTGGCAGGCAACGGCCAGGTATCGACCTTCTGGGCAATAGCCTTGAACGCCAATGCGCACTTGGAACGAGGGAATGCTTCGTAGACTGCACGCTGCTTTTGCACAGCCTTGCGCACACACTCGTCGTAGGGAACTGCACCGACGTATTGTAAGGCGACATCGAGAAAGCGATCCGTGACCTTGGTCAACTTGGCGAACAGGTTGCGGCCTTCCTGCGGGCTCTGGGCCATGTTGGCCAGGACGCGGAAGCGGTTCATGCCGTAGTCACGGTTAAGCAGTTTGATCAGGGCGTAGGCGTCGGTGATCGAGGTGGGTTCATCGCAGACCACCAGCAAGACTTCCTGCGCCGCGCGCACGAAGCTGACCACGGACTCGCCGATCCCGGCGGCGGTGTCGATCACCAGCACGTCGAGGTTGTCGCCGATGTCACTGAATGCCTGGATCAGGCCGGCATGCTGCGCCGGGCTCAGGTGCACCATGCTCTGGGTACCGGAGGCGGCCGGCACGATGCGGATCCCGCCAGGGCCCTGGAGCAGCACGTCGCGCAGCTCACAGCGCCCCTCGATCACATCGGCCAGGGTATGTTTGGGCGTCAGTCCCAGCAGAACGTCGACGTTCGCCAGCCCCAGGTCAGCATCCAGCAGCATGACGCGACGGCCAAGCTCTGCCAGGGCCAGGGACAAATTCACTGACACGTTAGTTTTCCCGACGCCACCTTTGCCGCCGGTCACCGCGATCACCTGTACGGGATGCATGCTGCCCATTTTATTTCTTTACCTTGTCTTGCTTAGACGCAGGCTACATGGCTTGGCCGCGTGAGTCGCTTGCAGACCATCGATGTAGGTACATTTCACGGTGTTCATCGCACCTCAACCCACCCGTTTTGCAGGCTTGTGGTAAAGGTCGGCGAACATATCGGCCATCGCTTCCTCGCTAGGCTCTTCTTGCATTTGCACGCTGACGGCGCGGCTGACCAGTTGATGACGGCGCGGCAGATGCAAATCATCCGGGATCCGCGGCCCGTCGGTCAGGTAGGCAACCGGTAGTTCATGGCTGATAGCCAGGCTCAACACTTCGCCCAGGCTGGCGGTTTCATCCAGTTTAGTCAGGATGCAGCCGGCCAGACCGCAACGCTTGTAGCTATGGTACGCAGCGGTAAGAACCTGTTTCTGGCTGGTGGTTGCAAGCACCAGGTAATTTTTCGACTTGATGCCACGCCCCGCCAGGCTTTCCAGTTGCAGGCGCAACGCCGGATCGCTGGCCTGCAGGCCGGCGGTGTCGATCAGCACCACGCGCTTGCGCAGCAATGGATCGAGCGCGTTGGCCAGGGACTGGCCCGGGTCGACGTGGGTGACCGGTACATTGAGGATACGGCCCAGGGTCTTGAGCTGTTCCTGGGCGCCGATGCGATAGCTGTCCATGCTCACCAGCGCGATGTTGTTCGCGCCGTACTTGAGCACATAGCGCGCCGCCAGCTTGGCCAGGGTGGTGGTCTTGCCCATGCCGGCAGGGCCGACCATGGCGATCACACCGCCCTCTTCCAGGGGTTCGATTTCCGGGGTGGCGATCATCCGCGCCAGGTGGGCCAGCAACATGCGCCAGGCCTGGCGAGGCTCTTCGATTTCGGTGGTCAGGGCCAGCAGGTCGCGGGACAACGGGCCGGACAGGCCGATGCGTTGCAGGCGGCGCCACAGGTTGGCCTGGTGCGGTTTGCTGCCTTGCAGCTGGGTCCAGGCCAGCGAACCCAGTTGCACTTCCAGCAATTCGCGCAGGCCGTTGAGTTCAAAACGCATCGAGTCGAAGACGCGCTGGTCGACTGCGGCGGCCGGGGCTGGCGCGGCAGGACGCGGCGGTTCGATGAATGTTGGCTCAACCAGCGGCTCGGCGGCGGTCAGCGGCAGGCCGGCGAACAACTGGCGATTGGTGGAGGCATCGCTGTCGCCACGCATGCTCAGCTCAGCCTGGGCCGAGACGATGCGCGAAGCGGTCTTGCGCAGCTCGTCTTCGAGTTCCATGTTCGGCACACGCGGCGCCAATGCCGAGGGGGTGTAGTCCAGGGCAGCCGTCAGCTCGACACCGCCGGCAATACGACGATTACCGATAATCGCGGCATCGGCGCCCAGCTCATCGCGGACCAGTTTCATGGCCTGACGCATATCGGCGGCGAAAAAACGCTTAACTTGCATAACCCACTACCCTCAGCCGTTGGGCCCTACTGTCGCGACGATAGTCACTTGCTTGTTGTCAGGAATTTCCTGATAAGCCAAAACGTGCAAATTCGGTACTGCCAGACGTCCAAACCGCGACAACATCGCCCGGACAGGACCCGCCACCAGCAGAATCACCGGTTGGCCCTGCATTTCCTGGCGCTGTGCGGCGTCGATCAACGAACGCTGCAGTTTCTCAGCCATGCTTGGCTCCAGCAGAACGCCCTCTTCCTGGCCTTGTCCTGCCTTCTGAATACTATTGAGCAATATCTGTTCCAACCTTGGCTCCAAGGTGATCACAGGCAGCTCGGAGTCAAGCCCTACAATGCTTTGCACGATTGCGCGGGACAATCCGACACGCACCGCCGCCACCAGCGCGGCGGTATCTTGACTCTTGGCGGCATTGTTGGCGATAGCCTCGGCAATGCTGCGAATGTCGCGTACCGGCACCTGTTCGGCCAGCAGCGCCTGCAGCACCTTGAGCAGTTGCGACAACGACAGCACGCCCGGCACCAGCTCTTCTGCCAGTTTTGGCGAGGCCTTGCCCAGCAAGCCCATCAATTGCTGGACTTCTTCGTGGCCGATCAGCTCGTGGGAGTGCTTGTACAGGATCTGGTTGAGGTGGGTGGCGACCACGGTGCTGGCGTCCACCACGGTGTAGCCCAGGGACTGCGCCTGGCTGCGCTGGCTGATTTCGATCCACACCGCCTCCAGGCCAAAAGCCGGATCTTTGGCGGTAATGCCGTTGAGGCTGCCGAATACCTGGCCGGGGTTGATTGCCAGCTCGCGGTCCGGGTAGATCTCGGCTTCAGCCAGAATCACGCCCATCAGGGTCAGGCGGTAGGCACTCGGGGCCAGGTCGAGGTTGTCGCGGATATGCACGGTGGGCATCAGGAAGCCCAGGTCCTGGGACAGCTTCTTGCGCACGCCCTTGATCCGCGCGAGCAACTGGCCGCCCTGGTTGCGGTCCACCAGCGGAATCAAGCGGTAGCCGACTTCCAGGCCGATCATGTCGATCGGGGTCACGTCGTCCCAGCCCAACTCCTTGGTTTCCTGGGCGCGGGCCGGGGACGGCAGCAGTTCCTGCTGGCGGGCGATCTCTTGCTGGGCCTGGACCTTGACCGCATTCTGCTTTTTCCAGAACAGGTAGGCAGCGCCGCCGGCCAGGGCCGCCATGCTCAGGAACGACACATGGGGCATGCCCGGCACGATCCCCATGATCGCCATGATGCCGGCCGCCACAGCCAGGGCCTTGGGCGAGGCAAACATCTGGCGGCTGATCTGCTTGCCCATGTCTTCGGAGCCCGAAGCACGGGTCACCATGATGGCGGCAGCTGTAGATAACAACAGTGATGGCAATTGCGCCACTAAACCGTCACCGATGGTCAGCAGGGCGTACACCTTGCCCGCATCGCCGAAGGTCATGCCGTGCTGGAAGATCCCGACCGCCATGCCGCCGATCAGGTTGATGAACAGGATCAGCAGGCCGGCGATGGCGTCACCGCGCACGAATTTGCTGGCACCGTCCATGGAACCGTAGAACTCGGCTTCCTGGGCGACTTCCAAGCGGCGGGTCTTGGCCTGGTTCTGGTCGATCAGGCCGGCGTTGAGGTCGGCGTCGATAGCCATCTGCTTGCCGGGCATGGCGTCGAGGGTAAAGCGTGCGCTCACCTCGGAAATCCGTCCGGCGCCCTTGGTCACCACCACGAAGTTGATGATCATGAGGATCGCGAACACCACGATACCGACCACGTAGTTACCGCCGATCACCACCTCACCGAAAGCCTGGATCACCTTACCGGCAGCGGCGTGGCCGTCCTGGCCGTGGAGCATGACCACACGGGTGGACGCCACGTTCAGCGCCAGGCGCAACAGGGTTGCCACCAGCAGGATCGTCGGGAACACCGCGAAATCCAGCGGCCGCAAGGCGTAGACGCACACCAGCAGGACGACGACGGACAGGGCGATGTTGAAGGTGAAGAACACGTCCAGCAGGAACGGCGGCATCGGCAACATCATCATTGCCAGCATGACCAGCAACAACAACGGCACACCCAGATTGCCCCGCGAGAGGTCAGTCAGGGTGCCACGGGCCGTGCTGAACATTTGAGAGCGATCCACCACCGGTATTCCTCGTTTCCTTGAAGCAAACTTTTGACGCCGGGAGGCGTCCTGGAGGCGGTATTGCAAGAAGCCTTCCAACTTTGCTTTTGAGGAGGTGGATCGCTGCAGGCGCCCGAGTTCTATCGGATGTAAACACTCCAACTGTGGGAGGGGACAAGTCCCCTCCCACAGTCGACTCTTTTTGTACATCCATTGCCGACAGCGAAACTAGCGCCCGCGGGCTAGCTCACAGTTTTAACTTCAGTTGCCTGCAGCCCCTTGGGACCGTTGGCAAGCACGTATTCGACCTTTTGGTTTTCATCCAGGCTTTTGAAACCGCCGGAAACGATCCCCGAGTAATGCACAAATACATCTTCAGAACCGTCGTCCGGCTTGATGAAACCAAACCCCTTTTCTGCGTTGAACCACTTTACGATGCCGGTTGCCATTAACCTTCTCCACCCTGCTTGTTTTAAGACCTGAGCCTTATCAAACGCGCTGGAAATAAGATTGACTACTGTCAAAGTTGACAGGTAGACGGCAGTTAGTGACGAGTGGTAGGAGGTCAAGAATCGCGACGCAACTCCGGCGGGATCGGCAGATCCTTGAGCGGATCCGGGCGCTTGCCCTTGCCCGCGCGGTATTGGCGAATCTGATAGACATACGCCAACACCTGGGCCACGGCCAGGTACAACCCCGCCGGGATTTCCTGATCAAGGTCGGTGGAGTAGAAGATCGACCGCGCCAGCTCCGGCGACTCCAGCAGCAGGATGTCGTGGGCCACGGCGATTTCGCGGATTTTCAACGCGGTAAAGTCGCTGCCCTTGGCCAGCAGCATCGGCGCGCCGCCCTTCTCCGGGTCGTACTTGAGGGCCACGGCGTAGTGGGTCGGGTTGGTGATGACCACGTCGGCGTCGGGCACCGAGGCCATCATCTTGCGCTGGGACATTTCCCGCTGCAGCTGGCGGATGCGTTGCTTGACCTCGGGGCGGCCTTCCTGGTCCTTGTGCTCGTCGCGCACTTCCTGCTTGGTCATCAGCAGTTTCTTGTGGCTTTCCCACAACTGGATCGGCGCATCCACCGCCGCGATGATGATCAGCCCGGCAGCCATCCACAGCGCACTCCAGCCCACCACCTGCACGCTGTGGATGATCGCCGACTCCAGCGGCTCATGGGCGATGCGCAGCAGGTCATCGATGTCGGACGACAACACCATCAGCGCCACGAACAGAATCAGGATGAACTTGGCCAGGGCCTTGAGCAGCTCCACCAGGGCCTTGGCGGAAAACATGCGCTTGAGACCGGCCGCAGGGTTCATGCGGCTGAACTTGGGCGCCATGCTGCCGGCGGCGAACAGCCAGCCACCGAGGGCGACCGGGCCGATCAGTGCGGCCAGCAGCAAGGTGATCAGGATCGGCTGCACCGCCAATATCGCGATCTTGCCCGAGTGCAGCAGGTATTGGCCCATGGAGCCGGGGTTGAGCAGCACATCGCGGGGCAAGGTGAAGTTGTGCTTCATCAGCTCCATCAGGTCCAGCGCCAGGCCGCCGCCATAGATCAGCAAGGCACCGGCTCCGGCCATCATGGTCGCAACGGTATTGAGTTCCTTGGAACGGGCAATCTCGCCCTTTTCCCTGGAGTCCTTTTTACGTTTCTCCGTGGGGTCTTCTGTCTTGTCCTGACCACTCTCGCTCTCGGCCATGGCTCAGCGCGCCCGTGCCAGATCACGTAGGAACTGCAAGGCGTCGGTCGCCAGCGGTTGATACTGATTGAGAATGTCAGCCAGGCCGACCCAGAAAATCCCCATGCCCAGCACCAGGGTCAAGGGGAAACCAATGGAGAAAATGTTCAGCTGTGGCGCCGCGCGGGTCATGACGCCAAACGCGATGTTGACCACCAGCAGCGCGGTGATCGCCGGCAATACCAGCAACAGCGAGGCGCCAAGCACCCAGCCGAGGCGCCCGACCACTTCCCAGAAGTGATTGACCACCAGCCCGGAGCCCACCGGTAAGGTGGTAAAGCTTTCGGTCAACACCTCGAACGCCACCAGGTGACCGTTCATGGCCAGGAACAGCAGGGTCACCAGCATGGTCAGGAATTGCCCGATCACCGCCGCCGACACGCCGTTGGTAGGGTCGACCATAGAGGCGAAGCCCATGCCCATCTGGATCGAGATGATTTGCCCGGCAATCACAAACGCCTGGAAGAACAGTTGCAGGGAAAAACCCAGCATGGCGCCGATCAGGATCTGTTCGGCGATCAGCATCAGGGCGCTGAGGTCCAGGGCATTCACCGGCGGCATGGGCGGCAAGCCCGGCACCAGCACCACGGTAATGGCCACGGCGAAATACAGGCGCACCCGGCGTGGAACCAGGGTCGTGCCGAACACCGGCATGGCCATCAGCATGGCCGTCACCCGGAACAACGGCAGGATGAACGAGGCCACCCACGTGCTGATCTGGGTGTCGGTCAATGCCAGCAAGGACTGCATCGGGTCAGCCGATCAACTGCGGAATACTGCCGTACAGCTGCAGGATGTATTCCATGAAGGTTTGCACCAGCCACGGGCCGGCGACAATCAGGGTGATCAGCATCACCAGCAGGCGCGGCAGGAAACTCAAGGTCTGTTCGTTGATCTGGGTCGCGGCCTGGAACATCGCCACCAGCAGGCCCACCAACAGGCTCGGCACCACCAGCACGGCAACCATCACGGTGGTCAGCCACAGTGCTTCACGGAACAGGTCGACGGCGACTTCTGGGGTCATGCTGCTTCACCTAACACATCACACCCCTCCGAAACTGCCGGCCAACGTGCCGATAATCAGCGCCCAGCCGTCCACCAGCACAAACAGCATGATCTTGAACGGCAATGAAATAATCAGCGGCGACAGCATCATCATCCCCATGGCCATCAGCACGCTCGCCACCACCAGGTCGATGATCAGGAACGGGATAAAGATCATGAAGCCGATCTGGAACGCGGTCTTCAGTTCCGAGGTGACGAACGCCGGCACCAGGATGGTCAGCGGCGCCTGGTCCGGAGTCGCGATGTCGGTACGCTTGGACAGGCGCATGAACAGCTCAAGGTCGCTGGAACGGGTCTGCGACAGCATGAAATCCTTGATCGGGCCCTGGGCCTTGTCGATCGCATCCTGGGCAGTCATTTTTTCGGCCAGGTACGGCTGCAGGGCTTGCTGGTTCACCTTGTCGAACACCGGCGCCATGATGAACATCGTCAAGAACAACGCCATGCCGGTGAGGATCTGGTTCGACGGTGTCTGCTGCAGGCCCAGGGCCTGACGCAGGATCGAGAACACAATGATGATCCGCGTAAAGCTGGTCATCAGCATGACAAACGCCGGGATAAAGCTCAGCGCGGTCATGATCAGCAGGATCTGCAGGCTGACCGAATACTCCTGGGCCCCCGCCGCGTTGGTACCCAGCGTAATCGCCGGGATCGACAACGGGTCGGCGGCCAGCGCCAATGGCGTGGCCAGCAACAGCATGAGCGTCAATAAAACGCGCATTACTTCTTATCCTTCTGATCCTTGCCCAGCAATTCCATCAGGCGCTGGGCGAATTCTGGCGTGGCGGGCTGGGATTGGGTAGTTGGCACCGGGGTCTTGAGCACATGCAGCGGCGTGATTCGGCCGGGGGTAATGCCCAGCAGGATCTGTTCCTCGCCCACTTGCACCAGCACCAGCCGGTCACGCGGGCCGAGGGCGCGCGAGCCGATCATTTCGATGACCTGGGCATTGCCCGGACCGATGCTCTGCACGCGCCGCATCAGCCAGGCCAACACGAAGATCAAGCCGACCACCAGCAACAGGCCCAGCACCAACTGCGTCAGTTGCCCGCCAACGCTGCCGCCGACGGGTGCAGCGGCAACCTGGGCTACCGGCTCCGCCGCCCACGCCGCCAATGGCAGCGCGGCGAACAGTCCCACCATCAGCCGTTTCATATCAGCGCAACTTCTTGATGCGTTCGCTTGGGCTGATCACGTCGGTCAGGCGGATGCCGAACTTTTCGTTGACCACCACCACTTCGCCGTGGGCGATCAGGGTGCCGTTGACCAGCACGTCCAGCGGCTCACCGGCCAGGCGATCCAGCTCGATCACCGAGCCCTGGTTGAGTTGCAGCAGGTTACGGATGTTGATGTCGGTGCTGCCCACTTCCATGGAGATCGACACCGGGATGTCGAGGATCACGTCCAGGTTCGGCCCATCGAGGGTCACCGGGTCGTTGTTCTTCGGCACGCTGCCGAACTCTTCCATGGGCAGGCGATTACCCGCTGGTGCTGTGGCGGCATCAGCGGCCAGCAGTGCGTCGATATCGTCCTGGCCGACATCGCCGGTTTCTTCCAGGGCCGCAGCCCACTCGTCAGCCAGGGCCTGGTCTTCGGCGGAAGTGTTTTCGTGTTCGGTAGCCATTACATGTCCTCGGCGGAGCAAACATTCATAAATAGGGATCAGCGACGGTTGATCGGCTCAACCACTTGCAAAGCGAGGTTGCCCTTGTGAGACCCCAGCTTGACCTTGAACGACGGCACGCCGTTGGCGCGCATGATCATTTCGTCCGGCAACTCGACCGGGATAATGTCCCCCGGCTGCATGTGCAAAATATCCCGCAGGCGCAACTGGCGCCGGGCCACGGTAGCGCTCAGCGGCACGTCGACATCCAGCAGGTCTTCGCGCAGGGCCTTGACCCAGCGTTCGTCCTGGTCGTCCAGGTCGGACTGGAAACCGGCGTCGAGCATTTCGCGCACCGGCTCGATCATCGAATACGGCATGGTCACGTGCAGGTCGCCGCCACCGCCATCGAGCTCGATGTGGAACGTGGACACCACAATGGCCTCGCTCGGCCCGACGATGTTGGCCATGGCCGGGTTCACTTCCGAGTTGATGTACTCGAAATTGACTTCCATGATCGCCTGCCAGGCTTCCTTCAAGTCAATGAAGGCCTGCTCCAGCACCATGCGCACCACGCGCAATTCGGTAGGGGTGAATTCACGGCCTTCGATCTTGGCGTGACGGCCGTCACCGCCGAAGAAGTTGTCCACCAGCTTGAACACCAGCTTGGCGTCGAGGATGAACAGCGCGGTACCGCGCAATGGCTTGATCTTGACCAGGTTGAGGCTGGTGGGCACGTACAGCGAGTGCACGTACTCGCCGAACTTCATCACTTGCACGCCGCCCACCGCCACGTCCGCCGAGCGGCGCAGCATGTTGAACATGCTGATCCGGGTGTAACGGGCGAAACGTTCGTTGATCATCTCAAGGGTCGGCATGCGTCCACGGACGATGCGATCCTGGCTGGTCAGGTCATAACTTTTGACGCTGCCGGGCTCGGCAGCCATTTCAGTCTGTACCAGACCGTCGTCGACGCCATGCAACAGCGCGTCGATTTCATCCTGGGACAGCAGGTCCTGCACGGCCATGGGGTGATCCTACTGCAATACGAAATTAGTGAAGAGCGCCTGCTCGATCACGACTTTGCCGAGCTCCTTCTGGGCCACTTCCTGCACGCTGGCAGTGACCTTCTGGCGCAGCATTTCCTGGCCCACCGGGGTGGCCAGGGTGTCGAAACTCTGCCCGGAGAACAGCATCACCAGGTTGTTGCGGATCACCGGCATATGCACCTTGAGGGCATCCAGGTCCGACTGGTTACGCGCCAGCAAGGTGATGCTCACCTGCAGGTAGCGTTGACGACCGTTCTGGTTGAAGTTGGCGACAAAGGCCGGAAGCATCGGCTCGAAGATCGCCGGTTGCTTGGCGTTAGTGGCGGTTTCGGCGGCAGGTGCCGGCTTGCTGGCACTGCTGTGCATGATGTACCAAGTGCCGCCCACCGAGGCGCCGATGGCCAGGAGCAGGCCCACGACAATCATCAGGATAAGCTTGAGCTTGCCTTTGCCTGCGGGTGCGGGTGCTTTTGCTGCGTCGTCGCTCTTCGCCATGCCAATAATCCGTCACTATTCGGGGATTCATAGATCTACGGAAAGGCAAGAGCAAGTGTTATGCCAGAGTTGTCTGGCTGAGCGCAGACAGAGGAACGCCACAAAAAAATGTGGAAGGGGGGGGGGGGGGCTGTGGGGGGGGGCTTGCTCACCGACAATGGGACTGCTACGCAGTCCAGCGCGGGGCAAGCCCGCTCACCACAGCAAGCCCGCTCACCACAGCAACCCCACTCACCACAGCAAGCCAGCTCACCACAGCAAGCCTACCCACCACAGCAAGTCCGCTCCCACATTTTGTCCTATGCCAGACTCACATCAGGCGTAGTAGTCGACGGCGCTGGAGCCGATCACCGTCGAAGTCACGGGCGCCACGGCTTCGGCCACTTCAATGTGGCTGCCGCTGTCGCCGCTGTCGCCACTCCGCCCGCTGCGACTAACGCCCCCCGTCTGCGCCTGCTGTTGCTGCTGCTCCTGGCCACGGGACTGGTCGGACACGTTCACATCCACCTGGCCCATGCCCTGCTGGGCGAACATCTCGCGCAAGCGACCGGACTGGCTTTCCAGGGCTTCACGCACCACCGGGTGGGCGCTCATGAAGTTGACCTGGGCCTGCTGGTCGGCGGTCATGTTGACCTTGATGTCCAGGCGCCCGAGCTCAGCCGGTTGCAACTGGATCTCCGCCGACTTGAGGTTGGCGCTGGAGAGGTACATCACACGGTTGACGATCTCGTCGGTCCAGCCGCTCTGGTGCATGGCCAGCGGCGCATTCGTCACCGGCGGCAAGGCATTCGCGGTTTTCGGCGTGGCCGCCTGGGTCAATGCGGCCAGGCGGTTGGCGAAGTCATCGACGCGGGTGTCGCTGCTGGCCTCTTTCAAGTCCTTGAGGCCGCCTTCGATCAAGCCGCTGAAGGCCTTGTCGCCACCCTGGTCCGTACTGTCCTTGGTGGCTTGCTGGTCGACCATAGTGGCCAGGCCGGCGGCAAAGTTCTGGGCGGCGGTTGGCTGGTCCTGGGTGGTCGTCGGGGCGGTTTTGGCCGGTGCCTGGCTGCTGGCCGACACGTGCCCGCCCTGCTCCATTGCCAGGCGTACGGCCGGCATGGCGTCCAGGGGATCGGCCTCAGGGTCGAAGGCCGGCGTGGCGTCCTCGGTCGCTGCGATTGGCGCCGCAACCACGGGTGCGGCCTTGTCATCCTTGGCAGCGGCTGCGGGGACCGGGGTTTCCACCGGCACCGGCACCACCACCGGGGTGACCGTGGCAATCAATGCCGGGTCGACCACCGGGTCCACGGGAGGCTGCTGCGCCAGGGCCGGATCCACAGGTGCAGCGTCATCCTTGCTGGCAGTGTCGTCGGACGATGCCGCAGGCTTGGCAGGCAAGGTATTGCCGCTATCGGCAACCGCTGGCGTGGCGGCGGCAGGTTTGTCGTTGCCCGCCGCAGGCTTGGCGCTGGCATCGGCAGGCTTGTCCCGCGTGGGCTTGGCCGAGTTGTCATCAGCCTTGACCGTGGGTTTGGAACCCTGGCTGGCGAACACCTGAGCGAAGCCAGGGCCCTTGTCCCGTGGGTCCGCAGCCACTGCCGGTGGATTGACGGCAGGCGCTTGAGGCTTGGCCGCAGGGGCAGCCTGGAGAAGCGAATTCGGGGCGACTGGCATAGGTAAAGGTCTCCACTGCATGGGGATCGGGGATGCAGTATCAGGAGGTAGAGCAAGAGTCGGGCCAGGTTTTCACACGGATGGAATCAAATCTGGAACCGCTGCCGCTCCGACTCATACATCGGCTTCACCAAGGCAAACTCATGATCGATCTGGTCCACCAGCGCCCCCAGGTCCGCCGCGGCCTCAGCGGACTCCGCCTCCAAGCGCTGGCACAGGTGCGCCAACCGCACTGCGCCGAGGTTGCCACTGCTGCCCTTGAAGCTATGGGCGATACGCCCCAGTGCCTTGGCGTCGTCCCGCGCCTTGCGCAGCGCTTCGACGCGTTTCTGGGAGTCATCGAGGAAGGTATCGAGCAACTTGGGATACTCGCCTTCCATGACCTCCTGCAAACCCGACAACACGTCCGGGTCCATATGAATCTCAGCCACTTGCTCGCTCCTTGATCAAGAATCGGCGGATTATGCCAGAGCCCCCCAGCAAAACTCTACGCAGACACTGCGTCCGCCGTCGGACCAGCGCACCTGGCTGCTCAGTTGACGCACCAGGCTCAGGCCTCGACCGGACAGGCCGTCGATGTCCAGCGGCCGGGCCAGCACCTGCTCCACGTCAAACCCTGGCCCACTGTCTTCAAGGCGCAGGGTCATCTTGCCGCCCGCCTCGGTGGGCACCACCTGCACATGCACGCGCACATAGCCACTGCTCAACTGCGCCAGGCGGTCATTGCGCTGGCGGTAATACTCGGCAAAACCCTGGGCATCGCGCTTGAGCCGCGAGTCCAGGCCCAGCACGCCATGTTCCAGCGCATTGGAATACAACTCGGCCATGACGCTGTAGAGCGCCCCGCTCTGCTCGCGCAGCCCCTGGATCTCCAGCAGCAGTTGCAGCAGGTAGGGCAAGGGGTTGTAACGCTTGAGGGTTTCGGCCCGAAATTCGAAACTCACCGACCAATCGAGCGGGCATGTCTGGCCGCTGTCGGCATACAGCAGCCCGGTCGCACGCAGCGGCTGCCCGGGTTGCAGGATGATTTCCACCAGACTGACATCGTCCCGCGCCTCCCCGCGAAAAGCCGCCAGGGCGCGCTCGATGTCGTCGAAGAGCCGGTCGGGCTCACGGTTGGCGGCAAACACCTGCTGCAAGCGCTCGACGCCAAACAGCTGGTCATTGGCGTCGGCGGTGTCCAGCACACCATCGGAGAGCAGGAACACGCGGTCACCCAGCGCCATGGGCCAGACCTCGGTGCGATCATCAAACGCCTCCGCCGACAGCACCCCCAACGGCAAATGCCGCGGCTGCAGCGGCGTGCGCCTGCCGCTGGCGACTTCATGCACATAGCCTTCGGGCATGCCGCCGTTCCACACCTCCACCACCCGCCGCTGCGTGCTCAGGCACAGCAGGGTGGCGCAGCAGAACATGTCCACCGGCAGGATGCGCTTGAGCTTGGCATTCATCTCCCGCAGGATCTGCGCCAGGCCGTAGCCCTTGGCAGTCATGCCGTAGAACACTTCCGCCAGGGGCATGGCGCCCACCGCCGCCGGCAGGCCATGGCCGGTGAAATCGCCGAGCAGCACGTGCATGTCGCCCGACGGCGTATACGCCGCCAGCAGCAGGTCGCCGTTGAACAGCGCATAGGGCGATTGCAGGTAGCGGATATTCGGCGCCGCGTTAATGCAGCCGGAATGGGCGACTTTATCGAACACCGCCTTGGCCACCCGCTGCTCATGCAGCAAGTGGTCATGGTGCCTGGCGATCTGGTCGCGCTGCTGCAGCATCGTCGCCTGCAGCCGGCGCAGGCGGTCCATGGCGTTGATCTTGGCCGCCAGGATCAACTGGTTATAGGGCTTGGGCAGGAAATCATCGCCGCCGGCATCCAGGCACTCGGCCAGGGCGGCACTCTCGCGCAGGGACGTGAGGAAGATGATCGGCACCAGCTCCTCCCCCGCCAACTGCTTGATCCACCGCGCGGCGGTCAGGCCATCCATCACGGGCATGATCGCGTCCATCAACACCAGTTGCGGACGCTCGCGCGCGAATAGCTCAACGGCCTCCTCGCCATTGGTTGCAGTGAGCACCTGGTGCCCCTGGCGTCGCACAATGGTCGATAGCAACAGCAGGTCGGCGGCACTGTCTTCGGCGATCAGGATCGTCAGCGGCTCAACCGCGGGGGCCAGGGCGCTCAATTGATGTCGAACAATTTGTCGAAGTTGGAGATGGCGAGGATCTTGCGCACATCGGAGTTGGTGTTGATCACCTGGACCTCCGACTCCTCGCCGCCGGCATGGTCCCTCAACAGCAGGAGCATGCCCAGGGCCGAACTGTCCATGTAAGTGGTTTCCTTCAGGTCGACCACATACGACTCAGGCACCTTGTAGAAACGCTCGTAAGCCTCACGAAACGCCTGGTGGCTGCTGAAATCGAACCGACCCTTGATTGCGATCGTCAACTTCTTCCCGTCCAGGGATACTTCTGACTCAATTGACATGCGACTGCTTCCTTGTCATAGGCATAGACACAAGGTGTAGCAGGCGAATGGGATACCAGCAACACAGCAGATCAAATGTGGCAGGCGGGCAACCGTCAGTATTGTGATTGGCGCGGCAGGCGCTGGGACAATTCGTCGAGCAATTTCTGCTCGCGCTTGTCTTCCAATGCCCGCGCTTCGTCGATGTAGCGCTGCACCAGTTTGCGCAGGCCCTCGACGCGGGCGAAGGCTTGCTGCCAGCTCTCGCGGGCCTTGTCGAGGTTGTTCTGGTGCCAGGCCAGGCTTTGGCGCTGCTGGCCGACGGCCGTCTCGAGCTGATTGAGAAAGCCCTGGTAACCCATCAGCCATTGCCCCGACACACCTTGGGTGCCGCGTTCGATCCATTGCTGCTGGTACTCGCCACGAAAACGCTCCAGGTCGCCCAGCTTGCTTTCCGCCAAGCGCACCTGGCCCTGGAAATACCCCAGGCGCTGGACCGCGGTTTTCTCGGCCTTTTCGGCCATGTCGACCACCGGGGCCAGGCGCGCAGCGCGGCTGTTGGCCATGGCTTAGCCGCCCGGCGCAGGAGCGAAGATCGAACCCAGGTGCGCTTCGCTTTCACCCATGCTGATCTTGTCGTTGAGGCCCTGGCGCAAGTAGGTCACCAACTGCGGTTGCAGGGCGATCGCCAGGTCGGTGTCGCGGTCGCCGCCGGCCACGTAGGCACCGACGCTGATCAAGTCGCGGCTCTGTTGATAACGCGACCACAGCTGCTTGAACTGCTGCGCGCGGGCCATATGCTCCGGCGTGACCACCGCCGGCATGACCCGGCTGATGGACGCTTCGATGTCGATGGCCGGGTAGTGCCCCTCCTCCGCCAGACGCCGCGACAGCACGATGTGGCCGTCGAGCACACCCCGCGCCGAGTCGGCGATGGGATCCTGCTGGTCATCGCCTTCGGACAATACGGTGTAGAACGCGGTGATCGAGCCGCCACCGGCCTCGGCATTACCGGCGCGCTCCACCAGTTTGGGCAGCTTGGCGAACACCGACGGCGGATAGCCCTTGGTGGCCGGGGGCTCGCCGATGGCCAGGGCGATTTCCCGCTGGGCCTGGGCGAAACGGGTGAGCGAGTCCATCAGCAACAGGACGTTCTTGCCCTTGTCGCGAAAATATTCGGCGATGCGTGTGCAGTACATGGCCGCGCGCAGACGCATCAGCGGTGCATCGTCCGCCGGCGACGCAACGACGACCGAACGCTTGAGGCCTTCTTCGCCGAGGCTGTGTTCGATGAACTCCTTCACCTCGCGGCCCCGCTCGCCGATCAGGCCCACCACGATGATGTCGGCCTCGGTAAAGCGCGTCATCATGCCGAGCAACACCGACTTACCCACCCCCGTACCCGCGAACAGGCCCAGACGCTGGCCGCGGCCGACCGTCAATAAACCGTTGATGCTGCGAATCCCCACGTCCAGCGGCACACTGATGGGGTTGCGGTTGAGCGGGTTGATGGTGGGGCCGTCCATCGGCACCCAGTCTTCGGCTTTCATGCCGCCCTTGCCGTCCAGTGCGCGACCGGCGCCGTCCAGCACCCGGCCGAGCATGCTCATGCCCATGGGCAGGCGGCCGGTGTCGGCCAGGGGCACCACACGGGCGCCGGGGGCGATGCCGGCCAGGCTGCCGACGGGCATGAGGAAAATCTTGTTGCCGGAAAAACCCATCACTTCGGCTTCGACCTGCACCGGATGGTAGCTGTCGTCGTTGATCACCATGCAGCGGCTGCCCATGGCGGCCCGCAGGCCCTCGGCTTCGAGGGTCAGGCCGACCATGCGCAACAGGCGCCCTTCGAGGATTGGCTGGCCGGGCAATTCGGTGGCCTCGGCATAGCCGCCCAGGCGCTTGGCGAAGCTGGTGCGATCAAGGCGCATCGGGGGCGTCCAGGTCCACGCTCAGGTCCGGTTCGGCCGGGTTCAGCGCCTGCTCGTGTTGTTGATCAAGCAGCTTGGCCATGATCTGGCTGATGCGGGTTTCCACCGTGGCATCGATGCGGCTGTGCTCGGTCTCGACCCGGCAACCGCCGGGCTGCAGCGCCGCATCTTCGACGATGCGCCAGGTTTCTTCATGGCGCTCGCGCATCGCTTTGACCTGTTCGAAGTCCTGCGGGTTGATGTACAGCCGCACATTACCGACGCCCAGGGGCAACAACTTGAGGGCTTCGCGCATCACGCTTTCGATCTGGCTGGAATCCAGCACCAGTTCGCGCTGGATCACCTGGCGGGTGATGTGCTGTACCAGGCCGACCATGGATTTTTCGATCTGCGAATCCTGCTCGGCGATGGGCGCGAACAGGTTGCCCATCAGGCGCTCCAGGCTGGCCAGCTTGACGCTCAGCGCCGCCTCGGCCTCCTGGCGCACCTTGAGGGTAGTGCTGCGAAAACCGTCTTTCTCGCCAGCGGCGAAGCCTTCGTTGTAGGCCTCCTGACGGATGCTTTCCAACTCTTCCAGGGTCAGTGGCTGGACTTCCTCCAGCGGCACTTCTTCCATTTCCACCGGCGGCTCTTCGACCGGTTCCGGCTCGGGCTCGGGCACATGCGGATCGAAGCTGGGCAACGACCAGATGTCGAACCCACCGACGTCCCGTGCGCGAATCAGATCGCTGGGCGCCTCATCTTTGTTCGACATGGGGAGCGCCTTAGATCATTTCTTCGCCGCCCTTCCCACCGAGAACGATTTCTCCGGCTTCGGCCATACGGCGGGCAATGGTGAGGATTTCTTTCTGCGCGGTTTCCACGTCGCTGACGCGCACCGGACCCTTGGCTTCCAGGTCGTCGCGCAACAGCTCGGAGGCACGCTTGGACATGTTCTTGAAGATCTTCTCCTTGACGCCTTCGTCCGAGCCCTTGAGGGCCAGTACCAGCACGTCGGAGGACACTTCGCGCAGCAACGCCTGGATGCCACGGTCGTCGACATCGGAGAGGTTGTTGAACACGAACATGAGGTCTTCGATCTGGCCGGACAGGGTGTCGTCGATCTCGCGGATCGAGTCCATCAACTGGCCTTCGACCGAGCTGTCGAGGAAGTTCATGATGTCGGCCGCGCGCTTGATACCACCCAGGGTGGTGCGCGAGGCGTTCGAGTTGCCCGAGAACTGTTTCTCGAGAATCGTGTTGAGTTCCTTCAGGGCCGCCGGCTGCACGGTGTTCAGCGACGACACGCGCAGGATGATGTCCAGGCGCACCTTATGGTCGAAGTGGCCGAGGACTTCACCGGCCTGGTCCGGGTCGAGGTAGGCCACCACGATTGCCTGGATCTGCGGGTGCTCGTAGCGGATCACGTCGGCGACCGCGCGCGGTTCCATCCACTTGAGGCTGTCCAGGCCACTGGTGTTGCCGCCCAGCAGGATGCGGTCGATCAGGCCGTTGGCCTTGTCTTCGCCCAGGGCCGAGGTGAGCATCTTGCGGATGTAGCTGTCGGAGCCGACGCCCAGGCTGGTCTGGTCGCCGACGATCTCGACGAACTCGCTCATCACCTGTTCGACTTGCTCGCGGTGCACATTGCGCATTTGCGCCATGGCCACGCCCACCCGCTGGACCTCTTTGGGGCCCATGTGGCGCAGCACTTGGGCGGCGTCGGTTTCCCCCAGGGACAGCAGCAGGACTGCGGCTTTGTCGACCCGGGAGAGCTTGGCAACAGCGGCTCGATCACTCATCTGCGTTAATCCACTCTTTCACGACCTGGGCCACACGGCCCGGGTCTTCTGCTACCAGACTTTTGATTGCGTTCAACTGCGCGTCATAGCCTTCGCTCGGGCTCGGCAACAGGATGCTTTGCGGGCCGCCGAGGCTGACGCGGTCGTTGGCCAGTTCGCCGTCCAGGCCGCCCATTCCACCCAACTCGACATCGCTGCCACCGAAGGCCGCCAGTTGTTTCTTGCCGTTGCCGGTGATGTTGTTGAGCACCGGGCGCAGCACGCCGAACACCAGCACCAGGATGAACAACACACCCAGCACTTGCTTGACGATGTCCCAGAACCACGGCTGGGTGTAGAACGCCGCTTCGGCGATCACTTCGCCACGCTCGGCGGAGAACGGCATGTTGATCACGCTGACGCTGTCACCCCGACTGGCGTCAAAACCAACGGCGTCCTGCACCAGGCGTGTGAAGCGCGCCAATTCGTCGGCGCTCCACGGTGCACGCGTTACAGCACCGTCAGCGGCGTTGACCTTGACCTGGTCATCCACCACCACCGACACCGACAGGCGATTGACGCGACCCTGCTGCTGCTTGGTGTGGCTGATGGAACGGTCGAGTTCGAAGTTCTTGGTGGACTGGTTACGCTTGTCCGCCGGGTACGGCGCGAGCATCGGCTGGCCGGTGGCCGGGTCCATGATCTGCTGGCCGTTGGCATCCAACAATGGCTGGCCAGGCTGGATCGCGCCCGCGGTGGCTGCGGCGCCACCGGTGGTTTGCGGCGCCGAAGCCGGGGCCGGCGGCTGGTTGCTCAGGGCACCGGGCACACCTTGCGGGCCATTGCTGGCGGTACGTTGTTCGCTGGTCGATTGCTCACTGCGCAGGGCCGGCTGGTCCGGGTTGAACTGCTCGGAGGTCGACTCGACGGCGCTGAAGTCCACGTCGGCAGACACTTCCGCCTTGTAGCGGTCATTGCCCAGCACCGGTTGCAGGATGTTGTGCACACGCTGGGTGAGCATGCTTTCCATGCGGCGGCTGTAGTCGAACTGCTTGCCGGCCTGGGTCAGCGCGGAGTTTTCGGCCATGTCGGAGAGCAGGTTGCCCTTCTGGTCGACCACGGTGATCTGCGACTTGCTCAGTTCGGGAACGCTGGTGGCCACCAGGTTGATGATCGCCATGACCTGGCCAGGCTCCAGGGAGCGGCCGGAAAACAGTTCGACCAATACCGACGCACTTGGCTTGCGCTCATCGCGCACAAACACCGAGCTTTTCGGAATCGCCAGGTGCACGCGGGCACCCTTGACGTTGTTCAGGCTGGAAATGGTGCGCGCCAGCTCGCCTTCAAGGCCACGACGGTAGCGGGTGGCTTCCATGAACTGGCTGGTCCCCAGGCCCTGGTCCTTGTCGAGGATCTCGAAACCGATATTGCTGTCGGACGGGGTCACGCCGGCGGCAGCCAGCTTCATGCGCGCACGGGCCACATCGTCGGCCTTGACCAGCAGGGCGCCGGAGTTGGGCTCCACGGTGTAGGCAATGTCGGCGGCGGCGAGGGTTTCCATGATCTGCTTGGAATCCATGCCCGCCAGGCTGCCGTACAACGGCCGGTAATCGGGTTGCTGCGACCACAACACCACGGCGAAACCAATCGCCACGCTGGCAGCCAGGCCGACCATCAGGCCCACCTGACGCAGCATGGTCATTTCCGAGAGGTTTTCCAGGAACGACAGGCCAAACAGCGGCGGCTTGCCGTCTGTCTTGGCGGGTACGTTGTCGGAGACTGCTTCTGCCATGACTTAAATCTCGCCCTTAAACCGGCATCTGCATGATGTCTTGATAGGCCTGAACCAGCTTGTTACGCACTTGGGTCAGGGCCTGGAAGGAAACGCTGGCCTTTTGCGAGGCGACCATCACATCGGTGAGGTCCACGCCGCTTTTGCCGATCTCGAACGCATTGGCCAACTGGCTGGAAGCTTGCTGGGTATCACTGACTTTGTTGATGGCCTGGCCGAGCATGTCGGCAAAGCTGCTTTGGCCCAATTCCGGCGCTGGCGCGACGGATTTCGGTTGAGCCATGGCATCCATCTGCATGGCGCGCATATCCAACATCAACCGATTGAACTCAATACCCTGGCTCATGACCTTCTCTCTCCAACCTGCAATTTTTTGACACTACGCAGCGATTACTAGGGGAGGTAGCAACAAGGGTGCCAGATCCGCATCAGCTCGTAAGAAAAGGCGACAAACATTGTCGACCTTCTTACCGGTTACGTGGCGAATAGATACGCTTCCACATCCATTCCGGCGTCACGCATCTGCGCCAGCTTGTAGCGCAGGGTGCGCGGGCTGATGCCCAGGCGCTCGGCGGCCTCTTTGCGCCGACCGCGCTCGGCGCGCAGGGTGTCGATGATCATCTGGAATTCGCGGCGACGCAGGTCGTCGCCCAGGGCACCGGCAGACTCAGCCTCTGCAACCACCGGCGCGGGCGCCAACGAGGGCAATGGCGCCGCACCAGTGCCCATGGCCAGGCAGAAATCCTGGGGCTGGATCAGGCCGCCCTGCTGCAGGATCAGCGCGCGCTGGATGGCGTTATCCAATTCCCGCACGTTGCCGGGCCATGGATAACTGATCAGGCAGGCCTGGGCTTGCGCCGACAGCCGCGCCTGGGCGTGCTTCATTTTTTTGACGTGGTTGTTCAGCAGGCGCTCGGCCAGCGGAATGATATCTGCCGGGCGTTCACGCAGCGGGCGCCAGGCCAGGGGGAACACCGAAAGCCGATAGAACAGGTCTTCCCGGAAGCGCCCCGCCGCCACTTCGCCGGCGAGGTCACGATTGGTGGTGGCGACCACACGGATGTCCAACTGGATCGGCTTGCGCGCACCCACCCGCTCCACTTCGCGCTCTTGCAGCACCCGCAGCAACTTGGCTTGCAGGCCCAGGGGCATTTCCGAGATCTCATCCAGCAAAATCGTGCCGCCATCGGCCTGTTCGAACTTGCCCGCCTGGGCCGCGATGGCCCCGGTGAACGAACCTTTTTCATGACCGAACAGGGTGGCTTCAAGCATGTTGTCGGGGATCGCCGCGCAGTTGATGGCGATAAACGGTTGCTGGGCGCGGGTCGACTGCTGGTGGATATAACGGGCCAGCACCTCTTTACCGGTGCCGGACTCGCCGGAGATCAGCACGGTGGAGTCACTGCGCGCCACACGGGCTGCCAACTCGAGCAATTGTGCACTGGCCGGCTCGAAGGCGATCGGGCCCTCGCCTTCGTTGGCCGGGATTACCCCCAGGGCGTGACGGGCCACCAGTTCGATCAGGGCTTTAGGCTCGAAGGGCTTGACCAGGTAATCCGCGGCGCCCTGACGCATCGCGTCCACGGCACGTTCCACCGCACCGTGGGCGGTCATCAGCAACACCGGCAGCTGCGGCTGGCGCGCACGCAGCAGGCCGAGCAACTGGTGGCCGTCCATGCCGGGCATGTTCACGTCGCTGACCACCAGGCTGAAGGCTTCCTGCTCCACCGCGTCCAAGGCGTCCTCGGCAGAACCGACCGCCCGGTAGTCATGGCCCGCCAACAACAGCGTGTCAGCCAATGCTTCACGCAGGGCGCGATCGTCTTCCACCAACAGAACCTTGATAGCCATATCCTTACTCCGCGCTTGCCGCGCATGAAAACAGCGGCAAGGTCATCAATGCACAGGTGCCACGCCCAACGCGGGAATGCAGCTGCAATTCTCCCTGATGGGCACGCGCCACCGCCTTGACCACGGTCAGGCCCAGGCCCGTACCGTTGGCCTTGGTGGTGAAAAAGGGTTCACCCAGGCGCTTGAGCACCACCGGGTCGATGCCGCTGCCGCTGTCGCTGATGCACAGGCGCAGGGTTTGTCCGCGGTTGTACAGGTGCACCTTGAGCCGCGCGCCGGGGCCGCTGGCCTGGGTGGCGTTTTCGATCAGGTTGAGCAGCGAGCCCACCAGGGTATCGCGGTTGCAGAGCAGCTCGCCGAGGTGACTGTCGCACTGCCAGCGCACGTGCACGTCCTGGATATGGGCAGCGGCCGCCGCTTGCAGGGCCTGCATCAGCTGGGCCGGCGTCACGCGGTCGGTCAGCGGCAATTCGCCGCGGGCAAATACCAGCATGTCGCGGACCTGGTGCTCCAATTCATGCAGGCGCTCCTTCAGGCGCCCGGCAAAGCGCTGGTGCGTGGCGGCGGGCAATTGCTCATCAGTCAAATGACTGGCGTAGATCAACGCAGCCGACAACGGCGTACGGATCTGATGCGCCAACGAAGCGACCATCCGCCCCAACGAGGACAAACGCTCATGGCGCGCCAACTGGTCTTGCAGATGACGGGTTTCAGTCAGGTCGTTAAGCAGCACCAACTGGCCCGGCTCCGCATCCAGGGAACGGGTGGCGATGGACAGGCGGCGCCCGTCCTTCAGGGAGATTTCGTGGCCATCGTCCTCACGCGGCGCAAAGCAGCGGGTGATGACATGGCGCCACAGCTCGCCTTCCAGCGGCAGACCGAGCATGTCGCAGGCCGCCGGGTTGGCTTCACGCACGCGGCCTTCTTCATCGATGACGATCACGCCACCGGGCAACAGCGACAACAGGTTTTGCAGACGATTGGCCAGGCGCTCTTTCTCGGCCAACTCTGCCATGCGCTGGGCGCTGACCACGGCCAGTTCGCCTTTCAGCTCGGAGACCCGGGCTTCCAGCAGGCTGTAGGAGTCGGTCAGCTGGCTCGACATCTGGCTGAACTGCGAGAACGCCTGTTCAAGACCCTGGCGGGTCGGCGGCTCGACAGGCGGAACCAGCCCCTGGATGGCAGGGGCCGAAGATAGTTGGGCGGCGTGGGGCATGATGCTCTCTCGCTTGGCTGACCGTCAGTTAAACGGAACGTTGCGAGGGCTGTAGCAATAGTTGTGCCGAAAAAAAACCGCTGAAATATCAGCGGCTTGGAAAACAGGCGTCAATCATCTGCCTGTTCATCACCTTCTTTGCGGCTCATTCCGTACTTGCGCATCTTCTCCACCAGGGTGGTTCGACGGATGCGCAGGCGCTCGGCGGCACGGGCGACGATGCCGTTGGCGTCGTCCAAGGCCTGCTGGATCAACCCCTGCTCGAGGTTGCCGAGGTAGTCTTTCAAGTCCAGGCCTTCGGGCGGCAGCATGGCGGTGGAGCCGAAGTCCGGGGTGTGGCCGTTGATGGCAACCCGTTCTTCCATGTCGCTGCGCAGGCTGTCGACCAGTTGCTCATCTTCGTCGTCGACGTAGCGGAATTTCTTCGGCAGCTCGACCACGCCGATCACACCGTAGGGATGCATGATCGCCATGCGCTCCACCAGGTTGGCCAGCTCCCGGACGTTGCCCGGCCAGCCATGGCGGCACAGGGACATGATCGCGGCCGAGTTGAAGCGGATCGAACCGCGCTTTTCGTGCTCCATGCGCGAGATCAGTTCGTTCATCAGCAGCGGGATATCTTCCACGCGCTCACGCAGCGGGGCCATCTCGATCGGGAATACGTTGAGGCGGTAGTACAGGTCTTCGCGGAAGCTGCCGACCTCGATCATGCTTTCGAGGTTCTTGTGGGTCGCGGCGATGATGCGCACGTCGACGCTCTGGGTCTTGTTACTGCCCACGCGCTCGAAGGTGCGCTCCTGCAAGACGCGCAGCAGCTTGACCTGCATCGGCAACGGCATGTCGCCGATTTCGTCGAGGAACAGGGTGCCGCCGTTGGCCAGCTCGAAACGCCCGGCACGGCTGGTGATCGCCCCGGTAAAGGCGCCCTTCTCGTGGCCGAACAATTCGCTTTCGAGCAGCTCTGCCGGGATCGCTCCGCAGTTGACCGGCACAAAAGGCCCGTCGCGGCGCTTGGAGTGGTAGTGCAGGTTGCGCGCGACCACTTCCTTGCCGGTGCCCGACTCGCCGAGGATCAGCACGCTGGCGTCGGTATCGGCCACCTGCTGCATCATCTGGCGCACGTGCTGGATGGCACGGCTGGTGCCGACCAGACTGCGGAACAGGTTGGGTTCGCGGTGGCGACCGCGCTCGCGGGCCTGGTCGTACATCTCGCGATAGACCTGGGCACGGTGCAGGGAATCGAGCAGTTTGCTGTAGCTGGGGGGCATTTCCAGGGTGGAAAGCACACGACGGCGCTGGTCTTCGGGCAGGTCGACAGAAGAAATATCGCCTATTAGCAACACCGGAAGGAACTCATCCCAGGTTGACAGTGTCTTTAACAAGCCCAAAACAGCGCCAGGAGCGTTTACCGTCCCGATCAGCACACAGATGACTTCACGGCTCGATGACAATGAGCTGACTACCTGCTGCCAGTCATGGCTGCCGCAGGGCAGATTTTCTTCGCCAAGAAAATTCAAAATCACCGCTAAATCGCGGCGGCGGACGCTATCGTCATCGATCAGCAGAATTTTGGTTTCACGCCACATGCAATAGCAACTTCCCTAGTAAAACGCTCTGCCCAGTGTAGGGGCAATCGAGACGGCCGTAAGACTTCTTACTTTATAGACGTCTGAAATCTGAAAACAGCACTAGTTAAGTCAAAAAAGCTGGCACGGTCAAATTTATGACGCGCCGTTCGGATTAACTGCGCCTGTTCAGCCGAACAAATGGTAAACCTTTGACGCGTTCTTCGCTTGGTTGATCTGCGACATCTCTTCAAAAATCGCCTGGCGCTCGCCCGTCGTCACCTCAAGCAACTGCTGGTATACCGCCAACAGGCTCTCAAGCTTTTCACGCAACGCATCCTCATCCACCGGCGCTTCGCTGAGCACCTCGTCGATCACGTTGCGACAGCCCATGTCCAGCTCGCCAATGGCGTCCCAGTTACGGTCTGCCAGCGCGCCGATCAGCGCTTCACGGGTTTCATCAATGCGTTGCAATGCTTGGCTCATGACGTATTCCTCAAGGCCCTCAGGCCCTTCTCTGCTGCGCCTTACTCGGTTGCAGCCTGTGGCACAGCGATGGCATCCCAGCCTTCTTTCACGGTAATCAGCAAACGGGCGACTTCGTCGATCATGTCGGCATCGTTATGCAGGTTCGCTTCCATCAGACGGTTGGTCATGTACGCATACAGACTTTCCAACTGCTGGACGTAAACCGGGTTGTCACTCTTTTCAGCATTCAGGCCGTCGCGCAGGCCGATCACGATATCGATGGCCTTGCCCAGCATCAGGCCCTTCTGGGCGATGTCGCCACGCGCCAGCGCCCCCTTGGCCTGGGCCATACGGTCCAGCCCGCCTTCCATCAGCATCTGCACCAGGCGATGTGGGCTGGCTTCGGAGATCTGAGCATGGGAATTGACCTTCTGGTATTGGCGAAGGGCTCTCATGGGATTCATGTTTCTACCTCGTGACAGGCGACAGCGAAAAGGATTCTAGTAACCAATATGTCGACTGACCCGCAAAAAGCTTTAGGGCCAGTCGTACCCCGATAAAAAAAGCCAGGCAGTTTGCCTGGCCTTTTTGCATCAGCAGGGGATCAAGAATTGGTTTTGACGTTGTTCAACGCATTGAGTGTGGTCATGACACTGGTGCTTTGCTGACGCAATTGGGCGACCAGGGTGTCCATGGCGTTGTATTTGGCCGACAGGCTGCTGGTGAGCAGGGTCATGCGCTCGTCGAGCGTGGCTTGATCCTTGGTCAGATCCTTCAACGTGTTCGACAAGGAGGTAGAGCGCGTCGCCAGGATCCCGGTGCTTGCCTTGGCAAAGTCATCCGTGGCGCTTTTCATCCGCGCCAGCATGCCGTCTTTGCCACTGAACATACTGTTGATGTCGGCCCCGTTGGTTTTAACCGCCGCGTCCCACTTTTTGTCATCAATCGCCAGCAGACCAGTGGTCGAACTGGTGGTCACGCCGAACTGAGCCAGGGACTTGAAGGCCCCGTTGCCCGACAGCGCGTTGAACTCATTGCGGATCGTGCTCTGCAACGAACGCATGGTCGAGTCACCCGTCAACGCTGCCGCAGTGGTGCTGCCGTCCAGGTTCGTGGTGACCTTGGTTTCGGCGTTCATCGCTGTGATCAGGGCGTTGTAGGTGTCAATGAACCCCTTGACCCCGGACTTGAGCGCGGTGTTGTTGGTGCTGACGGTGATGAGCGTGGCGTTCTTTTCACCCTCACTGCCCGTTTTGTAAGTCGACGTAGCTACCAGCTTGATATCCACGCCACTAAGAGCACCAGTGATGGTGTTGGACTTGGACACAGACGCAACCCCATCAATGCTGTATTGCGCATCCTTGGGAGGATCAACGACCGTGGCGCCCACATCCAGCCCCGAGGTGCCAGACAGCGTGAGGTCCGAGCCCGTCCCCATATTGGTAGAGGTCAGGATCAATCGAGAACCGTTGGAATCGGTCTGGATGTTGGCACTCAGCCCCGACGTGCCAAACTGCGTATTGATCGAGTCACGTACCTGCTGCAGGGTCGCGCCGGCTGGAACGCTGAGGTCGTAAGCCTTGCCGGACTGACTGATGGTCAACGTGGTCGGCTTATCCGTCGCGTTGACAACCGTCGAAGTACCACCGCTGAAGATCTTGCTCGACAGCTTGGACGCCTGGGCCAACTGGTCGACGATCAACCGGAAGCTGCCGTTCGAGGCCGTATTGCTGGCCGTCATGGTCGCGGTCTTTTCATCCGACGACGAACCGCTCAAACCGGTGAAGCTGCTGTCCTTGGACATGGTGTCCAGGGCGTTACGAAACGCATCCAGCGCTGCCTGAACCTTGCCGATCGAAGACAGCGTGGTGGTCGCTTTCGCGGACGCGGTATTGATCTGCGTCTGCTTGGGCACCTTTTCGGCGTTAACCAAGGATGTCACGATCGCTTGCGTATCGATATTCGAACCGATACCACTTACCGTTGAACCCGCCATCATCTATCTCCTGTTCGGTGGCTGCCGTTATCTTGACTTATTACGCCTCAAGCCACGACAGCAACAAGTTTCATGCCAGCTCAGACTTTGTCGTCAAACAACAGGTTGCTTGCGCTGGAAAGGTTCTGTGCCAGCTTCAATGCCGTTTCCGACGGGATCTGGCGAATCACTTCACCACTGTCGGTGGCGATGACCTTGACCACCACACGGTGGGTGGAGTCATCAATGGAAAAGTCCAGTTTGCGCTGGGCCGCTTGTACGAATTCGCGAATATCAGTGACTGCTTTTTCCAGGTCGGCACGCTCAGGCTCTTTGCCTGTGGCCGGTGTTTCCTGGACTTTGGTGACGCTTTTGTCAGTTGCTGCTATCGGTGCAGGCGCGCTTTTAGGTGCAACCGGCGGATAAGACTGGTTCAGCTTTACACTCATGTCCATGTCCAATCTCCTCTAAACCGAAAAAACGGAAGGGCACGTAGACGCGCCCTTCCGTTAGTTACCAAGCGCTGGAATTACTGAAGCAGCTTCAGTACAGCGGATGGCAGCTGGTTAGCCTGCGACAGGATCGCGGTGGAGGCCGATTGCAGGGTTTGTTGCTTGGTCAGTTCGGCGGTTTCGGAAGCGAAGTCGACGTCCTGAACGGTGGAACGTGCAGCGGTGGAGTTCTTCTGAATGTTCTGCAGGTTGTCTGCAGTGGTAGTCAGACGGTTCTGAGTAGCACCCAGGCCCGAACGAACGCCGTCAATGGTGCCGATGGCCTTGTCGATAACAGCCAGCGCGTTTTGAGCGTTGGTAGCATCGGTCACGTCGGTGTTAGAGATAGTGGTCTTGGTCGACGAAACGGTAGCAGCCGAGAACAAGTCCGATACACCAGTACCAGCGTCGCTCAGGGAGTAGCCTTTAGCCGAATCCAGGGAAACCTGACCGGTCACAACGATTGCAGCAGCACCCAGAGCAGCCGGGGTGGCGAATGCGCCAGCGCCGTCTTTAGCGCCAACCAGGATGTTGGTCTGGGCGTTGGCATCAGCACCCGAGAACGACAGGTTTTCGCCGGAGTCCGACTTAACCGACAGGGTTTTGTTGGATTCGTCGTAGTTAACGCTGATGCCCAGTTTGGCAGCGTTCGATTTCAGCTGGTCAGCCAGGCCGGCCAGGTCCTTCACGCCGACGAAATCAACAGCATTACCGCTACCTACAGCCAGTTTGAAGTTCGACGGAGTGGCAGCGCCTACTTCCAGTTTGACTTCAGTGCTGGCGGTAGCGGTCAGGCCACCGATCGAACCGTTCAGGCCCGCAGCGATGTCTTTAGCCGAAGCGCCTGCAGCGTAAGTTACGGTTTTGGTCTGACCGTTGCCGGTAACAGTGATGTCGCCGCCAGCCAGGCCAGTTGCGCTAGGCACGATGGCCTTGGTTTTGATCTGCTGCGAACCAATGTTGTTGGCTGCAACGTTTTCCAGGCTCAGGTTGATGGTTTCGTTAGCGTTAGCGCCAACCTGGATGGCTTTGGTACCGTACGAACCGTCCAGCAGCTTCTGGCCACCGAAAGTAGTGGTTTGCGAGATACGGGTCAGTTCCGAAGTCAGGGCCTGGTATTCGTCGTTGTTCGACTTACGGTCGTCAGCGCTGAGGGAGCCAGTCGCGGAAGACAGAGCCAGGGTACGCATTTTTTGCAGGATGTCGGTCGAAGCCTGCATCGCGCCTTCAGCGGTCTGAGCGATGGAGATACCGTCGTTCACGTTTTTTACTGCTTGGCCCAGGCCGTTGATTTGGCTGGTCAGGCGGTTAGCGATCTGCAGGCCGGCTGCGTCGTCTTTAGCGCTGTTGATACGCAGGCCGGAAGACAGGCGCTGCATGGAGGTGGCCAGGGCGCCGCCGGCTTTGTTCAGGTTGCCCTGAGTAGTGATCGAAGCAATGTTGGTGTTTACTGTTAAAGCCATGACGAAATCCTCGTTGGATGGATACTGCGGCTTCCGGCCCTGGCAACCGCCGGGTGTGGCCTGAGAACCTACGTAATAGTTATCGTCGTGGTAGCCGGTTGCTTGAGGATTTTTTTTGATTTTTTTAATGGCGCCGTGCCACCCCTTGTAATTCAAGGGCTTACGACGGCCAAAAACCCATATTTCATTGGGTTTTCTGGCGCCAAATAAAAAACGCCGATGTTCTTTCGAGCATCGGCGTTTGCTTTTACGCAGAAAGCAGTCTATCGAAGCGTCACGGACGATAGAGAATCGCCGATCCCCACGACAGGCCCACACCAAAACCGCTGATCGCCACGCGCTTCCAGGTGGCATCCATCACATGCTTTTCCAGCAGCAGCGGAATGCTCGACGACACCGTGTTGCCAGTCTCGACCATGTCCTTGATGAACTTGTCCACCGGTGCGTCTTCGAAACGCCGGGCCACGGCGTCGACAATCGCCGCACTGCCCTGGTGAATGCAGAACGCATCGATGTCATCGGCCGCAAGGTCCGACTCGTCGAGCAGCTCGTGCAAATGCGCCGGCACCTTGAGCAAGGCGAAGTTGAACACCTGGCGGCCATTCATGAAGAACACGCCATCGCTGACCTTGAGATGCGGTGCGCCGGAACCGTCGGTACCGAACTTGGACTTGCCCAGCAACCACGGCGCGTCTTCGCCCATCCAGGTGGCGGTGGCGGCATCGCCGAACAGCATGGTGGTGTTGCGGTCTTCCGGGTCGACGATCTTCGAATACGGGTCGGCGGTGACCAACAGGCCGTTTTTCAGGCCGGTGGCTTCCATGAAGCCCTTCATCGCGTAGATGCCGTAGACGTAGCCGGAGCAGCCCAGGGAAATATCAAACGCCGCCACGTGGGTGGGCAGGCCGAGTTTGTCCTGGACGATCGCGGCCGTGTGGGGCAAACCCTCTTCATCGCCGTTCTGGGTGACGACGATCAGCGCATCGATGGACTCGCGCTTCAAATCCGGGTTGTTGGCAAACAAAGCGTTGACCGCCTCGACACACAGGTCGGAGGTTTCCTGCGCGGCTTCCTTGCGCGGCAGGAACGCCGAACCGATCTTGCCGATGATGAATTCTTCATCCTTGGCGAACTTGGCACCCTGGGCGTAGTTATCGATCCCGTCTGCCGGCACGTAACTGGCGATGCTTTTTATGCCAATCATTGTGGCTTCCCAATACTAAATAGCTGGAGAACACCCCAGACGTGGCCTGGAGTGCTGACAATAAAGGGGATAACCCCATAAAAATCTCGCTGAAAGCCGCCCCGCAAGGACCCTGTGACGACTTATCCTTTTCACACGATACAGTGAAGATGCGCTTTATGACTCACAGGTCACTCAATTGTGTGTGCTTTGTGCAAAACCTTCAAACAATTAAGTCCCAGAAACGGCAGCGGCCCGCCCTGTTTCCAGAGCGGGCCGCTTGACTTGACGCCACTTACATCTTGTTGAACAGGCTCAACTGCGAGACTTTCACGAAAGCCAGCTGCGAGGCCTCCAGCATGGTTTGCTGCAGGGTCAGGTTGATCGCTGCCTCGCCCATGTCAATGTTGGCCAGGTCACTCATCGTGGTCTTGTTGGCCAGGCCGACACTGGTGTTTTCACTGGACTGCACCGTGAGTGCATTCTGTCGCGCACCGATGGAGCCACGCACGTTGTCCACCTGGTCGGCCGAGTTGGTCAGGTTACTGACCGCGGCGTTCAGGGCGTCCTGAAGCTTGACCCGCGCACCGGGAATACCATCCGCCGGCTGTTCCAGGGCCTGGCGCAGCTGGCTCAGGGTGTCGAGGGCATTCTGGGTTTTCTGGGTGGTGTTGCCGACCGAAAACTGATCGCCGGTGTTCGGCGTACCGCTCAACTCGAAGGTGACACCCGCGGCGGTGATCGTGTCCTTGGCTGGCGGCGTACCGCTGACGATCACGCCATTATCGACAATCGGCTTGCTGTCGGGGGTATACGGCTGGGCATACACCTTATAAGCAGTCGGGTCGACATCGTCGAACTTGATCAGTACGCCGCTGTTGGGAAACGTACTGGAGTAGTCGGCTGCACTGCTGACGCGGGCATTGGTCAGTTGCGCCGCCGAAGTGTTGCTTGCGGTGCGAGAGACATTGAACGCGTCCGGCTTGGCGGCCAGGGTGAACTCACGCCCTGCGACCAACGCATCGGCATCCGGCCCGGTGGCCACGCCGGTGAGGTCCGCGGTGATATCGAATTTGACCCCGCGTACATTGATACTGGCACTGCCTTCCTTGGTGGAGTCGAACGTACCATTACCTGGAAGCTGCGAAGTAATGTCGTTGTTGTCCTTGTCGGTCACAACGTACTGCGTGCTACTGGTAAAGGTCACCTTATAGGGCTGGCCGTCGGCAAACTGCTTGGTGTAATCGATGCCCGACGTTACCAGGCCTGCCGAGATCGCGACCTTGTGGTCATCCACCGTTGCAGGCGTCGTGTAGGTGGCTTGGGTGCGGCTGGTGTTGACCGCGCCTTCCAGGATGGTCTTGCCCGTATCGCTGGTGCGCACCTTCAGCGTCTCGGAAACCTGCAGGCTCAGCTCGTTTTCGTCGCCTTGATAGCTATAAGTACCATCATTGTTGCGCGAATACGGCGGCGTATCGGTCTTGGAACCGGAGAACAGATAGTTGCCCGCCGCATCCTTGCTGTTAAGCAAACCCAACAGCTGATTTTCAAGCGCGCCCACCTCGACCGAGATGGACTTGCGGTCAGCATCACTGGTCACGCCACCCGCACGCAGCGCCAACTGGCTGCCGGCCTGGATCGTTGTATTGATCGCCTCCAGCACGCTTTCTTCGTTCGTCAGGGTATTTTGAATGCTGGTGATATTGCCGCTGTACTGGGCCAGCATGTCTTTTTGCTGTTGCAGCATAAGCAAGCGCTGGGCGGCAACCGGATCATCCGAAGCGGTCTGTACACGCACGCCGGAGCTCGCCTGTTCCTGGGCCTTCACAACGCTGGAATAGTTGTTCTGATACTTGACGGCACTGGTGTCGTAATACTGCTGTGTAGAAATGCGCATCGTCCCAGACTCCCTTAAAGACTATTGATCAGCGTGCTGAAGGTTTCTTGCGCAGCCTTGATGATCTGCGACGACGCCGTGTAGTACTGCTGGAACTTGATCATGTCGCCCGCCTCTTCATCCAGGTTCACCTGGGATACGGAGTTGCGCGCGTTCTTGTTGGCGGCCAGCAGCGCACCGGTAGCGGTGTTGTCAGTGCCGGCCGAAGCGGCCTTGGCGCCGACGGTGGAGACCAGCTTGCTGTTGGCGCCCACCAGGCTGGTGCCGCCGCTGCCATCGGCCGCCAGGCCCACGGTTGCCTTGGTCTGCAGGTCGAGCAGTGCCTGGGCGTTGCGATTGTCGGACTTGCCGGTGGCATTGAACGAGAACGAGGTGCCGTCGCCGTTGGCCGGCGAACCGCCCACCGTGGTGTCGAAACTGAAGCTCTTGGCTGGCGACACCAAGGCACCGCTGGCATCACGCATCGGCACGCTGATGCTGATCTTATTGGCCTGTCCCGGAATGATGGTGCCGGAACCGATGGGATCGCCCTGGGCGTTACTCAGCGTATAAGGCTGGGTGCCATCGGCCGCCGGTTTACCGAAAACCATCTTCACCGGCATCGAGTATTCGATGCCGGTACGCAGTTGTGCCGTATCGGCACCACCCTGTATGTCCAGGGGCACGGTGAGCGTCGGCGGCGTGAAGGTGCCGGTGCCCTGGTTGGTCTTGCTGGCCTCGCCCTGCAACGGCGCGGCAAAGGCAATCTTGCTGGGGTCGCTGAGGACCGTGCCGATTTCCTTGGCGCCGTTGGCGGTGGGGCTGACCTTGAAGCTGTCACCGGCCTGCACCGTACCGCTCTTGACCGCCAGGGTGAACCCATCGATGACCGGAGGCGGCGTGGCACTGAGGTCATAGGTGCCCATGGCCTTGCCGTCGGAACGCAGTACCGTGATCTTGTTGAGGTCGGCGCCGTCGTTGAAGCTGACCTTGTAATCGAAGTTGGTCAGCTGAGTGGTGTCCTTGATCGTCACGCCCAGGGCGCCGTCGCCCAGGTTGCCTTGGGCAGCCAGGCTACGCAGGGCAACCGAGGCTGCGTTATTGATGTCGGTGAACATCGAGGCGCCGAACTCGCCATTGAGGTCCAGGCCCTGGCCCAACTGGCTGTTGACCGTATCGGCGGTGGCAATCGCGATGCGCCCCAGGTCATTGATCGCAGGAATCAACGCGTCGCTGCGATAGCGCAACAGGCCGCCGATGCTGCCGCCGCTGATCACGTTGCCCAGATCCATCGTCGTACCGCCGGCCGCATTGAGCTGGATCGTGTACTGGCTGGTGTCGCTCTTGCTCGGTACGGCGGAAATGGTATTGGACTTATCACCCAGCACCAGGGATTGGCCGCTACCGGTGCTGACGCTGAACACACCGTTCTTCTCAGTGGCGGTCACACCGATCAGCTCATTGAGCGAACGCACGGCTTCGGCGCGGGAGTCCAGCAGGTTGGCCGGGGTGGTGTTCGAAGAACCCTGCACCTGGGCGATCTGCTTGTTGAGAGAGGCAATCGACGAAGTCAGTTGGTTGACCTGATCGCTCATCGAGGACAACTGGCTGTTAATGGTCTCTTTCTGCTGGCTCAACTGGCTGGAAATGGAGTTGAACCGGTTGCTCAGCGTCTGGGCGTTCGTGAGCAGGATCTGGCGGGCCGAGGTATCGTTGGGGTTCGCCGAGGCGGTCTGCACAGCAGCGAAGAACGAACTGAGTACCGCCGACATGCCGGTGGTCTTGTCCGACAGGGTCTTGTCGACGGCACTGACTTGATCCAGGTAAGCCTTGGCATCGCTGTTGAGCGAGGTGCTGTTCTGGTAGGCGGTGTCCAGGTATTCGTTGTACACCCGGCGCACGTCGGCCAGGGTGGTACCGCTGCCGATGAACACGCCGCCATACTGGTTCGACGCATTTGCGCTCTGGGTGGTCTGCTGACGCGAATAACCCGCGGTATTGGCGTTGGCGATGTTGTTACTCAAGACCGACAACGATCCTTGAGCGGCGTTAAGCCCCGACATCCCGATATTGAGCAAACTCATGGTTCAGACCTTATAAATGAGTGGTCGCGCCCGCGGCAGCGTAATTCTGGTAACTGTTCATGGTTTTTGCGATCTGCGAAATCTTGCTGGCGTAGGCCGGGTCCGTGGCGTACCCGGCTTTTTGCAACTCGCGTACAAACTGTTCGGGGTTATCGGCCGATTTCACCACTTCTTTATAGCGATCATTGCTTTGCAGCAATGTCACGAGGTCATGGAAGCTGTCCTGGTAAGAATCGTAGGACCGGAACTGCGCCGTTTCCTTGACCATCGCCCCATCACGAAACTCGCTGGTGATTGCACGGGCCTGGCCGCCCTGCCAGCTCTGGCCGGCCTTGATGCCGAACAGGTTGTGGCTGCTGCTGCCATCCTCGGCGCGCATCACCGACTTGCCCCAACCGGTTTCCAAGGCGGCCTGGGCCACCAGGTACTTCGGATCGATACCGATACGCGCGGCGGCCGCCTTGGCCATCGGCAACATGGTCGCGACAAACTCATCCTGGGAGCTGAACGCCTTCTTCACCGGTGCCAATGGCGGCTGGGCCACAGCGCGGCCGTAGACCTGCATGCGCCCGCTCGGCACGGCAAACGTGCGCGCCGTGCTGTTGACCACATTGTCGGCGGCCGCGCTGTTACGCAGCGGCGCCGCCTGGGCAACGGTGGTGGTGTCGGTGCTCGGCACGATACCGGCGAGCAGGCGATCGGTCAGCTTGCTCGGCAAGGCAATACGGCGCTGGTTCATCAGTGCGATGTCGTTGCTGTGGGCCGCTGCGGCGCCCGCCTGGGGCTCCGCCACGCGATAGGCCCACAGTGGACGCTGGCCATTGGAACGCCCCAGTGGGCCCTCGGCCTGGGTGCCGGCGGCAATTTGCGTCGGCACATCGACTTTCTTGACCGCCTCGGCCGCCGCCGGGCCCTGCAAGGTGGCCGCCTGGGCGTCCACCGGCTTGTTCTTCTGCATCTGGCGCATCAGCACATCGGCCAGGCCGATACCGCCGCCTTCGCGGGACATGGAAACCGCCAGTTGCTGGTCGTACATTTCCTGGTACTGCTTGGCGGCCGGGGTGTTCATCGGGTTGTCCTTGCCCAGGGCCTCGGTGGCCGAGCGCATGGACTTGAGCATCTCGCTCAAGAACAGCGATTCGAATTCCTGCGCCACCTTGCGCATGTTGCCTTCGCTGTTCTTGTCGCCGACCTTCAGTTGGTTCAGGCGATTCAAGTCGGAATACGAACCCGAATCCGCCGTGCTGGTCAGGCCGCTGTTACGCATGTCCATGGCCATGGCCTTAAATCACGATCAGGTCGGCTTGCAACGCGCCGGCCTGTTTCAACGCTTCGAGGATCGCCATCAAGTCGCCTGGCGCTGCCCCCACCTGGTTCACCGCACGCACAATCTCATCCAGCGTCGTGCCGGGGCCGAACTTGAACATCGGCTTGGCTTCCTGCTGGGCATTCACTCGCGAGCGTGGCACCACCGCCGTCTGGCCATTGGACAACGGCCCAGGCTGGCTGACGATCGGGTCTTCGGTGATGGTCACGGTCAGGCTGCCGTGGGTCACCGCCGCCGGCGAGACCTTGACGTTCTGGCCGATCACGATGGTACCGGTACGCGAATTGATGATGACCTTGGCCACCGCCTGGCCCGGATCGACCTCCAGGTTTTCCAGGATCGACAGGTAGTCCACGCGCTGGCTGGGGTCCAGCGGCGCGGTGACGCGGATCGAGCCGCCGTCGATGGCCTGGGCCACGCCAGGGCCGAGCATGTCGTTGATCTTGTCGACTACACGCTTGGCGGTGGTGAAGTCCGAACGGTTGAGGTTCAAGGTCAGGCTGTTGCCCTGGTTGAAACCGCTCGGCACCGTACGTTCAACCGTAGCGCCACCCGGGATACGCCCGGCCGACGGCACGTTGACGGTGATCTTCGAACCGTCGCGACCTTCAGCATCAAACCCGCCCACCACCAGGTTGCCCTGGGCGATGGCGTAGACGTTGCCGTCGATACCTTTCAGCGGGGTCATCAGCAGGGTGCCGCCCCGCAGGCTTTTGGAGTTACCGATGGACGACACGGTGATGTCGACCACCTGGCCCGGCTTGGAAAACGCCGGCAAGTCGGCACTGATCGACACCGCCGCGACGTTCTTCAACTGCACGTTGCCCGAACCCGCCGGCACCTTGATGCCGAACTGCGACAGCATGTTGTTGAAGGTCTGCAGGGTGAACGGGGTCTGGGTGGTCTGGTCGCCCGTACCGTTGAGCCCCACCACCAGGCCGTAGCCGATCAACTGGTTGGAACGCACGCCAGAGATGCTGGCGATGTCTTTCAGGCGTTCGGCCTGGGCGACTGCGCTCAGACTCAGCAGGAGTGCCGCCGCCATCAGCTGTTTGAGTTTCAAAGTGGCCACCTAGAAAGGGAACAGCGGGCTAAGGAAGAAACGGTCGAACCAGCCCGGCTGACTCGCATCAGCGAACGAACCCGTACCCGAGTAGGTAATGCGTGCATCGGCAATGCGCGTCGAGGGCACAGTGTTGTCAGTCGCAATGTCATCGGCCCGCACCATCCCGGCAATACGCACCAACTCATCACCGGTATTGAGGGTCATCCACTTTTCACCGCGTACGGCGATGATGCCGTTGGGCAACACATCCGCGACGGTCACGGTGATCGAGCCGGTGAGGCTATTGCCCTGCCCTGCGGCGCTCTTGCCGTTGGTGGCACGGTTGCCGCTGTACCCTGCGTTGAGGCTCAAGTCGCCGCTGCCCAGCGGGTTATTGGTATTCGGTACGGCACCAAACAACGAGCTCAGCCCAATGCTGTTGGTGCTGGTCTTGTCCACCTGGGAGTTGGCGTTCTTGCTGGCCGTCGTTCTCTCGTTCAGGGTGATGGTGATGATGTCACCCACGCGGAACGCCTTGCGGTCGCTGTACAGGTTCTGTTCGAAACCGGCCTGGTAGATCGAGCCATTGTTGGCCGCCGCCGGCAACGGCGTGCGCGGCAACACCGGCGCGTAGTACGGGTCATTGGGTTTTGGCGTCGGGGCGACACAGCCCGCGAGCACGGCAATCCCACTCAATGCCAGAACGGAAACATAGCGATTCATGACCCTTACCTCACGGTGTTGCAGGCGCTCTCAGGAGCGCCCCATAGACTTGATTACAGATTCTGCGTTACGAACGAAAGCATCTGGTCGGCGGTGGAAATCACCTTGGAGTTCATCTCGTAGGCGCGTTGAGTGGTGATCATGTTGACCATCTCTTCAACGGTGCTGACGTTGGAGGTTTCCAGGGTGCTTTGCAGCGTGGTGCCGAAACCGTTCAGGCCTGGGGTGCCGATTTGCGGCGCGCCGCTGGAAGCGGTTTCCAGGAACAGGTTATTACCCATCGCCTGCAGGCCGGCCGGGTTGATGAAGTCGGCGGTTTGCAGGTTGCCGATCACTTGCGACGCCGGGTTACCGGCCACGGTGATCGACACGGTGCCGTCGTTGCCGACGGTGAAGGTCTGGGCGTTGTTCGGCACGACGATAGCCGGTTCCAGGGCAAAACCGTTGGCCGTCACGATCTGGCCATTGGAGTCCAGGTGGAAGGTACCGTCACGGGTGTAGGAAGTGGTCCCATCCGGCTGCAGGATCTGGAAGAACCCTTTGCCGTTGATGGCCATGTCCAGCGGCTGCCCGGTCTGTTGCAGGTTACCGGCGTTGAAGTTCTTCTGGGTGCCGACGATCTTCACACCAGTACCCAGTTGCAGACCCGACGGCAATTCGCTGTCCTGGGTCGACTGGGCGCCTGGCTGGCGCTTGATCTGATAGAGCAAGTCCTGGAACTCCGCGCGGTCACGTTTGAAACCCGTGGTCGACACGTTGGCCAAGTTGTTGGAAATGGTGGTCAGGTTGGTGTCCTGGGCGGACAGGCCTGTTTTGGCAACCCATAGAGCCGGAAGCATGCTGTTCTCCTTCGTGCGCCTGTTTGTTGGCGCTGCGCTGCAAAAATTGGTGGTCGGTCAATAACGGGGCTATCAGCTCATCGCCATCACGCGCGTCATGGCCTGGTCGTCTTCCTTGGCGCTGTTCATCATCTTGACGTGCAACTCGAACTGCTTGGAAAGCGCCAGGACCGCGGTCATTTCTTCCACGGCGTTGACGTTGCTCGCCTGCAGGAAACCCGAGGTCAGCGTGACGTTCGCGTCGGCCACGGCCGGCTGGCCATCCTTGGTATGGATGGTGCCATCCAGGCCTTTATTCATATTCTTGAAATCGGGCTGGACCAGCTTGATGCGGTCCACTTCAGCCATCACCCGCGGGCCTTCGCCCATGGCGCGGATGCTGATGGTGCCGTCGGCGCCCACTTCGACTTTCTGCTGCGGCGGTACGGCGATCGGGCCACCGTTGCCCATGATCGGCATGCCGTTGCCGGCGCGCAGCACACCCAGCGCATCGACGTTCATGCTGGCACTGCGCACGTAGGCTTCACCGCCATCGGGGGTTTGCACCGCCATCCAGCCATTGCCGTTCACCGCCACATCCAGGTCGCGACCGGTCTCGATCATCGCGCCAGGGCTGAAGTCGGTCGCGGGACGTTCGGTCATGGCAAACGCACGCGCCGGAAAGCTGTCACCGAACACCGGCATCGAACGCGCCTGTTCCAGGTCGCGTTGGAAACCGTTGGTGGAAATGTTCGCCAAGTTGTTGGCATGGGCCTTCTGCGCCAGTGCATTCTGGCTGGCGCCGGTCATTGCCACATAAAGGTACTTGTCCACGCTCTTTCCTCTTTCTGACGCAGGCTTGCCGCCCACCGCTGTACTGATGAGGCTTAAGCAATTTGCGAACCAACTTTTAAAAACAGGGGAAAGTCCAGGCGGGCTGGGGTTTTCGGGCAGGCAGCAGGATTTGAAGGACTGGAGATAGTCGAAAAAACGGCGGACTTATGCCGCTTACGGCAAGTACCCGTCTTACGGGTGACAGAGAACCAATGCGGGGGGCGCAGTTGGTTATTTGTCCGCCTTGAGGATTTCGTAATCGCGCAACTTATTGGCGATGGTGGTGTGCGACACCCCCAGGCGTTTCCCCAACTGCCGGCTGCTGGGATGCTCGGCATACAGGCTCTCCAGCACCGCCTTCTCGAAGCGCCCGACGATCGCCTCCAAACCGCCCTCCAGGGAAAAGTCGCCAAGGGGTTGGCGCACGCCGTAGTCCGGCAGGCGGATGTGTTCGACCTTGACCGTCCCGCCGTCACACAGCGACACCGCCTGGAACAGCACGTTTTCCAGCTGCCGCACATTCCCCGGCCAGTGGTAGTGGCTGAGCTTGTCCATGGCGGCAGGCGCCAGCCTGGGCAACGGGCAGCCGATCTGCCGGCTGGCCTGGTCGAGAAAGTGCTCGACCAGGGGCGCAAGGCCGTCGAGGCATTCGCGCAGGGGCGGGATATGCAAGGACAGCACGTTGAGGCGGTGATAGAGGTCCTGGCGGAATTCGCCACGGGCGCAGAGTTCGGAGAGGTCCACCTGGGTGGCGCAGATCACCCGTACATCCAGGTACACCTCTTCGTCACTGCCCACGCGCCGAAAACAGCCGTCCTGCAGGAAGCGCAGCAATTTCACCTGCAAGCGCGCGCTCATTTCCCCAACGCCATCGAGAAATAACGTACCGCCAGCCGTCAGCTCCAGCAGCCCGAGCTTGCCCTCGGCCCGCGCGCCTTCAAACGCGCCGGGGCCGTAGCCGAACAATTCGGTCTCGGCCATCGACTCGGGCAACCCGGCGCAGTTCAGCGCCATCAACGGCGATTGCCCGCGCGGGCTGGCCAGGTGGCACGCGCGCGCCAACAACTCTTTGCCGGTGCCGGTTTCGCCTTCTATTAATAGAGGCGCATCCAACGGCGCCATGCGCCGGGCTTCACGCACCACGGCGGCCATGACCTTGGAGCTTTGGAAAATACTGTCGAAACCGCGCAGCTCCTGTTTGCGCACATTGTAGATACGCTCGCCCACGCGGTCGGCACGGTGCAGGGTCAACACGGCACCGGCCATGGCTTCGCTGTCGTCATGTTCGGAGGATTGCAGCGGTGCGATATCCGCCAGGAACACGTCACCCTTGACCTTGACCCGCAGGCCATTGATCCGCGATTTACTCGCGCGTACCAGTTCCGGCAAGTCGAAATCCTCGGCGTAGCGTGACAGCGGAATACCCGGCACCTCGTCCACCCGCACCCCGAGCAACTGCGCGGCCGCACGGTTGGCGGCGACGATGGAGCCGCCCATGTCGATGGACAGCACCGGAAACTCCAGGGCACCGAGCAGCGCATTGAGCTCCATATGCCGACGCTCACTGGGCATCAGCCCTACCCTTTTGACGCCAAACACCCCGGCAATCGCCTCGAACTGCGGGCGCAGCGCCTGGAATTGCATGTTCACCAGGTTCGGGCAGAACAGGTAAATGGCGTTGCCATGCTCGCCGCCCACCTCACCCTTGGCGACGTTGACGCCGTACTCCACCAACAGGTTGAGGATGTCCCGCAGGATGCCGATGCGGTTCTGGCAGTGCACTTTGATACGCATGAAAAGGCTCGAAAAGTGGGTAGGCGCCGCGTCTTTTTGTCGCTGGGCGCAGATAGTCGTCAAGATTATGTGACAGCCTGAGGGCTTTTCCCAGCCCAATACGCCAACCAGTCGCGCTTCCGTAACGAATACTTTACGAAAACCAGTAATTTTTCCTACACAGCCGATGCTGAAGCCGATGGAATCTTGCCCCGCACGGCGTATCAATAGGCTCATCCCAGGACATAACAAGAACGAATGCCTAGCAGGAGAGCCGTATGAAGCAGACGCACTACGTGGCCCGCGAGCCCGATGCGCAAGGTTTTATCCACTACCCGGCGGAAGAGCACGCGGTGTGGAACACCCTGATCACCCGCCAGTTGAAAGTGATCGAGGGCCGCGCGTGCCAGGAATACCTGGATGGCATCGACAAGCTCGGCCTGCCCCTGGATCGCATCCCGCAACTGGGTGAAATCAACCAGGTGCTGGCCTCGACCACCGGCTGGCAAGTCGCCCGCGTGCCGGCGCTGATCCCCTTCCAGACCTTCTTCGAATTGCTCGCCAACAAGCAGTTTCCGGTGGCGACCTTTATTCGTACCCGCGAAGAACTGGACTACCTGCAAGAGCCGGATATTTTCCACGAGATCTTTGGCCATTGCCCGCTGCTGACCAATCCCTGGTTCGCCGAGTTCACCCACACCTACGGCAAGCTCGGCCTGGCGGCCAGCAAGGAGCAACGGGTGTATCTGGCGCGCCTGTACTGGATGACCATCGAGTTCGGCCTGGTGGACACCCCCGACGGTCGGCGTATCTACGGTGGCGGGATTTTGTCGTCGCCCAAGGAAAGTGTTTACTGCCTGTCCGACCAGCCTGAACATCAAGCCTTCGACCCGCTGGAAGCGATGCGCACGCCGTATCGCATCGACATCCTGCAACCGCTGTATTTCGTATTGCCCAACCTCAAGCGCCTGTTCGAAGTGGCGCAGGAAGACATCATGGGCATGGTCGAGCGCGGCATGCAGCTTGGGTTGCATGCGCCGAAATTCCCGCCAAAACCCAAGGCCGCGTGAACCGTGGCTTTTAAGGCCAGGTGAGTCTGTTCCCTGGCCCCGCGTTGCTTTAGGGTGACGCCACTGACGACCGTTTTTAAACACTCGAATTCAGGACACCACCACATGACCACCTTGAACCAAGCCCACTGCGAAGCCTGCCGCGCCGATGCCCCGCAAGTCAGCGATGAAGAACTGCCGGTGCTGCTCAAGCAGATCCCCGACTGGAACATCGAAGTGCGCGATGGCGTGATGCAGCTGGAAAAGGTTTTCCTGTTCAAGAACTTCAAGTTCGCCCTGGCCTTTACCAACGCCATGGGTGAAATCTCCGAAGCCGAAGGCCATCACCCAGGCCTGCTCACCGAATGGGGCAAGGTCACCGTGACCTGGTGGAGCCACTCCATCAAGGGCCTGCACCGCAACGACTTCATCATGGCCGCGCGCACCGACGAAGTGGCCAAGGACGCCGAGGGCCGCAAGTAATGCATTTCGATGCCATAGGCCGTGTGCCCGGCGACCCGATCCTCGGCTTGATGGACCTGTATGCCCAGGACGCCAACCCGAACAAGTTCGACCTTGGCGTGGGCGTTTATAAGGATGACCAGGGCCTGACGCCGATTCCCGCTTCGGTAAAGCGCGCCGAGCAGCGCCTGGTCGACACCCAGGCCACCAAGACCTATATCGGCGGCCACGGCGATGCAGCGTTCGGCAGCCTGATCAGCGAACTGGTGCTGGGCGCCGACTCCGCCCTGCTGCGCGAACACCGTGCCGGCGCCACTCAAACCCCAGGCGGCACCGGGGCCCTGCGCCTGAGCGCCGACTTTATCGCCCACAACCTGCCCGGCCGTGGCGTGTGGCTGAGCGACCCGACCTGGCCGATTCACGAAACCATCTTTGCCAAGGCCGGGCTCAAGGTCAGCCATTACCCCTACGTGGGCGCGGACAACCGCCTGGATGTGGTGGCGATGCTGGCAACCCTCTCCACCGTGCCCAAGGGCGACGTGGTCTTGCTGCACGCCTGCTGCCATAACCCGACCGGCTTCGACCTGTCCCAGGATGACTGGCGCCAGGTACTGCACATCGTGCGTGAGCGCCAGTTGCTGCCGCTGATCGACTTCGCCTACCAGGGCTTTGGCGACGGCCTGGAGCAGGACGCCTGGGCGGTGCGCTTGTTGGCGGCTGAACTGCCGGAAGTATTGATCACCAGTTCGTGCTCGAAGAACTTCGGCCTCTACCGCGACCGTGTCGGCGCGCTGATCGTGTGTGCGGCGGACGCCGAGAAGCTGAAGGATGTACACAGCCAGTTGGCAAATACCGCGCGCAACCTGTGGTCGACGCCGCCGGACCATGGTGCGGCAGTGGTCGCGACCATCCTGGGGGATGCCGAGCTGAAACAGCAGTGGAGCGAGGAAGTCGAAGCCATGCGTGCGCGAATCGCGCAGTTGCGTTCCGGACTGGTGGAGGCGTTGGCGCCCCATGGTCTGGCGGAGCAGTTTGCGCACATCGGGGCGCAACGCGGGATGTTTTCCTACACCGGCTTGAGTGCCGAGCAGGTCAAGCAACTGCGCGAAAAGCACAGCGTGTACATGGTCAGTTCGGGACGGGCTAACGTGGCGGGGATCGATGCGACACGCCTGACGCTTCTGGCCGAAGCCATCGCCGACGTCTCCCACTGACGAAACCAGGACTGAAAATGTGGGAGGGGGCTTACTCCCTCCCACATTTTGACCGAGCACACCCCTCAGCTGGCGACCATCTCGGCTTTCAGCAGCGCTTCTTTCGCCTGGGCATCCGCCAAGCGATACAACTCGATGCTCCCATCCCAGTGCTCGATCAACGCCGTGCACGACTCCACCCAATCCCCGCAGTTGAGGTAATCCACCTCGCCCACCTTGCGAATCTCCGCATGGTGGATATGCCCGCACACCACGCCATGCAACTCGCGCCGGGTCACTTCGTGGGCGATGGCTTCTTCAAAATCGCTGATAAAGCTCACGGCGGTTTTGACCTTGTGTTTCAGGTACGCCGACAAAGACCAGTAGCCATAGCCGTAGCGGGCGCGCCAGTGGTTCAACCAGCGGTTCAAGGTGAGGGTGAACTCGTAGGCCGAGTCGCCCAGGAACGCCAGCCAACGGTGGTAGCGGGTGATCACATCGAACTGGTCGCCGTGGATCACCAGCAGATGGCGACCGTCGGCCGTCACGTGCACCGCCTCATCCACCAACTGGATATTGCCCAGGATCAGCTTGGAGTAGCGGCGCAGGAACTCGTCGTGGTTGCCGGTCACGTAGATCACCTCGGTCCCGCGCTTGGCCATGGTCAGCAGGCGACGGATCACGTTGGTGTGGGCCTGGGGCCAATACATGCCGCCGCGCATTTTCCAGCCGTCGATGATATCGCCCACCAGGTAGACCTTATCGGCGTGGTAGCCCTTGAGGAACTGCGACAGGTGTTCGGCCTGGCAATCCCGGGTGCCCAGGTGCACGTCGGAAATCCACAGGGTACGAACCCGCTGCTTGCGGCTGGGCTTGGTGAACTCGGCACTGGTCATGGGCATCCCTCGACGCTGTTTTCGCGAGCTTGCACCCTGGCGATTAATAGCCCATGACAGTCGTGCGTCAGTCCGATGACAGCGCCCGCCGGCCGCGAAGCGTTGTAGACTGGCGCCCTGCCGCCCAGGAGACCGCGATGAGACCGTCGCTCACGCTACGCCACTACCTCGAAGCGCCCATCGCCCACAGCCATGACCATGCACAGTTGGTGTTCGGCCTGTCCGGCCACCTGGACCTGGAAGTCGACGGCCGTGGCAGCCAGGTGCGCGAAAGCAGCGTGATGGTGCTGCCCTTCTCCGCCCACCACGCCTGTGGCAGTCGCGATGGCAGCCGTTGCCTGGTGCTGGATGTGCCCACGGAGCATTGGCTCCTGCAATCCCTGGGCGAACACGCCGACGCCAGCCGCCGCCTGCTCGATCAACCGGCACGCCTGGCCCTGGATCCCCGGCAACACCAACTGGTGCAATGGCTGGCGCACGGCCCTGTGGATGATCCACTGATCGTCCAACAGGGTGCGGTGCTGTTGCTGGCCAGCCTCAATCATCCGCAGGCCCCGCAGGTGCCGGGCCGCCGCCTGCCGTATGCGGCATTCAATGCGCATATCGAGCGACACGTCGCCCATCCGTTGCAGGTCGCCGACCTGGCGCGTATCGCCGGCCTGTCGGTGGCGCGCCTGCATGCGCGCTTCATCGCCGAATGCGGGCAGACGCCCATGGATTACATCCGCAGCCGGCGCCTGCAACTGGCCCTGAACCTGCTACGCGAGACGCCGCTGCCCATCGGTGAAATCGCCGAGCGGGTGGGCTACACCTCACAAAGTGCCTTTGCCGCCGCTATGCTGCGTGAATTCGGCGCCTCTCCCGGCGCGTTGCGGCGCGCCCCATAGGGCGAGCCTTGCGCTAAAAATCGCGAGTCCCACGACAGACGCACACACCTGCACCCTCTAGACTGCGAACCTGTCACTCCCGTTGGTTCAAGGATCGCAATGACTCCCCGCTCAGCCCTCGGCGCCTTGCATATCGGCGCATTGATGTTTGGCCTCACCGGCGTATTCGGCAAGCTGGCGGCCGCCTCCCCGGCCATCATCGTCTTCGGTCGTGCCGCATTTGCCGTGATTGCCCTGGCAGTGTTTGCGCGCTTCGCCAGCAACGCCCCCTGGAAAACCCTGGCGCCGCAGGACTGGCGTCGCCTGCTGGTCAGCGGCGTGTTGCTGGCGGCGCATTGGGTGACGTTCTTCATTGCCGTCAAGGTCGCCGGCGTGGCCGTCGCCACGCTGGGGTTCACCGCATTCCCGGCGTTTACCGTGATCCTCGAAGGGCTGATCTTCCGCGAGCGTATTCGCGCCAATGAGATCGTGCTGGTGGCCCTGGTCACCGTTGGCCTGGTGCTGGTGACGCCGGACTTCAATCTCGCCAGCGAAGCCACGGGCGGCCTGCTTTGGGGAATTGTCTCGGGCTTGCTGTTCTCATTGTTGTCGCTGAACAACCGCGCCAGCTCCGGACGGATTCCCGCCGTGCAGGCAGCGCTGTGCCAGAACGTGGTGGTCGCGGTGTGCCTGCTGCCCGTGGCCGCGCCGGGGCTGGCGGACGTTCGCGCGCTGGACTGGTTGTGGATCGGCCTGCTTGGGGTGTTCTGCACCGGCCTGGCCCACAGCCTGTTTGTCGCCAGCCTCGCGGTGATCAAGGCACGCACCGCCTCGGTGGTGTTCGCCATGGAGCCGGTCTATGGCATCACGGTAGCCTGGCTGCTGTTTGCCGAAACCCCGACCCTGCGCATGTTGCTGGGCGGCGCGTTGATCATCGTCGCCATCGTGCTTTCCGGGCTGATGGGCAGCGCCAGCCAGGCCAAGCAGCCCGCTGCAACGGCCTGATCTATACTTTAAACATCCGCAACAGTCAGCCGTCGTTCAACGGATACAGACTCCTCGACGACAGCCATGGTGTTTTCTGCAGTTGCTGCACGCGAGTGGTCACTCCATCAACGCGATGCAGGGGTTTCATCATGGAAATGTTCATCAGCTTGTTGGTTCAGATCATCAGCGGTGCCGTCGGTGGCAATTTGGCCGGCATGACCAAACAAAGCCTGGGCACCGGGCTCAATACCATGCTGGGGGGTGTCGGCGGGCTCGTGCTGGGCCAGGTCGTAGCCGCGCTGACCGGCACATCGGGCGGCGAGGCGCTGGATGTGGCAGCAGTCGGCAGCAATATCGTCGGCGGCGGCGTGGGCGGCCTGGTGCTGACCTGGGTCGTGGGCTTCATCAAAAGCAAGATGGCCGCCAAATAGCGGCGCACTGAGGGGTCACCGCCCTGATGTAGCGGTGACCTTCATTGCGTACGGTCGTTGTGGCCCAGGTCGCGGTGTGGGTCGATCTGGTCGCGCACCCGTTGCTTGAGCACCTTGGCTTCAGGGAAGCCACCATCCGCCTTGCGCTCCCAGATCTGCACACCGTCGCAGGTGATCCGAAACGCACCGCCGGTGGCCGGCTCCAGCGCCACCCGGCCGAGGTCATCGGCAAACGTACTCAACAACTCCTGCGCCAGCCACGCGGCGCGCAGCAGCCACTGGCACTGGGTGCAATAGGTGATGACAATCTCGGGTTTGCTCAACGACATAATTTGAGAGGCTCCTGGCGTAACGGGCTCGGTGGATCGGATGGCTATAATACCGGCCTTTATCGCCCAGCCTCGAGATTCATGATGCGCCGCCTGTTGTCCTGCCTGTTCCTGTGCCTGCTCCCGCTTCTTGCCGACGCCGTTGAGACGCCCCGCCCCAAAATCGGCCTGGTGCTGTCCGGCGGTGCCGCCCGAGGCCTGGCCCATATCGGCGTGCTCAAGGCCCTGGAGGAACAGGGTATTCATATCGACGCGATTGCCGGCACCAGCATGGGCGCGGTGATTGGCGGGCTGTATGCGTCGGGCTACAAGATCGATGAGCTGGAAAAACTGGCCCTGGGCATCGACTGGCAACAGGCGCTGTCCGACGCACCGCCACGGGAAGACGTGCCGTTTCGACGCAAGCAGGATGACCGGGATTTCCTGGTCAAGCAGAAGCTCAGCTTCCGCGATGACGGCAGCCTCGGCCTGCCCCTTGGCGTGATCCAGGGCCAGAACCTGGCGCTGCTGCTGGAAAGCATGTTCGCCCACACCAGCAACACGCGTAATTTCGACAAGCTGCCGATCCCCTTTCGCGCCGTGGCCACCGACATCACCACCGGCGAGAAAGTGGTGTTCAGCAAGGGCCACCTGCCCCAGGTGATCCGCGCCAGCATGTCGATCCCGGCCGTGTTCGCGCCGGTGGAGCTGGATGGCCGCCTGCTGGTGGATGGCGGCATGACCGATAACATCCCACTGGATGTGGCGCGTGAGATGGGCGTGGACATCGCCATCGTGGTCGACATCGGCACCCCGCTGCGTTCACGCAAGCAACTGGCGACGGTGGTGGACGTGCTCAACCAGTCCATCACCCTGATGACCCGGCGCAACTCCGAAGAACAACTCAAGGCCCTGCAGCCCAGGGACGTCCTGATCCAGCCGCCCCTGGCCGCCTATGGCGTGACGGATTTCGGCCGCGCCAAGGACATGATCGACGCCGGCTACCGCGCCACCCGCGCCCTTGACGTTCGCCTGGCCCATTTGCGCCCCGCCGAGCCGATCGACCCGCAACTGGTGGCCGCGCGCACCGCGGGCGAACGCACCCCGGTGATCACCGCGATCAAGGTGGAGAACGACTCGAAGGTCAGCGACGACGTGATCCGCTACTACATCCGCCAACCGTTGGGCCAACCGCTGGAACTTGGCCGCCTGCAGACCGACATGGGCACCCTGTATGGCCTGGATTACTTCGAGCAGGTGCAATACCGCGTGGTGAAAAAGGGCCAGGACAACACCCTGGTGATCAGCGCGCGCGGCAAACGCAGCGGCACCGACTACCTGCGCCTGGGCCTGAACCTGTCGGACGATATGCGCGGCGACAGCGCCTTCAACCTCGGCGCCAGCTACCGCATGAACGGCATCAATCGCCTGGGCGCCGAGTGGCTGACGCGGGTGCAGATCGGTGATCGGCAGGAGCTTTACAGCGAGTTCTACCAGCCGATGGATACCGGTTCGCGCTACTTTGTCGCGCCGTATATCAGCGCCCAGGCACAGAACGTCGAGCTGATCCTGGACAACGACCCCATCTCCGAATACCGCCTGGAACGCTACGGTTTCGGCCTCAACGTGGGGCGGCAGATCGGCAACAGCGGCGAGATCCGCTTCGGTGTCGGCGAGGCCTGGGGCAAGGCGGATGTGCGCATCGGCGACCGCGACCTGCCAAGTGTGAGCTTCAGCGAAGGCTTCTATGAACTGAAGTATTCCTTCGACTCCCTGGATAACGTGTACTTCCCCCACAGCGGCGAGGACATTGGCCTGGCGTTTCGCGAATTCGAACCGGGGCTGGGCTCGGACCAGCGCTATCGACAATGGGAGTTCAAGCTGGACAAGGCCATGAGCCACGGTCCGGACACGCTGGTGCTGGGCGGGCGCTACGGGCGCACCCTGGATGATTCGGACGTGGTGATTTCCAGCTTCCTGCTGGGCGGTGCGCGGCAGTTATCGGGCTTCCGCCAGGATGCGATTTCCGGGCAGAACATCAGCTTGATGCGCGCGGTGTACTACCGCCGGCTGACACCGCGCTCCTATCTGCCGCTGGATTTCCCGCTGTACCTGGGCGCGTCCCTGGAACGCGGCCGGGCGTGGAACAACGACAATGAGTTCGACAGCGGCTATATCAACGCCGCGAGTATTTTCCTCGGGTTTGATACGCCGCTGGGGCCGCTGAATTTCAGCTATGGGTTCAACGATGATAATCAGAAGGCGGTATACCTGAACCTCGGGCAAACCTTCTAACCCTTGCTACAGGGCTCGGATCAGGATTTTTCCAGGTTTGCCAGGATGTGCCCATGCACCCGCATGCAGACACGCATATCTTCTTCGTCAATGCCCACAAACAGCTCGTGACGCAACGCCGTGGCGATCGTCTCGATCTGCTCGATCAACGGCTTGGCGGTGTCACACAGCAGGATGCGCTTGGCGCGACGGTCCTCCACCACGGCCTGGCGTTGCACCAGGCCCTGGCCTTCGAGGCTGTCGAGCAACCGGGCCAGGGTCGGCCCTTCTACGCCGACGCTTTGCGCCAACTCACGCTGGGTGGGGGCCTCTTCAAAACGGGCCAGGTGCAGCAGCACCAGCCAGCGCGCCTGGGACAGGCCCAACCCGGCCAAACGGCGGTCGAGCTCGGCGCGCCAACCTCGGGACATTTGCGCCAGCTGCATGCCAAAACGGTGTTGATCGGTTAACGGCATAAAAAACTCATGGTTTAGACTGAAAATAAAGTATGGCTAATTATTAGTCAGCTAAGCATGAGCCATGTCACTAGGCAAGAGTTGCTATGTACTGATTCGTTACATTGTCGTAATTGGCACACTAAATTTCGAATTCAGACTGCAAAGCGGCCCGCACGCAGTACAAAACCCCTTCAGGAACACGCCCGGTAAACAGCGGTGCAATCTCCGCAACCGGTGGCAATTCGCCTTCTCCGTCCAGGAATGCATCCTGGATTTCGCCGAGCAAATCTTCCGGCAAATCAAGGGCCTGCTCCAATGACAACTGCTGCTTGCCGATGGCTTCGGCCAGCAAGGTATAGACGTTTTTCTCCGTGCATTGCAGCTGGCCGGCGATCTGGATCGGGGTCATGCCGGCGCGGGCCAGGCTGATCAGCTCATGGCGAATATCGGCGATTTCCTTCGGCGCTTCGGCCTGGCCACCGAGCACTTCGAGGAACGCCTGGCCGTAGCGCTCCAGCTTGCGCGCACCGACGCCGCTGACCCGCGCCATTTCGGCCATGGTGGTGGGCTGCTCGCGCAGCATTTCCAGCAAGGTGGAGTCGGGGAAAATAACGTACGGCGGCACGCTGTGTTCCTGGGCCAGTTTGCGTCGCAGGGTACGCAGGGCTTCCCACTGTTCGCGCTCCTCGCCTCGTACAAGCTGGCTGGCCTGGCTGGTGCTGGTCTTGGCGGTGGTTTGCGGCTTGAGGTCGCGGCGCAGCTCCAGGCTCACCTCGCCCTTGAGCAGCGGCCGGCAGCTGTCGTTCAGGCGCAGGCCGCCGTACCCTTCGATATCGATGTCCACCAGGCCACGCGCGACCATCTGCCGGAACAGCGAACGCCACTCGCCCTCGGCACGGGCCTTGCCGACGCCGTAGACCGAGAGTTTCTCGTGGCCGAAGCTGCGCACTTTTTCGTTGTCCTTGCCCAGCAATACATCCACCAGATGACCGACGCCATAACGCTGGCCGGTGCGGTAGATCGTCGACAGTGCCTGGCGCGCGGGCTCGGTGGCGTCCCAGGTCTGCACCCCATCGATGCAGTTATCGCAGTGACCGCACGGTTGCGGCATGTCCTCGTCGAAGTAGGCCAGCAAGGTCTGGCGGCGGCAGCGGGTCTCTTCACACAACGAGAGCATCGCGTCGAGCTTGTGCTGCTCCAGGCGCTTGTGGCGCTCATCGCCTTCGGAGTTCTGCAGCATCTGCTTGAGCATCACCACATCCTGCAGGCCGTAGACCATCCAGGCATCCGCCGGCAGGCCATCACGGCCGGCACGCCCGGTCTCCTGGTAATAGGCCTCGAGGGACTTGGGCAGGTCCATATGGGCGACGAAGCGCACGTTGGATTTGTCGATGCCCATGCCGAACGCGATGGTGGCCACCATGATCAGGCCTTCCTCGTTGAGGAAGCGCTTCTGGTGGGCAGCGCGCGTTTCGTTGGGCAGGCCGGCGTGGTACGGCAGCGCCGGGTAACCCTGTTCGCAGAGGAACGCGGCCACTTCATCGACCTTCTTGCGCGACAGGCAATAGACAATGCCCGCATCGCTGCGCCGCTCGGAGAGAAACGCCAGCAACTGCTTGCGCGGCTGCTCCTTGGGCACGATGCGGTAGAAAATATTCGGCCGGTCGAAGCTCGACAGGAAACGCTCGGCGTTCTGCAGGTGCAGACGCTCGACGATTTCTTCACGGGTGCGCTTGTCGGCCGTGGCGGTCAGGGCGATACGCGGGACGTCCGGGAACAGCTCCGCCAGTTGACCGAGCTGCAAATATTCGCGGCGGAAATCATGCCCCCATTGCGATACGCAGTGGGCTTCGTCGATGGCGAACAGGGCAATTTCCAGGCTCTGCAAAAACGCCAGCATGCGCGGCTGCACCAGGCGCTCAGGTGCCAGGTAAAGCATCTTCACTTCACCGCGCTTGATCCGCGCGGCCAGGTCGCGTTGCTGCTCGGCACTGAGGGTGGAGTTCAAGGCGGCGGCGGCAACGCCGAGTTCTTCCAGGGTCGCAACCTGGTCGTCCATCAACGCGATCAGGGGCGACACCACCACTGCCAGCCCGTTGCGCAACAACGCCGGCACCTGGAAGCACAACGACTTGCCACCACCGGTAGGCATCAGGACCAGGGCATCACCGCCCTTGGCCACGCGCTCAATGATCGCACCCTGGCGGCCACGAAAACTGTCGTAGCCGAAGATGTCCTTGAGGACGCGTTGAGCCTGATCGAGCATGTATAACTCCAACAAAATAGTGCCGAAATCCCTCTGTACAGGCTGGTCGAAAAAATGCGGGCTCACGGAAAATAATCCGTAAGCGAAGTTTTCTCGACCTGGCGCTTGGCCTGCAAGGGCATCACAAAACGCGGCAGTATACCCGAGCGTCATCCGGCAAAGGGTGCCGCTGACGAATTGCAGCCCGTCTCTAAAACCTGGCAAATATGCATGCCGACTGGCTTGGGCGCGCAAGAAAGCCTAGAATTCAGCATCGTTTATTCCCAAGGTAGTCCTTCAATGTCCTTCGCTGAGCAACTAACCCGCCTGCAAGCCTTCCTCGACGCCGATGAGCTGCATGACGAGGCGCTGGACTACGTGGCCGCCCACGGCTACCTGACCGCCCTGTCGATCTGCTCCGAGGTCGTTCCCGACCGTGAATGGATCGACGCACTGTTCGCCGAAGAGCCGCACTACGCCGACGCCGCCCAGCGCGAAGAAATCGAATCCACCCTGCTGGCCCTCAAGGCCCACATCTCGCGCCAACTGGCCTCCGATGAAGAGTTCGAGTTGCCGTGCGAGCTGGACCTGGGCGAAGATCCGGACGACTCCGACCTGCGCGGCTGGTGCATCGGCTTCATGGAAGGTGTGTTCCTGCGTGAAGCCGCCTGGTTCGAAACCGCCGAGGAAGAAGTCAGTGAAATGCTCTTGCCGATCATGGTCGGTTCGGGGCTGTTCGAGGAAGAAGCTGAATTTTCCGACATCGCCGCCGACGCCAACCTGATGGACGACATGATCGTACAGATCCCGGAAGCACTGACCGCCCTGTACCTGCTGTGCAATGCGCCTGACGAAAAACCGGCGATCCTCAAGCCACGCCACCACTGAGTCGCTTGCCCGTGACACCCATGGGCAATAGCTCTCTGCTCCTGCGCTACGTGCTGCTGGCCATCGGCTGGCTGAGCGTAGCGTTGGGAGTAATCGGTATTTTCCTGCCGGTATTGCCGACCACCCCCTTCCTCCTGCTCGCCGCCGCCTGCTTCGCTCGCAGCTCCCCGCGCTTCTACCAGTGGCTGGTGGAACACCCGCGCCTGGGTCCCTGGATTCGTGACTACCTGGACGGCAACGGCATCCCGCTCAAGGGCAAGGTCTACGCCATCGGCCTGATGTGGCTGAGTATCGGTTTTTCCTGCTACCTGGTGCCGTTGCCATGGGCACGTGGCTTCATGCTGACCAGCGCCGTGCTGGTGACAATCTACATCCTGCGCCAGAAAACCTTGCCACCGCGCTGAGCGCCCCCTGCGACATTAGATCCCACACGACCTTGGTCGACACTGACTAACCCCAGGCATCATGCGAGACTGTCCAACCGGGCCTGGAATGCCTGGGTGTTCTCATGCTCGGAGTTACCATGACGCTGTCCAGCGGGCTGATCGCCGCCGTAGCCCTGGCCTATATGGCCATTATGTTTGCCATCGCCTTCTACGGTGACCGCCGCCGTGCGCCGCTGCCGCCGCGCATGCGTGCCTGGGTCTATAGCCTGTCGCTGGCCGTCTACTGCACCAGCTGGACCTTCTTCGGCGCAGTAGGCCAGGCCGCCGAACAGCTGTGGGCGTTCTTACCGATCTACCTGGGACCGGTGCTGTTGCTGGTGTTGGCACCCTGGGTCCTGCAGAAGATGATCCTGATCAGCAAGCAGGAAAACATCACCTCCATCGCCGACTTCATCGCCGCACGCTATGGCAAATCCCAGTCCCTGGCGGTGGTGGTCGCGCTGATCTGCCTGGTGGGCGTGCTGCCTTATATCGCCCTGCAACTCAAAGGCATTGTGCTGGGGGTCAACCTGCTGATTGGCGCAGGTGCCGACACCACCGGCACCCGCGCGCAAGACACCGCCTTGATCGTGTCCCTGGTGCTGGCGTTGTTCACCATTGTGTTCGGTACCCGCAACCTCGACGCCACCGAACACCACCGCGGCATGGTGCTGGCGATTGCGTTTGAATCGTTGGTGAAGCTGTTCGCCTTTCTCGCGGTCGGGGCGTTCGTGACCTACGGCCTGTACGACGGTTTCGGCGACCTGTTCAGCCAGGCGATGCTCGCGCCACGCCTGGAGGAATACTGGAAGGAAACCATCAACTGGCCGTCGATGGTGGTGCAGACCGGCGTCGCCATGATGGCGATCATCTGCTTGCCCCGGCAGTTCCATGTGACGGTCGTCGAGAATATCGACCCCCAGGATCTGCGCCTGGCCAAGTGGGTGTTCCCGGCCTACCTGATCCTCGCAGCACTGTTTGTCGTGCCGATCGCCTTGGGCGGCAAGATGATGCTGCCCGGCTCGGTGCTGCCGGACTCCTACGTGATCAGCCTGCCCATGGCCGAGGCTCACCCGGCCCTCGCCGTGCTGGCGTTTATCGGCGGTGCGTCGGCGGCCACCGGCATGGTGATCGTGGCGAGCATCGCCTTGTCGACCATGGTCTCCAACGACATGCTGCTGCCCTGGCTGCTGCGCCGTTCCAGCGCCGAGCGCCCGTTCGAAGTGTTCCGCCACTGGATGCTGTCGGTGCGCCGGGTCAGCATCGTGATCATCCTGCTGCTGGCGTATGTCAGCTACCGCCTGCTGGGCTCCACCGCGAGCCTGGCGACCATCGGCCAGATCGCGTTTGCCGCAGTGACTCAACTGGCCCCGGCCATGCTTGGCGCACTGTATTGGAAGCAAGCCAACCGACGCGGTGTATTTGCGGGGCTGGCGGCGGGTACGTTCCTGTGGTTCTACACCTTGGTCCTGCCGGTTACCGCGAAAAGCCTGGGTTGGTCCCTCGCCATTTTCCCGGGGCTGACGTGGATGCATTCGCACCCGCTCGGTTTGTCCGTCACCTCACTGACCCTGGGCACCGTGTTCTCCCTGACAGGTAACTTCACGCTGTTCGTGTGGGTGTCGATGCTGTCGCGCACGCGCGTGTCGGAACACTGGCAAGCCGGGCGCTTTATCGGCCAGGAAATCAGCCCGCGCGCCAATGCCCGCTCGATGCTGTCGGTACAGATCAGCGACCTGCTCAGCCTGGCCGCGCGGTTTGTCGGCGAAGAACGGGCCCAGCAGAGTTTTATCCGCTTCGCCTATCGCCAGGGCAAAGGCTTTAACCCCAACCAGAATGCCGACAACGACTGGATCGCCCACACCGAGCGATTGCTGGCCGGTGTGCTCGGCGCATCCTCGACCCGGGCCGTGGTGAAAGCGGCGATCGAAGGGCGGGAAATGCAGCTGGAAGACGTGGTACGCATCGCCGACGAAGCGTCCGAAGTGCTGCAATTCAATCGTGCCTTGCTGCAAGGCGCCATCGAGAACATCACCCAGGGCATCAGTGTGGTGGACCAGTCCCTCAAGCTGGTGGCCTGGAACCGGCGTTACCTGGAGTTGTTCAATTACCCGGACGGGCTGATCAGCGTAGGCCGACCGATTGCCGACATCATCCGCTACAACGCCGAGCGCGGCCTGTGCGGACCGGGCGAAGCCGAGGTCCACGTGGCACGCCGCCTGCACTGGATGCGCCAGGGCCGCGCGCATACCTCAGAGCGGCTGTTCCCGAATGGGCGGGTGATCGAGCTGATCGGCAACCCGATGCCCGGCGGCGGCTTCGTCATGAGCTTCACCGACATTACCGCGTTCCGCGAGGCCGAGCAGGCACTTACCGAGGCCAACGAAGGCCTCGAGCAACGGGTGACCGAGCGCACCCACGAACTGTCGCAGCTCAATGTGGCGCTCACCGATGCCAAGGGCGTTGCCGAGTCCGCCAGCCAGTCAAAGACCCGCTTCCTCGCGGCCGTCAGCCATGACCTGATGCAACCGCTGAACGCCGCCCGGCTGTTCTCCGCCGCCCTTTCCCACCAGAACGACGGCCTGTCCAGCGAAGCCCGGCAACTGGTACAGCACCTGGACAGCTCGCTGCGTTCGGCCGAAGACCTGATCAGCGACCTGCTGGATATCTCGCGCCTGGAAAACGGCAAGATCAACCCGCAGCGCCAGCCCTTTGTGCTCAACGAACTGTTCGACACCCTCGGCGCGGAATTCAAGGCCCTGGCCCAGGAACAAGGCCTGCGTTTTCGCCTGCGCGGCAGCCGCTTGCGCGTGGACAGTGACATCAAGTTGCTGCGGCGGATCCTGCAGAATTTCCTGACTAACGCTTTCCGGTATGCCGACGGCCCGGTGCTGCTGGGCGTACGTCGGCGCAAGGGCGAGCTGTGCCTGGAAGTCTGGGACCGAGGCCCTGGCATCCCGTTGGATAAACAGAAGGTGATCTTCGAAGAGTTCAAGCGCCTGGACAGCCACCAGACCCGCGCCGAGAAAGGCCTGGGCCTGGGCCTGGCGATTGCCGACGGCCTGTGCCGGGTGCTGGGCCATCGCTTGAGCGTACGCTCCTGGCCGGGCAAGGGCAGCGTGTTCAGCGTGCGTGTGCCGCTGGCACGCAACCAGGCCAGCCCGCAGCCCAAGCCTGCCCAGGAGAACGGCCTGCCGTTAAGCGGCGCGCAAGTGCTCTGCGTGGATAACGAAGAGAGCATCCTGATCGGTATGCGCAGCCTGCTGACACGTTGGGGCTGTGAAGTGTGGACCGCCACCGACCAGGCGCAATGTGCGGCGCTGCTGGAGCAAGGCGTACGCCCGCAACTGGCGCTGGTGGATTACCACCTCGACCACGGCGAGACCGGCACCGAGCTCATGGGCTGGCTGCGGGCGCAAATGGCGGAGCCGATTCCCGGTGTGGTCATCAGTGCCGACGGCCGCCCGGAGATGGTGGCAGAGGTGCATGCGGCAGGGTTGGATTACCTCGCCAAACCGGTGAAACCCGCCGCGCTGCGGGCGTTGCTGAGTCGACACTTACCGCTGTAAACCGGATGTACTCAGTCAAAATTGGGGAGGGGGCTTGCCCCCTTCCACCTTTCGGATTGTGTTTATTCGGGCAGGTGCGCCACGCCGTCGGCGTCGGTCATCGCCCGCTCCAGCAAATCCGCCGGCAGGCTTTTGCTGGCACGCGCACCGAGCAACTTTAATTGCTCGGTGCGACTGACCAGGTTTCCGCGCCCATCTGTCAGCTTGTTCCGCGCCGCGCTGTAAGCCTTGTCCAATTGCTGTAGACGATTGCCCACTTCGTCCAGGTCCTGGATAAACAGCACGAACTTGTCGTACAGCCACCCGGCGCGTTCGGCGATTTCGCGGGCGTTCTGGCTTTGACGCTCTTGCTTCCAGAGACTGTCGATCACCCGCAGGGTGGCGAGCAGCGTCGTTGGGCTGACGATCACGATATGCCGGTCGAAGGCCTCTTGGAACAGATTCGGTTCGGCCTGCAAGGCCGCGGAAAAAGCGGCTTCGATCGGTACGAACAACAACACGAAATCCAGGCTGTGCAGGCCTTCCAGGCGTTTGTAATCCTTGCCGGCCAAGCCTTTGACGTGATTGCGCAGCGACAGTACGTGCTGCTTCAAGGCTGCCTGGCCGATCACCTCGTCATCCGCCGCGACATACTGCTGGTACGCGGTCAGGCTGACCTTGGAATCCACCACCACCTGCTTGTCGCCGGGCAGCATGATCAGCACATCCGGTTGGAAGCGCTCACCGTCCGGGCCCTTCAAGCTGACCTGGGTCTGGTACTCGCGGCCCTTCTCCAGGCCGGCGTGTTCCAGCACCCGTTCGAGGATCAACTCACCCCAGTTGCCCTGGGTTTTCTGGCCCTTGAGGGCGCGGGTCAGGTTGGTGGCTTCGTCTGACAGACGCAGGTTCAGCTGCTGCAGGCGTTCAAGCTCCTTGGCCAGGGAAAAGCGCTCGCGAGCCTCGTTCTGATAGCTCTCTTCCACGCGTTTTTCGAAGGACTGGATGCGTTCCTTCAAGGGATCGAGCAACTGGCCAAGGCGCTCCTGGCTGGTCTCGGCAAAGCGCTGCTCACGCTCATCGAAGATCTTGCCGGCCAGCTCAGCGAATTGCGCACGCAACTCGTCCCGCGAGCCCTGCAGGTCGGCGAGGCGCTGCTGATGGCTTTCCTGCTGCTCGCGCAGTTCGGCGCGCAAGGCGGCCGACAATGCGTCGAGGCGGCGTAATTCGGTTTCCTTGGCGCTGCGGTCAAGGTTCCAGGCGTGGGCGGCGTCGCGGGCGTTGTCGCGGTCGATCTGCAACAGCTCGACCTCGCGGCGCACTGCAGCCAGGTCCGCTTGCTTGGCGGCGTTGGCCTGGCTCAGATCGCTGATTTCATCGCGACTGGCATCCAGTTGAGCGGCGAGGCCCTCCTGGGCCAGTTGCGCAGTGGCCAGGCGCTCTTCGAGCAGTTCCCAACCGGTGGTCCGCGCGGTCAACCGCCGCTGAATCTGCCAGCACACCGCCAATAAAGGCACTGCGGCGCCAGCCAGGCCCAGGGCAACACTGGTCCAGTCAAAAACCATAGCCATTTCTGCCATCACCGAAAAGGAGCAAGGTTAACCAAGCGTAGAGCGTGAGGACAGCTCAGTCTTCGACCTGACCCAGTTCCCGTTGGGCACGGCGGTCACCGGCACGGGCGGCCAGGCGCAGCAGATCGTGGCCGATGCGGCGGTCGCGGGCGTTGCCGCACTCGCGGCACATCAATTGGCCCAGACGGCTTTGCGCAGCCACTACGCCCTCACGGGCCGGCTGCTTGAGCAAGCGCCCGGCGAAGTGTTTGACGTTGGTGCTATGCCCCAGGCGTGGGCTGTCGAGCAACCACAGGGCGACTTTCAAGGAAAAACGCTTGGGTGCGGTAACAGTCTGGGGGGTGTCGGTAACAGAAGGTGATACTGAGCGAAACTTCATAAAGCACTGTGGGACAGAACGGAAGGCGCGCCACTCTACTCTTTTTTTCGCACAGGTAAAGCTGAAAAAACCCGGCACGCCCGTTCTAGAGCAAGCGCTCGGGACAATCCACAGAAGCTGTGGATAACTCAGTGGACAACCAGCCTTTAACTCGCGCAAAGGCCCATGGAACGGGGCCCGCAGTCAAACTGACGATTTTTTCACCAATAAAAAAAAGCCAGATTTTTCATTGACTTAAATTTCCATTGCAGGCAAATGGCAGCCCTGTCCAGCGATCGACAGCCTGGTTACACACGCCGCAACTAATGTGCACAAGTACCGACCCGATGGTTATATCCCCGGCTTTTTTTGAAGCGATAGCCCTCAAAAATGTTACCGCCGAGGCAAAACAGGGACTTTTCAAATCTTTGCCAGCTCGCCACACTGCCCGACGGACAACACAACGCTGAGTGGGCCGATGAAAGGAATGCTGTTATTCGCCGTGTTGTTACTCGCCATCTGCGCCATTTCATTAGGGATCAATGTCGCGCTGCCATCCCCGGATGGGGCGTTGTTTGCCATCGCCATCCTGCTATCGGCCGCGTTCACCGCCGTGAGCTTGTGCATCGAGCTGGGTGAAGGGCGTATCGACGACATGGGCGATGTGATGAAGATGGTCGAGACCGGCCAATCCTTGCGCCTGACCCTGGCCGCCTATGGGTTGGGTTGTTCCCTGGCCGCCGCCGTCACGGTGCTGGTGTATCGCGGCCTGCTGGGCGGCTGATTGAAGTTTTTTGATTAACGCGCTTCCATTGCCTGTTTCAATCCGTTACTATCCGCAGCGTTAGTACCAAGCTGAAAGTCAATTCTGGTCGAACAACTCCCCTGAACAACACGGGATCGACCACCTCGATGGTTTCCAGGTATCACTTGCGACGACACTGCCTTTGAACAAGCAAAGGGTGCCGCGAAGTTTTCATACTCTGACCGAACCAACCTGCAAATTGATCAGGATCTTCACCCCGGGCCCAGAACCTTTGCCCTTGTTGTGTTGCCTGCCCTCCTAAGTACCTACCTGCCAGCCCAAGCGCGCCTAACTTAATCAGCGCTTCAAACTGGCTGCTTTGTTCCAGTCGGGTTCTTCGTTTGATCAATGGTGATCAACGTTACTGGAACGTTTTAACGTTGCACGGTTCTTATCCGTGTCATTTGTAGGAACACCAATAATATGTCCGCTATCCACACTCAGGATGCCATTCGCACCCTCACCAACGCTTTTGCCCCAATGAACTGCCTGATCATGGCCGCTCGCAAAGGCTGCTTCAGCTTCACCCTGGTCAACGAACATGGCATCGCCCGTCACAGCGAACGCCTGTACCCCGATCAATACTCCAGCGCTGAACCGCTGCAGGCCGTGATCGAGCGTACCCGTCAGGCACTGGTTGCCTGATCGACCCGAGTCGCTGAAACACAAAAAACCCTGTTTAAAACACAGGGTTTTTTATTGCCCGTCATTCTTGCCTCGAGTATTTGCACTAAGTTCAAATCGATATAAACGTTATAACTGGTTGAAGAAGATGTTTTAAAAACAGTCCTTTACCTCATGAATATGACACTACACTTCAACTCAAGCGGCATGATCCGCTTCCGACGAGCCTGAGAGCCGATCCACTGCTGCCAAGCCCCCTTTCTCAGGGCTCGTCGACCCTTTTCACGGATTGAGGCATGTATGGGTATCGCAGCCAGTGAATTGTGTCGTTATGTGATCCGGCCGACGCTGACGTACCTCGGCCAGCAGAGCCCCACGGCTGAGTCACTGCTGCTGGGTATCGCCGCCAGCCAGTCGGAATTGGGTTCTGCCCTGCATGATCGACGCGGCCACGGCCTGTACAGCATCACCGAACCTCGCCATCGCGCCTTGTGGGATAACTACCTGGCGCTCGACCCCGAGCGTGCCAGCCTGGTACGCGGGCTCGCCAGCCAACACGCCTTTCTCAGTGCGCCCCAACTGGAGCTCACCGTAAACCTGCGTTATGCCACGGCCATCGCCTGGCTCCTGGTCGAACAACACAGCCCCGCCCTGCCACCACCCGGTGATGTTTTAGCCATGGCGCGTATCTGGAAAGAAATATTTCATCCTCAAGGAAGGCTGCGGGATTTCGCCCAGGCCTGGCAAACCTGTGTTTCGCCCTTGAATCACGCGACCTGCTGACCGGGCAATTTGCAAGATTCGGCAAAAAAGCCGAATTTTGGTCTGATTGTCCTACAAAACCGCTCTATCTCCTGCATTACAGCCTATAGCGCGATGTTAATTTTATTGATACTTTCCGCTGCGGTGATCACCACGGAGTTCTAATAATGAAAAAAGTAATGCTCAAGACCACACTTAGCCTCGCCGTTGCCATGGCATCCTCCCAACTGTTCGCAAGCGGTTTCGCACTGAACGAACAGAGTGTCAGCGGGATGGGTACGGGTTTCGCAGGCCGCTCTTCTTCTGCCGATGATGCAAGCACTGTCTACGGTAACCCTGCCGGTATGTCGCGCCTGAATGGCCAGCAAATCACCGGCGGTGTTGCGGCTATCGATGCCTCTACCGACATCAGCAATACCGGTGGCAACTCTCGCGGCTCCAACAAAGGTGACATGGTTCCGTTCACCGCGGTGCCATTCGGTTTCTACACCAATAAACTCAACGATCAGTGGGCCGTCGGCTTCGGTGTATACGCACCGTTCGGCCTGGTGACCGACTATGAAAACGGCTTCCAGGGCCGTGGCTTCGGCAGCAAGAGCGAAGTGAAGGTCATGACCTTCCAGCCCACTGTCAGCTACGCCTTCAACGACCGTGTATCCATCGGTTTCGGCCCGACCATCAATCGGATTTCCGGTGTGCTCGAGTCGGACAAGACCCTCAGCCCGCTCGCTTCCGATACCAACGTCAAAATCAAGGGTGACGATACCGCCCTGGGTTTCAACGTCGGCGTATTGGTCCAGGCCACCGACACCACTCGCGTGGGCCTGACCTACCACTCGAAGGTCAAATACAAGCTGGAAGGCCACACCACGGTCAGCGGCCCAGCAGCCACTCAACCGTTCCTGCGTAACAACCGTTACGACGCTTCGTTGAAAATCGACACCCCAGAGTCCTACGACCTGTCGGTCACCCAAGACCTGACCGATGCCTGGAAACTCTACGGCGGTGCAACCTGGACCCGTTGGAGTCGCCTGAAAGAGATCACCGTCAACAACGAAGGCGTAACGGCTGCCGGCGGCGTACTGGCGCCAAGCCAACTCGGTTCCATCACCGAAGAACAAAACTGGCATGACACCTGGGCCTACGCCGTGGGTACCTCGTATCAGTTGACCAAGCAAGTCGTGCTGCGTACCGGCCTGACCTTCGACCAATCCCCGGCCAACAACACCGATCGTTCGCCGCGCATCCCGACGGGCGACCGTACGATCTTCAGCGTGGGCCTGGGCTACAAAGTCATGGATAACATGACCGTCGACTTGGCGTATTCGTACCTGAAAGAAGAAGACGTCAAGATCAACCAGACGGCTAACGCCCCGTCGACAGCCAGTTACCGCGCCAAATACGAAAACAGTGCCAACGGTTTCGGCCTGGGCATGACCTACACCTTCTGATCCGGATGGGTGTAAAAAAGCCCCGCTCTCCCGCAAGGGAGGCGGGGCTTTTCAGTGCCCGATAATCAGGGTTTGGACGCTATCGCCTGCTCCACCGCCTTGATCAGGTCGGGGCTGTCCGGCTTGGTCAGGCTGGAGAAATCGGCAATCACCTTGCCCTGGCGGTCGACCACGTACTTGTAGAAATTCCACTTCGGCGCATTGCTCTGCTGCGCCAATACCTTGAACAGGTGCACCGCGTCCGGACCCTTGACCTTCTGCGGCTCGGTCATGGTGAAGGTCACGCCGTAGTTCACGTAGCAGACCTTGGCGGTTTCTTCGCCGGTCTTGGCTTCCTGCTTGAAGTCATCGGATGGCACGCCGATCACCTCCAACCCTTCATCCTTGTAGCGCTGATACAGCGCTTCGAGGCCTTTGAATTGCGGCGCGAACCCGCAAAAGCTTGCCGTGTTGACGATCACCAGGGGCTTGCCGGCAAAACGTTGGCACAGGTCGATGGATTCCTTGGCGCGCAACTTGGGCAGTTGACCCTCCAGCAACGGCGGGCAATCGGCAGCCAACGCCACCCCGCCAAAAGCAGCCATCAGCACAGGTACAGCCAGCCAGCGCATCTGCATGTCGAAAAGTCCTTTAAAAAGTTCAGGCACCGAACTTAACAGATCGACATACCCAGTTGCATCAACGCCAGGCCACCGCGCTGCCAGCCCCACCAGGCCAGGGCCAGCAACAGCGCGGTCGCGGCGGCCCCGCAACACCAATACCAGGTCGAACTCATGCCGCCTCCATCTGCGCCTGCAATCGCGCCACCGGCCGCTCACGCACCGGCCAATTCAGGGCTGCGGCGAGCACGCTCAACAGGATCGCGACTTGCCAGATCAAATCGTAGTTACCGGTTCGATCATAGACCACTCCGCCCAACCAGCCGCCAAGGAACGAGCCAAGCTGGTGGAAAAGGAACACGATCCCACCGAGCATGGACAGGTTTCGCACTCCGAACAACGTGGCGACCGTGCCGTTGGTCAGCGGCACCGTGGACAGCCACAAAAAGCCCATGGCCATGCCGAACAGGTAGGCCGTGACTTCGGTCACCGGTGCCCACAGGAACAGGATGATCACCACCGCGCGCAGCAGGTACAACCCGGTCAACAGGCGCGGCTTGGACATGCGCCCGCCGAGCCAGCCGGCGGTGTAGGTACCGAAGATATTGAACAGCCCGATCAACGCCAACACCGTGGTACCGACGGTGGCCGGCAAGTGCTGGTCCACCAGGTAGGCCGGCAGGTGCACACCAATAAACACCACCTGGAAACCGCAGACGAAAAAGCCGAAGGCCAGCAGCCAGAACCCGGAGTGGGAGCAGGCTTCCTTCAAGGCTTCACCCAGGGTCTGCTGGCCGGCCATGACCGGCAGCGGGCGGTCCTTGAGCATGCTCACCAGCGGCAGGATCAGCGCCACCATCAAGCCCAGCGCCAGCAAGGCGGCCGACCAGCCCAGCCAACTGATCAAGCCCAACGTGCCCGGCACCATGGCGAACTGGCCAAACGAACCGGCGGCGCTGGCGATGCCCATGGCCATGCTGCGCTTTTCCGGCGCCACGGCGCGGCCGACCACGCCCAGAATCACCGAAAACGATGTACCCGACAGGCCAATCCCGATCAGCAGGCCGGCACTCAAGGACAATGACCACGCCGAATCCGACAGCCCCATCAACACCAGGCCTGCGGCGTACAACACCCCGCCGACAAACACCGCCCTGGTGGCGCCGAACCGGTCGGCCAGGGCACCGGTAAACGGCTGCGCCAGGCCCCAGATCAGGTTCTGCAAGGCGATGGCAAAGGCAAAGGTCTCACGGCCCCAGCCGAATTCGCTGCTCATCGGCGCCAGGAACAGGCCGAACCCGTGCCGCACGCCCAAGGACAACGCCAGGATCAGCGCACTCCCCACAAGGATCCAACCACTGGTGCGCCACATCGACGTCATTTCTTATTCTCCGTTCGCGGGTATATACCCGCTTGTATTCGAACAAACCCGCGTTCAGGCGAGTTCATCCAGCAAGGCCAACAGGGTTTCGCGTTTTTCCGCGCCGAGTTGATCGATCAATTTCTGTTGCGCCGCCTCCCAGGCGGGTAACGCTGCCGCCAGGCGCTCTTCACCGGCGGCGGTCAACAGCACCAGGCGGTTGCGCAGGTCATCGCCCTCTACCATCCGCACCAGGCCCTCACCTTCCAACACCCGCAGGTTGCGCCCCAAGGTGCTGCGATCCAGGCCCATGGCGTCGGCCAGGCTGGAAATGCTCGGTTGATCGAGGCGCTGCAGGTTGCACAGCAAGGAATACTGGGCGACGTTGATCCCGAAGCCGTCGAGGGCGCCGTCGTAGTGCCTGCTGACGCCACGGGCGGCACGTCGCAGGTTGGTGCATAAACATTGGGAGGCAAGCATGGAACGTGTATATACCCGCGATTAAGGAAATGCAAGAAAGTGTTACAACGCCAAACCGACCAGAATAGCCACTTCCAGCAGCTCCAGCAGCGCGCCAGCGGTATCGCCTGTGGTGCCGCCGAGGCGATTGACCATCAGTTGGCGCAGGCCGATAAAACACACGGCCGCGAGCAGCACGGCGAGCCCCCCGCTGAAACCACCGATCAGGATGCAGGCCAGGCCACTGAGAATCAGCACCTGTTGCCCGACGACGCGCGGTAGATGATCCGACAACGCCTGGCCCAAGCCACCCGCTCGCACATAACGGGTGGTGAGAAACAACCCCAGCATCGACGCCCGCCCGATCAACGGCGCGAGAATCAACGCCACACCGTTGCGCTGTTCGATCAAGGCCACCAGTGCGGTGAACTTGAGCAGCAACACCAGGCCCAGGGTGACCACGGCAATCGGTCCGCTGCGCGGGTCTTTCATGATGCTGAGGGTGCGCTCGCGGTCGCCGAAGCCACCCAGCCAGGCGTCGGCGCTGTCCGCCAGGCCATCGAGATGCAGGCCGCCACTGAGCAACACCCAGGCCGTCAGCAGCAGCGCGGCGTGCAACAACAGCGGCGATCCGATCAAAAGCGTATTGAGCCCCCACAGCAGCACGCCGAACAGCAACCCGACCACGGGATAAAACAGCAACGAGCGCCCCAGTTCCTGCGGCTGCGGCATACCCGGCAGGCGAATCGGCAAACTGCTCAGGAACTGCACGGCGATCCAGAACGGCAGCATGCTCAGATTCCTTCCTTCAACACGCCATCGGCGCCGACCTGCAGGTTGAACAACCCACCATGAGCGACTTCGACATTCAGCAACTGCCCACGGGGCAGCCCCCGAGCCTGGGCCAACAGCAAACGCATCACCCCACCGTGGCTGATCAACAGCACACGCTCACCGGCATACGCCTTATGCAGCTGCAGGACGGCGCCCAAAACCCGCTGGGAAAACGCGCTGACCGGTTCGCCCTGGGGCGGCGTGAAGCTATAGGGATCGGCCCAGAACCGGCCCAGGCCTTCGGCGTCGGTCTCCATCAGCGCCGCCGCACTCTGCCCTTCCCAGGCACCGAAGTGCAGTTCCTGCAGGTCCTTTTCCAGGCTCACCGGCACATTCAACCGCGCGCCCAGTTCCTCCGCGAACCGCGCGCAGCGTTGCAGCGGCGAGCTGATCAGCCGATCCCAGGGCCCCTGCGCCAGCACGGCGGCGCGCATCTGTTCCCAGCCCTTGGCGGTCAATGCATCGTCAAGGCTGCCGCGCAGGCCGCCACCCAGTTCGGTTTCGCCATGGCGCAACAGGTCCAGGTGCAAAGTCATGCCGGACGATCTGCCACGGCCGCTTCGGCAAACGTCGCCATCTGCCCGTGCAGCGCACACGCCAGGCGCAGCAACGGTACCGCCAACGCCGCGCCACTGCCCTCGCCCAGGCGCAGGCCGAGTTCCAGCAACGGTTGTGCATCGAGGCTCTGCAAGACATGGCGATGGCCAGGCTCGGCACCGCGATGGCCGAACAGCAGCCAGTCGCGGCACGCCGGGTTCAAGCGCGTGGCGACCAGCGCCGCGACGGTGCAGATAAACCCATCCACCAACACCACGATGCCTTCCTGGGCACAGGCCAGGTAAGCCCCCACCAGGGCAGCGATTTCAAAGCCGCCGAGATTGCACAGGGTGTGCAGCGCATCCCCACGCTGCGCGGCATGCAGCGCCAGCGCGCGCTCGATCACCGCCACCTTGTGACTGACGCCTTGGGCATTCAATCCGGTGCCCGGGCCCGTCAGCTCGGCAACCTGGCAATCGAGCAAGGCGCAGGCCAGCGCACTGGCGGCGGTGGTGTTGCCAATGCCCATCTCACCGCCGACAAACAACTGCGCACCGCTTTCACGGGCGCGCAGCACACTGTCGCGACCCGCCTGCAATGCCAATCGGCCCTGGGCGCCGGTCATTGCCGGGCCCTTGACGAAATTGGCGGTGCCCGCGCCGATATTCAGGTGACGGACGCCGGGCAGGTTCAGCGAAGGGGTCACCGTACCGAGGTCGACCACTTCCAACTGCGCATCCAGTTGCCGCGCCAATACACTGATGGCCGCGCCACCGGTGACAAAGTTATGCAGCATCTGCCCGGTCACTTCCTGGGGAAACGCCGATACACCCTCGGCAACCACACCATGGTCACCGGCAAAGATGGCAATCCACAGCTGATCTACCGACGGCTTGACCTGGCCCTGCAAGCCGGCCAATTGCACGGCCAGCGCTTCCAGCTGGCCCAGGGAACCGGCCGGCTTGGTCAATTGCTGCTGGCGCGCCAGGGCTTGTTCGTACGCCGAGGCGTCAATGGCCTTACAAGGGTTGAGCCACCAGGTGTCAGTCATAACGCAGTACCTTTCAACGTCAGGGGCAGGCCGGCAACCGTCAGGACAACACGCTGACATCGCTCGGCCAAGGCTTGATGCAGCCAACCGGCTTCATCCACATAGCGGCGAGTCAATTCGCCCAGCGGCACGACACCCAGACCGGTCTCGTTGCTGACAAAAATAATTTCACCCGGCAGCACGGCCAGGCTTTCCAGCAATTGATCGCGCTCGAACGCCAGGCGCTGCGCGTCTTCGAGCATCAGCAGGTTGGTCAACCACAGGGTCAGGCAATCCACCAGCAGGCAACGACCGGGCGCGGCGTTTTCGCGTAGCACACGCGCCAGCTCGACAGGTTCTTCGATCAAACCCCAGTGATCAGGGCGACGCTCGCGATGCAAGGCAACGCGGGCATTCATCTCGCCGTCAAGCGGTTGGCTGGTGGCGATATAGATGACGGGCAAAGCGCTGTCGCTGGCGAGCTTTTCGGCCAGGCGGCTTTTACCGGAACGGGCGCCGCCTAAAATCAGTTGAAGCATGAGACACCCCCTACCCACCCACCCATCCACGATGCGCAGCGAGTCGTTTTTGATCTGGCTTTTGATCTGAGGTCGCCCCGTAAACCACGCTGGCCGAACGCAGGCTTGAATCCGTGGGTAACCCGGCAGGACGCCGGGTTAGCCGCACCGGGCCAGGGATGGCCCATTGCGGCGGCCCACGGATTCAAGCCGGAGTGAGGGCACACCGAGCCCAAGCGAGGTGCCGAGTGGTGGGGCGAAGGCCTTTTGCTTACTTTTGGGCCTTTCCAAAAGTGAGCCGCTGTAAGAGCGGAACCATAAGTGGCCGTTACCGCAGGAATGGATATGTACTCGGTATACCCGAACAATTCAACACCTGATACACCGCTATCGGGGGCAAGTCGAATCGTCGCACCGCTCCTCCCACATTTGAACCGTGTGTACACCCTTAAACCCCACACAGTTTGCGCAACAAATCGGTATCCAAGTGGTTCTCCACCAGATCCGCCAGGCGCTCGATATCGCGCTCGCGCAGGGCGTGATAATCCACCGCCTGCACATCCTGCAACCCGGCCCAACGCAGCAACGCACCGCAGGCCGCCGGGGTCTCGAACACGCCATGCAGATACGTGCCGAGAATCTGCCCATCAGCACTGTGCGCGCCGTCACGGCGACCGTCCTCCAGCAGCACGGCGGCGTTCGCCAGGGCCGCGCCGCATGTCACGCCGGCATGGATCTCATAGCCACTGACCTCGGCGTCCTCCAGCAACAAACGCCCGCGTACATTACGCAACTGTTTCTCGGCTTCCAGGGTGGTACTGAACGCCAGCAGCCCCAGGCCGTCGCTGGAACCGGCCGGCCCTTCCAGGCCCAACGGGTCGTGCACCTGCTCACCGAGCATCTGCAAGCCGCCGCAAATCCCCAGCACCTTGCCGCCGTAGCGCAAGTGCCGCGCCACGGCGGTGTCCCAGCCATGGGCACGCAGGTACGCGAGGTCGCTGCGCACACTTTTCGAGCCCGGCAGGATGATCAGGTCGGCGGCCGGAATCGGCTGGCCCGGCCCGATGAACTGCAAATCCACTTGGGGATGCAGGCGCAGCGGATCGAAATCCGTGTGGTTGCTGATGCGCGGCAACACCGGCACCACCACCTTGAGCACCTGCGCCGTCTTGTCGATCTGACGTTGGTCGATGCCGTCCTCGGCTTCCAGGTGCAGGTCCATCACGTAGGGCAATACGCCCACCACCGGTTTGCCGGTGCGTGCCTCCAACCAGTCCAGGCCCGGTTGCAGCAGTGCGATGTCGCCGCGAAAACGGTTGATGATGAAGCCCTTGACCCGCGCCTGTTCGCTGGGAGAGAGCAGTTCCAGGGTGCCGACCAGATGGGCGAACACCCCGCCGCGATTGATGTCGGCAATCAGCAGCACCGGGCAGTCGACGGCCTCGGCGAAGCCCATGTTGGCGATGTCATTGGCGCGCAGGTTGATCTCCGCCGGGGAGCCTGCGCCTTCCACCATCACCACCGGGTAGGCTTCGCTCAACCGTGCGTGGGAGGCCAGCACCGCCTGCATCGCGATGGCTTTGTAGTCGTGATAGGCCACCGCGTTCATGCTGGTCACGGCGCGGCCATGGATGATCACCTGGGAGCCGGTGTCGCTGTTGGGCTTGAGCAGCACCGGGTTCATGTCGGTGTGGGGCGCCAGGTTGGCCGCCTGGGCCTGCACCGCCTGGGCGCGGCCGATCTCGCCGCCTTCGGCTGTCACGGCGCTGTTGAGCGCCATGTTCTGCGGCTTGAACGGCACCACGGCAATGCCCTGGCGTACCAGCCAGCGGCACAACGCAGTCACCAGGGTACTTTTGCCGGCATCGGAGGTGGTGCCTTGCACCATCAGCGTCGTCATGAGGCGTCCTTGTAGGCCGCCAGCGCTTCGTCAAGGCGCAGCCAGTCGGCCTCGGTGTCGGGCAGGCCAAACCGTACGCTGCTGTTGTGCACAAACAGGCGCAGCAAGATGCCGCGCTGGGCCATGAATTCGTGCATGCGTTCGGCGTGCGGGGTGATCAGCCATTGGAACAACGCGCAGCCGCCCTGGGGTTGAAAGCCACGGCGTTCGAGCAGTTCAAACAAACGCTGGCCGGCCTCGATGCAGCGTGCCCGCTGCCGCGCATGGCCGGCGGTATCGCGCAGGCACACTTGGCCCAGCACCCGCGTCGGCCCGCTGACGGCCCAGGGCCCGACCTGTTCGGCCAGCAACTTGAGCAGCCTGCGCTCGGCCAGCACAAAGCCCAGGCGCACACCGGCCAGGCCGAAAAACTTGCCGAACGAACGCAGCACAATCAGGCCGACCTGATGGGCCTGGCTCGCCAGGCTCAACTGCGGGGTGACATCCATGAACGCTTCGTCCACCACCAGCCAGCCGCCGCGCTGGGCCAGCCTTGTGTGCCAATCCAGCAGGCGTTGCGGGGCCAGGCTCAGCCCGGTGGGGTTATTGGGATTGACCACCACCAGCACGTCGAGGACGTCGAGGAAGAAGTCGACTTCCTGCTCCTGCACTTCACGCACCACGTAGCCGGCACGCCGCCAGGCCTCGGCATGTTCGGCGTAGCACGGCGACAGCACGCCGACCTTGCCGGCACGGCGCAGGCGCGGCAGCAACTGAATCGCCGCCTGGGAGCCGGGCACCGGCAGGACATGCGCGGCGCCGTAATACTCGCTGGCCGCCTGTTCCAGGCCGTCGTCCGATTCCGGCAAGCGCGCCCAGGCCCGCAGCGGAATCTCCGGGATCGGCCACGGCCAGGGCGCGAGGCCGCTGGACAGGTCGAGCCAATCGGCCTCGGCAATCCCGTACTGAATCGCTGCCTTGCGCAGCCGGCCACCGTGCTCAAGCATAAAATTGCCCCCCCACGCAGAGAATCAGCAACCACAACCATACGCCGCGCTGCACCAGTTGCCAGCCGCGGTCGATAGAGTCGGCATCCGCCGCAGGGCCTTCGCCCAGTGGCGGACGCTGGTGCACCTCGCCGTGGTAAATCGCGGCGCCACCCAGCTCAACGCCCAACGCGCCAGCGCCGGATGCCATCACCGGCCCGGCATTGGGGCTGTCCCAGGTCGGCCCCTGGGTGCGCCAGCATTTGAGGGCCAGGCGGGTTTTGCCCAGCACGGCGTAGGTCAAGGCCACCAGGCGTGCAGGAATATAGTTGAGTACATCGTCGATCTTGGCCGCGGCCCAACCGAAACGCTCGAAGCGTTCGTTGCGATAGCCCCACATCGCGTCGAGCGTATTGCTCAGGCGGTAGAGCACCACGCCCGGCACGCCGGCGACGACAAACCAGAACAGCGCGGCAAACACCGCATCGCTGCCGTTTTCCAGCACCGATTCGGTGGCGGCACGGGCGACTTCGGTACGGTCCAGTTCACTGGTCTGGCGGCTGACCAGGTAGCTCACCCGTGTGCGGGCCGCGTCGAGGTCATCGCTGCGCAGGGCCTGGGCCACCGGGATCACATGCTCGCCGAGGCTGCGCATGCCGAGGGCGCAGTACAACGCGAGGATCTCCAGGACCCAGCCGATATACGGCGCCCACGACAACGCGGTGGCCAGCAGGGTCAACGGCACCACGGCGATAACCCATGCGGTCACGCCATGGCTGCGCCAGCCCCGGCCACCGCTGTTGAAACGCTGCTCGATGCGCCCGGCAAAATTGCCGAACGCCACCAGCGGATGCCAGCGCCTGGGCTCGCCCAGCAGCGCATCCAGCGCCACTGCTGCGACACACAGCAAGGCCACACTCATTGACTCACTCCCCACGCGTTTTCATACACCATGTCACTCAACGGCCGAGGCTCGGTCCAGCCTTCGAGCTGCAACATCGGTGCCGGGTAAAACTCCGTCACCGGCCCCAGGCACAAGACCGCCAGGGGTTTCGCGCCGGGCGGCAGGCCCAGCAGGTCGGCCAGGGCCTGGGGGTCGAACAGCGAGACCCAGCCCATGCCCAACCCCTCGACCCGCGCCGCCAGCCACAGGTTCTGGATCGCACAGGACAGCGACGCCAGGTCCATCTCCGGCAAGGTGCGCCGCCCGAAGATGTGGCGCTCGCGATCATCCATCAACGCCGCCACCAGCACTTCGGCGCAGTCGTGGATGCCTTCGACCTTGAGCTTCATGAACGCATCGGAGCGCTCGCCCAACGCCTCGGCGGTGCGCACGCGTTCTTCTTCCACCAACTGTTGAATCCGGCTGCGCAATGCGCGGTCGCTGATGCGGATAAACCGCCAAGGCTGCATCAGGCCGACACTGGGGGCCTGGTGCGCGGCCTGGAGCAGGCGATGCAGCAATTCGGGCGCGACACTGCCGCCGCTGAAGTGGCGCATGTCGCGGCGTTCGGCGATGGCGCGGTAGACGGCGTCGCGGTCGGCCTGGGGGAAAGCGTTGTCGGTCATGGCCCTATCGGGGGCAAGCCCCCTCCCACAGTGGATGGGGTTTCAGCTCGGTCCGGGGCAAACAACGCGGCTACCGCCGTCGGATTCGACGGGAAATAGAAGTGCACGTAAGAGGCCGTCATCCGCCCCTGCCGGAACACCGCTTCGGCACCGCGCCCACCGTTCGGGCTCAGGCCACGGGCAATCGGCTGGCACTCGGTGCTGGTCAGGGAATGGTGGTACGTGTGCCCGCGCAGCACGCCTTCCGGCAATTCGACGCTTTGCAGGGCCAGGGCCGCGAGTTTCTTTTGCATCACCGCATCGCCTTGCAGCAGGCCGACCAGTTCGGCGCGGGTGCCGTCGACATCGGTGAGCGAATCCAGCAGGTAGAGCATGCCGCCACACTCGGCGAGCAAGGGTTTTCCGGCGGCATGATGGTTACGAATGGCGTCAAGCATCGGCGTGTTTTGCGACAGCGCCTGGTGGTGCAATTCCGGGTAACCGCCGGGCAAGTACAGGCTGTCAGCCTCGGGCAGTTGGCAATCATGGATCGGCGAGAAAAACGTCAGTTCGGCCCCCATCGCCCGCAGCAGGTCGAGGCTGGCGCCATAGGTGAAGGCGAAGGCTTCGTCACGGGCCACCGCAATGCGCACACCGGCCAGCAACGGCTCGGCCTCGATCACTTCCGGCGCGGCGAAGGTCACCGGTGGCGGCAATGCGACTTCGCAGCTGCTGCCCAGGGCCTGGGCGGCGGCGTCCAGGCGTACGTCGAGGTCATTCAGCTCGCTGGCCTGCACCAGGCCCAAATGGCGGCTGGGCAGTTCGATCCCGGTTTCGCGGGACAGGGCGCCATACCAGCGCAAGCCTTCGGTGAGGCTGCCTTCCAGCAACTGCGCATGGCGCAGGGTGCCGACGCGGTTGGCCAGTACCCCGGCAAACGGCAGGTCCGGCTGATAACGCGCCAGGCCCAGGGCCAGGGCGCCGAAGGTCTGGGCCATGGCGGTGCCGTCGATCACACCGAGCACCGGCACGCCGAAATGCCGCGCCAGGTCGGCGCTGGACGGTGTGCCATCGAACAGGCCCATCACGCCTTCGATCAGGATCAGGTCGGCCTCACCCGCCGCTTCCCACAGCAGCCGACGACTTTCCTGCTCGCCCACCATCCACATGTCCAATTGATACACCGGCGCACCGCTGGCGCGCTCGTGGATCATCGGGTCCAGGAAATCCGGGCCGCATTTGAACACGCGTACCCTGCGCCCCAGGTTGCGGTGCAAACGGGCCAGCGCGGCGGTGACGGTGGTTTTGCCCTGGCCGGACGCCGGTGCGGCGATCAGGACGGCCGGGCAATGACGGGGCTGATTCAAAGTTCGACGCCCTTCTGTGCCTTGATCCCGGCCTGGAACGCGTGCTTGAGCATGCCCATTTCGGTGACGGTGTCGCCCATTTCGATCAGTTCAGGCTTGGCGCCACGGCCGGTGACGACCACGTGCTGCATCGGCGGACGCGCTTGCAGGTCGCTGAGGACCTGGTCCAAGTCGAGGTAACCATGCTTGAGGGCGATGTTCAGCTCATCCAGCACCACCAGGCCGATGGTGGGGTCTTGCAGCAGTTCACGGGACACGGCCCAGGCGGCTTCGGCGGCAGCGATATCGCGCTGGCGGTCCTGGGTCTCCCAGGTGAAGCCTTCGCCCATCACGTGGAAACGCACTTGCTCGGGGAAGCGGCGGAAGAACAACTCCTCACCGGTGCTGTTGCGCCCCTTGATGAACTGCACCACACCGCACTGCATGCCGTGGCCCATGGCGCGCGCAAGCATGCCGAATGCCGAGCTGCTCTTGCCTTTGCCGTTGCCGGTCAGCACCAGCAGCAAGCCGCACTCATTGGGGGAATTGGCGATGCGCTCGTCGATCACGGCTTTTTTGCGCAGCATGCGCGCCAGGTGGCGTTCGTCGCGGTCGGGGGTATCGGTCATGGCAGCTCTCCATTGGGGCTGGACAAAAACGGCAGGCAGGAAAAAACAGACAGCCAAGCATCGCCCACCGTGATGCTGTTGGATGATCCAGGCCGGTCTCCGGGCTCATGAGTGGTGCGCTGGCTCATCGACAGAGCGAACACGCCGACGGCGCGCCTTCCCATATCGCGGGCGATACAGTGGCAAAAGGCACCGTCTTGACTCATTTACCGTTGCGGGGGCAGCGCCGGAATCGCGGCAGCACTGTGTACAAGTGCGCTCGCTCACCGGCTTCCCTGTTTCACTCGGTCGACCCATGGGTCACAGAGCACCTGGAACAAGCCGCGAAGGTTAGTGGGTTGGGGGTGGAGCGTCAATTAAAGCTGGCCTTGCACTTGAACCATCGCACCAGCGCCCTCCTCTACCCTTACAGGTATCAAGGAGAACACCATGCATAAAACCAGACTCGCCCTGCTCATCATGCTCGCCGGCACCCTCGCGGCCTGCGGTGAAAGCTCCACCCTGCAGGTGTCCGACGGCACCGGGCCGTCGCCGCAGCTACCGGAGCCGAACAAAACCCTGATTCCCACGGTGAACATTGCCCCGGCTATCGGCTGGCCGGAGGGCGTGAAGCCAACGGCAGCGGCCGGCACCCACGTGGCGGCGTTCGCCGAAGGCCTGGATCACCCGCGCTGGCTGTATGTATTGCCCAATGGCGATGTGCTGGTGGCAGAAACCAATGCGCCGCCCAAGCCGGATGACTCCAAGGGCATTCGCGGCTGGGTCATGGAGAAGGTCATGGGCCGCGCCGGTGCCGGTGTACCGAGCCCCAATCGCATTACCCTGCTGCGCGACGCCGATCACGATGGTGTTGCCGAGACCCGTACGGTGTTTCTGGAAAACCTCAACTCGCCCTTCGGTATGACACTGGTCGGCAATGACCTGTACGTCGCCGATTCGGACAAGCTGCTGCGCTTCCCCTATCAAGCGGGCGAAACCGCGATCAAGGCAGCTGGCACCAAGGTGGTCGACCTGCCTGGCGGCCCCCTGAATCATCACTGGACCAAGAACGTGATCGCCAGCAAGGACGGCAGCAAGCTGTACGTGAGCGTCGGCTCCAACAGCAACGTCGGTGAAAACGGTCTTGAGGCGGAACAGGGCCGGGCGGCTATCTGGGAAGTGGATCGCGCCAGCGGCCAGCAGCGCATTTTCGCTTCCGGCCTGCGCAACCCTAACGGCATGGCCTGGGAACCCCAGAGCGGCAAGCTATGGACGGCGGTAAACGAGCGCGACGAGATCGGCAGCGACCTGGTGCCGGACTACATCACCTCGGTCAAGGATGGCGGGTTCTATGGCTGGCCCTTCAGCTATTACGGCCAGCATGTGGATGTGCGCGTCACACCGCAGAACCTGGACCTGGTGGCCAAGGCAATCGTGCCGGACTATGCGGTAGGGCCGCACACCGCGTCTTTGGGCCTGACGTTCGCCGAGGGCAGCAAACTCCCGGCTCCGCTCAGCAACGGCGCGTTCATCGGCCAGCATGGCTCGTGGAATCGCAAGCCCCACAGTGGCTACAAGGTGATCTTCGTGCCGTTCGAGGCAGGCCAACCTAAAGGGCAGCCGGTGGATGTGCTGACCGGGTTTCTCGATAAAGATGAGAACGCCATGGGCCGGCCGGTGGGCGTGGTGATCGATCAGCAGGGGGATTTGCTGGTGGCGGATGATGTGGGGAACAAGGTGTGGCGGGTGTCGGCGGCTCAATAAACGCCCCCAGAAGCAACACAGAACCAATGTGGGAGGGGACTTGCTCCCGATAGCAGTGGGTCAGGCACAGATACTGTGACTGATACTTCGCTATCGGGGGCAAGCCCCCTCCCACATTTGGTTCAGGGATTACGTGCCAGGTTTGCTGGCAACACACGCTTGGCGCTCAGATAGGCATTCTGCCAATACGCCTTGGACAAGGTGTCCAGCTTGACCGTACCGCCGGTCTGCGGCGCATGCACAAAGCGGCCTTCGCCCACATAGATGCCGGCGTGGCTGACCTGGGAGCCGCCACCGGTGGCGAAGAACAGCAGGTCGCCGGTCTGCAGGTTCTGCTCGCTGACATCCTGGGCGCGCATCACGATCAGCTCGCGGGTGGTGCGCGGCAGGGAGATGCCGGCGGCATCGCGGAAGACGAAGCCGATCAGGCCACTGCAATCGAAACCCGAGTCCGGCGTGTTGCCGCCCCAACGGTAAGGCGTGCCGACCAGGCCCAGTGCACGAAAGAGTACATCTTCGGCCGCAGGCGAGAAATTCTGGGTGGAATAGTTGAATACCGGCTTGGGCTTGACCGCAACGGGAGCGGGTGGCGGCCGGCTGGCGCAGGCGCTGATAAGCGCGGCGCAGAGGAAAAGGAGCAGGCGGGCTGAGGTCGACATGTGCAGAACAATCCTGGTCTGGATGCGGCTATCGCTGCCGAACGCTGAAAACCAGAACGCGCAAGCAAAGCTCGCGCGAACGGATTACAACAATGTCCAGGGATTCTAGCGCTTACACGTCAAACTTCAAGTATCACTTTAAGTTTACTTACTGGCGGTAACCGTAGTCGGGGCCATGGCGAGTGCGCGCTTGGCTTCGATGAAGGTTTTGCTCCAGTAGCTGTCACCCAGGCTGTCGACTCGAACACCGCCACTGCGACGGCTGCTGGAGTGGATAAACTGGTTATCGCCCAGGTAGATACCGGCATGGCTGACGCGACCACGGCCCGCAGTACTGAAGAAAAGCAGATCACCGGGCTTGAGGTTGTTGCGCGCGACCAACGGTGCTTTCACGTTGATCATTTCGCGAGTGGAGCGTGGCAGGTTCATGCCAGCTTCTTCACGAAACAGGTAGCCGATGAAACCGCTGCAGTCGAAACCGGCTTCAGAGGTACCGCCGAAACGGTAACGGGTACCGATCAGGGACATGCCGCGTTCGAGGATGCTGTCGGCCAGGACTGGAAGCTGGTAAGGCTTGTTGCCGGAGAAATCGGCCAGTTCCTTTTCGGTTGCCACCTCTTCTTCATAGACAGAAGCAGACTGTGCAGCAACGAATTTTGCCTGGGACTGTTGTTGAGGTTTTTGCTGCTCAACCACCTGTTGAGGGTGGGAGGCGCAACCAAACAACAGGGTAACGAGTGCGAGGGGCACGAGGGGTGCGAAGCGATTTAGCATGGGCACGACCGTGGCTGGTATGTAAAGAAGTCGAGACTATGCCTTCTATCACATCGATTTGCAAATTCAATCGTGATCTATGTGACTTCACGATTGGACTATGACATCTAAGCCGTAATTCCATTTATCGGTTCACATGCGTAGCCAACGTGGCTTAGACGCAGGATTTCTGGCGCCTGGAAATTGCCGAACCCCGTAGATTCAAGCAGTTACCAGCCCAACGTTTCCTTGAGAAAAGGGATCGTCAATTTTCGTTGAGCCTGCAGGGAGGCCTGATCGAGCTGCTCGAGCAAATCGAACAACGCGCTCATGCTGCGGGTGCCACGGGTGAGGATAAAGTGCCCGACCTCATCGGTGAGGTGCAGGCCGCGACGGGATGCGCGCAATTGCAGGGCCCGCAGTTTGTCTTCGTCGGAGAGTGGGCGCATCTGGAAGATCAGCGCCAGGGTCAGGCGCGACTTGAGGTCGGCCAGCTTCACCGGTAACTCCCGTGGCGAGGTGGAGGCGGCAATCAACAAGCGCCGTCCGCTGTCCCGCAGGCGGTTGAACAGATGGAACAGCGCCTCTTCCCAATCCGCCTTGCCGGCCACCGCCTGCAGATCGTCCAGGCACACCAGTTCGTATTGCTCAAGGTTGTCGAAGATCCCGATGCCGCGATCCATCAACTCGGCCAGGGGCAGGTAAACCGCCGGCTCGCCCATCTGCTCGAAACGCAGGCAAGCGGCCTGCAACAGGTGGGTACGCCCGACGCCGTGTTTACCCCACAGATAGATCAGGCTTTCGGTCCACCCGGCGTCGGCTTCGCAGAGCCGCTCGACATAGCCGAGTGCAGCGGCATTGGCGCCTGGGTAGTAATTGATAAAGGTAGCGTCATCACGCAGACGCACACCTAAGGGCAGCTGAATCGGTTTCATGCTGACTGAACGGCTCCCATCGAACCGTTAGTGGCCTCTGTGTAAAGTTTGCAAAGTTTATACCCGTGACGCCGGGCGCACAATGCAGCAGACCACAAGCAAAATCAAAGGTTTGCGTTAACTTGCCGGTTTTAAGCGGATTGTTTGACGCCATAGCCCCATAAACAACAAACCCGGCCGAAGCCGGGTTTATGACGCAGCGGTTACAGGTCGGGGTCTTCGACCCCCGTATAGGCGTCGGAATCCTTGTACAGATCGTGCACATGACGCACCAGCACCATGATCACCGCCGCCACCGGCAGTGCCAGCAGGATGCCGGTAAAGCCGAACAGCTCGCCGCCCGCCAGGATCGCAAAGATCACCGCCACCGGGTGCAGGCCAATCCGGTCCCCCACCAGCAACGGCGTGAGCACCATGCCTTCCAGGGCCTGGCCAACCATGAACACCGCGACAATCCCCAGCATCGGGTACAGGTCGCCGCCAAACTGGAACAGGCCAGCCACCAACGCCGCGCCGATCCCGATCACAAAGCCCATATACGGCACGATAGCGGCAAGGCCGGCGATCAGGCCGATCAACAGGCCCAGCTCCAGGCCGATGGCCATCAAGCCCGCCGCGTAGATGATCCCCAGTGCCAGCATCACCAGCAGCTGCCCGCGCACAAAGGCACCAAGCACCTCATGGCACTCGCCGGCCAGGGCCACGATGCGCTCTTCACGGTTGCGGGGCAGCAGGCTACGGATCTTGGCCATCATGATGTCCCAATCACGCAGCAGGTAGAACGCCACCACCGGAATCAGCACCAGGTTGGTCAGCCAGCCGATCAGCGCCAGGCTGGAGGCGGTCGCCTGGCTGAGGATCACCCCCACAATATCGGTGGTCTGGCCCATGTGCTCGCTGATCGCCGCCTTGACCTTGTCGAACTTCCAGAAGCCATCCGACAGGCCCAACTTGGCCTGGGCCCACGGCATCGCCGTGTGCTGCAGCCAGTCGAGCATCTGCGGCGCCAGCTCATAGAGACGAAACAGTTGCTTGGCCAGCATCGGTACCAGCACCAGCACCAGCGCGGTGATGATCAACGTGAACAGTGCAAACACCGCAACCACGCCCAAGGTCCGCGACAGACCGGCTTTTTCCAGGCGATCCACCACGGGATCGAACAGATAGGCGAGCAGCAACGCAACCAGGAACGGCGTCAGGATCGAATGCAGCAGGAACACAAAAACGCACAGCAGGACGATCCCGCCAAGCCACACCCAACGACGCGTATCCGCCATAAACCACTCCATTATTTGCTTCTATCTATATAGGAAGAACTTTTACCAACGAAAATGCAGTTGCGCCTGGGGCGCAGGTGCCGCTGGCGGTTGTGTGCCATCGACCGCAGGCTGCTGCGCCGGGGCCTCACCGACAGGCACTTCCTGCAACCTGGCCAGGCTCAACTGGGTACGCAACTGATCGGCGCTGCCGTTGACCCGATACACAATACGATTGCCATCCACCCATTGCGGCTGGCCGCCAAACGGCTCAAGCAGGTGCCCCAGGGCCGCGTACCGCTCCAGGTTCATGCCCTGCACTTCCAGCAGTTGCTCGGTACTCACACCGGGCTTGACCGCAAAGCGCGGCGCCAGTTTTTGGCTGACCGCCAGCATGACTGCATCGGCCAGCGCGCCCGTGTCGGCGCCTTGCGCGGTGCCCTGCTCGCTCTTGTCACCCAGCCACAGGCGCCATTTGGCCTGCCATTGATTGCCTTCCTGGCGTGCATGCACGGCCAGCAAGGCGTCGGCACCGTAGCGCTCGGACGCGGCGCGCAATGGCGTGGCATCGGCGCTTTCAAGATTCGGCGCGGTGGCGACCACCTGTTCATCCAGGTCCCCCAGGGGCAGGCGCAATGGCAAGCCACGGTGCTGTGCCGCACGGCGCAGCGCCTGGGCAGCGGCCTGGCCATCGCCGACCAGGCTGCTGCCTTCGGTGGAGTCGTTCAGCCACCAGCCGAGGATCGAGGGCCGATTGCTGCCCCAGATCGACAGGCCGGCGTCACGCAAGGCGCGATCGGTGCTGACCGGGTCGAAGTCCACTTGCAGGCTCTCGGGCGGGCCGGCGTCGTAACCGTATTGAGTGATGATTTGCTGCGGATCCTTGCGAATCGCCGCCAGGCCCGGGCCTTGTGCGGCCTTGGCGTCGCCGGTGAGGCGGATCACCAGGGTCTCCACCGCACGCTGGGTCGCCTGGTCGCGCTCTTGCGGCGATTGGCTGCTGACGGGTTCGAGTACCTGGTACAGGCCATTGAGGGTTTCGGCATGACTCGCCAGGCTGATCAACGACAAGCAGCCTACAAAAAAGACATTACACAGACGCATGGAAGATTCCCGAACGACAAATTTAGCGGCTGGAACAGACCGCGTGAAATCGGTGTAGCCAGGCTGTGACCACAGCGACAACTAAAACATTCACGGGGTCCCGGTAAGTTTTCGCCATGTCATTAACGACAGCGGTTTAAAGGCTATACCTTAATACGTGCCTGAACAGACCCGATCAGCATTTTTTAACCGGCTTTTTTAAATCTATCTGCCCTGCCCGTCGGCCCGAGGATGGCCGCTGCCCCTCAAGCCTGATAAAATCGCGCGCCTTCGCAGACCGTCAACGGCTGGGCCTTTTACCAAAAGCGCCTGCCCGCTCGGTCGTTACCCCTGAATCCCCCCTAAAGGCCTGGATCATGAGCAAGCAACCCTCCCTGAGCTACAAGGACGCCGGTGTAGACATCGACGCCGGTGAAGCATTGGTCGAACGCATCAAGAGCGTTGCCAAGCGCACTGCGCGCCCCGAAGTCATGGGCGGCCTGGGCGGTTTTGGCGCCCTCTGCGAGATCCCGGCCGGCTACAAGCAGCCCGTATTGGTTTCCGGTACCGACGGTGTGGGCACCAAGCTGCGCCTGGCACTGAACCTGAACAAGCACGACAGCATCGGCATCGACCTGGTGGCCATGTGCGTCAACGACCTGGTGGTATGCGGTGCCGAGCCGTTGTTCTTCCTCGACTACTATGCCACCGGCAAGCTGAACGTCGAGACCGCCACCCAGGTGGTGACCGGCATCGGCGCCGGCTGCGAACTGTCGGGTTGCTCCCTGGTCGGCGGCGAAACCGCTGAAATGCCAGGCATGTACGAAGGCGAAGACTACGACCTGGCCGGCTTCTGCGTCGGCGTGGTGGAAAAAGCCGAGATCATCGACGGCTCCAAAGTGGCTGCCGGCGACGCCCTGCTCGCCCTGCCATCCTCCGGCCCGCACTCCAACGGCTACTCCCTGATCCGCAAGATCATCGAAGTGTCCGGTGCCGACATCGAGAACATCCAGCTCGACGGCAAGCCGCTGACCGACCTGCTGATGGCCCCGACCCGCATCTACGTCAAGCCACTGCTCAAGCTGATCAAGGACACCGGCGCGGTCAAGGCCATGGCCCACATCACCGGCGGCGGCCTGCTGGACAACATCCCGCGCGTACTGCCAAAAGGCGCCCAGGCGATCGTCGACGTGGCCAGTTGGCAGCGTCCTGCGGTATTCGACTGGCTGCAGGAAAAAGGCAACGTCAATGAAACCGAAATGCACCGCGTGCTGAACTGCGGCGTGGGCATGGTGATCTGCGTCGCGCAGGAACACGTTGAAACCGCGCTGAACGTATTGCGTGAAGCCGGCGAGCAGCCTTGGGTCATCGGCCAGATCGCCACCGCTGCCGAAGGCGCGGCTCAGGTTGAACTGAAGAACCTCAAGGCTCACTGATGCCTCGGACCTGTGATGTCGTGGTGCTGCTTTCCGGCACCGGCAGTAACTTGCAGGCCCTGATCGACAGCACGCGCACCGGCGACAGCCCGGTGCGCATCGCTGCGGTGATCTCCAACCGCAGCGACGCCTACGGCCTGCAACGCGCCAGGGACGCGGGTATCGAAACCCGCTCGCTGGATCACAAGGCTTTCGAAGGCCGCGAGGCCTTCGACAGCGCCCTGGTCGAACTGATCGACGCCTTCAACCCCCAACTCGTGGTGCTGGCCGGTTTCATGCGCATTCTCAGCGCAGGTTTCGTGCGGCACTACGAAGGGCGCCTGCTGAATATCCACCCTTCCCTGCTACCCAAATACAAAGGCATGCACACGCACCAGCGCGCCCTCGATGCCGGTGACAACGAGCATGGCTGCAGCGTGCACTTCGTCACCGAGGAACTCGATGGCGGGCCTCTGGTCGTACAGGCAGTGGTTCCGGTAGAGTCTGACGACTCGGCGCAGACCCTTGCGCAACGGGTGCATACCCAGGAACACAGGATTTACCCGCTGGCTGTGCGCTGGTTTGCCGAGGGGCGGTTGATTCTTGGTGACCAGGGTGCATTATTGGACGGTCAGTTACTTGCGGCCAGCGGCCACTTGATTCGAACCTAGGAGATTTTATGCGTCGCGCCTTGCTCTTCGCTTTTGCGCTGTTCGCCTTGCCTGCCGTGCAAGCGGCAGATCTACACCCGTTCTCCGCCAGCTACACCGCCGACTGGAAACAGTTGCCCATGAGTGGTTCGGCAGAACGCAGCCTGACCAAGAACGGTGACGGCACCTGGACCTTGAACTTCAAGGCTTCCATGATGATCGCCAGCCTGACCGAAACCAGCGTGATCCTGTTCGACAAGGACACCCTGCAACCGAAGAGCTATGCCTTCGAACGCGGCGGCCTGGGCAAGACCAAGAAGATCAATCTGGACTTCGACCCGTCGACCAAGAAAGTCACGGGCTTTGAAAACAAAGACCCGGTCAATGTGCCCCTGCAAAGCGGCATGCTCGACAAGTCGACCTACCAGTTGGCCTTGCAGCGCGACGTGGCAGCCGGCAAGAAAAGCATGAGCTACAACGTGGTTGAAGGCACCGACGTCGACACCTACGACTTCCGCGTGATCGGCCCGGAAAAGGTCCAGACCAAGGTCGGCAGCATTGACGCGATCAAGGTCGAGCGCGTACGCGACCCGACTCAAAGCAAGCGCATCACCCAGATGTGGTTCGCCAAGGACCTGGGTGGCATCCTGGTAGCCCTGCGTCAGGTGGAAACCGACGGCAAGGAATACAACATCATGTTGCAAGACGGTACCGTTGACGGCAAAGCCATCAAGGGCAGCTGATTGGATTGATGAGCAGAGAAGAGCCTCGCTGAATGCGGGGCTTTTTTTCGTCTGGGGGTTTTGGGTTCAAGTGTCTGCCGTCATCGGGAGCCCAACATGAAACTTCTGTCATAAACCTCTAAAGCGGTTTACTTAGCAAGCTAACAAACCGTATAAAAAGACCTGCGACGACTTGCCGCATACCCACCAGAAATTGGAGCAAGCAGATGACTGTAAAAGTAACTGAACGCGACGACGAACATATGTCCCACGAAGCGCTGGGCCATGGGATTCACATCTGGGATGTCCACCAACAGGACCTGCTGGTCGGCATGTTTCATAACGAGAGCGACGCTCATAATTATAAAAACGAGCTCGAAGCCCTTGAGATGAAACGCCAGACGCAAAGCGCCTGAAACTTCGAAATCCTGTAGGCCCCCCAGCCCCACGCAGCTGGGGGGGCCTATAAAACACAGACCCCGCCTTCTGAGCGGGGTTTGTGTGTTCTGGGGCTGCTTCGCAGCCCAACGCAGGGCACGCCTGCTCACCACAATTCGTTGCTACAGCCTTACCACATCAAATCATCCGGGATCTGGTAAGCGGCGTACGGATCATCCTCATCCGGCACCTGGCTTTCAGTGAGGATATTGAGCTGCACGATACGCTCCGGGGCGCGCTCCTGGATCTTCAGCGCGGCTTCACGGGGGATCACCTCGTAGCCGCCACCGTGATGCACGATGGCCAGGGAGCCGTTGCTCAGCTTGTTGCGCATCAACGTGTTGACCGACAGGCGCTTGACCTTCTTGTCATCCACGAAGTTGTAGTAGTCCTCGGTCGTGAGCTTAGGCAGGCGCGAGGTCTCGATCAGTTGCTTGACCTGGGCCGTACGGGCCTTGGCCTCGGCTTTTTCCTGCTGCTGGCGGTTCAGCTCCTGGTCACGCTTGACCTTCTCGGCCTGCGCTTCGGCGGCCAGGCGCGCCTGGGTGTCATCGGCCTCGATCTGGCCCTTGTGGACCAGGCGCTGCTGTTTCTGTTTCTCTTTGCCGACCTGCTTGGCCTGCTTTTGGTTGACCAGACCTGCTTTGAGCAACTGGTCGCGAAGGGAAAGGCTCATGGTGCTTACTCACTTAGGCAACTGCTCAACCGCAGCTGGACACGTTCTTTTCCTGACGTTTGGCTTCGCCCCACAGGGCGTCCAACTCTTCGAGCGTGCAATCTTCTATGGGTTGGTGGGTATCGCGCAATGCCTGTTCGATAAATCGGAAGCGTCGCTCGAACTTGGCATTGGCGCCACGCAGCGCGGTTTCCGGGTCGATCTTGAGGTGACGGGCCAGGTTGACCGCCGCGAACAGCAGGTCACCGACTTCATCGGCGATGGCCTCCGGGTCGTTGTCGGCCATGGCTTCGAGCACTTCGTCCAGCTCTTCGCGCACGTTATCCACCACCGGCAACGCCGATGGCCAGTCGAAGCCGACCTGGCTGGCGCGCTTCTGCAATTTGGCGGCCCGGGACAGGGACGGCAAGGCGCTGGGCACATCGTCCAGCAGGGACAGCTGCTCCGGCGCGTCGGATTTTTCCGCACGCTCCTCGGCCTTGATCTGCTCCCAACGCTCCTTGACCTGTTCTTCACTCAGTTGAGGAATATCCAGCGGCGCATACAGATCGCCGGTCGGGAACACATGGGGATGGCGGCGAATCAGCTTGCGGGTGATGCTGTCGATCACCCCGGCAAATTCGAAACGTCCCTCTTCCCGCGCCAGCTGGCTGTAATACACCACTTGGAACAACAGATCGCCCAACTCCCCCTGCAGATGATCAAAGTCGCCGCGCTCGATGGCGTCGGCCACTTCGTAGGCCTCTTCCAGGGTGTGCGGGACAATGGTCGCGTAGGTTTGCTTGATGTCCCACGGGCACCCGTATTGCGGGTCCCGCAGGCGACTCATCAGGTGCAGCAGGTCTTCAAGTGAATACATCTTTCTGTGTCCGATCAGTGTGGGAGCAAGCCCCCTCCCACATTTAGCCTGCATTCATTGCGCGAATCATGGGGTACGGTTGCGCCGCGTCTCAATGATGTTCGGCAGCTGGGAAATCCGCCCCAGCAACCGCCCCAGTGCGTCCAGCCCCGGAATCTCGATGGTCAGGGACATCAACGCGGTGTTGTCCTCTTTATTCGAGCGGGTGTTGACCGCCAGCACGTTGATGCGCTCATTGAGCAGCACTTGCGAGACGTCGCGCAGCAGGCCGGAACGGTCGTAGGCACGGATGATGATGTCCACCGGGTAGGTGAGCACCGGCACCGGGCCCCAGCTGACCTGGATAATCCGCTCCGGCTCGCGCCCGCCCAGTTGCAGCACCGAGGCGCAGTCCTGGCGGTGAATGCTGACGCCACGGCCCTGGGTGATGTAGCCGACGATGGCATCCCCCGGCAACGGCTGGCAGCAACCGGCGATTTGCGTCAGCAGGTTGCCGACGCCCTGGATCTGGATATCGCCGCGCTTGCCGGGCTTGTAGCCGGTGGCCTTGCGTGGGATCAGCTCCAGTTGTTCGTTGCCGCGCTCCGGCTCGACCAGTTGCTGGGCCAGGTTGACCAGCTGCGCCAGGCGCAGGTCGCCGGCACCGAGGGCGGCGAACATGTCTTCGGCGATCTTCATGTTGGCCTTTTCGGCCAGCTTGTCGAAGTCCACCTGCGGCAGGCCCAGGCGGCCCAGCTCGCGTTCGAGCAGGGTCTTGCCGGCGGCGACGTTCTGGTCGCGGGCCTGCAGCTTGAACCAATGGACGATCTTCGCCCGCGCCCGCGATGTGGTGATGTAGCCCAGGTTCGGGTTCAGCCAGTCGCGGCTCGGCGTGCCGTGCTTGCTGGTGATGATCTCGACCTGTTCGCCGGTTTGCAGGCTGTAGTTGAGCGGCACGATGCGCCCGTTGATCTTGGCGCCTCGGCAGTTATGGCCGATCTCGGTGTGCACGCGGTAGGCGAAGTCCAGCGGCGTCGCGCCCTTGGGCAAGTCGATGGCATGGCCGTCGGGGGTAAAGATGTAGACCCGGTCCGGCTCGATATCCACGCGCAACTGTTCGGCCAGGCCGCCGATGTCGCCGAGTTCTTCGTGCCATTCCAGCACTTGGCGCAGCCAGGAGATTTTCTCCTCGTACTGGTTGGACCCGGCCTTGACGTCGGTGCCCTTGTAGCGCCAGTGCGCGCACACGCCCAGCTCTGCCTCTTCGTGCATGGCGTGGGTGCGGATCTGCACTTCCAGCACCTTGCCCTCGGGGCCGATCACCGCAGTATGCAGCGAGCGATAGCCATTTTCCTTGGGGTTGGCGATGTAGTCGTCGAACTCCTTGGGAATGTGCCGCCACAGCGTATGGACGATCCCCAGCGCGGTGTAGCAGTCGCGCATTTCCGGCACCAGCACGCGCACGGCGCGCACGTCGTAGATCTGGCTGAAGGCCAGGCCCTTGCGCTGCATTTTGCGCCAGATCGAGTAGATGTGTTTGGCGCGGCCGCTGATGTCGGCATCGACCCCGGTGGCCTGCAGCTCGGCGCGCAACTGGCCCATCACGTCGCTGATAAAGCGCTCGCGGTCGAGCCGCCGCTCGTGCAGCAGCGTGGCGATCTGTTTGTATTGATCAGGTTCGAGGTAGCGGAAGGACAAGTCCTCCAGCTCCCACTTGATATGGCCGATACCCAGGCGGTGGGCCAGCGGTGCGTAGATGTCGAAGACTTCGCGGGCGACGCGGTTGCGCTTTTCATCGTCGGCGGTCTTCACCGCACGGATCGCGCAGGTGCGTTCGGCCAGCTTGATCAGGGCGACACGTACGTCGTCGACCATCGCCACCAGCATCTTGCGCAGGTTTTCCACCTGGCCCTGGGTGCCCAGCACCATGGACTGGCGCGGGCTGAGGCTGGCGCTGATGGCGGCCATGCGCAGCACGCCGTCGATCAGCTTGGCCACCACCGCGCCAAAACGCTGGCTGACGGTCGGCAACTGGATGTGCCCTTCGCGCACGCCGCGATAGAGCACGGCGGCGATCAGCGAGTCCTGGTCCAGCTTGAGATCGGCAAGGATCTCGGCGATTTCCAACCCGGTGCGAAAGCTGGAAGTGCCTTCGGCCCACAGGTTCTTGGCTGCATTGTCTTGTTGCTCAGACTCACGAGCGAACTCGCAGGCTGCTTTCAAGGCTTCACGGTCCAGTGCCGGGTCGACACTGATGGCATGATCCAGCCATGCCTCGAGATTGATACTGCCGTCGGTGTTGATCGGCTGGTGTGCTCTCACCTGTACCATCTTGCTTACCTTCCCTATGACGCACCTTGGATGCGCCAAAATCATCGCCGACCTTTTTACTGCGAGCTCCGTGGCAGATCATAGGCCTTGGAGAACGCAGGCCAGTCGGATTAAACGGGCATCCTAGCCCGCTTCAAATAACGCCATGGCCTCGACATGCGCTGTCTGCGGAAACATGTCGAGGATCCCGGCACGTTTTAGCCGGTAGCCTTGCTTGACCAGCTCAACCGTGTCCCGCGCCAGCGTCGCCGGGTTACAGGACACATACACCAGGCGCTTGGCCCCCAGGGTGGCGAGCTTACGCACAACCTCTTGGGCACCATCGCGGGGTGGGTCCAAGAGTACCGCAGAAAAGCCCTGTTTGGCCCATTCCGCGTCAGTCAACGGCTGGGACAAATCGGCCTGAAAAAACTGCGCATTATGCAAATTGTGGCTGATGGCGTTCTGCGCAGCCCGGTCCACCATGGTCTGCACACCTTCCACCGCCACCACGTCGCGCACCTGTTTCGCCAGCGGCAAGGCAAAGTTGCCCAGGCCGCAGAACAGGTCCAGCACCCGCTCATCAGGCTGTGGCGCCAGCCAGTCCAGGGCCTGGGCCACCATCGCCTCGTTGACCCCGGCGTTGACCTGGACAAAATCCCCCGGTCGGTACGCCAACTCCAAGTCCCATGGGCCCAATCGGAAACCTAGTGACTGATCAGGCTCAATCGGTTCCGGCTGGCCTTCCCCATGCAGCCACAGCTGGGCGTCATGGAAGCTGCAGAATTCTTTCAGGATCAGCAGGTCCGCCTCCGACAACGGCGCCATATGCCGCAGCAACACGGCGACGGACGAGCCGCTGAACAACTCCACATGCCCCAGGGCCTGAGGTTTGCTCAGGCGGCGCAGCATGTTCGGCAGGCGCTGCATGATCGGTTGCAAGGCCTGTACCAGCACCGGGCAATCATCGATGGCGACGATGTCCTGGCTGGCCACGGCGCGGAAACCCACCTCAAGCTTCTTCGCCTTGGCATCCCAACGCACCGCCACCCGGGCGCGGCGCCGGTAAGCGAATTCCGGCCCACTCAATGGTGCGGCCCACTCCTGCGGTTCGACACCGGCCACGCGGGACAGTTGCTCGGCGAGCATGCGCTGTTTCAGGGCAAGTTGTTCGGCATGGGGCAAGTGCTGCACGCTGCAACCGCCACAGCGACCGAAGTGCGCGCACGGTGCCGGGCGACGCAGCTCGCTGGCCGTGAACACGCGCTCGGTGCGGGCCTCGACCACCTTGCCGTGGGTGCCCAACACCCGCGCTTCAACCTCTTCGCCGGCCAGCGCACCGTTGACAAACCAGGTGCGACCTTCAAAGAACACGATGCCGCGGCCGTCGTTGGCCAGGCGCTCGATGGCCAGGCGTTGCTTCTTGCCCACGGGAATCTGTGGGGCCCGGCTGCCGCCCGTCGGTTGGAAGCGCAGGCCTCTCTCGTGCTTGGCCATCAGTTGGGTTCGTCGAAAATGCCGGTCGACAAGTAACGGTCGCCTCGGTCACAGATGATCGCGACGATCACCGCGTTTTCCACTTCCTTGGACAAGCGCAACATACCCGCCACGGCGCCGCCGGACGACACGCCGCAGAAGATGCCTTCTTCACGGGCCAGGCGGCGGGTGGTGTCTTCGGCTTCACGCTGGGCCATGTCGATGATGCGGTCCACGCGGGTCGCGTTGTAGATCTTCGGCAAGTACTCTTCGGGCCAGCGACGAATGCCTGGGATCGCCGCGCCTTCCATCGGTTGCAGGCCGACGATCTGGATCGCCGGGTTCTGCTCCTTGAGGTAGCGCGAGTTGCCCATGATGGTGCCGGTGGTGCCCATGGAACTGACGAAATGGGTGATGGTGCCCTGGGTCTGGCGCCAGATTTCCGGACCGGTGGTGGTGTAGTGCGCTTCGGGGTTGTCCCCATTGGCGAACTGGTCCAGCACCTGGCCACGGCCTTCGGCGGCCATGCGCTCGGCGAGGTCGCGGGCGCCTTCCATGCCTTCTTCCTGGGTGACCAGCACCAACTCGGCGCCATAGGCGGTCATCGCCGCCTTGCGCTCGGCGCTGCCGTTGTCGGGCATGATCAGCACCATCTTGTAGCCCTTGATCGCGGCGGCCATGGCCAGGGCGATCCCGGTATTACCCGAGGTGGCTTCGATCAGGGTGTCGCCGGGCTTGATCTGCCCGCGCAGTTCGGCGCGGGTGATCATCGACAGCGCCGGGCGGTCTTTCACCGAGCCGGCCGGGTTGTTGCCTTCGAGCTTGAGCAACAGGGTATTGCTGGTTTCACCCGCCATGCGTTGCAAGCGGACCAGGGGCGTGTTGCCGACGCAATCGGCGATTGTAGGGTACTGCAAGGTCATGGCGTATTCGCAATCCAGACTGCGGGGGCGAACATCATACCGGGAAAGGTCGGCGGGCCATATCACGCAAAGTGCGGTGCTTATGGCTTAAAGGAATAAGCGAGGCGGTGGTGGCTGAGCGGGCGCCATCGGGAGCAAGCCCCCTCCCACACTGGACCGCATTCTCATGCTGGAACTCGATCGAATGTGGGAGGGGGCTTGCTCCCGATGGCCGCGCCTCGATATCCCGCCTAGCGCAAATGCCCATCGCCATGATTTCTCCGAAAGACCTCCTCCCCCATCGCCGCAATCTGCCCTTCGATCAATGCATCAAACGGCTTGAGCAACGGCTCGAACGACACTGGCGCCTCCAGCACCTGCAACGCCTGCACAATCGCCTCCACCGTCGACAACGCCCCCGGTCCGGGCGCCTTGCGCAGTCGATAGCGAGACACGGCGCCCTCGACCAGCGTGACCCGTGGCAACGCCGCCAACACAGGATTGAGGTGCAGCAGTTTGCGCGCCTTGCGCCAGGTGCCGTCGGGCACTACCAGCAACAGCGGCTGATCGCCGGGTGCATAGGCTTGCAGCGGCTGTGCATCGTCAGCCGGAAACAACAGCCGCGCCTGATAGCCGGGCGGGTTCAACAGGGTCGGCAAGTCATCAAAGACCTCGCCCACCACCAACTGCGCATTGTTCAATCCCAACGCCGCCAGCCGCGCGGTATTGAGCGCATGGTTGACCTCACTCGGGTGCTGCAAAACAAGCACACGTGTGCGGCTGTCGAGGCTGGGAATCAGCGCGCACAGGCAATGGGCGGCGGGCCTGAGGCAGCGGGAACAGTGGGGTCGGGACATGGTTTTCAGGCCTGGTTGAGCTGCGCTTTGAGTAGATCGCGGAAGGTCTGGATCAGCGGTTCGCGGCTGCGGCCCCGGCGCATGATCATCGAGAACGGCGCCTGGTAGCCGAAGGTCGCCGGCAGCAATACGCGCAGGTCGCCCTTGTCGGCCCAGGCCTGGGCGTAGTGCTCGGGCAGGTAGCCGATGTAGGCACCGGAGAGCACCAGGATCAACTGCGCCTCCATACTTTCCACCGTCGCGGCGCTGTGCTTGAAGCCGTGGCGCGCCAGTTCGGCCTGGCTCCAGTAGCCGCGCCCGACCATGCGCTGCTGGGTGATCACCTGCTCGGGGATGCGTCGTTCGCTGAACAACGGATGGCGGGTGCTGCAATACAACCAGTGTTGCTCGCGGTACAGCGGCATGTAGATCAGCCCGCTCATGCGGTTGGAGAAGGCACCGATGGCCAGGTCCAGGCGGTTGTCCTGCACGCCGAGTTGCAGTTCGTAGGGGCTCATCACCGATAGATTCAGGTGCACCGCCGGGTGCTCCAGGCTGTAGGCGCCGATAACCTCGGCGAACGGCAAGGCCTTGTCGCTCACCGTGGAGTCGAGCACGCCGAGCTTGAGCGTCCCGCGCAGCTCGCCCTTGAGCGCGGCGGCGTATTGCTCGAAGCCTTCCAGTTCGCCGAGCAGGCGCAAGGTTTCCTGGTGGAACAGCTCGCCTTTGCTGGTCAGGCTGAACCCACCCCGGCCGCGATGACACAGCACCAGGCCCAACGCACTTTCCAACTGGCTCATGTAGGTGCTGATGGCCGAGGTGGACAGGTTGAGTTCGTGCTGGGCATTGGCGAACCCCTGGTGGCGCACGACGCTGACGAAGATGCGCAGGAGTTTCAGGTCGGGCAAGGCGCTGGCCATGGTCGGCTCCGGGTGTAGATGTGGGCAGTCTACCTGCCCGCATTAGTTTAGAAAAACCTGAACTAAGTATTTGCCCCTGCCGATTCTTCCCTTCCTGCGCTTTTCGCAGAATCGGCCCCTGATAAACACAACAACGATGAGGCAATCCCGTGGACAAGATTTTCCACCAACCACTGGGCGGCAACGAAATGCCGCGCTTCGCCGGCATCGCCACCATGATGCGCCTTCCCCACCTGCAATCGGCCAAGGGCCTGGATGCGGCCTTTATCGGCGTGCCCCTGGACATCGGCACCTCGCTGCGCGCCGGTACCCGCTTCGGGCCACGTGAAATCCGCGCCGAGTCGGTAATGATCCGCCCCTACAACATGGCCACCGGTGCCGCGCCGTTCGACTCGCTGTCGGTGGGGGACATTGGCGACGTGGCGATCAACACCTTCAACCTGCTGGACGCCGTGCGCATCATCGAAGAGGCCTACGATGAGATTCTCGAGCACAACGTGATCCCGATGACGTTGGGCGGCGACCACACCATCACCCTGCCGATCCTGCGGGCGATCCACAAGAAACACGGCAAGGTCGGGCTGGTGCACATCGATGCCCACGCCGACGTCAACGACCATATGTTCGGCGAGAAAATCGCCCACGGCACCACCTTCCGCCGCGCCGTGGAAGAAGGCCTGCTCGATTGCGACCGCGTCGTGCAGATCGGCCTGCGCGCCCAGGGCTATACCGCCGAAGACTTCAACTGGAGCCGCAAACAGGGCTTTCGCGTAGTACAGGCCGAAGAATGCTGGCACCACTCCCTCGCGCCACTGATGGCCGAGGTGCGGGAAAAAGTCGGCGGCGGCCCGGTGTACCTGAGCTTCGACATCGACGGCATCGACCCGGCCTGGGCGCCCGGCACCGGCACCCCGGAAATCGGCGGCCTGACCACCATCCAGGCAATCGAAATCATCCGTGGCTGCCAGGGCCTCGACCTGGTTGGTTGCGATCTGGTAGAAGTTTCGCCGCCCTACGACACCACCGGCAACACCTCGCTGCTGGGCGCCAACCTGCTGTACGAGATGCTCTGCGTACTGCCTGGCGTGGCGCACCGTTGATGAGCGTGCCGCAGGTATTGAAAGCCGCCGCCGACCTGGTGTCGGCCTTTGCGCGCAACGACCGTGCCGCCTACTTCGGCGCGTTCACGGCCGATGCCAGCTTTGTGTTCTACACCCTCCCCCAGCCACTGCTCAGTCGCGATGCCTACCAGGCATTGTGGGACAGCTGGCGCCGGGATGAAGGATTTGAGGTGCTGTCCTGCACCTCAAGTAACGCCGTGGTCAGCCTGCAGGGTGACGTGGCGATATTTATCCATGACGTGGCCACCGAGCTGCGCATGAACGGGGAGGAATTCTTTAGCCAGGAACGCGAGACCATTGTCTTCAAACGCCAAGGATCTCGCACAGAACAACAAGAAGGCCCGTGGCTGGCCTGTCACGAACATTTGTCCGCTATGCCGGAAGGGCTGCCGCCCCCTTAGCCAATGTGATCGGAGCTGATCATGAATAATAAAAACAACGATAAAAGTATTCGCACAATAGAAACCAACGGGGTCGAACAGATCCCGGACAACGAACGTACCGCCACCCCCAAGGATCTGTTCCGCCTGATCTTCGGCGGCGCCAATACCTTTGCCACCGCCGTGCTCGGTTCCTTTCCCGTGTTGTTCGGCCTGTCGTTCCAGGCCGGCGTCTGGGCGATTGTGCTGGGCGTGCTGGTGGGTGCGTTGATCCTGGCGCCGATGGGTCTGTTCGGGCCGATCAATGGCACCAACAACGCGGTGTCTTCCGGTGCGCACTTCGGCGTGCACGGGCGGATTGTCGGCTCGTTTCTGTCATTACTGACGGCAATTGCCTTCTTCTCACTGTCGGTGTGGAGTTCAGGCGATGCGCTGGTCGGCGGTGCGAAACGGCTGATCGGCCTGCCGGAAACCGACCTGACCCTGGGCCTGGCCTACGGCGTATTCGCCATGCTTGTCCTGACGGTGTGCATCTACGGCTTTCGCTTCATGCTGTGGGTCAACCGCATTGCGGTCTGGGCGGCAAGCCTGCTGTTTCTGTTGGGCATCTTCGCGTTCGCGCCGACCTTCGACAGCCACTTCGCCGGCAGCGTAGCCCTGGGCCAGACCGGCTTCTGGGCGGCCTTTATCGGCGCGGCGCTGGTGGCCATGAGCAACCCGATTTCCTTCGGGGCGTTCCTGGGTGACTGGTCACGCTATATCCCACGTGAGACGCCGAAAATGCGCATCATGCTGGCGGTAGTCCTGGCACAGATCGCCACCTTGATCCCGTTCCTGTTCGGCCTGGCCACCGCCACCATCGTGGCGGTCAAGGCGCCGGACTACATCGCGGCCAACAACTACGTCGGCGGTCTGCTGGCGGTGGCACCGACCTGGTTCTTCCTGCCGGTGTGCCTGATCGCGGTAATTGGCGGCATGTCCACCGGCACCACTTCGCTGTATGGCACCGGGCTGGACATGTCCAGCGTGTTCCCGCGCCTGCTGTCGCGGGTCAAGGCCACGCTGCTGATCGGGGTGATGTCGATTGCCTTCATCTTTATCGGACGTTTCGCCGCCAACCTGGTGCAGAGCGTATCGACCTTCGCCGTGCTGATCATCACCTGCACCACGCCATGGATGGTGATGATGATCATCGGCCTGATCGTGCGTCGCGGCTTCTACTGTCCGGATGACCTGCAGGTGTTTACCCGGGGTGAAACCGGCGGCCGCTACTGGTTCAGCCATGGCTGGAACTGGCGCGGGCTGGGGGCCTGGATTCCGAGTGCGCTGGTGGGCCTGTGCTTCGTCAACTTGCCGGGGCAGTTTGTCGGGCCGCTGGGCAACCTGGCCGATGGCATCGATATCAGCCTGCCGGTGACGCTGGGGTTGGCGTCGGTGGTGTACCTGACGTTGTTGCGTGTGTTTCCGGAGCCGGCTTCGGTGTATGGCCCCAAGGGTCCGCTTCGCAGCCCTGCGGGAGCAAGCTCCGCTCCCACAACAAGTTCGCCTGTTACCTAAAACAATAATCGGAGACCCGCCGTCATGGCTTTGGATTTATTCGTCGTACTCATCTACGCCGCCGGCATGCTCGTGCTCGGCTATTACGGCATGCGCCGCGCCAGGACCCACGAAGACTACCTGGTAGCCGGTCGCAACCTGGGCCCGTCGCTGTACATGGGCACCATGGCCGCCACTGTACTGGGCGGTGCATCCACCGTCGGTACCGTGCGCCTGGGTTATGTGCATGGCATCTCCGGCTTCTGGCTGTGTGCGGCGTTGGGCATGGGGATCATCGCGCTGAACCTGTTCCTGGCCAAGCCGCTGCTCAAGCTGAAAATCTTCACCGTCACCCAGGTACTGGAAAAACGCTACAACCCCATGGCCCGCCAGGCGAGTGCGGTGATCATGCTGGCCTACGCGCTGATGATCGGCGTGACCTCGATCCTGGCCATCGGCACGGTGCTGCAAGTGCTGTTCGGCCTGCCGTTCTGGATTTCGGTGTTGCTGGGCGGTGGTGTGGTGGTGGTCTACTCGACCATCGGCGGCATGTGGTCCCTGACCCTCACCGACATCGTGCAGTTCGTGATCAAGACCGTCGGCCTGATGTTTATCCTGCTGCCGATCTGCCTGTACCGCGTCGGCGGTTGGGACGAACTCGTGGCCAAGCTGCCGGCATCGAGCTTCAGCTTCACCGCGATCGGCTGGGACACGATCATCACCTACTTCATGATCTACTTCTTCGGCATCCTGATCGGCCAGGACATCTGGCAGCGGGTGTTCACCGCCCGTGACGAAAAGGTCGCCAAGTACGCAGGCACTTTCGCGGGTTTCTACTGCATCCTTTACGGCCTCGCCTGTGCGCTGATCGGCATGGCGGCCCATGTGCTGATTCCGGACCTGGACAACGTCAACAACGCGTTCGCGGCCATCGTCAAAGTCTCGCTGCCGGACGGCATCCGCGGCCTGGTGATCGCGGCGGCACTGGCGGCGATGATGTCGACGGCCAGCGCCGGCTTGCTCGCCGCCTCCACCGTATTGACCGAAGACCTGCTGCCACGCCTGCGCCGCGGCAGACAATCGAGCCTGGCAATCAACCGCCTGTTCACGATGCTGACCGGTATCGTCGTGCTGGGCATCGCACTGGTGGTCAATGACGTAATCAGCGCCCTGACCCTGGCCTACAACCTGCTGGTGGGTGGCATGCTGATCCCGCTGATCGGCGCGATCTTCTGGAAGCGCGCGACCACGTCGGGGGCAATCACCTCCATGAGCCTGGGTTTTGTAACGGCGCTGGTGTTCATGTTCAAGGATGGCCTGGATGCGAACACGCCGATCTACTACAGCCTGGCAGTGGCGCTGGTGAGTTTTGTGCTGGTGAGTGTGTTGTCACGCCGGCCAGAGGCGGGGGTGGTTCGGGCGGTGTAAGCAATAACGAGGGTTGGAGCGGTTTCTTCAGCGGGTGCGACGTCGGATGTCGCACCCGTTTTTTATCATGAGTACATTGTGGAAACTGCGGGCGCCTTTGCCTGGATGATTTCCTCGACCAAGGAGGCCCACACCAATCCCTGGGTGGTGCCCCCGGCATACGTCCCGCCGGCGGCAATGCGGTTGTAGGCGGAGCAATAAACTATCGACAGTCCATCCGGAGTGCCAGGCCTGGCACATTCGATAATTTGCAAGTCGCCACTTTCGATCGCCCGGCGGTAAGACTTTGGAAAGTGACGAGAAACGGCTGCTTGACATGCCGTCAGTATCTGCTCCTTGTACGCAGGCGTGGAATCGGGAGGAACCTGCCCACCGGAGACAAGAATATAGTCCCCGTCCAGGCGGCAATTCATGACACCAATGGGCAGATCGTACTGCAGTTTGAGTCCGCGCATTCCGACAGCTTCACTACCAACAGCACGCATCTTAAAAAACCAGCCAATGATCGCGATGACTTCTTCTTCCTCTACCCCCATGGCAGTGACGACGACGTGTTCTCTGCTCAACTCAGCAATTTGGACAGGACTTAGATGCTGGGGTAGGAACTGAACCCCCGAGCGCGCCAAAAGCGCCACTATCTCATCCCTTAGCTGGACAAATTCCACATCGTAACCCGATACTTCAATAGCCCGAGCGATCCCTGGGACCCCATAACTTTTCTGGAATTGAAGGCGACTGATCTCTACAAGTTCACGTCCTGGCTTGCCACTCGGCCAAGGCCTTTTTTCAATATCGCGTTGCTCGTGGATCGCGGCTTCTACGCCACTAGCGTCGTCCATAAACGCTCGTACAATCCGCGACCGTGCAAACCGTGCTAACGATGGATTGTCGGCCAGAAACTTTTCAAACAGCTCAATGCCTGCACGATTGCACTCCACGGCCAGGTACTGGTTTCCAGGCATCAGATAAGCGTTGTCCAGCGGCTTTGCAGTCGTCTCCGTGGCTGAAAGGTGGCGCATGTTCACCTGCTTATGACTGGCGCCATCGCTCTGCTGATGTCCTCCGTAGACCGAGACCTGATAATTGGCCAGGCGGAACATCACGGCTTGGAGCAGGCCGTTGATGCCTCGACCGATGATCGATACGCGCGGCGCGCGGGCATCTGCCTGTTGCGCGGGGATCATCAATGAGTGGGCAAGTTTGCGCCGGACCAGGCAGCGCAAGGCGGTCAGGCTCAGTTGAATCGAGACGGCGTAGTCAAGGTCGCCGTGGCAGGCTTCAGTCATTGCCGCCTGGGTTGTCAGGGTCGCCGGCTTGCGCCACTTGGAGACACTGCAGCCGAGTGCCTGCGCGCGCACCCGAAATGCATCCAGTGTCCCAGGCCCGTAGTCCAATACAAGCTGGATAGCTTCAGCCGTTGCCAGGGCCCGTAAAGCGTCATCGCTGAAGACATCGGGCTTGGCGACGCAGACCAGGCGAGCCTGCCTGTGCAGGCACTGAATAAGGGCCCGATCAATGCGATGGGTGGACTCATCATTCAGGGATAAACAGATAGCGACGGCACGGGCCCCCTCCAGCACCTCGTGCCAGTCCACGCCAAAGGACACTCGGCTGTCGGAACAGGCTTTGCCGAGAGTGTCCGGCCTCTGACCATGTCGATCCAATACCTTGATCCGAACCTCCGGATCTCGATCAAGCAACAACTTGACCAGCTCCCTGCCCACGTTGCCGTATCCCAGCACACAGATGTCGCGCGGCAGGGAGCCATCAGCCAGTGTCAGCCAGCGCGCCATATAGGCGGCGACATGGGGCGCGTTGACCCCCGGCGTATTGACTACGCGGATGTCGTTGGAACCGCAAAGGTCCAGTCGCACCTTATCCAGGCTCGTACCTCTGCGGATCAAATGGAGGTCGCCAAACGGGTGGGATATGCGCCATTGGGCGATAACGTCTGCATCGATCGCCTGGTCCCCGACAATGATCGCCGATGGACTCAGGAGACCGATCTGAATGAGCAGATCGTGTTTGGTCAATGTCGGGGGGAAGAACACTACGTTGCTGGGTGCGTGAGCCTTCCAGGCTCTCGACACCGGTGCGAGATGCAGGATATTTCCGGTTATGGCGATGAGTGACGCGGCGACTGGCGGAATGGAAGAGAGCCTCATAGCTGTTTCTCCAACACTTCTGACGGACTGATGCCTCGCAGAGAGCCCTTCAATAAAGGGGGGGCGTTATTGGAAGGCCATTGAGAAACTCAACCTACGCTCATGGTTTGAATTGAATAAGCCAGCCACTTCTGATGAACAAGTAGCCTGATTCCGACACGTGAAGGTCAGAGGCCTGACTGACCTGCATGGATTCGGACTACTCGCCCAAGCTATCGAGGGACGACAGGGGTTCCTGAAAGCAGACGCTCGCATCCGAACGATTGTTCAGATCACTGGGGCGAGTGAGTGTTATGGCGTGAGGGTGCTATCGCGCAGGCCCGGGGCAAGGGTGACTGGGACGGCGAGAGGTATGACTGACGCTGAAAACGCTGTATGGACGCTGAGACGTAGGATGTCACGCCCGCTGGTTTTGCCTGGCGCAAAATAAACGGTGGGAGCGGGCTTACTCGCCCCCACCTTCAATCCTGCTTCAGCCAGAGATTATCTGCGGCGCGGACGACGCTGCTCGTCATCGGTACGAATCGGCACCGGTTGCAGGGGGGGCTCGATCAAGCCCAATGCAACGCCAAGGTCGTGGAGCCAGTTCTGGATTTTCTCTTTCATGGTTTGCCCCCTTTGAGGGAAATGCTGGTCGGCGCAAGTTCTGTCGCCTTTTCCTACATTGATAGTAGCCCTAAGTCCTACGTATTGCTTGAATGAAACCACAACGAACTGTTACTGAATTGATGCAAATCCTGACGGATCGCTCAAGCAATCGCACGTGCGTCTTGCAGGACCTCGGCCCTGCCCTCTTGCTGCAGGTCGATCCATGCGTTGAGGTTAGCGCCGAGCATACCCTTTCGCCACATCAGCCAGGTCGTCGCAGTGGCAAATTGCCCTGTCAGCGGATGAACGGACACGCTGTCCTTGCCCGGCAGGCTGTCGAGCATGGATTCGGACATCAGCGCCACACCTGAACCGGCGATGACACAGGCGAGCATGCCTTGATAAGACTCGATCTCAATCGCCCGCCCCATGGCGACGTGCTCGTGGGAAAACCAGGTTTCCAGGCGCGTGCGGTAGGCGCAACTGCGGCGAAAAGTGAACACCGAACGGCCGGCAACATCCTGCGGCCCGCGCACCGGTGGGTGGTCGGCTTCGCATATCAGCACCAGGCGTTCTTCGCACAGGGCCACACCGTCCAGGGAGGCAATCGTGATGGGCCCGTCCACAAATGCGGCGTCCAGGCGACCGGTGATCAACCCTTCGAGCAGTTCACCGCTGGGCGCCGACAGCACCTGGAGGTTCACCATCGGATACGCCTTGTGATAGCACGCCAGCAGCTTCGGCAAATGCACTGCCGCCGTGCTGTACATGCTGCCCAGCACAAAATTGCCGGCCGGTTGCCCGCCTTGCACGGCGCCATGGGCTTCATCATGCAGCGCCAGCAGACGGGTGCTGTAGTCCAGCAACACCTTGCCCGCCGGAGAAAGCTGCAAGCGCTGGCGTTCGCGCACGAACAATTCCACGCCAAGCTGTTCTTCCATCTGCTTGAGCCGGGTCGACAAGTTCGACGGCACTCGATGCAGGCGCTCGGCAGCGCGGGTGATGGAGCCCTCTTCCGCCACGGCCTGGAAGATGCGCAATTGACTGAACTCCATGACTTTCTCCAAAACTGAACAAGTTGCTCACTATTATTCATTTTTACAGAAAGTCAATCCGCTCTAGCCTGACGGTATTCGCTTACCCGCAGGACACCCGACCATGTCACCCCTCACCCGCTTACTCGCCAGCTTTATCGCCCTGATGATGGCCATGGGCATTGGCCGCTTCGCCCTTACCCCGCAAATGCCCCACTTGCTCAGTGAAGGCCAGATCGACCTGACCGGCGCCGGACTGATCGCAGCGGCCAATTACCTGGGCTACTTCGTGGGCGCGGTGGATTCGATTTTTGCGCGCAGCCATCACCATGTGCGGGGTCGCCTGTATGGCGGGCTCTGGTTGTGCGTGTTGCTGACCCTGGCGTCGTACTGGGCCCAGGGTTTCTGGCCACACATGCTGTTGCGCTTCGGTACCGGCGTTGCAAGTGCCTGGGCATTGGTGATGATCACCAGCCTGAGCCAGCCGCTGGCGATTGCCGCCGGGCGTGCACGCCTCGGCGCCCTGGTGTTCGCCGGGCCGGGGCTGGGGATTGTATTGACCGGGTTGCTGGCGCTGGGCTCCAACCTGTTGGGCCGAAGCTCTGCAACCTTGTGGCTGATCTACGGCGTAGTGGCGCTGGTGATGCTGCTGGCAATCTTGCCCTTCCTGCCACAGCCGTCCGCCGTCACTGCGCCTGTTGCAAGCCGCGCCGACACGGCCAGCAACGGCAGCATTACTCACCTGTGCTGGATCTACATGTTGTTCGGCCTGGGCTACATCATTCCGGCGACCTTCCTGTCACAGATGGCCAGCGCGCAATTCAAGGGCGCCTGGCAGGCTGATCTGTTCTGGCCCTGCTTTGGTTTGGCCGCGGCGATTGGGGTAGTGGTCGCAAGCCTGCGTCCCAAGGACCCGGACACCACCCGCCGCTGGCTGATGACCACGTTGTGGCTGCAGGCGGCCGGGGTATTCGCCTGCCTGCTGGGTAACGGTTGGGGCCTGGCGCTGGGGGTGTTGCTGTGCGGCGGGCCGTTCCTGGCCTGCATGCAGTTGGTGATGGCGCGCCTGCGGGACGTTGCGCCCCACGGCTATCAGCGCAGCACCGGGCTGCTGACCGCCAGCTTTGCCATCGGCCAATTGAGTGGGCCGTTGCTGGCGTCGGTGAGCAGCCACCTGAGCGGTGGCCTGCAACCGGCGCTGGTGATTGCCGGTGCAGGCCTGTCAGTGGCGGGAGGGGTGTTGGTCAGCCGGCGACCAACGGTGCCGGCGCACGAACCTGCTCACGCCGCGCCAACACCAGGAAAAACAGCCCACCCAGGAAGCAGCCGGTGAACCAGGCAAAGTTAGCCATGCCCTGCAACGCCGGCGTGAAGGTGATCGCAACACCTGCCAGGGTCGCGGGCACCAGCGCCTTGACCGCCGTCCAGTTCACACCGCCGTCGAAGTAATAGCGCCCGCTCGGGCTGTCATCGAACAGCGCGTCCACGTCGATCTTCTGCTTTTTGATCAGGTAGAAGTCCACCAGCAGAATCCCGAACAGCGGGCCGATAAAGGCCGCGAGGATATCCAGGGTGTAGTGGATCATCAGCGGGTTATTGAACAGGTTCCACGGGGTGATGAAAATCGACGCCACCGCGGCGATCATGCCGCCGGCGCGCCAGCTGATTTTGCTCGGTGCGACGTTGGCGAAGTCGAACGCCGGGGACACGAAGTTGGCGACGATGTTGATGCCGATGGTGGCAGTCACAAATGCAAAAGCGCCCAGCAGCACTGCCATGCTGTTATCAATGCGCGAGACGGTAGCGATCGGGTCATGGAGCATTTCGCCAAACACCGGCAAGGTGCCCGAGACGATCACCACGGTCACCAGGGAAAACGCCAGGAAGTTCACCGGCAGGCCCCAGAAATTGCCACGCCGCACGTCCTGCATGCTGCGGCAGTAACGGCTGAAATCACCGAAATTCAGGGTTGGCCCGGAAAAGTACGACACCACCAGCGCCGTCGCCACGATCACTTGCCCGAACGCCTGCCAGCCCGACAGGGATTTTTCCGCCAGGGTAAAGCTGATATTCGCCCACCCTGCCTTCCACACGATCCAGCCGGCCAGGGCAAACATCACCGCATAGACCACCGGCCCCGCCCAATCGATAAAGCGGCGGATGGACTCCATGCCGGCCCAGAACACGGCCGCCTGCAACACCCATAAACTGAGGAAACCAAACCAGCCCAGGTAAGACAGGCCGGCAAAATGCGGCTCTGCAAACACCGCCATCTGTGGGAAAAAGCGCAATACCACAATGATCAGGGCACTCGACGCCAGGTAGGTCTGAATCCCGTACCAGGCCACCGCAATCAAGCCGCGAATCACGGCGGGAATGTTCGCACCGAACACGCCAAACGCCAGCCGGCAGATTACTGGATAGGGCACGGCGGCCTGCTGGCTGGGCTTGGCCACCAGGTTGGCAATCAATTGCACAATGCAAATGCCTGCCAGCAAGGCAATCAACACCTGCCAACTGGCCAGCCCCAGGGCAAACAGACTGGCGGCGAACACATAGCCGCCCACGCTGTGCACGTCACTCATCCAGAAGGCAAAGATGTTGTACCAGGTCCACTTTTGCGGCAGCGGCCCCAGGTCCTGGTTGTACAGGCGGGGGCTGTAGCCTTTGGGCAATTGTTCGGTCATCGCGGGCTCCTCGTCATACCGGCCTGCGCTTCCGTCACGGGGGTGCATACGGAAGGCGGCACGGTTTGTATACGAGATAGTCAGCAGAATACGTGCCAATAGCACACAATCCCTCTGAAACCGCGTTCCAAAGGGCTACACAGAGCCTCAGTGACGGGGACTGCGCTCAGCAACGGTGCAGATTAATCCTGTACACAATCACTGGTGCACCCGATGTGCACACACGTACCCGACCGTGCAGCAGGCCGCTGTGAGGAAGGCGCCCCAGGCCATGTCCATCACCGCCAACCCGCCGGACCAGCCTTGCAGCGTGGCCCAGTTGCTCAGGTCATAGGTGCCGTAGGCCACCACGCCCAGCAACGCACCCAGTCGCGCCGCGCGTTGCCAGCTGGCACTGGGCAAGACCACGAACACCACGCAACCGAGGACATACAAGAGATAGAACAGCGCGGCGGGCAACAGGCGAGGCTGATCGAGCATCAGCGGGCCCAGCAGGGATTTGTAGGTCGGGCCCATAAGGACGCCAAGCCAGAGGCCGTCGAGGACCAGGAAGGCAAGCAAGGTGCCGAGGTAGGCAAAGACAGACTTCTTGGACATTCATGCAGCCTCTGTAGGAGCGAGCTTGCTCGCGAAAATATTCCAGGCGCATCACGGTGTCGGATGGACCTTTTTCGCGAGCACGCTCGCTCCTACAGAAGAGCAAACCGCACTCAGCTTAGTTCAATGCGATCCGCGTGAATCACGATCTGGCCCTGCTTGTAGAGTGCACCAATGGCTTTCTTGAAGTTGCCCTTGCTCACGCCAAACAAGTTGCTGATCACCGCCGGGTCGCTCTTGTCGCTGACCGGCAAACTGCCGTTGTTTTCACGCAACTTGGCGAGGATCTTCGAGTTGAGGCTGGACGCCGCTTCCTGGCCGACCGGTTGCAGGCTCAGGCTGATGTTGCCATCGGCGCGGATCTCTTTGATAAAGCCTTTCTCTTCCTTGCCCGGGCGCAGGAACTTGAACACTTCGTTCTTGTGGATCAGGCCCCAGTGCTTGTTGTTGATGATCGCCTTGAAGCCCATGTCGGTGGCTTCGGCGACCAGCAGGTCGACTTCCTGGCCCACGACGTAGTTGGCCGGCGTCTTGTCCAGGTAGCGGTCGAGGCGTGCGGTCGCGGTAATACGCTTGGTGTGTTTGTCGAGGTAGACATGCACCACGCAGTATTCACCGGCGGTCAGCTGACGTTTCTCTTCCGAATACGGCAGCAACAGATCCTTTGGCAAACCCCAGTCGAGGAACACGCCAATACTGTTGACTTCCACGACTTTCAAACTGGCAAATTCGCCGACTTGAACTTTCGGTTTTTCGGTAGTGGCGATAAGTTTGTCATCGCTGTCCAGATAAATGAAAACGTTAAGCCAGTCTTCATCTTCACTGGGAATATCTTTGGGGATATACCGATTAGGCAAGAGGATTTCGCCATCTTGCGCCCCATCGAGGTACAAACCAAAGTTAGTGTGTTTAACCACTTGCAAGCTGTTGTAGCGCCCGACTAAAGCCATTTCCAATACCCTCATTGCGTGGGCGGCATTCTACCCGAGTTGCCCTCGCCGCGCGCGCGCGCCTGAAAAATCGCGGGTTTGCCTGGCGTTCCAGTGGCAGCGCCCCGCTCGTCCGATCATTCGGCTGAATTTTTCCACGCCACCGTTGCCGGCTCAGCCCGTGGTTTCGAGTTAAAACAGTAAGTTAGGGGTTTATTTCAAAGATGAACTTTGGCTGTTTTCCGCCGCCGCGCTTATTCCCGGGGGATATTTACCAAGCAATTGTCAAGTATTTCCTGTACGATGCCTGGCCAAGTTAATTTTCTACAGGTTAGTGGCCGCCATGCGTGTAAAAGCATCCAACAGCAAAGCAAAGCCAGCTCCCGCCGTTGAAACCAGCGAATCGATCAACAGCCAGATTGCTGCTTTCCTCAAGTCCGGTGGCGAAATCCAGCAAATTGCCAAGGGCGTGAGCGGCCAGACTTTCGGCCCGTCCAAGCAGATCAGCCTGGGTAAAAAGTAATACCGCGCAGCACATCTGGTCCCTAAGCGTCTTGCCTTCAAGGCGCTAGGACTAGAGCCCGAAATACCCTCTCGCGTCATCTTCAGAACGTGCAAATCGACGAACGGGCCTCACCTCCTGGCATTCGCCGGTATGCTTGCACACGTCTAGCACGGGCATCTGCCCTATTTTTCCGTTACTGCTCCTCGCTTTTCATGGAGTGAAGCATGCTTAAACGCTGCATTTTCGTGGCCAGTATCCTGGCGGCCAGCCCTCTCGCCGAAGCGCAGATTTTCCAGCGTGAACTGGGTGACTTCGACCTGAAACTGGGCACCACCCCCAGCCGCAGCATGGCCCAGGGCCTGGTCAAGCCGACCTCGCCGGGCAGTGACTCGTTCCATGGCGGGCTGGACCTGAGCCATGACAGCGGCCTGTACTTCGGCCAGTTTTCGCCGAACATGGGCCTGTCCTCGGCCAGCACCCTCGAAGTCGACTCCTACATGGGGTTCAAACACCCCTTCGACCAGACCCTGGGCTACGAAGTCGGCCTGATCCACTACAGCTACCCCAAGCTCAGCCCCCTCGACAGCCAGGAGTTCTACGGCGGTCTGAATCTACTCGGCAATCGTTTCGGCGCTTCCTTCAGCAACGACCCGGACCGCCAGGACAGCACGCTGTTCGCCGACCTCGGCGGTACCCAGCCCTTCGGCATCGGCGTCAGCATGAAATACACCACCCATCAGCTGGGCACGCCGGCTTCGGTAGAGGGCGGCACCATCAGCAGCTTCAGCGACTGGTCGGTACAGTTCTCCCGCGCCTGGAAAGGCATCGACCTGGACCTGATCTACAGCGACTCCAGCCTCAGCGGTGGCGATTGTTCGGCCTACTCCGGACACAATTCGCAATGCGATGGCCTGTTGACCCTGAAGGCGGTGCGGTCGTTTTATTGATGGGCTGAACTGTCGCGTGCGCCGCGGGTTCACATGCATTGACTCCCCTCTGCGCAAGGACACGCCCATGCTGCGTCGGCTCAAACTGCTGGTGGTATTCCTGACCCTGAGCCTGGTGCTCGCCGGCTGCAACCGCGTGGGCCTGGCCTACCGCAACCTGGACGTGATCATCCCCTGGACCCTCAACGACTACCTGGACATGAACGCCGGGCAGAAGAGCTGGTTCAACGACAAGCTCAAGGACCACCTGGCCTGGCACTGCACCACACAATTGCCGGGTTACCTCGACTGGCTCGACCGCCTGCAAGCAATGGTCGAGAGCAACCAGGTCACCGATGCAGCGCTGCAAACCCGCACGGTTGAGGCCAAGCAGGCGATTGCCGAGGTGGCGCGGGAAATCACCCCGTCGGCGATTGAATTGTTACAAGGGCTGGATGACCAGCAGGTCAACGACATGAACGATGCCCTGGCCAAGGACCTGCGCAAACGCCAGGACGAATACCTCAAGCCGCAGCTGGCCAAGCAGATCCAGGACCGCGCCGAGCGTATGAGCAAGCGTCTGGATGCGTGGATGGGGCCACTGAGCGATAGCCAGAAGAACCGGGTAATGGCCTGGTCCATCAGCCTGGGCGAGCAGAACGAGCAGTGGATCGGCAACCGTGCCCACTGGCAGGCACAATTCATCGACGCCGTGCAGCAACGCCACAGCGCCGATTTCCCGCAGAAAATCCAGCAACTGCTGGTGGACCGCGAAAGCCTGTGGACACCGGAGTATCGCGCGGCGTATGCCCAGACCGAAGCCGCTGCGCGTAGCCTGATCATCGACATCATGGCCGACAGCAGCGTGCCGCAACGGCTGAAACTCACCCAGAAAATCGACAAGGTCCGCAGTGACTTCCAGGCGCTCAAATGCCTGAAAAGCGCGCAGTCCTAATTGGGCGCCAGGGTGCCCAACCAGGCCACCAGCGCGAGGACCAGGACCCCGGCCCCCATCTCCAGCACCATGCTGCGCCGTAGCGCAGCCATGGCAGCGACATAATCACCGGCCGCCACGGAGCGTTGCAGAAGCGGCGTCAGGTGGAAACGATTGAGCGCCGCCAGCCCCAGCATCAGGCCAAACAGTCCCAGTTTCAGGCACAACAGGATCGCGTAGACACCGCCGGTAAGGCCGTCCAGATTCAGCCCGACCACCAACAGATAGTTGGCCACCCCGGTGCCGATCAGCACCGCTACAAATCCCGCCCCCACATGCTCGAACCCCTTCAGCGCCCTTGCCAGCACCCGAACGTGATAAGCGTCGTGCATAGACGTGCGCCTCGACAACAACCCGAACGCCGCCAACGCCCCGACCCAGCCACCCGCTGCCAACAGATGCGCGCCGTCGCTGAGGATGTGCCACACACCCTGCGTGCCTTCATGCATCACGCCGTGCCCGGTCCACGCCAGCGTCACCAACGCGGCGGCACCCGACAAAGTGGCCAATGGCAGGCGGGGGCCAAGCGCAGCCACCACCAGCGCCCCCATCCGTAGCCACCACGTCACGCCCAGGTCGGTCTGCCAGAGCATCATGTGCAGATGCGGCCACAGCGTCTGCCAATCCGTCGCGCCACTCATGGCCTGGGTCAGCGCCAACAGCGACGCTATCGACAGCACTATCCCGACGCCAGCCGTCAGCCGCAGCAGGCCCCTCAAATTCAGCAGCACGCGCTCCGGCGCCTTGAGCCCGTAAAGACCAAAGAGCCCCAGGCCAAACAACAGCATCAGGTCAAGATAGAGCGCAAAGCGCAGTGTGACTTGGGTCAATTCGCTCATGGCTGGACGCTGAACACCACGTTACCGGTAATCGGGTGCGTGTCGGATGACACTGCGCGCCAATCGACCCGGTAGGTGCCGGTAGCCAGTGCAGAAGCCGGCTTGATCAGCATCACCCTGGGGTCGGTGCTCGCCGCGACACTGGCCTTGATGGGCATCGGCGAATTGGGCATGCCGGGCATATCGGTCATGGTCAGCCGGGCCCCGGAAAACTGCGTCAGCAGGTTCTCCGAAAAGTGCAGTTCAATGACGGCCGGCGCGGCACCTTGGGCCCCGGCTGGAGGGAGGGAGGACAACAGTTTCGGATGGGCCGAGGCCGGCAGGCTGATCATCAATCCGACCCACAGCGCCCCCCCCGTTAACGCGGTTTTCAACATCGACATGCAAGGCTCCAGGCCGCTCAAGGCGGCGAGTTATAGGAATAAGAAACCGGTTAAAACCAAAGGCGCACACCGACCACCCAGCGCAGCTGGCTGATGTCTTCGTCTTCATCGCGAGCGTACTGCGCCGTCCGCCCATAGCTGCGGTTCCAACTCACCCCCACGTAAGGCGCCAACTCCCGGCGCACCTCGTAGCGCAAGCGCAGGCCCAGCTCGCTTTCCGAAAGGCCTGCGCCCACCCGGCGTTGCGGATCGTTCTGCGCATAAAAATTGAGTTCGGCCGTCGGCTGAAGGATCAGGCGATTGGTCAGCAGGATGTCGTAGTCACCTTCCAGGCGTGCCGCGGTGTGGCCCGACTCGCCCACAAACAGCGTCGCCTCGGCCTCGAAGTTGTAGAGCGCCATGCCCTGCAGGCCGAACGCCGCCCAGGTCTGGCTGTCCCCGGGCTTGAAGTCCTGGCGCACGCCGCCAACCAGGTCCCACCAAGGGCTGATGGCGTGCCCCCACAACGCCTGGGCTTCGGCGCTGTCAGTGCGACCGGCGCTGCGCTCGCCTTCGCTGCGCAGCCACAGGCGGTCGATGTCACCACCGACCCAACCCTTGATGTCCCAGTTCAGCGCACCACCGCCACCGCCGCCTTGCCATTCCAGCTGGTTGACCAGCAGCATTGAGTTGATGCCGCTGTCATGCACCACATGCCCGCCCGGCGCGTTGTACACGGCGGCGCGATCCGCGTCGGTGAGCAGCGGGATCGGCGTACGGCTTTCGGTCAGCGCCGGAACCGCCGGGCTCATGCCTTGAAACTCCTCGGCCTGCACCGGCGAGCCGAATGCCCACCCGGCCAGCGCGATACACACCGATAAAACTCGACGATTCATGCTCGCGTCCTCATTCATGCACGCGCACTTCACGGAACATGCCCATTTCCATGTGGTACAGCAGGTGGCAGTGATAGGCCCAACGGCCCAGGGCATCGGCGGTCACCCGGTAACTGCGGCGCGAGCCCGGCGGCATGTCGATGGTGTGTTTGCGGACCTGGAACTGGCCGTTTTCATCCTCCAGGTCGCTCCACAGGCCGTGCAGGTGAATCGGGTGGCTCATCATCGTGTCGTTGACCAGCACCAGCCGGACGCGCTCGCCATAGGTCAGTTGCAAGGGCTCGGCATCGGAGAACTTCACGCCATTGAATGACCAGGCGAACTTCTCCATATGCCCGGTGAGGTGCAATTCAAGGGTGCGCGCGGGGTCGCGGCCATCGGGGTCCTCAAAGGTGCTGTGCAGGTCGGCGTAGGTCAGCACTCGCCGGCCGTTGTTGCGCAGGCCGATACCGGGATCGTCGAGCTTGGGCACCGGGCTCATCGCCTGCATGTCCACCAAAGGGTTGTTCTGCTCGCTGGCCGGGTGGCTCTGCATCGACATCGCGCCCATCCCACTGTGATCCATGCCCGCCATATCCGGCATGTCCGCCATGGCGCCGTGATCCATCCCACCCATGCCCATGTCGTCCATGGTGAGCCAGGGGCGCGGCTCAAGTGCCGGTACGGGGGCCGTCGCCCCCGCCTGGCGGGCAAGCGTGCCACGGGCATAACCCGTGCGGTCCATGGACTGGGCAAACAGCGTGTAGGCCGCTGCCGTGGGCTCCACCAGCACATCGAAGGTTTCGGCGACCGCAATGCGGAACTCATCGACGCTGACCGGCTTGACCGGCTGGCCATCGGCGGCGATGACGGTCATCTTCAGCCCCGGGATGCGCACATCGAAATAGGTCATCGCCGAACCGTTGATAAAGCGCAGGCGTATTTTCTCCCCGGCTTCAAACACCCCGGTCCAGTTGAGGCCGGGGGGCTGGCCGTTGAGCAGGTAGGTGTAGGTCTGGCCGCTGACGTCCGCGAGGTCGGTAGGGTTCATCTTCATCTGCGCCCACATCAGCCGGTCGCTGACGGTGGCCGACCAGCCCTGCTTGCCCACATCCCGTGCGAAATCGCCCACGGTGGGCTTATGCAGGTTGTAGTAATCGGACTGCTTCTTGAGGGTCTTCATCAGGGCGACGGGGTCTTCGTCGGTCCAGTCCGAGAGCATCACCACGTAGTCGCGCTGGCAGGTGAAGGGCTCGGGCTCCAACGGCTCGATGACCAGCGGGCCGTACACCCCCTGCTGCTGCTGGAACCCGGAGTGGCTGTGGTACCAGTAAGTGCCGTGCTGTCTGACCTTGAACTGATAGACAAACACGCCACCCGCCTCGATGCCCTTGAAACTCAGGCCGGGCACGCCGTCCATGGTCGACGGCAACAAGATGCCGTGCCAGTGGATCGACGTCGGCTCGCTGAGGCGGTTGTGCACGCGCAGGGTCACGGTGTCGCCCTCACGCCAGCGCAGCAACGGGCCGGGCAGGCTGCCATTGATGGTCAACGCGGTGCGCTGTTGACCCGTGAGATTGACCGGCGTCTGCTCGATAAACAGAGCGAATTCGCTGCCCGCCAGCACCGTGGGCTCGCCCGCACTTGTCAGCGCCCATACCGGCGTGCGCCATAGCCCGAGCCCGCCCAGCAGGCCGCCGGCGGCCAGGCCTTTGACGAAGGTTCGTCTGGAGGTAGTAGAGTACATGCCGATTCAAGTCCGTCAGTTGAATGGCAGCAGATTAGGGGTCGCCGGCTGTCAGCAACCTTAGCGGCAGATTACCGATCCGACAGTTTCGGCGTGCCCGGCACCGCCTGGGTGCCGGGGCATGGAGGGGTCAGGCAATCTGTGCCTTGGACGCCACCTCAGCGAAGGTCGCCGGATCCAACGCATCGGCCTGCTCATCCAGCACCTGGCGCGGGTGATCGTTGCCCGGGATGGAGCTGTCGATCAGCGCCAACAGCTGCGCGCCCAGGGCGGTCAGAATGAAATTCTCTCCGTTACCGCCTTCTTCCTCAGGCCGCGACTCGATAAACCCACGCTTGAACAACAGCGCTTCATAGTCCGCGGCGGTCTTTTTAAGCGCATCCAGGTTACCGGTGGACTCGCCCGCAATGGCCTTCTCGGCCGCTTCCTGCTCGGCGTATTTGCGTGGGGCAAAGCTGCCCTCGCCGTTCTGCACTTCATGCAGCAGACGTTCGATCAGATCCCAGTTGTAAGTCGTCATCCTGATTCCTCCTGCAGGCCTAAGGAAAGTAGACCGTCTGTAGGAGTGACCCTGTGGGTCTGTGGCCGTTCATACCAACCGACGGGCGTCATTTCTCTGAACTTTCCAGACGTTCGCCCCCTCAACTGAGCATCACCGCCAAGGAGGTCCGACCATGAAAACCCTGATGAACCTGGCCATCGCCGCCACGTTGCTCACCGCCCTGCCTGCCTGGGCCTGCACGCCGGAGGAGGCCACGGCCAAGCGCGAGCAACTGGCCCAGGAAGTGGCCAAACTCACCGAGCAGAACCCGACCAAGGCCAAGGAGATGAACGACGAGCTGCAGAAGATGGACCTGGATACTGAAAGCGCGGAGTTCCCCGACAAGTGCCAGTTGATCGACGCCCGGCTCAAGGAATTGAAAGAAGCGGCGGCCAAGGCGAACAACTGAGGTTAAAAAAAACCGGACAACGTCCGGTTTTTTCACATCCCCCACGCCTTACTCGGCAGCGGGTGCTTCTGGCTTGCGACGCTTGAGCGGCGCCATGCCATCCTTGCTGACGAGCGACAGGTTGTCGGTCTTCGGCCGGTTGGCGATCTTGCGCTTGGTCGGCGACTTGGCACCGGCCTTTTTCTTCTCGCCCTTGGCGTCGGTTTTTTTCTTCTTCACGCCAACGGCCTTGCCCGACGCCTTGACCTTCTTCGGCCCGGTGTAGGTGCCTTTGACTTCCTTGATGGTGCGGCGCTCGAACGACTGCTTGAGGTAGCGCTCGATGCTCGACATCAGGTTCCAGTCGCCGTGGCAGATCAGCGAGATCGCCAGGCCATCGTTGCCCGCACGCCCGGTACGGCCGATACGGTGCACGTATTCGTCGCCGCTGCGGGGCATGTCGAAGTTGATGACCATGTCCAGGCCGTCCACGTCCAGGCCGCGCGCGGCGACGTCGGTGGCGACCAGGATCTTCACGCCGCCGGCCTTGAGGCGGTCGATCGCCAGTTTGCGGTCCTTCTGGTCTTTCTCGCCGTGCAGCACAAACGCCTTGTAGTCCTGGGCCACCAGGCGGCCGTAGATGCGGTCGGCGGCAGCGCGGGTGTTGGTGAACACGATGGCCTTCTGATAGGTCTCGTTGGCCAGCAACCAGTTGAGGATCTGTTCCTTGTGCACGTTGTGGTCAGCGGTGACGATCTGCTGGCGCGTGGTGGCGTTCAGGTCGCTGACGTTGTTGACCTGCAGGTGCTCAGGGTTGTTCAGGACCTTGGCGACCATCTCGCGCAGGGTCGAACCACCGGTGGTGGCGGAGAACAGCATGGTCTGCTGGCGGTTCACGCATTCAGCCACCAGGCGCTGCACGTCGTCGGCAAAGCCCATGTCGAGCATGCGGTCGGCTTCGTCGAGCACCAGCACCTCGACTTCCTTGAGGTCAAGGTTGCCCGCATTGAGTTGCTCGATCATGCGGCCCGGCGTGCCGATCAGGATGTCCGGCACCTTGCGCAGCATGGCGGCCTGGACCTTGAAGTCTTCGCCACCGGTGATCAGGCCGGACTTGATGAAGGTGAACTGCGAGAAGCGCTCGACTTCCTTCAAGGTCTGCTGGGCCAGCTCGCGGGTCGGCAGCAGGATCAGGGTCTTGATGCTGACGCGGACCTTGGCCGGGCCGATCAGGCGGTTAAGAATCGGCAGCACGAAAGCGGCGGTCTTGCCACTCCCGGTTTGAGCCGTCACCCGCAGGTCACGCCCTTCGAGCGCGAGCGGGATGGCCGCTGCCTGCACAGGCGTAGGCTCGACAAATTTAAGCTCGGCCACGGCTTTGAGCAGGCGTTCGTGCAGGGCGAATTGGGAAAACACGGGTGCTACCTCGAAGAAATACAAAAAATCAGCTGCATAGGGTACCGGTTTCGGGCGTCCAAACCGAGTGTCTTTACGCGAACGGCGCTAATCAGTTGCTTTTTTGTCAGAGCATTTGTCCACGGCATCAACTTTGTTGCACTTAAATGCTCTAATCGCGCCGTCTTGTCTTACAGAAGAATCGGTTTCATCCATGGATATCAAACAGCTCTGGCTCAACGTCCAAGACCTCTGGGGCACCCTCGACGAACACCCGCTGCTGCATGCCAGCCTCGGTTTCCTGGTGTTGCTGGTGGTGGCCCTGCTGCTCGGACGGGTGGCCCGTTACCTCATCCTGCACGCCGTCAAATTGCTCGGACGGCAACCGGCGCTGCACTGGCTCAACGACCTGCGGCACAACAAAGTCTTCCACCGCCTGGCGCAGATGACGCCTTCGCTGGTGATCCAGTTCGGCCTGTACCTGGTGCCGGACCTGAGCAAGACCGCCATCCTGTTTATCGGCAACGTGGCCCTGGCCCTGACCATCCTGTTCCTGATGCTGGCCATGAGCGCCCTGCTCAACGCCCTGCTGGACATCTATGCGCGCACCGAACACGCGCGTACCCGCTCGATCAAGGGCTACGTGCAGTTGGCGAAGATGGTGCTGTACGTGTTTGGCGCGATCATCATCGTCGCGACCCTGATTGACCGTTCGCCACTGTTACTGCTGTCGGGCCTGGGTGCGATGTCGGCGGTGATCCTGTTGGTCTACAAGGACACGCTGTTGTCGTTCGTCGCCAGCGTGCAATTGACCAGCAACGACATGCTGCGCGTCGGCGACTGGATCGAAATGCCCCAGGTCGGCGCCGACGGCGATGTGGTGGACATCACCCTGCACACGGTCAAGGTGCAGAACTTCGACAAGACCATCGTCTCCATCCCGACCTGGCGCCTGATGTCCGAATCGTTCAAGAACTGGCGCGGCATGCAGGCCTCGGGTGGGCGACGCATCAAGCGCAGCCTGTTTATCGATGCCAGCGGCGTGCGCTTTTTGCGTGACGATGAAGAAGTACGCATGACCCAGGTGCATCTGCTCACCGACTACATCGGGCGCAAGCAGGCCGAACTCAAGGCCTGGAACGAAGCCCAGGGCCACAGCGCGCAACTGTCGGCCAACCGCCGGCGCATGACCAACCTCGGCACCTTCCGCGCGTATGCCCTGGCCTACCTCAAAAGCCATCCGGACATCCAGCCGAACATGACCTGCATGGTGCGCCAGATGCAAACCACCGCCGAGGGCGTGCCGCTGGAGATCTACTGCTTTACCCGCACCACCGCGTGGGCCGATTACGAGCGGATCCAGGGGGATATTTTCGACTACCTGCTGGCCGTGTTGCCGGAGTTCGGATTGAACCTGTACCAGCAACCCAGTGGCACCGACTTGCGCACCGGGATACTGGCCCTGGCAGGCACTGCCCGAACCTTGGAAACCCCGGAGTAGTGACAACGATATCGACGAGGGGCTGGGAAGCGCCTCGTCGCTATATAGGACGATGGGCGCAACCGTATTTATCTAAACACGACCGATAAAAGCCAGCATCTATGTATAGCCGCTGCTGCCGATTATTCAACGGGCCCACCCCATAAAGAAAATTTCTCCTACGCCTTTAGTGAATTTCACTACTTGCGCGCACTATTTCTAATCTGTTTTAAAAAAAATCCACGCCTTAGCATCTGGCCATCAAACAACGCCAGCAAAAGGCCTCCCTCATGTTATGGACAACTCAGCTTTCCGATAATGCAGCAGACTTTGTATTAAGTTCGAATGCCGAAGCATTGACCCACTATTGTGGTGCTGGCGCCTTTGCTCAACCCCACGATTTTTATACCCAAAACCCCTACCAGCGCCCTTCGCGGCCGCAGGACGTCACCGATTCAATCATCACCACCTGCCTGACCAGCGACCAGCTTTCAAACAGCCAGCATCTATTGGCACAGCGGTTGTTATTGAATATCTACGAACAAGACCTGGTCTTCTTGCCCAAGCCGCCATTGGAACTGGACTTCAAGGCGTTCAAGCGTTTCTATGATCCCCAGCACGCGGCCAGTGGCAAAAAGATCCGCCCGTTGCTGGAACACTACTTGTACAACTGGCTCAAGGAAGAAGTACATATCAATGGCCCTTGGTGCCTGGACTCTTTTATCGCCCACACCGATAAAGTATTGGATGACGTCGCCCGATCCGAGTCCAAACTCCATGAAGTACTGACCACCAGCCGCCACCCCGAGCGAGCCGCCAGGTTTTTCATGACGCAGTGTGCGGGAGACTTCCTCAGTGAAGCATCGGCCATGGCCCGCAACGTACTGGGTAACAGCGGTGTGTACACCAGCGAATTGTTCAAGATCCTGATCGACGAGTACGGCTACGGCGTCGACAAAAAGAAGCACAGCACCATTTTTGAAGACATGCTCCAGGACATGGGCATGTCCCATCACGTGCACCACTACTGGCAGTTCTATACGCCGGCGTCGCTGTCGCTCACCAACTACTTCCACTATGTATCGGCCAACCATGGCGAGCTGTTCCGCTATATCGGCGCCATGTACTACACCGAAGCCACGTTGGCGCTGACCACCAAGCACCAGTCACGCGCGATCAAGACCATCTTCAACGGCAGCGTCTCCACGGACTATTTCGATGAGCATGCCCACATCGATGTACACCACGGAAGAATGGCCCTCCAGCGCCTGATCATTCCCATGATCAAGCAGTTCGGCACCCAGATCATCCCCGACCTTATTCGCGGCTTTGAAGAGTTCAGGCTGCTTCAGGACATCGCCGACGAAGAGTTGTATGCCCATATCAACTGGCATGACGCGTTCGATGAGCATCGCGCACAGGCAGCGGCGCTCCAGGGCCACAAACCCGTGGACCTGAGGATTACCGAGACCGAACACGAGCTGTCGGTGCTGCATACCCACCCGAATGACGAACTGTTCTGGGTCGAATCAGGCGAGCTGGAGTTTGTCGCCAGCCCCGAACTGACGGTGCGCCTCAAGGCCGGCGAAGGCGTGGTGATTCCCAAGGGAATGCTGCACGGCACCCGCATCACCAGCCCGTCCTGCACGTACACCGTCACCGCCATCTGAGTAGGCAATCCAATGAAAGCCATCAGCCTGAATCTCGACCACGCCAACTTTGTGGCCGTGGGGGAAAGAACCTACTTTCTCAAGCGTCACGCCTATTCGACGCAATTGCTGCCCACCGCATGCCCCCACCGTGGCGGCCCGCTGCACATGGGCGAAGTGACAGGCGACGGCCAAAGCGTGATCTGTCCCTGGCACGACAACGCCTACAAGGTCTGCAACCTGGAAAAAAAGGCGCTGCCCACCGTGCGCGTCATGAACCAGATCAGCACCGTCGTCGGCGACACCGAGCGCTGTGTGCCGCTGCTTAAAATCTCCCGTTACGACTGATGAAGCCCATGAATACTAAATCGACATTGACCGCGTTCTATTCAATCGTGACCCTCTTCACCGGCCTCGACATGGCGATTGTCATCGCGATGGTCTGGTTCGGCCTGGAGACTACCGGTTCGACATTCCTGGTCGGCGCCACCTTGTGCGTGGCCACCGTGGTGCCCTATTTGTGCGAACAGTACATCGGCAAGTTCTTTACCATTGAACTCAGCCTGAAACGGCTGCTGTACATTCGCCTGGCGGCCTTCGCCGCAGTACTGGGGCTGTCGTTTACCCAGGCCGCCTTGCTGCCCATCGGCTTCCTGGCCATCGCGTTCGTGGTGGGCGTCACCGACTACTTCACCATCAGCACCCTGGAATCGAAAAATACCAAGCTGGTGCTGGCCGGCCTCACCGACAGCGATACCTGCGCGCGGTTGATGCAAACCTCCATCCAGATCGGTGCCTTCGGCGGTGCGCTGCTGGGCGGGTTGATCGTGGATGTGTTCTCGGTCAACCAGACACTGCAGATCATCAGCCTGGCGGCGATCCTCTCGCTCGCGGCCATCCTCCTGGTGGCCGACAACCCCAACGAACACACCGCCGAACAGGCCACAGGGCCCTCCACTGCGCGGCCGCTGGACCTGCCGCGCAACCTCTACATCCTGATCATCGTGTTGAGCATGATCGGGTTCCATATCGGCGCGTTCAACAGCCTGGTGCCCATCGTTTTTCAAAAGCTCAATGAGTGGAATGCCACCCTGTTCGGCGTCGCCAGTGGCCTGGCCGGCCTGGGCGCCTTCAGCGCCGCGGTATTGCCGCGCATCAAGCTCAACAGCTACGGGGCCATCTCGCTGGTGATACTGGCGGACGTGGCAATCGTCTACTTCCAGAACCTCTACGTGATGATGGCCGCGGCCTTCCTGCTGGGTTTTTGCATCAACAGCCTGCGGATCCAATTGCGTAAAACCCTGATCGAGTCGGCGCCCAACGCCCGGGTAGCCGATGTGATCGCGGCCAAGAGTTCGCTCTACTACCTGCTGGTCAGTGGCTCGGCACCGATGATCCTGACGTTCTTCACCACCTCGGGATTTCTCGGACTCGAAGGCGCCCGCCTGTTGATGATCGTCTCCGCCGGCCTGTTGGCCACCGCCGTACTGGCATGGAAACTGACCCCGGCCGCCGCGCCCACGGCCACCACGGAATAAGGAATGCACGACGTGAAAACCGTACTCATCGTTGACCCGTTCTCCACGGGCAAACTCTACGCGCCCTTGCTCAACGCACAGGGCATACGGTGCATCGCCGTGATCTCCACACGCGCCTTGCCTGAACACTTCACCAACGACTTGATCACAGAGAACTTCCATGAGGTGTATGCCTGGGAAGAGAGCCTGTTGATTACCCTGGAAGCCTTGTCACCGAGCGCCGTGATCGCCGGTTGCGAAACCGCGATCTACCTCACGGACTACCTGACGGAGCTGCTCGACATCCCGGGCAACAGCCGTATCACCAGCGACCTGCGACGCAACAAATTCTCCATGCAGCAGGCGCTGAAAAAATACCAGTTGGCCCACATCGATTCGCACTTGCTGAGCTCACCGAGCCGTATCGGCGAAGTGCTGGGCAAACTCGACGAGGCGGCCACCTATGTGGTCAAGCCGCTGAACTCGGCCGCCACCGAAGGCGTGGTGTTTGCCCAGGGCAAGCGCGAAGTGGAGACCGCCTTGAAAAACGCGGCCTGGCAGCAGAAAAACGACCTGGGCGAAGTCAATCTCGGTTTTATCGTGCAGTCGTTCATAGCGGGACCGGAGTACGTGGTGGACATGGTCGCCTTTGACGGCACCTACGTCGTTGCCAGCGTCTGCAAGTACACCAAGATCCAGAAGAACGGCAGCATGTTTGTCTACGAAAGCCTCGACACCCTCGACCCGCGGGCTGAAGAACTGCAACCGCTGACCGATTACGCGCGCCAGGCGGCAGCGGCCCTGGGCGTGCGGGTCGGGCCGATTCATATGGAAATCATCTGGTCTGAGGCCGGGCCGGTGATGATCGAGGCCGGCGGTCGCTTGCACGGCGGCATCGCGCCCCTGCTGTTCCAGCAGGTGTATCACCCCGACTTGCTGTCACTGTCGATCGACAGCTACCTCGGCCACCCACGCCCCCAGGCCGATGCGGTCAGCCAGATCAGCCATGGCCGGATCGGTTTCTTCTGTTCCGATGAACGCCATGCCTTCGCTCCGCCCTCACCCCAGGCCATACAAAGCGCCCAGGCGGACGAGGCCTATTGCGGGCACCGTTATTTCATCGGCGCCGGCGATACCACGCCGGTCACGATCGACTTCGCCACCTGTCCAGGGCTGTTCTGGCTGCAAAGCCCTTCGGCGCAGCAACTGGACACCAGTACCGCCAACCTGCGAAAAAAACTGTGGGGCTAAGGTTATGAAAAGTCGCTTGATCATCAGAAAGTCAGCCTGTGAGCTGGGCATCAATAATGCGTGCGCCGCCGTGATCGAAGACATCACCGTCTCGGATGACCAGAGCTTCGTCGGGGTACTGCAAAGTAACCTGAACCACGTGGCCTCGCGCCTTAACGAGCTGGACTCGAACGTCGTATACGAGGGGTTTGCCAAACAGCTCAAGAAACTCGGCTACGAAAATACCGTGAGCGCCAACGAAAAGCTGCTGCGCCGCTTCATCGCCAAAGGCGTGTACCCCATCAACAACATCGTCGACGCCTATAACGCGGTCGCGATCCGACATGGGGTCAGCATCGGCGTGCACACCTATCATCAGAAGGATGACATCTACGTGATGCGGTCGGAAAAACCGAGGGTGCTACGCCCCCTGTTCGCCAAGAAGGCCATCACCATTCCCGTCGGCGATATCGTCTATACCTGCGGTGATGTGCCGTTGGCGAGCATCGGCAAGGTGGATGCCGATGCCCATGACTTCCGGCTGACAAAAGACTCGTCGAGGTTGTTGGTGGTGATCCTGGGGCACGACGACACATCGTTCCAATTCAACCAGGCGGTCATCGAAGAACTCGTGGACACCCTGCGCCAGAAAATGCCGAACCTGAGCCATCATTTTCTTGAAACCGTGCGCGACCACGCCTGAAGCCAGCACATCAAGGGGTGGCCGGCGCCTAGCGCCAGGCCTTCAGCACCGGGTTGACCACCACTTCCTTCACATGCTCGATCTTCAGCAGGCTGTCCTTGAAGACCATCAGTTCTTCAAAGCTCCTGTACCGAACGTCGAGCATCATGTCCACGTCGCCAAACAGGGAATAGGCATGCACCACCTGGCTGAACTGCTGGATCTTCGGAAACACCAGATGGCAGTTGCTGCCATTGAGCGTCAGCATCAAGAACGCCGCTTGCAGGGTCTCATCGCCCTCGGCGACGTTGATGGTGAAGCCCAGGATGATGCCTTTTTCAATCAGCTTTTGAACGCGCGACTCCACTGCGGTTCGAGACTTGTGAACTTGCCGCGCCAATTGCGCCAGGCTGACTCGGGAGTCATCCTTCAAGGCTGCAATGATCAGTTCATCAATCTTGTCCACTCTGCCGCCCCCACACCGTTCTTTTCGATAGCAGACTTTCATTGCCGCTCACGCTCGCCTTCGACCGATCACGTCGCAGACTGTACGCCAGGCGCGGGCTTTACGCCCAATCGACTTATCCACACCGCCCCCAGGATCACCAGGCCACCCAAGGCCAGGCGACCCAGCGGCTCGTGCTGGTTCCAGATCAGCAGGTTCAGCAACAATCCTACCGGCACATGCAGGTTGTTCATCACCGCCAGGGTTCCGCCATGCACCAGGCAGGCGCCTTTGTTCCACCAATAAATGCCAAGGGCAGTGCTGACCAGCCCGAGGAACAGCAAGACACCCCATTGCAGCGGCGCTTGCGGCAGGAAATCGGCCTTGCCGAACAACAGGAACGCCGGCAACACCACCAGCAACGCGCCGAGGTAGAAGTAACCGAAGCGCCGGTAGTGCGGCAGGTCACTCGGGTAGCGTGCCACCAGGTGCTTGTACATCACTTGCCCGGCGGCGTAGGTGAAGTTAGCCAGTTGCAGCAGCAGGAAGCCCATCAGGAAGTGGGGGGTGATCTGGTCGAAGCGAATCACCGCCGCCCCCGCCACTGCCACCAGGGCAGCAACCAGTGCCCACGGGTTGAAGCGCCGGTTGAGCGCATCTTCGATCAGGGTCACGTGCAAAGGCGTGAGGATGGTGAACAGCAGCACCTCCGGCACCGTAAGCACACGAAAGCTCAGGTACAGGCACACATAGGTCACGCCGAACTGCAGCGCGCCGATCACCAGCAGGCCGCGCATAAAGGCAGGTTCGACCGAACGCCAGCGAGTCAGCGGGATAAAGACCAGCCCGGCCAGTACCACACGCACCAGCACCGCGAAGTAGCTGTCGACGTGACCGGCGAGGTATTCGCCGATCAAGCTGAAGGAAAATGCCTGAATCAGGGTGACAACCAGTAGATAGCCCATGTGCGCCTCGCATCGAATGGGCGGGACATTAAAGGTTTTCGGCGATTGAAGAAACTCGGGGCAAAAAAAACCCGACCTCGCTAAAGCGGCAGTCGGGCAGGAGCACTCAGGAGCAACAAGTGCAAAGGGAGGTTCGTACGCGTACTTGAAGGGTTTGCGTGGAGCGATATAAACACCGCGCGATTATCTGACGATTAAAGGATCAACCACCTCACGCCACGAGCTGTACCAGCTGGGCCTTGGCGTGGTTGATGCCCTTTTCCTGGAAGTCCCCGCTCAGGTTCACCCCTTCGGCGTGAATGAAAGTGACGTCGTGGATGCCGATAAAGGCCATGACCTGGCGCAGGTACGGTTCCTGGTGATCGGAACTGGCGCCGGTGTGGATGCCACCCCGGGCGGTCAACACAATGGCACGCTTGCCGGTCAACAAACCTTGCGGCCCGGTGGGGGTGTACTTGAAGGTCACACCCGCCCGCAACACGTGATCCAGCCAGGCCTTGAGGGTGCTGGGGATGGCGAAGTTGTACATCGGTGCAGCCATCACCAGCACGTCGGCGGCCAGCAGTTCGTCGGTCAACTCGTTGGAGCGGTCGAGGGAAGCCTGTTCGTTACCGTTGCGCTGATCCGCCGGTTTCATCCAGCCGCCGAGCAGGTTGGCGTCCAGGTGCGGAACCGGGTTGAGCGCCACGTCACGCACCGTGATCCGGTCCGTCGGGTGGGCGGCCTGCCATTGGCTGATGAACTGCTGGGTCAGTTGACGGGAGACCGAATCCTGCTGGCGGGCGCTGCTTTCGATGATCAGGACATTGGACATGGCTTCGTAGGCTCCATCTGTAATTGCTGTAAGTCGATGGAGTGGAGATTAGACAGAGCCAATTCGATAAAAAAGCGCAAAAAACTGCTATAACCAATCTATAAATTTGTTTATAAGCGGAGTATCGCGAGGGGCATGCTCCGCTGCTGTGTTATTTCGGCGCGCAGGCCAACGCGATACGCATCTTGATAATGGCGCGGTTGAACTTGACCGTGGTGTTGGTGCTTTTCCCCGCCGGCACCGTAACCGTGCGACGACGCGGCGATTCCGGGCCATTGGTGAACGTTACCGAACACACGGCGTCCTGGGTGCCGTAGTTATTCAGCTGGATCGAGCTGATATCGCCGTCCACGTCGGAGGCGGTGTAATCGATGCTCACGCCGTCGATCTTTTTCGTCACGTCGATGGGGTAGGCAAACGCGCTCATCGGCAGCAGCGTCAGCAACACACAACAGAATTTTCTCATTCGGCAGTCTCCAATAGGGACCGCCAGCTTAGGACAAGAGGAACACATCTTGAAAGCGCCCCGCGTTACCCTCGATCAATGGCGCACGCTGCAAGCCGTCGTCGACCACGGCGGCTTCGCCCAGGCAGCGGAAGCGCTGCACCGTTCGCAGTCCTCGGTGAGCTACACAGTAGCCCGTATGCAAGACCAACTCGGCGTGCCGCTGCTGCGCATCGACGGGCGCAAGGCGGTACTCACCGACGCCGGTGAAGTGCTGCTGCGCCGCTCCCGGCAACTGGTGAAAAACGCCAGCCAGCTGGAAGACCTCGCCCACCATATGGAACAGGGCTGGGAAGCCGAAGTGCGGCTGGTCGTCGATGCGGCCTATCCCAACGCGCGCCTGGTACGCGCACTCACCGCGTTCATGCCGCAGAGCCGTGGTTGCCGGGTGCGTTTGCGGGAAGAGGTGCTGTCCGGCGTCGAAGAGCTGTTGATCGAAGGCGTGGCCGACCTGGCGATTTGCGGCTTCAGCATCCCCGGCTACCTGGGCACCGAAATGAGCGACGTGGAGTTCGTCGCCGTGGCCCACCCCGAGCACGCCTTGCACCGCATGAACCGCGAGTTGAGCTTCCAGGACCTGGAAAGCCAGATGCAGGTGGTGATCCGCGACTCCGGCCGCCAGCAACCCCGGGATGTGGGCTGGCTTGGCGCTGAACAACGCTGGACCGTCGGCAGCCTGGCCACCGCCGCCGCCTTTGTCGGCAGCGGCCTGGGCTTTGCCTGGCTGCCACGGCACATGATCGAGCGTGAACTCGCCGAAGGCGTGCTCAAGCAGCTACCCTTGGAACAGGGCGGCAGCCGCCACCCCACGTTCTACCTGTATTCAAACAAGGACAAACCCTTGGGGCCGGCAACGCAGATCCTCGTGGAGCTGCTGCGCACCTTTGACACAGCCCCTCTGGACGCGCCTTTCGCCGCTCCCCAGCAAGCCTGAAACGGAGTTCATGCATGGCCTGGTTCGACCATCAAGGCTGCAGCCTGCACTATGAGGAATACGGCCACGGCACGCCGCTGATCCTGATCCACGGCCTGGGCTCCAGCAGCCAGGATTGGGAACTGCAGGTGCCGGCGCTGGCCCGCCACTACCGCCTGATCGTGGTGGATGTGCGCGGCCATGGGCGCTCCGACAAGCCTCGGGAGCGCTACAGCATCGAAGGGTTCACCTACGACCTGGTCGCCCTGATCGAGCACCTGGACCTGCCGCCCGCCCATGTGGTGGGCTTGTCCATGGGCGGCATGATCGCCTTCCAACTGGCGGTGGACGAACCCGGCCGGGTCAAGAGCCTGTGCATCGTCAACAGCGCGCCGCAGGTCAAGGTACGCAGTGCCCGGGAGTACGGGTGGTGGGTCAAGCGCTGGACGCTCGCCCGTGTGCTCAGCCTCGCCACCATCGGCAAGGCACTGGGCGAGCGCCTCTTCCCCAAGCCGGGTCAGGCCGACCTTCGCCGCAAGATGGCCGAACGCTGGGCAAAAAACGACAAACGTGCTTATCTCGCCAGCTTCGATGCGATTGTGGGCTGGGGCGTACAGGAACGACTTTCGAGGATTACCTGTCCAACCCTGGTCATCAGCGCCGACCACGACTACACCCCCGTGGCCCAGAAAGAAAACTATGTAAAACTGCTGCCCGATGCGCGACTGGTGGTGATCGAGGATTCCCGCCATGCCACGCCCTTGGACCAACCCGAAGTCTTTAATACCACCCTGCTCGATTTTCTAGAGACAGTCGAAACCACTACCCAGGATCACTGACCCATGCTGAAAAAAATCGCCTTTTTTGCCGGTTCCGTTCTGTTCGCTGCCAACCTGATGGCCGCCGAGCCTTCCAAGGCGCCACACGTATTGATCTCCACCACCAACGGCGACATTGAAATCGAACTGGACCCGGTCAAGGCGCCGATCAGTACCAAGAATTTCCTCGCCTATGTCGACAAAGGCTTCTACACCAACACGATCTTCCACCGCGTGATCCCGGGCTTCATGGTCCAGGGTGGCGGGTTCACCCAGCAGATGTCGCAAAAGCCGACCGAAGCGCCGATCAAGAACGAAGCCAGCAATGGCCTGCATAACGTGCGTGGCACGCTGTCGATGGCCCGCACCTCGAACCCGGATTCGGCCACCAGCCAGTTCTTCATCAACGTGGCTGACAACGCCTTCCTCGACCCGGGTCGCGATGCCGGTTATGCCGTGTTCGCCAAAGTGGTCAAGGGCATGGATGTGGTCGACATCATCGTCAACTCCCAGACCACCACCAAGCAAGGCATGCAGAACGTGCCAATCGATCCTGTCCTGATCAAGTCGGCCAAGCGCATCGACTGAGGTCTGCAGGAAACTCCGCGCACGGCCCACAAGGCCGCGCGCGCATTTGAAAGGAGAGCCCGCCAGGCGGGCGTCAACCCTAATGCTCTATCGTCGTTTTGAACAACTGATCGATATTTTCCGCGACGCACCCAGCGCCGCCCCTCCCGACAAAGTCCTGCCCTTCTACCTCTACTACCTGCGCCAGGTGTGGCCGCACTTCGCCGCCTTGCTGGTGGTGGGCCTGATCGGCGCGCTGATCGAAGTCGCGCTGTTCAGCTACCTGAGCCGTATCATCGACCTGGCCCAGGGCACGCCACCCGCCAACTTCTTCCAGCTCCACAGCACCGAGCTGATCTGGATGGCCGTGGTCGCCCTGCTGCTGCGCCCGATCTTCGGCGCCTTGCACGACCTGCTGGTGCACCAGACCATCAGCCCCGGCATGACCAGCCTGATCCGCTGGCAGAACCACAGCTACGTGCTCAAGCAGAGCCTCAACTTCTTCCAGAATGACTTCGCCGGGCGTATCGCCCAGCGCATCATGCAAACCGGCAACTCCCTGCGCGACTCCGCCGTGGCGGCAGTGGACGCTATCTGGCACGTGGCGATCTACGCCATCAGCTCCCTGGTGCTGTTTGCCGAGGCCGACTGGCGCCTGATGATCCCACTCGTGACCTGGATCGTTTGCTACAGCCTGGCGCTGCGCTACTTCGTGCCGCGCGTGAAAGAACGCTCGGTGATCTCGTCGGAGGCACGCTCCAAACTGATGGGCCGCATCGTCGACGGCTACACCAACATCACCACCTTGAAGCTGTTCGCACACACCCAATACGAGCAGCAGTACGCCAAGGAAGCGATCATCGAGCAGACCGAAAAAACCCAGCTGGCCAGCCGCGTGGTGACCAGCATGGACATCGCAATCACCAGCATGAACGGCCTGCTGATCGTCACCACCACCGGCCTGGCCCTGTGGCTGTGGACACAGTCGCTGATCTCGGTGGGCGCGATTGCCCTGGCTACCGGCCTGGTGATTCGTATCGTCAACATGTCCGGCTGGATCATGTGGGTGGTCAACGGCATCTTCGAAAATATCGGCATGGTGCAGGACGGCCTGAAAACCATCGCCCAACCCCTGGCCGTGATTGATCGCGACAACGCCCCGCGTTTAAGCGTGCCCCGTGGCGAAGTCCGCTTCGAGCACGTGGATTTCCACTACGGCAAGCAGAGCGGGATCATTGGCGGCCTGAACCTTGAGATCAAGGCCGGGGAAAAAATCGGCCTGATCGGCCCGTCCGGCGCGGGCAAGTCGACCCTGGTCAACCTGCTGCTGCGCCTCTACGACCTGCAAGGCGGGCGGATCCTGATCGACGGCCAGGACATCGCTGAAGTGGCCCAGGAAACCCTGCGCGAACAGATCGGCATGATCACCCAGGACACCTCGCTGCTGCACCGTTCGATCCGCGACAACCTGCTGTACGGCAAGCCGGACGCCACCGACGAAGAACTCTGGGCCGCCGTGCACAAGGCGCGTGCCGACGAGTTCATCCCGCTGCTGTCGGACTCGGAAGGGCGTACCGGGCTGGATGCCCACGTGGGCGAACGCGGGGTGAAACTCTCCGGTGGGCAGCGTCAACGTATCGCCATTGCCCGTGTACTGCTCAAGGATGCGCCGATCCTGATCATGGACGAAGCCACCTCGGCGCTGGATTCGGAAGTGGAAGCGGCGATCCAGGAAAGCCTGGAAACCCTGATGCAAGGCAAGACGGTGATTGCGATTGCGCACCGGTTGTCGACCATCGCGCGGATGGACCGCCTGGTGGTGCTGGAGAAAGGCCAGATTGCCGAGACGGGCAGCCATGCCGAGCTGCTGGCCCATGGCGGCTTGTATGCACGTTTGTGGCAGCACCAGACCGGTGGGTTTGTCGGCATCGACTGAAGCAAATGTGGGAGGGAGCTTGCTCCCGATAGCGGTGGGTCAGTCACCACATTTTGCGACTGACACTCCGCTATCGGGAGCAAGCCCCCTCCCACATTTGGTGGCCTGGATTTGTGTAAAAACCATGCTGTACTCAGTGCAGTGCCCAGACGGGCGCTGAAGTAAATCTGCAGGGAGCATCACTGATTTACTGATTGGGTAGAGCGATCTATCAAGGACGTGCTGCATGTCTTTGTTCAAGCGTTCAGTCACAGAGGGGTTGGGAACGTTTTGGCTGGTGTTGGGCGGTTGCGGGAGTGCGGTGTTGGCCGCCGCTTTTCCCGCCGTCGGGATCGGGTTGCTGGGTGTGGCCCTGGCGTTCGGGCTCACGGTGCTGACCATGGCGGTGGCCATCGGGCATATCAGCGGTTGTCACCTCAACCCGGCGGTATCGGTGGGGCTGGTAGTGGGCGGGAGGTTTCCGGCCAGGGAGTTACCGGCGTACATCGTGGCCCAAGTCATCGGCGGGGTGGTCGCCGCCGCATTGTTGTACTTCATCGCCAGTGGCAGGCCGGGCTTTGAACTGGCCGGCGGGCTGGCCTCCAACGGCTATGGCGAGCATTCGCCGGGCGGCTATTCAATGGCAGCGGGGTTTGTCTGCGAGCTGGTGATGACAGCGATGTTCGTGCTGATCATCCTCGGCGCCACCGACCACCGTGCCCCGAAGGGCCTCGCGCCCATCGCCATTGGCCTGGCCCTCACCTTGATCCACCTGATCTCCATCCCCGTGACCAACACCTCGGTCAACCCGGCCCGCAGTACCGGCCCGGCCTTGATCGTCGGCGGGTGGGCGATCCAGCAGTTGTGGATGTTCTGGCTCGCGCCGATCCTGGGTGCGGTGGCGGGCGGTGTTGTCTATCGATGGCTGGGCAAGGAGGAGCCGGCCTGAGGCAAAGGGTCAGCCCTGCCGGTAAGGCAGGGCTGCCCTCGCCTCTTCGGCATACGCCACAATCCCCACCCGTTCGCGCTCGAGGAAATCCTCGACGGCATTCTTCAAGCCGGGATGGCGCAGGTAGTGCCACGACCGGGTGATCACCGGTTCAAACCCGCGAATCAATTTGTGCTCACCCTGGGCGCCGGCGTCGAAGCGTTGCAGGCCGTGGGCGATGGCGTAATCCATGCCCTGGTAGAAGCAGGTTTCGAAATGCAGCCGGTCAAACTCCGCCAGGCAACCCCAGTAGCGGCCGTAGAAGCTGTCGCCACCGATCAGGCTGAAGGCCATGGCCACTGGGCGTGTGCCTTGCTTGGCCAGCACCACACGGATCGCCTCGGGCATGCGTTCGGCGAGCAGGCTGAAAAATTCGCGGGTCAGGTAGGGTGTCTGGCGGCGGACCGCGTAGGTATTGGCGTAGCAGGCGTAGACAAAATCCCATTGCGCCTCGCTCAACTCGTGGCCTTGCAACCACTGGAAGTCGATGCCCTGCCCCGCCACTTGTTCGCGCTCCTTGCGCATCTGTTTGCGCTTGCGGGAACTGAGGGCATCGAGAAAATCCTGGAAGTCACGGTAACCACGGTTCTGCCAGTGAAACTGACAACCCAGGCGCTGCAACCAACCCGGTTGTTGGGCTAACGCCTCATCGGCCAAGCCGTCGGTGAAGTTGATATGGGCACTGGAGAGCCCTTCGATTTCCAGGTAGCCCGGCAGGCTCTTCAGCAGTTCGAAACCATCGTCGACGCTGGCCGCCAACAAGCGGGGGCCGCTGACCGGGCTGAATGGTACGGCCGTCAGCAGCTTGGGGTAGTAATCAATGCCCGCACGCTCGCAGGCATCGGCCCAACCATGGTCGAACACGTACTCGCCATAGGAATGCCATTTGCGATAACTGGGCAATGCCGCCACCAGGCGGTCGCCTTCCCAGTGCAACAAATGTTCCGGTTGCCAGCCCGATTGAGGGCCCAGGCTGGCACTGTCTTCCAGCGCGCTGAGGAAGGCGTGCCGCACAAAGGGCTGGGCGTCCGGCACCAGTGCGTCCCAGGCCTGCGGAGCGATTTCGGACAGGTTGTCCAGGCGTTGCAGCGGCATCGGCATCCTCACTACGTCATGGCATGAAAGCCTGGCGAGTATCGCTTATCGCAGGTCCGGGCACACCCCCAAATCGCCCGACAAGGCTCTAAATCAATAGTTCCATTCTTAAATAATTTGTCATCTACATGACATCACTTCGCCACTGCGCCGTCATAAACGATCGTGATACTGACGCCTGTTTTTAGAGCGCCTGGTTCTATCAGGTGGTTACTTTTCCGTCCGTCATCGGTCGGTTGTGTCCTGGATGGTTTGCCATCCCTCCTCACTTTCGGAGATTGATATGCGTCTTGCTTCCACTAAAACTGCAGCGGCCCTGTGCGGGGGCCTGTTACTGGCCCTGAGCGTTCCGGCCAGCGCTGCAGTCGACGCTAAATTGCTCGACATGCTCAAGGCCAACGGCCAGATCACCGCTTCGCAGTACACCGAACTGCAAAACGAGTTGGCCAAAGACCAGAAAGAACAGCAGATCGCACGGCAAGCTCAACAAGAGACCAACGAACAGATCGCGGCCACCGCGAAGAAAACCAACGAGCTGAGCAGCTTCGACCAGAAGCTGGCCTGGGCCGCCAAGACTCAGTTCAAGGGTGATGTGCGCATGCGCCACGAGACCATCAAGGTCGAAGGCGAAAATGGCGTTACCCGCGCCGGCGTCACCGGTCGTGACAAGGACCGCGAACGGATCCGCGCGCGCCTCGGCGCCTACACCGAAATCAACCCGCAGGTAGACACCGGTATTCGTATCGCCACCGGCGGCGGCAGCGATGCGCGCTCCACCAACCAGGACCTGGACGGCTACTTCGATAAAAAATCGATCTGGCTGGACCTCGGCTATATCGACTACCACCCCGACCAGATCAAAAACCTGCACATCATTGGCGGCAAAATGCTGCAGCCCTGGGTCAACATGGGCGATGTGATCTGGGATAGCGACATCAACCCGGAAGGCCTGGCACTCACCTACAAGTACCCACTGGGCGGCAGCGCCGAGCTGTTCGGCAGCCTGGGTAACTACAACCTCAAGGACAACGTGGACGGTGACGGCGTGCAGTACCGCCATGACCTGCGCCTGACCACCGGCCAGTTGGGGACCCGCTTCTCGGTGACCGACAACCTGAAAATGACCCTGGGCGGCAGCGTCTACGCCTACCAGAACGATGAAGACAGCCGTGCCTCAGGCACCAGTACCCCGAACGTGCTGGCAACCAACGGCAACACCCCCAACGGCGAGTTCCGCCTGTATGAAGGCTTCGGTCAAGTCGATATCGGCGGCCTGGCGGTCCCCCTGTCGTTCTACGGTCAGTACGTGAAAAACAACGACGCAATCGACGATGCGGACACGGCCTGGTTGCTGGGTGCCAAGTCCAAGGTGTTCGGTTTCAACCTGGACTACAACTACCGCGACGTGCAGAAAAACGCCGTGGTGGGTGCCTTCACCGATTCGGACTTCGGCGGCGGCTTCACGGGTTCCCGTGGTCACAAGTTCAAAGTCGGCTATGACATCGACAAGAACTTCGCCGTCGGCGCGACCTACTTCCTGACCAAGACCGACACCTACAGCCGCACGCTGGTGGACGGTAGCGCCAAAGCCAACACCTTCCAGCTGGATGCAGAAGCCAAGTTCTAAAGATAAGTGTTCAAGACCTCGGGCCAGGACGGCCCGAGGTGGCTGTACCAGACTTGCGTGGGTGGATCGGTCCCCATCATCCGTCCGATCGCCCCACGCGAGCCTGCTTATTCCCCGCCTTTCTGATCCTTGAGCCGCTCGGCAGCCAGCCGCTGCGCCAAGGCATCCACATCCTTCACCGGTTCCTGCGGCAGCATCCGCAACGTCGCCTGCAGCAGGCGCATCTGGCGGATAAACCGTCGGCAGTTGGGGCAGAACATCAAGTGATGACGCACCAGCAGACGTTCGCGAAAGGTCAATTGCCCATCGAGATAGTCACTGGAACGTGCCACTTGTTCTTTACAGGTCAACATTCGCCCGTTTCCTCAAAATGCTCCACCGTGGCGAAGACTTTAAGCCGTGCTCGATGCAACAGCACGCGGACATTGGAGAGTGAGAGCGTCAGAAGATTACAGATCTCCTCCAGCTCCAACCCCTGGCGTTCACGCAGCACCAGCACGCTGCTTTGCAGTTCGGACAAACTCAGCAACGTGTGCTCCAGGCACTTGCGCAGTTCATCCTCGGTCAGCAAGGCTTCCGGGGTGTCCTGGTGCCAGGCATACGGGGCGACGGCCCAGTGGCCATCATCGGGGGAGAATCGATCATCGCCGATGGTGCCGTGGGGCGAAGGCAAGTCGTCGAGCAGCACTTCCCGGCGATTCTGCTTGTAGCGCCCCTTGGCGGCGTTGGCGGTGATGGTCAGCAGCCAGGTCTTGAGGCTGGAGCGCCCTTCGAATTTGGCCAGGTTGCGCACCACCGACAGCCAGGCGTCCTGCACCACTTCGTCGGCATGGCGCTGGCCGGCGATGGCATACGCCACCGCCCGCATCGCGCTTTGGTACGTGGTGACCAATTCCTTGTAGGCCCGTTGCTCGCCCTTGAGCAGTCGTTCAAGCAGGTGCGCGTCGTCCGCTGCTGCCATTCAAGACCTCGATTGTCTTAACGCTTGCGCAGGATCACGCTACCGATCGAATAGCCTGCGCCAAACGAACTGAGGACCGCGACGGCGCCCTTGGGCAGATCGTCCTGGTAGGTGTGGAATGCAATCACCGAACCCGCCGAGCTGGTGTTGGCGTAAGTATCGAGGATCACCGGTGCTTCTTCCACCGTGGCTTCGCGGCCCAGCAGTTTCTTCACGATCAGGTGGTTCATGCTCAGGTTGGCCTGGTGCAGCCAGAAGCGCTTCACATCGGCCACGTTCAACTGGTTCTCGGCCAGGTGCACACCGATCAGCTCGGCGACCATCGGGCACACGTCGCGGAAGACTTTGCGGCCTTCCTGCACGAACAGCTTGTCGGGCGCACCGATGCCCTCTTCCGCCGCGCGGTTGAGAAAGCCGAAGTTGTTGCGGATGTTATTGGAGAACTTGGTCAGCAGCTTGGTGCTCACCACGTCGAACTGATGCTCGGACGTTGCCAGGTCGGCGCGCTCGAGGACCACCGCCGTGGCGGCGTCGCCGAAGATAAAGTGGCTGTCGCGGTCACGGAAGTTCAAGTGGCCGGTGCAGACTTCCGGGTTGACCATCAGGATCGCCCGGGCCTGGCCCAGCTGGATGCTGTTGGCGGCGTTCTGGATGCCGAAGGTCGCCGAGGAGCACGCCACGTTCATGTCGAAACCGAAGCCTGCGATGCCCAGGGCTTCCTGGACTTCGATGGCGATGGCCGGGTAGGCACGTTGCAGGTTGGAACAGGCGACGATCACACCATCGATGTCGGCGGCAGTCTTGCCGGCGCGCTGCAGGGCCTGCTCGGCGGCACCAATGGCCATCTGGCAAAGCACCGACCACTCGTCATTGCTGCGTTCGGGCAGGCGCGGCGCCATGCGCTGCGGGTCAAGGATGCCGTCCTTGTCCATCACGAAGCGGCTCTTGATGCCCGAGGCTTTTTCGATGAACGCAGCGCTCGACTCCGTCAGCGCCTGGACTTCACCGCGCTCGATGGCAGCGGCGTTGTCCGAGTTGAACTGGTGCACGTACGCATTGAAAGACTGCACCAGTTCTTCGTTGCTGATGCTGTTGGCAGGGGTGTAAAGGCCAGTGCCGCTGATGACGACGTTATGCACGATCGTTCCTCTAAATCTGTCAGGCAGATGATATTGGTACCGACGTACCAAACCGTAAGTAGTTCTATTCCGCCCAGCGGACATCAAACTGGCATCGCTTTATTCCATCGCGCCGTGGCTACACACCAGCCCATCACGACGATCCCGGCATTTATAACCGCGAAGTTTGCCACAAACCCTGGGGTTTGGCGCCATATGCCGGATAAACACCCCGATCAAAACGCCATCAAGTTTCAATGTGGGAGGGGGCTTGCCCTGATAGCGGTGTACCAGACACAGGTTCTGCCACTGACACATCGCTATCGGGGGCAAGCCCCCTCCCACATTTGGACCTGTCTGGTCTGGATAACCGAGAAAGGGATCAGGCCTCGACCAGGCTCCACTGCTTGCTCAAGCGCTTGTCGGAAATCGGCACCTTGGTCCCCAACTGCTGGGCAAACAACGACACCCGGTATTCCTCCAACCACCAGCGATAAAGTTCCAGTTGCGGGTCGCGCTTGCCTTCCTGGGTGTGCTTGTTCAAGCGGTTCTGGTACTGCGCCCACAGGCCGCCCAGTTCGCTGCTCCACACACGATCCTTTTGCACCTGGCTAGGCAGTTTCTCCAGGCGCAATTCGATGGCCTTGAGAAAACGCGGCAATTCCTTGAACCACTGCGCCGGGGTTTCGCGCACAAAGCCGGGATACACCAGGCTGCTCAATTGCTGCTTGATGTCGTTCAGGGCCACGGCCTGGGCCAGGTCGATCTTGCCCTTGAAGCGCTTTTGCAGGCCATGCCAGAGCTTCAGCACTTCCAGGGTCAGGCGCGCCAGGCGTTCGGCGTGTTCGGTCCAACTGCCACGCTTGCGTTCAGCCAGCGCCGCCAACCCAGCACCGTCACGGGGCAAACTGGCTTCGCCTTCCAGCACACAGGTGTCGAGGCTGGCCAGCAGGATGTCTTCCACCAGGGCGTCGATACGCCCCAGTTCGCGGTACATCAGGCCCAGTTCAGTGAGGCCGGGCAATTTGCCGCGCAGGAATTTCGCCGGTTCCGCTAATTGCTGCATCAGCAGGCGCTGCAACGCACGGCGGTGCTGGAACTCAGCCTCGGCGGCGGTGGAAAAACGGCCCTCTTTCACGGTGCCGTTTTCTTCCACCAGCGCCGGATAGACCGTCATCGACAGCCCGGCGATCTTCTGCTGGGTTTTCTCGGCCACCGCCGCGAACACCTTGGCCTCCACCGGCTGCTGGCTTTTCGCGGTGTGCGGCACGGCCAGCGCGGCCTGGCTGGCTTCGGCAAACCGCGCAGTCAACTCGGCCAGGTCGCGGCCTTCGCCGAGGAACTTGCCCTGGCCGTCGACCACTTCCAGGTTCATCTTCAGATGGTTTTCCACCTGCTGCGCCGCTTCGGCCCAGGCCTCATCGCTGACCCGCGCCCCGGTCATGCGCAGCAATTCGCGCCCCAATGCCTGGGGCAGCGAACCCTGGCCAAACTCGATGCGCTGCAGCGCCGCCTTGACGAAATCCGGCACCGGCACGAAGTTCTTGCGCAGGGCCTTGGGCAGGTTGCGCACCAGGGCGATGCACTTGGCTTCGATCAGCCCCGGCACCAGCCATTCCAGGCGCTCCGGCGGCAAGGCTGGCAGCAGCGGTGCCGGTACGCGCAGGGTCACGCCGTCGCGGGGGTGGTTGGGTTCAAAGTGGTAACTCAGGGCCAGTTCCAGGTCGCCCAGGTGCAGGGTGTCCGGGTAATGGGCGGCAGTGACTTCACTGGCCTCGCGGGCCAGCACGTCTTCCTCGCGCATGATCAGCAACTGCGGGTCTTTCTGGCTGTTGACCTTGTACCAGCTGTCAAAGGTGGCGGTCTGGTGGATCTCCGCCGGCAGCCGTGCGTCGTAGAACGCGTACAAGGTCTCTTCGTCGGCCAGGATATCGCGGCGGCGCGCCTTGGCTTCCAGTTCGTCAAGCTGCTCCAGCAGTTGCTGGTTGGCCGTGAGGCACTTGGCGCGGGACTGGATCTCGCCACGCACCAAGCCTTCGCGAATAAACAACTCCCGCGACACCACCGGGTCAATCGGCCCGTAATGCACCGGCCGACGCCCGACCACGATCAGCCCGAACAGGGTGATCTGCTCGAACGCCACCACCTGGCCGCGCTTCTTCTCCCAGTGGGGCTCGAAGTGGTTTTTCTTGATCAAGTGCCCGGCCAGCGGTTCGATCCAGTCGGCATCTATCTTCGCCACCATGCGCGCATACAGCTTGGTGGTTTCCACCAGTTCGGCGGTCATCAGCCATTGCGGGCGTTTCTTGCCGATACCCGAGGACGGGTGGATCCAGAAGCGTCGCTGACGGGCGCCGAGGTAATCGCCGTCTTCGGTCTTCTGGCCGATCTGGCTGAGCAGGCCGGACAGCACCGCCTTGTGCAGCTTGGGGAAATCCGCCGGTTCTTTGTTGACGGTCAACTGCATGTCGCGGCAGATCAGGCTCAACTGGCGATGGGAGTCGCGCCACTCGCGCAGACGCAGGTAGTTGAGGAAGTTCTTGCGACACCAGTTGCGCAGCGGGCTGGCGGTGAGTGCCTGGCGCTGCTCTTCAAAGCCACGCCACAGATTGACCAGCCCGGCGAAGTCCGAGTCCGCATCTTTCCACTGTGCATGGGCCTGGTCGGCGGCCTGCTGGCGCTCCGGTGGGCGCTCGCGCGGGTCCTGGATCGACATGGCGCTGGCCACGATCAACACTTCCTGCAAGCTGCCGAGCTTGGCGGCTTCAAGCAGCATGCGGCCCATGCGCGGGTCCACCGGCAGGCGCGCCAACTGGCGACCCAATGGCGTGAGCTGGCTGTTGCGGTCGACGGCCGAGAGTTCCTGCAACAGGTTGAAACCGTCGCTGATGGCCTTGCCGTCCGGCGGTTCGATAAACGGGAAATCGGTGATTTCGCCCAGGCGCAGGTGCAGCATCTGCAGGATCACCGCCGCGAGGTTGGTGCGCAAAATCTCGGGATCGGTAAATTCCGGACGGCCGATAAAATCCTCTTCGCTGTACAAGCGAATGCAGATCCCCGGCTCCACCCGGCCGCAACGGCCTTTACGCTGGTTGGCACTGGCCTGGGAAATCGCCTCGATCGGCAGGCGTTGCACCTTGGCACGGTAGCTGTAGCGGCTGATGCGTGCGGTGCCGCTGTCGATTACGTAACGAATGCCCGGCACGGTCAGCGAGGTTTCCGCGACGTTGGTCGCCAGTACCACGCGGCGCCCTGGATGGGACTGGAAAATGCGCTGCTGTTCGGCCGGCGACAGCCGCGCGTACAACGGCAGGATCTCGGTGTGCTTGAGCTGGGCCTTGCGCAGCATCTCGGCTGCATCGCGAATCTCGCGCTCGCCGGGCAAAAATACCAGCACGTCGCCAGGGCTGCGGCGTTCGCTGCGCTCATAGGCGGCGATTTCATCAAGGGTGGCGAGGATCGCCTGGTCGACGGTCAGGTCGTCTTCGACGCGGTTGCCCTCCTCGTCCTGTTCCAGGGTCAATGGGCGGTACCAGGTGTCCACGGGGAAGGTGCGGCCCGAGACCTCGACAATCGGTGCGTCGTCGAAGTGCTTGGAAAAACGCTCCAGGTCGATGGTCGCCGAAGTGATGATGACTTTCAGGTCGGGACGACGCGGCAGCAGGGTCTTGAGGTAACCCAGCAGGAAGTCGATGTTCAGGCTGCGTTCGTGGGCTTCGTCGACGATGATCGTGTCGTAGCGTTCCAGGTAACGGTCGTTCTGGGTCTCCGCCAACAGGATGCCGTCGGTCATCAGCTTGATCAGGGTGTTGGCATCGCTCTGGTCTTCGAAGCGCACCTGATAGCCGACCAACGCGCCCAGCGGCGTGGCCAACTCTTCGGCGACGCGGCTGGCGACGCTGCGCGCAGCGATCCGGCGTGGCTGGGTATGGCCGATCAGGCCATATTGGCCGCGGCCGATCTCCAGGCAGATCTTCGGCAACTGGGTGGTCTTGCCCGAGCCGGTCTCGCCGGCAATGATCAGCACCTGATGCTTTTGCAGCGCGTCCTTGATCTCATCGCGCTTGGCGGCGATCGGCAGGCTGTCGTCGTAACGAATCACCGGCAGGCTGGCCCGCCGCGCCGTGACCTGGGCGCAGGACGCCTGCATGCGCGTAACCCACTGCGCCAGCTTCTCCTCGTCGGGCTTCTTGCGCAGCTCGAGCAACTGGCGCCGCAAGCGGTGGCGGTCGGCGAGCATGGTGTGGTCGAGGTTTTTCAGCAGTTGGTCGATAGCGGGCGCTTGGTCAGTCATCAGGTACGCAAAGGTCGTCTATTTATGCCGGGTGCGGATTGTCGCAGAAAAGCAGCTGCGAGCGGCAAGCTTCAAGCGGCAAGTCAGGGCGGATCTGCTTTTACTTGCCGCTTTGAGCTTATGGCTGCTCTTTTCTTTTATAAGGGAAGACATCGATCACCTTGCCTGCACGAATCGCCTCCTGCAGGCCTTTCCAATAATCAGCGTTATACAGCTCGCCGTGCAGTTCATCGAACAGCTTGCGCTGGCCGGCGTCGGCGAACAGGAACGGCGGGAACTCTTCCGGGAACACGTCCAGCGGGCCGATGGAGTACCAGGGCTCCGAGGCCATTTCATCCTCGGGCGTGCGCGGCGCGGGGATGTGGCGGAAGTTGGCTTCGGTGAGAAAGCAGATTTCGTCGTAGTCGTAGAACACCACGCGGCCGTGACGGGTGACGCCGAAGTTCTTCAGCAGCATGTCGCCGGGGAAGATGTTCGCTGCCGCCAGTTGCTTGATCGCCAGGCCGTAGTCTTCCAGGGCTTCGCGCACCTGGGCGGGGTTGGCGTTTTCCAGGTAGAGGTTGAGCGGGGTCATGCGCCGTTCGGTCCAGCAGTGGCGGATCAGCACGGTGTCGCCTTCCACTTCTACGGTGCCGGCGGCGACGTCCAGCAGCTCCGCCAGGCACTCGGGCTCGAACTTGCCCAGGGGAAAGCGGAAGTCGGCGAACTCCTGGGTATCGGCCATGCGCCCGACGCGGTCGACGCTTTTGACCAGGCGGTACTTCTCGATCACCGTGGCGCGGTTGACGTTTTTCGACGGTGAAAAACGGTCCTTGATGATCTTGAACACGGTATTGAAGCCCGGCAGGGTGAACACGCTCATGACCATGCCACGCACGCCGGGGGCCATGATGAATCGATCGTCGGTGGTCGCCAGGTGGTTGATCAGCGCGCGGTAGAACTCCGACTTGCCGTGTTTATAGAAACCAATCGAGGTATACAGCTCGGCAATGTGCTTGCCCGGCAGGATGCGCTTGAGAAAGCCGATGAATTCCGCCGGCACCGGCACATCGACCATGAAGTAGGAGCGGGTGAACGAAAAGATGATCGACACCTCCGCCTCGTCGGTGATCAGCGCATCGATCTGGATGCCCTGGCCTTCGCGGTGCAGCAGCGGGATCACCAGGGGCCATTGTTCGTCGCGGGTGTAGATGCGCCCGACGAGGTAGGCGCCTTTGTTGCGGTAGAGCACCGAGGAAAACAGCTCGACCTTGAGGTCCGGGTCCTTGCACACCCAGTCCGGCAGGTTTTCCCGCAGTTGGGCTTCGAGGCGATGCAGGTCGGCTGCCAGGTCGGCGTAGGGCTCGCTGAAACGATAGTCGGCAAAAATCTGCGCGAGCATCTCGGGAATCTGGCCGGCGGGCGCGTAGGTACGGGTTTGTGCCGCCCGTGCCCGGCGCAGGCTCGGCCGCGTGGTGTGGATGAACATGCAGCCGTCGCTGATCAGGTCATGGCTGAACAGCCCGCAGAAGATCGAGTTGTACCAGGTCTCGGACAGCTCATCGTCAAAGCGCAGGTCGATCAGGCCGATATAGGCGCTTTTCACCAGGGGCCACAGGTCAATGTCGAGCAATGCGCTGCCCTCGAAGTTCGCACGCAGGCGCGCGCTGACTTCACCGACCTTGTCTTCGTACAGGTTGATCCGCGCCGCCGACGCCGCCTGCCCCTGTTGCCACTGGGCCTTTTCGAAACGCTCGCGGGCGCCATCGGTGATCTGGCGAAAGTGTTCGCGGTAATCGTCGAAGCCTTCGAGGATGGTGCGGGCGATAGCGAGGGCAGGCGTGGATAGCGACATGCGGGAAACCTCGAGCGGGCATCGGGAAGCCCTGAGCTTAGCCAGTGTACGCAGGCAGGAGAAGGGTCATTTTTTGCACTGACCTGTACAAGTCTGTTCATTTCGTACATTTATTTTCAATTTTTTTAATTCGACCATCCGGTCAATAAACGCACCTTACAGTCGATCCGCGTTTGATCCACAGGCCTTGAGCGCCGTGGCCTGGCAGGTAGAAGCCGGAAAACCGCCAACCAGAACGGCCGCGGGTCCTCCATAAGGCTTTGGATCCAACTAAGGGAAACCCCGATTACCACCTTGATGGCACTTTGATATATAGCGCGCCCTCTCCCACCCTAACAAGGTCCGAAGACCGATCCGGGAGCAGGTTCTAATCGCCCAAGGAGCATTGAGATGTCATTGAGGAACATGAGGATCGGTCTGCGTGCCAGTCTGAGTTTTGGGGTTTTGGCCAGCTTGCTGGTGATTGTGGGAATGTTTGGCCTGGGCCAGATGGCCAAGCTGCGGGAAAGTGCGCTGGTCATTGAGCAAACCTGGATGCCGAGCATCGAGAATATCCATGACAGCGCAGCCTTGGTGGCCACCATCCGCCTGGAGTCCCTGCGCCTGGTGAGCACCGACGAATCTCGCGTGCGTGACACCAGCAGAGGCCTGATCAGCCGCACCAGCAGCGAACTGCAAGCCCTGCTCGATCGTCATGAAACCTTGCTGAGCAATGACGAAGAGCGCGAACTGCTGAAAACCCTCAAGGGCAATGTCGCGACGTACCTGGCCATCGTCGGACAGATGGTTGCGTTGGTGGACAAGGATCAACAGCAAGACGCCCTCGACCTGCTCGTCAGCCGCCTCGCCCCCCAGGGCACGATCCTGAGCCAGAGCCTGGAAAACCTGATCGTCTTTAACCAGAACGGCGTCGAAGCGGCGGCCGATTCGGCCGCACAGATGTATTCGAGCGCACAGTGGATTGTCGGCCTGATTATCGCAGTCGCATTGATCGCCACCTTGCTGCTGGCCTGGCTGCTGACCCGCAGTATCACCGCGCCGATCGGCCAGGCCCTGAACGTGGCGCGCACCATCGCCGCCGGCGACTTGAGCCAGCCGATCGTGGTGCGCGGCCATGACGAACCCGCGCAATTGCTGAGCGCCCTGGCGACCATGCAAGCGCAGCTGCAGACCACCATCCGAGGCATCAGCGAATCGGCGCAGCAACTGGCTTCCGCCGCGGAAGAAATGAGCGCGGTGATGGAACAAAGCACGCGCGGCCTGCAGGCGCAGAACGATGAAATCGAGCAGGCGGCCACCGCCGTGACCGAGATGAGCACGGCGGTGGACGAGGTCGCGGGTAATGCGGTGTCCAGCGCCGAGGCGTCCCAGGCTTCCGATGAGGACAGCAAGCACGGCCACTACCAGATCAGCGAAACCATCAGCTCGATCCAGAACCTGGTGGACGAAGTGCTCGGCGCCTCGAACAAGGCCGAAGGCCTGGCGCTGCAAGCCCAGGACATCAGCAAGGTGCTGGAAGTGATCCGTGGCATCGCCGGGCAAACCAACCTGCTGGCGCTCAACGCCGCGATTGAAGCGGCGCGTGCCGGTGAAGCCGGGCGTGGGTTCGCGGTCGTCGCCGACGAGGTGCGTTCGCTGGCACAGCGCACCCAGGACTCCACCGAAGAAATCGAACAGATGATCACCGGTATCCAGCAAGGCACACAGGCCACCGTCGAGGCGCTGAACAGCAGCGCCGAGCATGCCGGCCAGACCTTGCAGCGAGCCAACAGCGCCGGCAGCGCCCTGGAAAAAATCACCGCCGCCATCTCGCAGATCAGCCAGCGCAACCTGGTGATCGCCAGCGCCGCCGAGCAACAGGCGCTGGTAGCGCGCGATGTGGACCGCAGCCTGGTGAACATCCGCGACCTGTCCACCCAGACCGCCGCCGGCGCCACCCAGACCTCGGCCGCCAGCCAGGAACTGTCGCGGCTGGCGGTGGACCTGAATGGGCTGGTGACGCGGTTTGTCCTGTAATCAATGAAGGCGGCGTGCAACACTCGCGGCCTTATTGATGTAGGAGTGTTCCGTGAGGCCCGTTGACACCCTTTACCTGCTGGGGCTCGCCGCCATCTGGGGCGCGAGCTTTCTGTTCATGCGCATTATCGCGCCGGAAATCGGCACGGTGCCGACCGCATTTTTCCGCGTATCGATTGCCGCCGCCGGGCTATTGGTGATCCTGGCGATGGCGCGGGTGAACTGGGATTTCCAGGGCAAGTTCAAGACAGTCCTGTTGCTGGGGGTGATCAACTCGGGGATCCCGGCGACCATGTATTCGGTGGCCGCCCAGGTGCTGCCGGCGGGTTACTCGGCGATCTTCAATGCCACCACGCCGTTGATGGGGGTGTTGATTGGCGGGCTGTTTTTCAGCGAACGCCTCACCCCGTCGAAAATCGCCGGGGTGTGCCTGGGTCTGTTCGGTGTAGGCGTGCTGACCCGTGCAGGACCGGTGGCGTTTGACCTGGAATTATTGATGGGCGCACTGGCTTGCCTGTTGGCCACCACCTGTTATGGCTTTGCCGGGTTCCTCGCCAGGCGCTGGCTGGACCAGCGCGGCGGCCTGGACAGTCGTCTCGCGGCCCTGGGCAGCATGCTGGGCGCGACGCTGTTTCTGCTGCCGTTGTTTGCCTACAGCGCGATCAGCCATCCGCCGGCGAGTTGGGGGGGGTGGCAAGTGTGGCTGTCGTTGCTGGGGTTGGGGCTGGTGTGTACGGCGTTTGCGTACGTGTTGTACTTCCGGCTGCTCACCGCGATTGGGCCGGTGAGGTCGATGACCACCACCTTCCTGATCCCGCCGTTCGGCGTGTTGTGGGGGGCGTTGTTGCTCGACGAGCCGTTATCGATGGCGCATTTATATGGCGGCGTGTTGATTGCCGGGGCGTTGTGGCTGGTATTGCGGCCTCGAAAACCGTAGGCGCCGGCTGGCCGGCACCTACGGGGGGCATCAGTTTTTGCGGAACACGAAGACCAGCCCAATGATGATCAAGCCCATCCCCAACAGGCTCAGCATCGCGAGCCGATTGCCGAAGATCAGGTAATCCATCACCGCCGTCACCGCCGGCACCAGGTAGAACAGGCTGGTGACGTTCACCAGGTTGCCCCGGGCGATCAGGCGGTACAGCAACAGCGTTGCCAGCAACGACACCACCAGGCCCATCCACAGCACCGGCAGGTAAAAGCCGGCGTTGTGTTCAACATGGAACGGCTGGAACGGCACGAACACCGAACACAACAGCAGCCCCGCCAGGTACTGCACCGGCAGGGTACCAAGGGGGTTGTCGGTGATGCGCTTTTGCATGATCGAGCCGAAGGTCATGCTTGCCAGGGCCAGCAGCCCGAACAGCATCCCGGCCAGGGACATGCCCGCCAGCCCGATGCCTTGGTAGACCACCATGATCAGCCCGGCCAAGCCCAGACTCAGGCCGAACATCCGGCGCCAGGATCGCTGGCGCTCCATCAGCACCACGGTGAGGATCGGCTGCACCCCCATGATGGTCGCCATGACGCCGGGGGTGACGCTGAGGTCCAGGGCCAGCAGATAGAAAATCTGATAGGCCCCCAGCAACACCAACCCGGTTGCCGCCGCGTACAACAGGGGCTTGCCGGGACGCGGCAGTTTCAGCTTGAGGATCGGCACCAGCACCACCAAGCCTGCAAGGGCGACGGCAAAGCGGATCAGCAGGAAGGCGAAGGGTGACGCATGGGCCAGGCCCAGCTTGGAGAAGATCGCCCCGCTGCTCCACAGCAGGACAAACAGGCTCGTCGAGGCCGCCGCGGCCACGGAGTGTTTCGAAAGAACGGACATGGTTACCACCTGTAATCAGGCAAAAAAAGCCGATTCAGCCGCAGAGGCTGAAATTCAGTAGTTTTTTTCAGGCAGGCAGAGCGGGCACAGCAACGTGCCGATCAGCCCGAAATGCCAACACCCGGCGGTGATACGACTGCGTACACCGGCGTGCTACTGACAGGTGGGGGGTAGTGACTGATCTGCGCAGGCTGCTTGTTCGCGCACGGCACGCGCACAGCGTTGACCGCTGAATCGACTACCGCTATGCGCAGGGAAGCTGGCATGTGCTGATCTTTTTGAAGGGATAAGGACGCGAGGACTATAACCAGCCGATGACATGTTTTGCAATCACTTGCCCAAGCCCTTTTGCGGGGAGGCGTTTTCACGTTTCGGGGCGCGGGCCGTCGCTATAATGCCAACCGGTTTTTTCCAAGGATTCCCCCATGCTCCCATTGCCCTGGCTGTACCTGGCGCTTCTTTCCATCGGCTATGCGCTGGCCTTGGCCTACGGGCAACTGGGCGTACTGGCGCTGGTGTCCGTCGCCCTGCTGTTGATCGCCGGCTATGCCGTACGCCAGCAGCGCACGCCGTGGGCGCGTTACCTGGGTCACGGGCTGTTTGTCGTGTTGGCGCTAGGCCTGGCGATGCACTGGCTGCCGGGGTTCCATAACGGTCGCGGCATTGCCCCGCAGCGCTTCACCCCCGATGCCGTGCCGTTCTCGATGTACCTGAACCAGGACAAGCCGCTGATTGGTTTCTGGTTGCTGCTGGCCTGCCCGTGGATTGTGGCGCGGCGTCCGTTGCGCCTGTCGATCTGCGTCACCGCGTTGGTGCTGCCCCTTACCGCCATCGTCGCGCTGGGTGGCGCAGCCTTGCTGGGCGTGATCAGTTGGGCGCCGAAATGGCCGGACCAGGCCTGGCTATGGGTGCTCAATAACCTGTTGCTGGTGACCCTGGTGGAAGAAGCCCTGTTCCGTGGCTACATTCAAGGCGGCTTGAGCCGGCGCTTCAGACAGTTGCCCTACGGCGAAAACCTCGCGCTGCTGCTGGCATCGCTGCTGTTCGGCCTGGTGCACGTGGGTGCAGGGTGGCAATGGGTGCTGCTGGCGGGCATCGCCGGGGTCGGTTATGGCCTGGCGTATCGGTTTGGCGGGCTGGGTGCGGCGATTGCCACGCACGTTGGCTTGAATCTGCTTCACTTCGGGTTGTTTACCTATCCGATGCTGGCAGGCTGATGACTGCCTTCGGCGCTGCCCGGGTACTTTTACGACATTGGTAACACCTCGTAACCAGCCGAACGGTCAGTAGTCGGCCGCGTGCCCTTTGGGCAGAATCCCCCTTCGTTATCGCCCCACTCCGCACAACCCGGTCCCTACGCGCTGACACGCCTGGCACTGCGTTGAAGGCAGCTGTGCACCCGCGTTTCAGGCCCAGCTTTTACTCACCCTCCATACAAGAAGCCATCCCCATGCCTCTCAAGACACTGTCTATCTTCGGCACGCGCCCGGAAGCCATCAAAATGGCGCCGATGGTGATCAATCTCGCCAATGACGACCGTTTCCACTCGAGAGTGTGTGTCACGGCGCAGCACCGAGAGATGCTGGACCAAGTGCTTGAGCTGTTTGGATTGGTACCTGACTACGACTTGAACATCATGAAGCCGGATCAGAACCTGACGGATGTGACGACGGCAATCATCCAGGGGCTGCAAGCTGTCCTGGAAGACTTCAAACCCGATGTGATCCTCGTCCACGGGGATACGGCGACCACTTTTGCAGCCAGTCTGGCGGCCTATTACCAACAGATACCCGTTGCCCATATCGAAGCCGGGCTGCGTACCCACAACCTCTATTCCCCCTGGCCCGAGGAGGGCAACCGACGCCTGACCGGCAGCCTTGCCTCGATGCATTTCGCCCCCACCCAAACCTCGCGGCAGAACCTGATCAATGAGGGGGTGGCCGCCGAATGCATTCATGTCACGGGCAATACAGTGATCGATGCACTGCTCAGCGTTGTAGAGAAACTTCACGCCCCGACATCCCCTCTGCGCGGCCGCCTTGACCGGCAATTTGCCTTTCTGCCCCAAGACCAGCGGATGATCCTGGTGACAGGCCATCGCCGGGAAAACTTTGGTGACGGTCTTGAACGTATCTGCCAGGCCCTGGCTGAAACCGCCGCGCGTTTCCCGGCGGTGACCTTTGTCTACGCCGTGCACCTGAATCCCAATGTGCAGGAACCCGTGCGACGGCGACTGGCGAGCATCAGCAATGTACATCTGATCGAGCCGCTGGATTACCTGCCGTTTGTCTACCTGATGACCCGGGCGTACCTGATTCTCACGGATTCGGGCGGTATCCAGGAGGAAGCACCTGCACTGGGCAAGCCGGTGCTGGTGATGCGTGACACGACTGAACGCCCCGAGGCAGTCGATGCCGGGACGGCGCGGCTGGTGGGCACGGAGATCGCAAGCATTACCCACCACCTCAGGGAGCTGCTCAGCGATGACGCGGCCTACCGGGAGATGAGTAATGCCCACAACCCCTACGGTGACGGCAGAGCGTGCACACGCATTCGCGAAGTTCTGATCACAACCTGGCGAAAAAACGAGGCCGCGGCATGAGCGTGCCGACGCTCTGCGTCCTGGGCCTGGGTTATATCGGCTTGCCCACCGCCGCGCTGTTTGCCTCGCCGCAACGAACAGTCATTGGCGTCGATATAAACCCGCATGTCGTGGACCTCATCAATCTCGGCCAAGTGCATATCATAGAGCCCGACCTGGACCGGTTGGTCCGCTCGGCGGTCAGCCACGGCTACCTGCGGGCGACAACCCGGCCGGAGCCGGCGGATGCCTTCCTGATCGCCGTGCCCACCCCATTCCTGGAAAACCGCGAGCCAGACCTGAGCTATATAGAAGCGGCCTGCCGTGCCATCGCCCCGGTGCTGAAAAAGCACGACCTCGTGATCCTGGAGTCGACTTCTCCGGTCGGTACCACCGAACTGCTGGTGAAATGGCTGGCCAGTGTGCGTCCGGACCTGACCTTTCCCACCACCCATCAGCAAGCCAGTGACATCCGCATCGCCCACTGCCCCGAACGGGTACTGCCAGGGCATGTCTTGAGGGAATTGGTCAGCAATGACCGCATCATCGGGGGCATGACCGATGCCTGCTCAGCCGCAGCAGTACGGCTTTACCAGCAGTTTGTCGAAGGCCAGTGCATTGTCACTGACACACGCACCGCGGAAATGTGCAAGCTGACCGAAAACAGTTTCCGCGACGTCAATATCGCCTTCGCCAACGAACTCTCGATGATCTGCGCACAGTTGAAGATCGACCCATGGGAGCTGATCCGCCTGGCCAACCATCATCCGCGTGTGAATATCCTGCAGCCCGGGCCTGGCGTCGGTGGGCACTGTATAGCGGTGGACCCGTGGTTCATCGTCAGTAAAACACCGGACCTGGCGCTGTTGATCCGCACCGCACGCCTGGTCAACGACAGCAAACCCCAGTGGGTCATCCAGCAAGTCAAGGTGGCGGTGGCCAACCTTTTGTTCAAGCACCCCGGGCTGCGCGCGCACAACGTGCGAATTGCCTGCTATGGCCTGGCGTTCAAGGCAGACATCGACGACCTGCGTGAAAGCCCGGCACTTGGCATTGCCCGCCAGTTGGCCAACGAACTGGGGATAACGCTGCTGCTGGTCGAGCCCAATATCGATGCACTGCCCGACGACCTGACTGGCCATTCCCTGACCGACGTGGCCTGTGCCTGGGACAGCGCCCATATCCATGTGTTGCTGGTCGGGCATCGCGAATTCAGATCCATGTCAGCGCGACATAGCAACGGCGTGGTGATTGATGCTGCCGGCGTACTGGCGAACTGACGATGAATAATCCACAGCCACTCGCCGATACCCATGATCGCGTCATGGAAGCCTATTACGGCAAGCTGGGCGAACACTTCATGCAGGAAACCCGTGCGCGGATCCATTGGATCTGCGCACAGGTCACCGGCAGGACAGTACTCGACGTAGGTTGCTCCCAGGGCATTATCCCCGTGTTGCTGGCCCGTGAAGGCCACAGGGTCACGGGCGTGGATAACGACCCCAGGGCGTTCGAGCAGGCCAAAGATTACCTGAGGGCCGAACCCGATCACGTGCAGCGCAACGTCCGCTACTTGAATGCAGACTTTATGTCGCTGGACACCCAGGGCATGGAACCTGACAGCATCGTGATCAGTGAAGTGCTTGAGCACCTCATCCACCCGGCAGCCTTCGTCGAAAAAGCCGCATCGATGCTCAAGCCGCGTGGCCGGCTGATCATCACCGTGCCGTTCGGAGTGAATGACTTCCTTGACCACAAGCACACGTTCTACCTGCTGGAACCCTTTCGGCTGTTGAGTGCGTACCTGCAGGTCATCCAGGTCGAAATGCTGGGCAAGTGGGTGGGAATGGTCGCCATCAAAACAGAACCCGAGGGCTGTTCGCTGGGTGTCGAGCATCTACGTCAACTGGAAGCGGCGTTCGAGTCCGTCGAGCGTAACCTGCTTGGCCAGGTAGCCGGCGGTCGCCAACAGCGGGAACAGGTCAATCAGAAATACCGTGAAGCGACTGAGCGCATTCAGCAACTCAAGAACGAACTGGCGTACTCAACCGAGTGCAATACCCGGCAGCAAGGGCAAATAGAAGTCCTGACCGCCAATCTGCAGCGCGCAAACGCCAGGTGCCACCTGCTGGAAAATCGCTTGATCAAGACGCGGGCCAGCACCACTTATCAGTTGGGGTATCAACTGCGTGTGGGGGTGGGCTCGCTACGTGAATGCCTGCTTTTGCCTGGCGCCTTGTTCAAGCTGTATCAACAAGCCCGCGCACGTCGCAAAGGCAACGCACCTACGGCCCCCCCTGGCGATGATGCGATCCCACCGGCGCTGCCTGGCACCGCCGCTTTCCTTGTCACGCCGGCCCCCACTCCGCTGGCGGATGCAGAGCATGTGCGCAGCCAGCTGTTGCTTGCCCCCCATGACACGGCCAAGCCCTTCAGAATGGCCTGTGTGATGGACACCTTTACCCATGAGGCCTACCGGTATGAATGCGAGCTGTTGCAACTGACACCGGACCAGGGCCTGGCCGAACTGCAATCGTTCCAACCCGACCTGCTGTTTATCGAATCCGCGTGGCGCGGCCAGGATGGCCGCTGGCATAACAAGATCGCCCAGAACAGCACAGAGCTGCGCCAGGTCTTGCAGTGGTGCCGGGAACACAAGGTGCCAACGGTGTTCTGGAACAAGGAAGATCCGGTGCACTTCGAGACGTTCCTGGGTACCGCCACACAGTTCGACCTGGTGTTCACCACGGATATCGACTGTATTCATCGCTATAAAAGCGCGCTGGGGCATGAGCGTGTCTACCTGCTGCCCTTTGCCTGCCAACCGGCGATGCACAACCCGATCGAGTTGTACGAGCGCAAGGATGCGTTCTGTTTCGCCGGTGCCTACTACTGCCGATACCCCGAACGGACGCGGGACCTGGAACACTTCGTCAATGCCCTGCCGGGCTTTCGTCCGCTGGAAATCTACGATCGCAACTTCGGCCAGCCAGAAGCCAACTATCAGTTTCCGGCCCGATATCGGGGCTACATTGCCGGTACGCTTGAGGCGACACAGATAGACCTGGCCTACAAGGGCTACCGGTATGCGATCAATCTCAATTCGGTCAAACAGTCGCAATCCATGTTCGCCCGTCGTGCCTTTGAATTGCTGGGTTCCAACACCCTGACCGTCAGCAATTTTTCTCGCGGCCTGCGTGTGCTGATGGGCGACCTGGTCATCTGCAGCGACAACGGCCAGGAGGTCTTGCGTCGCCTCGACACGCCCGCCGGACACGCCAGGCTGCGGTTGGCAGGGCTGCGAAAGGTGATGCTGGAACACACCTATGCCCACCGGTTGATGTATGTGATGAGCAAGGTGACCCATCGCGTGCATGACCTGCCACTGCCGACGATTTGCCTGGTCGCTGAGGCGGCCGACGAGGCTCAATTGCAGGCGCTCATTGAGCATCTGCGGCGTCAGCGCTACCCCCGCGTCAAGCTGTATGTCGTGGTAAGCGACGCGCCGGCAAGGCAGCCCGCCACCGTTGACCCGCGCTTGCAGCTGATTGAGCGCAAACAGCTGGACAAGCTCACCCTCGGCGAGCTGGCAGGCGGCGCCGACTGGTTCGGCGCCATGCTTGCCGTGGACTACTACGGCCCTCACTACTTGCTCGACCTGGCCTTGGCCACGCGCTACAGCAAGGCCCGGGTGATCGGCAAGATGGCGCACCATGCCGCGGACCAACAGGATATACGCCTGATCAACCCAGGCCAGGAATACCGCTGTGCCACCGGGATAGCGGCACGTCGGGCCTTGATCAAGACAGAAGCGCTGGCACAACAGCCCGCCCGTGCCTGGCTGGAAAGCCTCCCGGCGCTCACCTACACCCACCCTCCATCCCTCGCGATCGATGCGTTCAACTACTGCGAAAACGCCGCGGGCACTGATCGACAGCACGTCGTTGCGGTGGTGGATGACCTCGAGCTGAACAGCGGAATCAGCCTCCAGCATCTCCAGCGCAGCAGTGAAACGATCCCGCCACTGAGCGCAGATACTAATGGCCCGCTGAGCAACGGCCGGGACCTGTCAGAACTGTTCGGCCCGCTGCGCAGCAAGTATCTGCGCGCGCAGGTCGAAGGCGGCACCTGGCATATCGACTCCTCCCTCGCGGACGGAAAACATGAATATCACTACGCCAGGCACGAGTTGAACGTTGCCCAGCTGAAACAGGCCGACGACACCTTGAGATTGCTGCTCGATGCCACGCCGGGCCTGAACCTGCAACTGGTCGTGCTGTATCTGGATGCGCAGAAACAACGGATCAGCCATGTCATGCAGCAGGCCAATCGCAATCAGGCCTGGGATATACCGCCCGAAACAGCGTACCTGCGCCTGGGCCTGCGGGCCCACGGCAGCGGCAGCACGACGATCAAGGCATTGGTTCAAGGACACCGGGAAATCCAACCCTCCCACCTCCTCGCCAAGGCCGCGCACCTGCTGCTGACCAACCACTACCCGGCCTATGACGACCTGTACCGTAATGGCTTTATTCATACCCGTGTCATGGCCTATCAGGAACAGGGCCTGGCGGTAGATGTCTTTCGTCTGCGCCCCGACGAGTCGATCAGTTATCACGAATTTGAAAATGTCGACGTGGTGACCGGCCCGGGCAGCGCCCTGGCAAGCATGCTGGACAGCGGACAGTACACGACACTGCTGGTGCACTTCCTGGATCCGCAGATGTGGGAAATAGTGCGCCCCTACTTGCCCCGCCTCCGGGTGATTGCCTGGGTGCACGGCGCGGAGATCCAACCTTGGTGGCGCCGGGCTTACAACTATGGCGACGAAACACTGTTGCAACTGGCCAAGCTCGACAGTGAGCGACGCATGGGCTTCTGGCTCAGCCTTTTGCAACCCATGCCGCCCAATCTGCAACTGGTATTCGTCTCCCGACAGTTTGCCGAAGACGTCATGGAAGACCTGGGGTTCAGGTTGCCGAGGAGTCAATACCGAGTGATCCACAACCCCATCAATACGCGGCTGTTTGCCTATCAGGAAAAACCGCCTGAGCAGCGCAAGAAAATCCTCTCGATCCGCCCCTATGTGTCACGCACCTACGCCAACGACCTGAGCGTCAAAACCATTCAACTGCTGGCGACCAAGCCATGGTTCAACGAACTTGAGTTCCTGATGGTCGGTGACGGACCCTTGTTTGAAGAAACCCTCGCACCGCTGCGTCAGTACCCGAACGTCACCCTCGAAAAACGCTATTTGAAACAATCCGAGATCGCCGACCTGCACAAACACTATGGCGTGTTTCTGTGCCCCAGCCGCATGGACACACAAGGGGTATCGCGTGACGAAGCCATGGCGTCGGGCCTGGTCCCTTTGACTAATCGGGTCGGGGCCATCCCTGAGTTTGTTGACGACGACTGCGGTTTTCTATCGGCCCCCGAGAGTTTCACCGGGCTCGCCGAAGGAATAGGAACACTGTTTTTCAACCCGGAAATATTCAGGGCGAAATCATTCAACGCCAGGCAACGCGTGCTTGCGCAGAGCGCTATGCATTTGATCACCGCGTCCGAACTAAGCCTGATACGGGAACCCCACGGTGAGCCGAGACGTTAAGGCATTGCAATACCGTATCCTGTCGGCACTTCTCTGGTGCGTATGCCTGGGCCAGCACCTCATGAGCATCGCTCCACGTGCGATGTTGATGGCCCATACCGCACATTTCTGCGCACAAGTGTTGTTGATAACGACGTACTTCCTGCCGATCAAGATTGTCATCCTGCTCGGTTCAGAGACGGTCCCCGCCTATTTGCCAGCCCCGTTGAAAGGCCTCGATCAAACCGCCCTGATCATCGGGCTCGGTCTGTTGACGGTGATCCTTTACGCTTTTTACCTGGGCGCCGGGTTCATGGCCTCCCGTTACTCAAGGGCGGGGGCACGCGCCCTGATAGACGGCGGTGCCGAACCTGCGCGGCTAAAAACCCAATTGGCCCTGGCAGCCAGGACATTTTCCAGGTTTGCGCGGGGTTTATCCGACGCCATGTTTACCCTGATCGTCTTCTGCGTGCTGCTCTACCTCTACCCGTCCCTCCTGGCGATCGGCCTGGCTTATTCCGTGCTCGCTGCGGCTGTGCTGATTGGCTTGAACAACCGTAGCCAACGTGTGCAGGCGGTACTCTCCCGTCACCCACTCACGGTGGCCGATGCGTTTTACTCAATGGGCTTTCTGGCGGCATTCGCCTTCATCATTGTCGACTTTCTCTGCCTGACGCCTCCCCACCTGTACATCGCGTTGATAGCGCTGATCCTGATACGTCAAAGCCTCAGCAGACTGAAGGTCCTGACCCAGGACATTCTTTACCTGAACACCCACGCCCCGAGCATCAACCGGATGTTTCTCGCCCTCCACCCGACCCGCTGAACCCCGTCCACATCAACAGGAGTCTCCCGTGCCCCGCATCGCCATGATCGTCTGGAATGAGTTCCGCAACGACGCCCGCGTATTGAAGCAAGCCCGGACACTCCAGGCAGCCGGTTATCAAGTCACCGTGTTCGCCCTGCATGCGCCCGGCGTGACGCATCGCAAGGAGGTGCTGGCCGAAGGCATCCGCGTGGTACGCGTAGCGCGCAGCGTGCGCTGGGGTGCGGCCAACGCCGGATCGCCCCCATCGCCAGGCCCGTTCGCAGCCGAACAATCGATGCCCCTGCGACGCATTCTTTCGCGGCTTTGGGTACATGCAGGGCTGCTGCTACGCATCGCCCTGCATCGCGCTGCGGTGGTGCATGCCCACGACGTCAATACCCTGCCCACCGCCTGGCTGGCGGCCCGGCTCAGCGGCGCCAGGCTGGTGTATGACGCCCACGAAATCAGCACCAGCCGCGAGGGGTATGCGCGCTTTCGCAGCTGGGTGGGTTGTGTCGAAAAAACCTTGATGCCCAGGGCCGAAGGCATCATTACCACCACGCAAAGCCGGGCCAGGTTTTTTGCCAGGGCCTATGGAATCGCCCGCCCGCTGGTACTGCAAAACCGCCCCTGCCTGAGCGCCACCTCACCCGGCCAGAGGATTCGCCTTGAGTTGGGCTTGCGACACCCCTGGCCTATCGTTGTCTATCAGGGCGGCCTTCAACAGGGACGCGGGCTGGAACGCTTGCTACGCGTGGCGGCGTCGTTGCAAGGCGCTTACCTTGTATTGATCGGGAGCGGCAGGCTTACCCCTGCCTTGATGGCATTGCGCACGGAACTTGGCCTGACAGACCGAGTGCACTTTATCCCGACCGTTGCACTGGCGGATTTGCCCAGCTACACCGCATCAGCCGATATCGGTGTGCAGCCGATCGAAAATACCTGCCTGAACCACTTCACCACCGACTCGAACAAATTATTTGAATATGTCATCGCCGGGCTGCCCGTGGTGGCCACGGACTTTCCGGAGATTCGCAAGATTGTCCGGGCCTACTCCATAGGACTTTTGGTACCGGCAGGCTCGGAGCAATCACTGCGCACCGCACTGCAGTGCCTGATCGATGAACCGTTATTGCGTCAGGCACTGGCGCAAAACGCAAAAAATGCCGCGCTGCATTTAAATTGGGAACGGCAGGAAAGCACGCTGGTGGCGCTGTACGAGCGTGTACTGCGGCGTAAAACCGAGGTGCGCGTATGACCAAGCGCATTCTCATATTGAGCTATTACTTTCCACCCGATCTGTCGGCATTTCGCGTCGAGGCGTTGGTCAAGGCCTTGTTCACCCACGGTAACGGCGAGATAGAGATCGAGGTACTGACCACCCAGCCCAACCGCTACCCGTCCTATGAGGCTGACCCTGCCCACACCGCGCATCAGCCGAAGCTGTCCGTCACCCGCATCGGCCTCCCCGCGCACAGATTCAGCGCATGGGGCCAGGCCTGGGGGTTTGCCCACTATGCCTGCGGCGTCCTTCAGGCCGTGAAGGGTAAGCCGTATGACGTGATCGTGGCCACCTCTTCGCGACTGATGACGGCCGCACTGGGCGCCGCCATCGCGCGCAGAAAACACGCGCCTCTCTACCTGGATATTCGCGATATCTTTGTCGACGTCCTGCCCGAGCTTTTCCCCGGTGTTGTCGGCAAGCTCCTGGCACGGGTGTTTTCCCGCCTGGAAAAAGTCACCCTTGGGTATGCGACGCGGGTCAACCTGGTATCCCCCGGCTTCCTGAGTTACTTCGCGCCTCGTTATCCACACAAGACCTTCTCAACCTACACCAACGGTGTGGATGATCTGTTTCTTGAAACCCCCTTCCCTACCGAACCGCCTGACGACCCGACACGCCTGCTGAAGATCGTCTACGCTGGCAATGTCGGCGCCGGCCAAGGCCTGGAAAAAATCCTGCCCGCCCTGGCCGAACGGCTGGCAAACAGGGCCTGTTTCTATGTCATTGGCGATGGCAGCACGATGAAAAAACTGAGCGAGGCGCTGATCAAAAGAAACGTAAGGAATGTCGAGCTTATTCCTCCCATGCCTCGCCATAGACTGATTCACTACTATCAGCAAGCGGATGTGCTTTTTTTGCACCTTAATAGCTTTAAGGCATTCTTGAAGGTCATCCCTTCCAAGCTGTTTGAATATGCAGCCACTGGAAAACCAATCCTGGCGGGGCTGGAAGGCTATTCAAAAGCGTTCACTCTTAACCATATTCCCAATGCTTGCGTGTTTGCCCCCGCAAACCCGGACGCTGCCGTTGCCGCACTCGCCCGTCTTGATCTGGGTACCACCGACCGAGCGGCATTTCTACAGGAGTATTCCCGCAGCAGGATCCAGCAACGCATGGCTCTGGACATTCTCGATACCACAACACCCGAAGAGCCGTGACCCTGGAAACTGCCAAGCCGATTGTTGCAAAAATAAGTTAAATAAACCCCCGTTACCGCCGATACCCAATGAAAGCCTTGCGGATTGAACAATCATGCGTAATAACCAGCCCGTTACCCAGCGCGAACGTACCTTCCCCGCTCAGCAACGGTTGATCTCCACCACAGATGCCAAAGGCGTGATCACCTACTGCAACGACGCATTCGTCGAAATCAGTGGATTCTCTCGCGACGAACTGGTGCGTGCCCCGCACAACCTGGTCCGTCACCCGGACGTGCCAGCGGCCGTGTTCGGGCATATGTGGACCACGCTCAAACAAGGCTTGCCATGGATGGGCATCGTTAAGAACCGTTGCAAGACGGGCGATCACTACTGGGTCAACGCCTATGTGACGCCGGTCTTCGAAGGCAACCAGGTGGTCGGCTACGAATCGGTGCGCATCAAGCCCACCGCCGAGCAGATCCGCCGTGCCGAGGCGCTCTACCAACGCATCAACCAGGGCAAGTCAGCCGTTCCCCAGCGGGACAAGTGGCTGCCGGTGTTGCAGGACTGGCTGCCGTTTATCCTGATCAGCCAGTTGAGCTTCATGATCGGTGCGTCGCTCAACTCCCACTGGGGCTTTGCCCTGGCGGCGGGTTTGTCGGTGCCATTGGGCCTGCTGGGCCTGAGCTGGCAACAGCGCGGCCTCAAGCGCCTGCTGCGCCTGGCCGAACAGACCACCTCCGACCCGTTGATCGCGCAGATGTACACCGACAGCCGTGGTGCCCAGGCGCGCCTGGAGATGTCGATCCTCAGCCAGGAGGCACGCCTGAAGACCTGCCTGACGCGCCTGCAGGATACTGCCGAGCACCTCAACGACCAGGCGGCCCAGTCCAATACCCTGGCGCATAACAGCTCCAGCGGCCTGGAACGCCAGCGCGTGGAAACCGAGCAGGTGGCCACGGCGGTCAACCAGATGGCGGCAACCACCCAGGAAGTGGCCAGCCATGTGCAGCGCACGGCCGATGCGACCCAGGAAGCCAATCGCCTGACCGGTCGCGGTCGCGATATTGCCGGGGAAACCCGCGAGGCGATTCAGCGTCTGTCGGTGGCCGTGGGCGAGACCGGCGTGACCGTCACCCAACTGGCCAAGGACAGCGACGAGATCGGCGGCGTAGTCGACGTGATCAAAGGCATTGCCGACCAGACCAACCTGCTGGCGCTCAACGCCGCCATTGAAGCGGCGCGGGCCGGTGAGATGGGCCGTGGGTTTGCGGTGGTCGCCGATGAAGTGCGCCAACTGGCGCAGCGCACGGCTGAGTCGACCGGGCAGATCCATGCCCTGATCGCCAAGCTGCAGCAAACCGCTGCCGCTGCCGTGCAAACCATGGACACCGGGCATCGCCAGGCCGAAGAAGGCGTGGCGCGGGTGATGGAGGCGGACCAGGCATTGGTGGGCATCAGTGAAGCGGTGGCGCATATCACCGACATGACCACCCAGATCGCGGCCGCCACCGAAGAGCAAAGCTCGGTGGCCGAAGAGATCAGCCGCAATATCAGCACCATTGCGCTGTTGGCGGACCAGACCTCGGAGCAGGCAATGAACTCGGCGCAGCTGAGTGAAGAGCTGACGCATACGGCGAATACCCAGTATTCGTTGGTCGAGCGTTTCAACCGGTAGACCGCTATCGGGAGCAAGCCCCCTCCCACAGTTAACCGCGTACATCCCTTGGAATGCGGTCGAATGTGGGAGGGGGCTTGCTCCCGATTGGCCCTAACGGGCGCTGAGAAACTCAGCCACCTGCACGGCCGCAGCCTCCAAATGCTGCTCATGCGTAAACCCCGAAGCCTTCAACGGCTTCAAGTCGTGATCCCCCGCCACCAGCCACATCACCTCGATGCTCGGCGACAAATCATAGCCCTCCACTGCTCCCCGATTGCCCAGGGCATCCCGTTCGCCCTGCACGATCAGCGTCGGCGTGCTCAGCCCGGACAAATGCTCGACCCGTGGTTTCTCCGGTTTCCCCACCGCATAGAACGGATACCCCAGGCACACCAGCCCGTCGGCGGCCAATTCGTCCGCCAACAGACTCGCCATGCGCCCGCCCATGGACTTGCCGCCAATGGCCAGTTTCCCAGCGACATGACGTCGCACCTCGGCATACACCCCGCGCCAGGCTTCCAGCAGTCTTGGCGCCGGGTTGGGCGGGCGTTTGCCGCCGTCCAGTCGGCGCTGGGCCATGTAGGGAAACTCGAAGCGCAACACGTTGACGCCATGCCCGGCAAGGCGTGCAGCCATGTCGTTCATGAAGGATGAGTCCATCGGTGCGCCGGCACCATGGGCCAGGATCAACGTCACGCAATCACCCGAAGCAACGCCCGACGCGACATCCCAAAGCCAACCGTGTTCCCGCACACACTGCGCCCATTGATCCCCGTCAATACTGGCCTTGTGCTCTTTGCCCATGCTTGCCTCGCTATTCAGTCTGCCTATAACTCCAGCCCAAGTGCCGCATTTGCTTGGGTTGAACCGTGGATGGGGAACCATGAACACTACTTTAAGTACCGCCTATAACTACAAGGTGGTCCGCCAATTCGCCATTATGACGGTGGTGTGGGGCATCGTCGGCATGGGGCTCGGGGTTTTTCTCGCCGCCCAATTGGTTTGGCCCGCGCTCAACTTCGACTTGCCCTGGACCAGCTTCGGCCGCCTGCGCCCACTGCACACCAACGCGGTGATCTTCGCGTTCGGTGGCTGTGCGCTGTTCGCCAGCTCCTTCTACTCGGTGCAGCGTACCTGCCAAACCCAGCTGTTCGCGCCGAAAATCGCCGCGTTCTGCTTCTGGGGCTGGCAACTTGTCATCCTTCTGGCCGCGATCAGCTTGCCCTTGGGCTACACCAGTTCCAAGGAATACGCCGAGCTGGAATGGCCGATCGACATCCTGATCACCATCGTCTGGGTGGCCTACGCCATCGTGTTCTTCGGCACGGTGATGAAGCGCAACACCAAGCACATCTACGTCGGTAACTGGTTCTTCGGTGCGTTCATCATCACCGTGGCGATCCTGCACATCGTCAACAACCTGGAAATCCCGGTCAGCCTGACCAAGTCCTACTCGCTGTATGGCGGTGCGACGGATGCCATGGTGCAGTGGTGGTACGGGCATAACGCGGTAGGCTTTTTCCTCACCGCCGGCTTCCTCGGGATGATGTACTACTTCGTGCCGAAACAGGCCGAGCGCCCGGTGTACTCCTATCGCCTGTCCATCGTGCACTTCTGGGCGCTGATCACCCTGTACATCTGGGCCGGTCCTCACCACCTGCACTACACCGCGCTGCCGGACTGGGCACAGTCCCTGGGCATGGTGATGTCGCTGGTACTGCTGGCGCCGAGCTGGGGCGGCATGATCAACGGCATGATGACCCTGTCGGGCGCCTGGCATAAGTTGCGCAGCGACCCGATCCTGCGCTTTTTGGTGGTGTCCCTGGCGTTCTACGGCATGTCGACCTTCGAAGGGCCGATGATGGCGATCAAGACCGTCAACTCGCTGTCCCACTACACCGACTGGACCATCGGCCACGTACACGCCGGCGCCCTCGGCTGGGTAGCGATGATCTCCATCGGCGCGCTGTACCACATGATCCCGAAAGTCTTCGGTCGCGAGCAGATGTACAGCCTCGGCCTGATCAACGCGCACTTCTGGCTGGCCACCATCGGCACCGTGCTCTACATCGCCTCGATGTGGGTCAACGGCATCGCCCAGGGCCTGATGTGGCGTGCGATCAACGAAGACGGCACCTTGACCTACTCCTTCGTCGAAACCCTGGTGGCCAGCCACCCAGGCTTCATCGTGCGGCTGGTGGGCGGTGCGGTGTTCCTCAGCGGCATGTTCCTGATGGCTTACAACACATGGCGCACCGTGCGCTCGGCACAACCTGTCGAAGCCGCCCCTGTCGCGCAGATGGCCTGAGGAGTCTGTGATGAAACACGAAACGATTGAAAAGAACGTCGGCCTGCTGATGCTGCTCATGGTGCTCGCCGTGAGCATCGGTGGCCTGACCCAGATCGTCCCGCTGTTCTTCCAGGACGTGACCAACAAGCCGGTGGAAGGCATGAAGCCCTACACCGCGCTGCAACTGGAAGGCCGCGACATCTACATCCGCGAAGGCTGCGTACAGTGCCACTCGCAGATGATCCGCCCGTTCCGCGCCGAGACCGAGCGCTACGGCCACTACTCGGTGGCCGGTGAAAGCGTGTGGGACCACCCGTTCCTGTGGGGTTCCAAGCGCACCGGGCCTGACCTGGCGCGCGTCGGCGCACGCTACTCGGACGACTGGCACCGCGCGCACTTGTACAACCCGCGCAACGTCGTGCCCGAGTCGAAAATGCCGGCCTACCCGTGGTTGGTCACGGCGGCGGTCGACAGCAGCCACACCGAGACCAAGTTGAAAGTGATGCGCACCCTCGGCGTGCCGTACACCGACGACGACATCAGTGGCGCCGTGGCCAGCCTCAAGGGCAAGACCGAAATGGACGCGCTGGTTTCGTACCTGCAAGTACTCGGCACTGCCATCAAGAGCAAGAGGTGAGCCATGGGATTTGAATTCGATGCGGGCACCATCCGCGGCCTCGGCACGCTGGTGGTCGCCATCGCCTTTATCGGCCTGTCGCTGTGGGTGTTCAACAACCGGCGCAATGCGGAATTCGAGCAGGCGCGCCTGCTGCCCTTCGCCGATGAACCCTCTCCAACCGACGCTCAAGAAGAGCCTGTAACAAGGAGCAACCGGCCATGACTACCTTTTGGAGTACATGGATCTGCGTACTGACCCTCGGCAGCCTGATCGGCCTGACCTGGCTGTTGTTCGCCACCCGCAAGGGCGAGACCAAGGGCAGCGTCGACCAGACCATGGGCCATGCCTTCGACGGTATCGAGGAATACGACAACCCCCTGCCCCAGTGGTGGTTCATGCTGTTCGCCGGCACCCTGGTGTTTGCCGTCGGCTACCTGATCCTCTACCCGGGCCTGGGCAACTGGAAAGGCGTGTTGCCGGGCTATGAAGACGGCTGGACCTCGGCCAAGGAGTGGGACAAGGAGATGGCCAAGGCCGACACCAAGTTCGGACCGATCTTCGCCAAATTCTCGGCCATGCCCGTGGAACAAGTCGCCAAAGACCCGCAGGCGCTGAAAATGGGCGGTCGCCTGTTCGCCTCCAACTGCGCGGTGTGCCACGGTTCGGATGCCAAGGGCGCATTCGGCTTTCCCAACCTGGCTGACAACATCTGGCGTTGGGGCGGTTCGGCCGAAGCGATCAAGACCACCATCATGAACGGTCGCCACGCGGCGATGCCGGCCTGGGGCGACATGCTCGGCGACGACGGCGTGAAAAACGTCGCCGCCTATGTGCGCCACGACCTGGCCAAGTTGCCATTGCCGGCCGACAGCACCGCCGACCTGGCCGCAGGGCAAGCCGCATTCAACACCACCTGCGTGGCCTGCCATGGTCCGCAGGGCCATGGCATGGAAGCCATGGGCGCGCCGAACCTGACCCTGCCCGCCGGCTACATCTACGGCACCAGCCTCGCGCAGTTGCAGCAGACCATTCGCCACGGCCGCCAAGGCCAGATGCCCGCCCAGGAAGTGCTGCAGGGCAACGACAAAGTGCACCTGCTCGCCGCCTACGTTTACAGCCTGTCCCATAACGCTGATGGCGCAACGCCAGAAAGCCCAGCCCAGTAACACCTGACTGCCGCCCCAATCTGGGGCGGCAGCTCTACCGCGCTACGCGACCAAGTGTCGCACCCTTCCAAAGCACACCTTTCCCCTCCTGCCATTCGGGTCTACGCTTGCTTGCACAGCGGACCGATCCTGGCGTACGCGACGACAGTCGTTGCGACCCCCGAAATTTCCTGTCCACTCGATCAGCTTTCGATTTCGGATTTTATCCTTACGCCAAACATGGAAAGGGCGCAGAATCTGGCGTGGAACGCATTGACACAGGTCAGCCTTGCGTTGCAATGGCCCCTTGCTTTCTACATACTTGCGGCCGAATTTTACCTATAAAAAAACCTAAACCGTGGAACCTTAGAATGAGCACAGCAATCAGTCCGACTGCTTATAACTATAAGGTAGTCCGCCAGTTCGCCATCATGACGGTGGTCTGGGGGATCCTTGGCATGGGGCTCGGGGTGTTCATCGCCTCGCAACTGGTTTGGCCGGAATTGAATTTCGGTCTGCCATGGACAACCTTCGGCCGCCTGCGCCCGCTGCACACCAACCTGGTGATCTTCGCCTTCGGCGGATGTGCATTGTTTGCCACCTCCTACTATGTCGTGCAGCGAACCTGCCAGACACGACTCATCTCCGACAGCCTCGCGGCCTTCACCTTCTGGGGTTGGCAAGCGGTCATCGTCGGCGCCATCGTCACCTTGCCGCTGGGCTACACCACGACCAAGGAATACGCCGAGCTGGAATGGCCGATCGCGATTCTGCTGGCCATCGTCTGGGTGACCTACGCAGTGGTGTTCTTCGGCACCATCGTCAAGCGCAAGACCAAGCACATCTATGTGGGCAACTGGTTCTACGGGGCCTTCATCCTGGTGACGGCGATGCTGCATATCGTCAACCACGCCTCGTTGCCGGTCAGCCTGTTCAAGTCCTACTCGGCCTACGCCGGGGCGACGGATGCGATGATCCAGTGGTGGTACGGCCACAACGCCGTGGGTTTCTTCCTCACCACCGGTTTCCTGGGGATGATGTACTACTTCGTGCCCAAACAGGCCGAACGGCCTATTTACTCGTATCGCCTGTCCATCGTGCACTTCTGGGCGCTGATCACCCTGTACATCTGGGCCGGCCCGCACCACCTGCACTACACCGCGCTGCCGGACTGGGCCCAGTCCCTGGGCATGGCGATGTCGATCATCCTGCTGGCCCCGAGCTGGGGCGGCATGATCAACGGCATGATGACCCTGTCGGGCGCCTGGCATAAGCTGCGCACCGACCCGATCCTGCGCTTTTTGGTGGTGTCCCTGGCGTTCTACGGCATGTCGACCTTCGAAGGGCCGATGATGGCGATCAAGACCGTCAACTCGCTGTCCCACTACACCGACTGGACCATCGGCCACGTACACGCCGGTGCCCTCGGCTGGGTAGCGATGATCTCCATCGGCGCCCTGTACCACATGATCCCCAAACTGTTCGGCCGTGTGCAGATGCACAGCGTCGGGCTGATCAACGCGCACTTCTGGCTGGCCACCATCGGCACCGTGCTCTACATCGCCTCGATGTGGGTCAACGGCATCACCCAGGGCCTGATGTGGCGTGCGATCAACGATGACGGCACCCTCACCTACTCCTTCGTCGAAGCGCTGCAAGCCAGCCACCCTGGTTTCATCGTCCGCGCCCTGGGGGGTGCGTTCTTTGCCAGCGGCATGCTGTTGATGGCCTACAACGTCTGGCGCACCGTGCGTGCCTCGGACCCGGCAGAAGCCGAAGCCGCCGCCAAGATCGCCGTTGTGGGAGCCCACTGATGAAGCATGAAGTCGTCGAGAAGAATATCGGCCTGCTGGCCTTCTTCATGGTCATCGCCGTGAGCATCGGTGGCCTGACCCAGATCGTTCCGCTGTTTTTCCAGGACGTGACCAACAAGCCGGTCGAAGGCATGAAGCCGCGCACCGCCCTTGAACTGGAAGGCCGCGACGTCTACATCGCCAACGGCTGTGTCGGCTGCCACTCGCAGATGATCCGCCCGTTCCGCGCCGAAACCGAACGCTACGGCCACTACTCGGTCGCCGGTGAAAGCGTGTGGGACCACCCGTTCCTGTGGGGCTCCAAGCGCACCGGCCCGGACCTGGCCCGTGTCGGCGGGCGCTACTCCGATGACTGGCAACGCGCGCACTTGTACAACCCGCGCAACGTGGTGCCTGAGTCGAAAATGCCGGCGTATCCGTTCCTCGTGGAAAACAAGCTCGACGGCAAGGACACCGCGAAGAAGATGGAAGTCCTGCGCACCCTGGGCGTGCCCTACACCGACGAAGACATCGCCGGTGCAGCCGCAGCCGTGAAGGGCAAGACCGAAATGGACGCATTGGTGGCCTACCTGCAAGGCCTGGGCACCATCATCAAAAGCAAACGGTGATTCTTCATGGATATCGGGATGATTCGAGGCCTGGGCACCGTCGTGGTGATGGTGGCCTTTATCGGCCTGGCGCTGTGGGTGTTCAGTCCCCGGCGCAAGTCGGAGTTTGACGACGCGACCATGTTGCCCTTTGCGGATGATCCCGAAGCCATCAAGCACGTCGAGCAAGCTTCTAGGAGTAACAAAGAATGACTACGTTCTGGAGTCTGTACGTCACAGTCCTCAGCCTGGGTACCATCTTCGCCTTGACCTGGCTGCTGCTGTCGACCCGCAAGGGCCAGCGCGCCGAGCAGACCGACGAGACCGTCGGCCACTCGTTCGACGGCATCGAGGAGTACGACAACCCGCTGCCCAAGTGGTGGTTCATGCTGTTCGTCGGCACCATCGTCTTCGCCCTTGGCTACCTGGTGCTCTACCCTGGCCTGGGCAATTGGAAAGGCCTGCTGCCGGGCTACAACTACCTCGACAACGACAAGCAAACCCCGTTCGCCAACGGCCAGACCGGCTGGACCGGCGTGCACGAATGGGAAAAGGAAATGGCCAGGTCGGACGCCAAGTTCGGGCCGATCTTCGCCAAATTCGCGTCGATGCCGATTGAAGATGTCGCCAAGGACCCGCAAGCCCTGAAGATGGGCGGTCGCCTGTTCGCCTCCAACTGTTCGGTGTGCCACGGCTCCGACGCCAAGGGCGCCTACGGTTTCCCCAACCTGACCGACGCCGATTGGCGCTGGGGTGGCGAACCGGCGACCATCAAGGAAACCATCATGAAGGGCCGCCATGCCGTCATGCCGGCCTGGCTGGACATCCTCAAGGAGCAAGGCGTCAGCGACGTCGCCGCGTTCGTCGTCACCAACCTCGACGGCCGCAAGCTGCCGGAAGGCGTAAAAGCCGATGTGGCCAACGGCGAGAAACTCTTCGCCGCCAACTGCGTGGCCTGCCACGGCCCCGCCGGCAAGGGCACTCCCGCCATGGGCGCGCCGGACCTGACCCACCCGGGTGCATTCATCTACGGTTCGAGCTTCGCCCAACTGCAGCAGACCATCCGTTGGGGCCGCCAGGGCCAGATGCCTGCGCAGGAGCAACTGCAAGGCAACGACAAGGTGCACTTGCTCGCGGCGTATGTTTACAGCTTGTCCCATGGGGATAAGAAGGCCGAAGAGCAGTAAGGCTCTCGGAAACAAAAGAGCCCCGCCCAGCGAAAGCTGGCGGGGCTTTTTCATTTCCAAGGCCGTGCCCCCCCCCATGGGAAAAGCACGTTGACCGCTTGTAGCTTTAGGCTTGTGGCTTGCCAAGGCCAAGTAGTAACGTAACTACATTCAACCCGCTCCAGGGGAGGCGCACCATGACTTTCACCACCATTTCCAGTCGCGAATTCAATCAAGACACAAGCGGTGCCAAAAAAGCCGCTCGCCAAGGCCCGGTTTTTATCACCGATCGCGGCAAGCCTGCCCATGTACTGCTAAGCATTGAGGACTACCAAAAGCTGACAGGTCTCAATGCCAACATCGTTGACCTGCTGGTGATGCCGGAAGCGGCCGATATCGACTTTGAAACCGAACGTGCCGTGATCACTCATCGACCCGTGGACCTCTCTTGATGTATCTACTCGACACCAACGTCATCTCTGAACTGCGTAAACCCCAGGCTGATGCAAACGTGGTCGCCTGGGCCAAAAGTGTCAGCGCACCGCGTATGTTTATTTCGGCAATCACCCTGAAAGAATTGGAAACCGGGGTCTTGCGCATTGAGCGGCGCGACCCGGCTCAGGGGAAGGTGTTGCGAACCTGGATCAAGCGTCATGTGATGCCGGCCTTTGATGCCAGAATCCTGCCCGTCGATGCTGCAGTCGCGTTGCGTTGCGCACACTTGCATATGCCGGACCGCGCCAATGAAAGTGACGCATTGATTGCCGCGACCGCGCTGGTGCATGGGCTCACGGTTGTCACGCGCAACGTCAGCGATTTCAAATCCAGCGGCGTTCCACTGATCAATCCTTGGGACGAATGACCGCTTCCTCCACGAAAACCGTCCATACTTCCCAAGTCAATTGATCCAGGTCACGTACACCATCAATTGATTTCCCCCAACGCGACCAAAGGTCGCACCCTTTGAGCACCATCGGGGGCGTATCATTACGCCACTGCAAGACCCTTAATTTGACCCCGGTTGGCACGTACTGGCCGAGGCAAATCTCCACCGCCGTGGGATGCAATGATGAGCAACCAGATACCGGTACATGACGTTACCCCGCCTGCCAAAAACGCCAGCAGTGCTGACACCAAGACTGTCGACCTGTACGCCTCGCGCGAAAAAATCTACACCCGCGCCTTCACCGGCCTCTTCCGCAACCTGCGCATGCTCGGCGGTGCCGGCCTGTTCCTGCTCTACTTCGGCACGGTGTGGCTGAACTGGGGCGGCCACCAGGCGGTGTGGTGGAACCTGCCGGAACGTAAGTTCTTTATTTTCGGCGCGACCTTCTGGCCCCAGGACTTCATCCTGCTGTCGGGCATCCTGATCGTCGCCGCGTTTGGCCTGTTCTTCATCACGGTGTACGCCGGCCGCGTGTGGTGCGGGTATACCTGCCCGCAAAGCGTGTGGACATGGATCTTCATGTGGTGCGAAAAGGTCACCGAAGGCGACCGCAACCAGCGTATCAAGCTGGACAAGGCACCCATGGGGGCCAACAAGTTCCTGCGCAAATTCAGCAAGCACACGCTGTGGCTGTTGATCGGTTTTGTCACCGGCATGACCTTTGTCGGCTACTTCTCGCCGATCCGCGAGCTGGTGTTCGACTTCTTCACCGGCCAGGCCGACGGCTGGTCGTATTTCTGGGTCGGCTTCTTCACCCTCGCCACCTATGGCAACGCCGGCTGGCTGCGCGAACAGGTGTGCATCTACATGTGCCCGTATGCACGCTTCCAGAGCGTGATGTTCGACAAGGACACCCTGATCGTTTCCTACGATCCACGCCGTGGCGAAGTGCGTGGCCCGCGTAAAAAAGGCACCGACTATAAGGCCCAGGGCCTGGGGGACTGCATCGACTGTACGATGTGCGTCCAGGTATGCCCTACCGGTATCGACATCCGCGACGGCCTGCAAATCGAGTGCATCGGTTGCGCCGCCTGTATCGACGCCTGCGACACCATCATGGACAAGATGGAGTACCCGCGCGGCCTGATCAGCTACACCACCGAGCACAACCTGTCGGGGCAGAAAACCCACAAGTTGCGCCCACGCCTGATCGGTTATGCCCTGGTGTTGCTGGCGATGATCAGCCTGTTGGCCGGGGCGTTCTTCATGCGTTCGCTGGTGGGCTTCGACGTGAGCAAGGACCGCGTGCTGTACCGCGAAAACGCCGAAGGGCGCATCGAAAACGTCTACAGCCTGAAGATCATGAACAAGGACCAGCGCGATCACACCTACGTGCTCGACGCCGCCGGCCTGCCGGACCTCAAGCTGCAAGGCCGACGTGAAATCAGAGTGGCGGCGGGCGATATCGTCAGCATGCCGGTGGAGCTGTCGAGTGCGCCGGAGCAACTGCCGTCGAGTACCAACGAGGTGAAATTCATCCTCACCGATGCCGATGACGCCAGCGTCCATGTTGAAGCCAAGAGCCGATTCATCGGCCCACAAGTTCGATAACGAGAGAACTGAACAATGCCCGTAGCCACTGCCGCAAGCCCCTGGTACAAGCACCTCTGGCCCTGGATCATCATTGGGATCCTGGCCTGCTCGGTGACCTTGACCTTGTCCATGGTGACCATCGCGGTGAACAACCCGGACAACCTGGTCAACGACAACTACTACGAGGCCGGCAAAGGCATCAACCGCTCCCTGGACCGCGAACGGTTGGCCCAGACCCTGCAACTGCGCGCCAAGCTGCACCTGGATGAGCTGACCGGCGAAGTCGAACTGCAACTCACCGGCTACAGCAACCCGAACACCCTGGAACTGAACCTCATCTCCCCGACCCAGCCGGAGAAGGATCGCAAGATCAACCTGACCCGCAGCGACAGCGAACCGGGCCGCTACATCGGCCAGGTCACCGACAAGGTCGAAGGCCGCCGCTTCGTGGAATTGCTGGGCGTGGAAGGCGACAGGACCTGGCGCCTGTTCGAGGAAGAAGAAGTCAGCCACGACAAGGATTTGCTGCTGGGTGATGAACCGTTGCAGGGTGCTGAAGACCTGAAAAAATAGCAGCGCCCATGACCAGCCCAACCCCCTGCTACCACTGCGCCCTGCCCGTCCCGTCCGGCAGTTGCTTCACCGCCGTGATCCTCGGCGAGCGCCGCGAGCTGTGCTGCCCCGGCTGCCAGGCCGTGGCCGAAGCGATTGTGGCCGGTGGGTTGGAAAGCTATTACCAGCACCGCAGCGAAGCCTCGGCCAATCCCGAGACGCTGCCAGTGCAACTGGTGGACGAACTGGCGCTGTATGACCGCGCAGACGTGCAAAAACCCTTCGTGCACCATGAAGGCGAGCTCGCCGAAACCACCTTGTTGATGGAAGGCATCAGTTGCGCCGCCTGTGGCTGGTTGATCGAGAAACACCTGCGCAGCCTGCCCGCCGTGGCCGAGGCGCGGCTGAACCTGTCCAACCATCGCCTGCAGGTGCGCTGGGCCGACGGGCAATTGCCGTTGAGCCAGTTGCTCAGTGAACTGCGCCATATCGGCTATGCCGCCCACCCGTATCAAGCGGACCGTGCGGCCGAGCAACTGGCCAGCGAGAACCGCCTGGCCCTGCGCCAGCTGGGGGTCGCCGGGCTGCTGTGGTTCCAGGCGATGATGGCGACCATGGCCACCTGGCCGGAATTCAATATCGACCTGAGCCCCGAGCTGCATGTGATCCTGCGCTGGGTGGCGATGTTTCTGACCACCCCCATCGTGTTCTACAGTTGTGCGCCGTTCTTCAAGGGCGCCATGCGCGACGTGCGTACGCGTCACCTGACCATGGACGTGTCGGTGTCCCTGGCCATTGGCGGGGCTTACCTGGCCGGGATCTGGACCGCAATCACCGGCGTGGGCGAGTTGTATTTCGATGCGGTGGGCATGTTTGCGCTGTTCCTGCTGGCAGGTCGCTACCTGGAGCGCCGTGCCCGGGAGCGCACGGCCGCCGCCACCGCGCAGTTGGTCAACCTGCTGCCCGCCTCATGCCTGCGCCTCAAAGGTGACGGCCAGAGCGAACGTATTCTCTTGAGCGAACTGGCGCTGGGCGACCGCGTGCTGGTGCATCCGGGCGCGGTTCTGCCGGCAGATGGGGTGATCCTCGACGGCCGCTCCAGCATCGATGAGTCGCTGCTCACCGGGGAGTACCTGCCGCTGCCGCGCCAAACCGGGGATGCGGTCACTGCCGGCACGCTGAACGTCGAAGGCGCGTTGACCGTCGAAGTGCGCGCCCTGGGCCATGAGACCCGCCTGTCCGCCATCGTGCGCCTGCTGGAGCGGGCCCAGGCCGAGAAGCCGCGCCTGGCGCAGATCGCCGACCGCGCCGCGCAGTGGTTCCTGTTGTGTTCGCTGATTGCCGCGGCGGTGATCGGCCTGTTGTGGTGGGAGCTGGATTCATCGCGGGCGTTCTGGATCGTGCTGGCGATGCTGGTCGCCACCTGCCCCTGCGCGTTGTCCCTGGCCACGCCGACCGCCCTCACCGCCGCCACCGGCACCCTGCACAAGCTCGGGCTATTGCTGACCCGTGGCCATGTGCTCGAAGGCCTGAACCAGATCGACACGGTGATCTTCGACAAGACAGGCACCCTCACCGAAGGCCGCCTGGCGTTGAAAGCGATCCGGCCCCTGGCCACTCTGAACATTGACGAATGCCTGGGCCTCGCCGCCGCCCTGGAAAACCGCTCCGAACACCCGATTGCCCGCGCCTTCGGGCGTGCGCCGCTGGCCGCCGACGAGGTGCTCAGTTCCCCGGGCCTTGGCCTGGAGGGCCGTGTCGGCACACGCCAGTTACGCATCGGCCAGCCGGGGTTTGTTTGTGCACTCAGTGGGTGCCCGACTCCCGCCGCTCCGGAGGATGACGGCCAATGGCTGCTGCTGGGCGACGGCGACGGTGCCCTGGCCTGGTTCGTCCTCGACGACCGCCTGCGCAGCGATGCCCCTGCCCTGCTGGCCGCCTGCAAGGCGCGTGGTTGGCGCACGCTGCTGCTGTCGGGGGACAGTTCGCCGATGGTCGCCAGCGTCGCCGCTGAACTGGGCATCGATGAAGCCCACGGCGGCCTGCGCCCAGACGACAAGCTCCACGTGCTGCAACAACTGCACAAGGAAGGCCGCAAGGTGCTGATGCTCGGCGATGGCGTCAACGATGTGCCGGTGCTGGCCGCCGCCGACATCAGCGTGGCCATGGGCTCGGCCACCGACCTGGCCAAGACCAGCGCCGATGCGGTGCTGCTGTCCAACCGCCTGGATGCCCTGGTGCAGGCCTTTACCCTGGCACGACGCACCCGTCGGGTGATCATTGAAAACCTGCTGTGGGCGGGACTGTACAATGGCCTTATGCTGCCGTTTGCCGCCCTCGGTTGGATCACCCCGATCTGGGCGGCGATCGGCATGTCCCTCAGTTCGTTGACCGTGGTGCTCAACGCCCTGCGCCTGACTCGCCTGCCGAGTGCGCAGGCCACAAGCGCCCCTTTGGTAACCCGCCCGCTGCCGGCTTGAGCCGCGCGGGCATGGAGTGCAGATGCCAGCTCTATACGTGATGATTCCGGCGGCGCTGCTGTTAGTGGGCGTGGCCATCTACATCTTCTTCTGGGCGGTGGACAGCGGCCAGTACGACGACCTCGACGGCCCGGCCCACAGCGTGCTGTTCGACGACCAGGACCCCAACCACCTGGCGGCCGTGGACGAAGCCAACGGCCCCGAGCAACCGCCCGTGCCCAAAGACCCGCCCCATGCTTGAGCTGGCGCCGCTGCTGGTCTCTGCGCTCATCCTCGGCCTGCTGGGCGGCGGCCATTGCCTGGGCATGTGCGGCGGGCTGATGGGCGCGCTTACCCTGGCGATTCCCAAGGAACAACGCAGCCGTCGATTCCGCCTGCTGCTGGCGTACAACCTGGGGCGCATCCTCAGCTATGCCAGCGCCGGGTTATTGATCGGCCTCGCCGGCTGGGCGGTGGCCAACAGCCCGGCGGCCCTGTTCATGCGTGTGCTCGCCGGGTTGCTGTTGATCTGCATGGGGCTGTACCTGGCCGGTTGGTGGAGCGGCCTCACCCGCATCGAAAGCCTCGGGCGCGGCCTGTGGCGCTGCATACAGCCCGTCGCCAACCGTTTGCTGCCGGTGTCCAGCCTGCCCCGCGCGCTGCTGCTGGGCGCGCTGTGGGGCTGGTTGCCGTGCGGGCTGGTCTACAGCACCCTGCTGTGGGCCGCCAGCCAGGGTAATGCGCTGGACAGTGCGCTGCTGATGCTGGCTTTTGGCTTAGGCACATGGCCAGTACTGCTGGCGACCGGGTTGGCGGCCGAACGCGTGACCGCGTTATTGCGCAAGCGCAGCGTGCGTATGGCCGGGGGCCTGCTGGTGATTATTTTCGGTATCTGGACCCTGCCAGGTCCGCACCAGCACTGGCTGATGGGCCATTAAAAGGCTATGTGGCATAGCGCCGCTCCCCGTTGATGCAAATCAAGATGCCCTACCGGCCACGCCCCTAGACTCGGCTCACTAGCCTATCCGGGGAATGCCCGCATGCTCGACGCCATTCGTTGGGACCCACATCTGATTCAACGCTACGACCTGGCGGGACCGCGCTACACGTCCTACCCCACCGCCGTACAATTCGACAGCCAGGTCGGCACCTTCGACCTGCTCCACGCCCTGCGCGAAAGCCGCAAGGCCACGCGACCGTTGTCGCTGTATGTGCATGTGCCGTTCTGCGCGAACATTTGCTACTACTGCGCGTGCAACAAGGTGATCACCAAGGACCGCGGCCGCGCCCAGGCCTACCTGCAACGCCTGGAGCAGGAGATTCAGTTGGTGGCCTGCCACCTCGACCCGAAACAGTCGGTTGAACAACTGCACTTCGGCGGCGGCACCCCGACCTTTCTCAGCCACGACGAACTGCGCCAGGTCATGGGCAGCCTGCGCCAGCACTTCAATCTGCTCGACGACGACTCCGGCGACTACAGCATCGAGATCGACCCGCGCGAAGCCGACTGGGCGACCATGGGCCTGCTGCGTGAACTGGGCTTCAACCGGGTGAGCATCGGCCTGCAAGACCTCGACCCCGACGTGCAGCGCGCGGTCAACCGCCTGCAAAGCCTGGAAGAAACCCGCGCGGTGATCGACGCCGCGCGCACCCTGCAGTTTCGCTCGATCAATATCGACCTGATCTACGGCCTGCCCAAGCAGACGCCGATCAACTTCGCGCGCACCGTGGAGGAAGTGATCAAGCTGCAGCCGGACCGCCTGTCGGTGTTCAACTACGCGCATCTGCCGGAACGCTTCATGCCCCAACGCCGGATCAACAGCGAGGAACTGCCGTCGCCGGAATCCAAACTGCTGATGCTGCAAACCACCATCGAGCAACTGACCCAGGCCGGCTACCGCTATATCGGCATGGACCACTTCGCCCTGCCGGACGACGAACTCGCCATTGCCCAGGAAGAAGGCACGCTGCAACGTAACTTCCAGGGCTACACCACCCACGGCCATTGCGACCTGATCGGGCTCGGCGTGTCAGCCATCAGCCAGATCGGCGACCTGTATTGCCAGAACAGCAGTGACCTGAACGGCTATCAGAACGCCCTGGCCAGCGCCCAACTGGCCACCAGCCGTGGCTTGCTGTGCACCACGGATGATCGGTTACGTCGGGAAGTGATCCAGCAGTTGATCTGCACGTTCAGCCTGGCCTTCGAGCAGATCGAACAGGCGTTCAACATCGATTTTCGCGGGTATTTCGACGAGGTCTGGCCGCAACTTGAGGCGATGGCGCAAGACGGCCTGATCGAACTGGATGCCCAAGGCATTCGCGTGCTGCCCGCCGGACGGCTGCTGGTGCGTTCAGTCTGCATGGTGTTCGATGCGTACCTGGAGCACCAGAACCGGCAGCGGTTTTCGCGGGTGATCTAGTTACATCGACAACGACGCGGCTTTGAGCGCGTCATCGGCGCTCATGGTCTTCATCGCTTTGGCCAGAGAGGTCTGGGCCGTCATCAAACCTGCCTGCAACGAACTGATCGCGCCTTGCACATTGGCGGTCTTGGCCCGGGCCTGCTCCGGGGTCAAGCTTTTGTCTGCCGCGATCGCCTGAAGCTCAGCCATTTTCTCGGCGATCTGCTGTTTCAGCTTGCGGATCATTTTCAGCACCTCCTTGACGTTATCGTCCAGGCCGCTGTCGTCGATATCGGCATTCGCGCTTTTGGGCGCCCCGGCCGCCTTGAACGCTGCGGCGGAAATAGTCACCGTCACCCCTTCAATCACCTTGGTTTCAGGCGCCGGCGCGGTCACGGGCAGCTTTTCCTCGGCCTCGGCAGCGGGCTTCAAGTCCTGCACGCTGGGTACACGGATGGCAGGGTTGTAAGCCGCGATAACAGACATGATCCGAGCTCCGAAGGGTAGATATGCAACTGTATCGGCAACGGTACAAAAAGCTTTATACCGTTGCCTGTTTTTTGTACAGGCTGGCTTCACTGCCCACCAGTGCGGTACCCTTACGTCTTATGTGTGTTTTCCCACAAGGATTTAAGAAATGTCCGAGCCAGTCAAACTGCGCGCTCACAGCCAGGCTCACTGCAAGGATTGCAGCCTGGCCCCCCTCTGCTTGCCACTTTCGTTGAATCTGGAAGACATGGATGCGCTGGACGAAATCGTTAAACGCGGTCGCCCGCTCAAGAAAGGCGAGTTTCTGTTTCGCCAGGGGGACAAGTTCGATTCCGTCTATGCAGTACGTTCGGGCGCGCTGAAGACCTTCAGCTTGAGCGACAGCGGCGAAGAGCAGATCACCGGTTTCCACCTGCCCAGCGAGCTGGTCGGGTTGTCGGGCATGGACACCGAGATTCACCCGGTGTCGGCCCAGGCCCTGGAAACCACCTCAGTGTGCGAAATCCCCTTCGAGCGCCTGGACGAACTGGCCCTGCAATTGCCACAACTGCGCCGTCAATTGATGCGCGTGATGAGCCGCGAGATTCGTGACGACCAACAGATGATGCTGCTGTTGTCGAAGAAAACCGCCGACGAGCGCATCGCCACCTTCCTGGTCAACCTGTCGGCGCGGTTCCGTGCCCGTGGTTTCTCGGCCAACCAGTTCCGCCTGAGCATGTCGCGCAACGAAATCGGCAATTACCTGGGCCTGGCGGTGGAAACCGTATCCCGTGTGTTTACCCGCTTCCAGCAGAGCGAACTGCTGGCCGCCGAAGGCAAGGAAGTGCACATCCTCGACCCGATCCAGCTGTGCGCACTCGCCGGTGGTTCCTTGGAAGGCTGATGCAGACGCGTGCGGCCGCGCCAATCGGTGAGGCCGCAGGTATACTTCGAGTCCGTTTTCCGCCCAGGACTCTTCGACGATGACTTTCGATTCGTTCGACATCAAATCCCTGATCCGCCCCGTCATCGACTTCCCCAAGCCTGGGGTGATCTTTCGTGACATCACACCGCTGTTCCAATCGCCCAAGGCCCTGCGCCTGGTGGCTGACTCCTTTGCCCATCGCTATGTCGAAGCCGATTTCAGCCATATCGGCGCGATGGATGCGCGCGGCTTCCTGATCGGCTCGATCATCGCCTACCAACTGAACAAGCCGCTGATCCTGTTCCGCAAGCAGGGCAAGCTGCCGGCTGACGTGCTGTCCGAGGGTTACCAGACCGAATACGGCGAGGCCTTCCTCGAAGTGCATGCCGACAGCCTGTGCGAAGGTGATTCGGTGCTGATGTTCGATGACCTGATCGCCACGGGCGGTACCCTGATCGCGGCGGCCAACCTGGTGCGACGCATGGGGGCGAAGATCTTTGAAGCGGCGGCGATCATTGACCTGCCGGAACTGGGCGGCTCGCAACGCCTGGAAGACATGGGCATCCCGACGTTTTGCCTGACCCGCTTTGCCCTCACCGAGCGGTAACGGCTGCGCGGACTGACGTTATCAGGGGCAAGTGGATTCGCCGCACTGCCCCTCCCACATTTGATCCTGCGCTGATCGTCAGAGCGCGATCGGTTTACGACCGGCGAACGAATGCGCCAACGTGCCGCCGTCCACCAACTCCAATTCGCCACCCAGCGGCACGCCATGGGCGATACGCGAAGTGACCAGGCCTTTGTTGCTCAGCAGTTGGGCGATGTAATGCGCGGTGGCTTCACCTTCTACGGTCGGGTTGGTGGCCAGGATCACCTCGGTAAAGGTGCCCTGCTCCTCGATACGCGCCACCAGCTGCGGAATGCCGATGGCCTCCGGCCCCAGGCCATCGAGCGGCGAGAGATGGCCCTTGAGCACGAAGTAGCGCCCGCGATAACCGGTCTGCTCCACCGCATACACATCCATCGGCCCTTCCACCACGCACAGCAGCGTGTCATCGCGGCGCGGGTCGGCGCATTGCGGGCAGAGTTCTTCTTCGGTGAGGGTCCGGCACTGGCGGCAGTGGCCCACCCCGGTCATGGCCTGGCTCAAAGCCTGGGCCAACCGGGTACCGCCGCTGCGATCACGCTCCAGCAGTTGCAGCGCCATGCGTTGGGCGGTTTTCTGGCCGACACCCGGCAACGTGCGCAGGGCATCGATCAGTTGGCGAATCAGGGGGCTGAAGCTCATGGGCGAGTGGTCCGACAAAACAACGAGACGCGGTTTATACCCGCGCCTCGGATTAGCGTCAAATGCTCAATCCTGCGCGACCCGTACCACCAACTTGCCGAAGTTGCGCCCTTCCAGCAAACCGATAAAGGCTTCGGGCGCCTGCTCCAGGCCCTCGACCACGTCTTCGCGGAACTTGATCTTGCCGTCGCGTACCCACGGCGCCATGGCGCTGAGGAACTCCGGCTGGCGATCACCGTAGTCGTCAAACACGATAAAGCCCTGGATCCGTACACGCTTGGTCAACAACGTGCGTTGCAGCGCCGGCAAGCGGTCAGGCCCGCTGGGCGCTTCATGGGCGTTATAGCCGGCGATCAGCCCGCACAGGGGGATGCGCGCCTTGGGGTTGAGCAACGGCAGCACGGCGTCGAACACCTTGCCACCGACGTTTTCGAAATAAATGTCCACGCCCTTGAAGCAGGCCTGGGCCAAGTCGTCGGCAAAGGTTGCGCTCTTGTGGTCGATGCAGGCATCAAAACCCAATTCGTCCACCACGTAGCGGCACTTCTCGGCACCGCCCGCAATCCCGACCACACGCAGGCCCTTGAGCATGGCCACCTGGCCGACCACCGAACCCACCGCGCCGGAGGCAGCCGCCACCACCAGGGTTTCTCCGGCTTTCGGCTGGCCGATGTCCATCAGGCCCATGTAGGCGGTCATGCCCGGCATGCCCAGCACCCCCAGGGCCATGGACGGGCTGGCCAGGCCATTGGGCACCGGGATCAGGTTGCGGCCGTCGGAAATGCTGTGGCTCTGCCAACCGGTGGCGCCGACGACCAGATCACCCACCTCGAATTTCGGATTACGCGATTGCTCGACACGGCTGACAGCCCCGCCGGTCATCACCTCGTCGATTTCCACCGGTGCGGCGTAGGACGGTGCGTCGCTCATGCGCCCGCGCATATAAGGGTCGAGGGAGAGGTAGAGCGTCTTCAGCAGGACCTGGCCGTCTGCCAATTCCGGCAAGGTCACCCGTTCCAGGCGGAAGTTTTCCGGCGTGGGTGCGCCTTGAGGGCGTGAGACCAGGACAATGCGCTGGTTCAATGTCGGTTCGTGAGGCATGAAGGGGCTCCTTGATCGAATCTATCGGTATAGGGTGCAGACCATGGGTGCCGCGCCAGGGTTCGATTGGATTGGCACAAACAAAAATGCCAGGCACAAGGCCTGGCATTGGAGTCTAGCTAAAGCCTGGCGATCAGAACGGCAGCTTCATGCCCGGTGGCAGTTGCATGCCGGCAGTCACGCCGGACATTTTGTCCTGGCTGTTGGCTTCGATCTTGCGCACGGCGTCGTTGACGGCCGCGGCGAACAACGCCTCGAGCATTTCCAGGTCATCTTCGCCCACGCCTGGCAATACGCTTGGGTCGATGCTCACGCGCTTGATGTCGTGACGACCGGTCATCACCACGCTGACCATATCGCCACCGGCTTTACCGGTGACTTCGGCGTTGGCCAGCTCTTCCTGCATCTTGGCCATCTTTTCCTGCATCTGCTGCGCCTGCTTCATCAGGCCGGCCATGCCACCTTTCATCATGGGAATCACCTCAAAAGTACGTGGATCAATGAATAGCCCGGTGTCAGGATGACTGGGGCACCGGGGCTTCGACAGGTTCAATTGTATCTTGGCGAACGACCGCACCGAACTGCTGCATCATTTGCTGGATGAGCGGATCGCCGTGGATCGAGTCCTCAGCCTCGCGCTGGCGGTTGATACGCCGGCGGGTCGCGGCCTGGGCCGGGGTTTCCTGCTCGGGCTTGATCAACTCGATGGCGATGGTCAGCGTGCGCCCATGGTACTGGTTCAGGGCATCGTTGAGGCGCCGCTGTTGGGTCGCGTTGAACAGGGCGCTGTGGGCCGGGTCCAGGTGCAACAGCCAGTGGTCGCCGTCGATGGCGATCAGGGTGCAGTTGGCGGCGATGCTGCCGGTCATGCCGGAAATCGGCAGTTTCGGGAACAGCTCCAGCCATTGCAGGGCCAGGCCGGTGGCCGGTGCCGCAGCGGGCTCCACCTCGGGTTCCGGGGCCGGCTCGGCGGTGTGCTCGCTGGCCAGGTCGTCCAGGTAGCTGTAGGCCGAATCCATGTCCGGCTCGATGTAGTCTTCGTCCAGCGGCGGTTCGTCGTCGAGGTCGATGCCCGGGGTTGCGGCTTCGACCTGGGCCACAGTCGGCTCGGGAACCGGGGCCGACACCCACTCGGGGGCGGCCGGTACCACGCTGTCCGGCGTCGGCGCAGGCATCGGCGTCAGCTCGGGCTGCTCACCGACGGTTTCCAGGACAGGCTCGACATAGGGCTGCTGTTCGACCTCGACCTCAGCGTCTACCGGGTCACTCCAGGGCAGGTCGACCACAGGCTCGGGCTCGACAACCGGTTCCGGCTCAACCACCGCTGCCGCCACTACCGGTGCCGGCTCAGGCGCCGGCGCAACAGGGGCAGCAACCACTGGCGCGACCACCGCCGCGCCAGCCACTGGTTTGACGGAATCAACTGTGGCCTGGCTGATCCCCACTGGCTTTAGCGGCTGTCTCGGTGCGTCTGCCGAATCCGCCGGCCGGAAGGCCAGCATCCGCAGCAGGACCATCTCGAAGCCTCCGCGCGGATCGGGCGCCAAAGGCAGGTCGCGACGACCGATCAGGCCCATCTGGTAGTAGAACTGCACGTCTTCGGCCGGCAACGCCTGGGCCAGGGCCAACACGCGGTCGCGGTCGCCATGGCCGTTGTCGACACCTTCCGGCAATGCCTGGGCGATGGCAACGCGGTGCAGCACATTGAGGATTTCCGAGAGCACGCCGTTCCAGTCCGGGCCTTGCTCCGAGAGGTGGCGCACGGCTTCGAGCAACGCCTTGGCATCGCCCTCGATCAGCGCGTGCAGCACGTCGAACACCTGGCCGTGGTCCAGGGTGCCGAGCATGGCGCGCACATCGGCGGCCATGACCTTGCCTTCACCAAAGGCAATGGCCTGGTCGGTGAGGCTCATGGCATCGCGCATCGAGCCATCGGCGGCGCGGCCCAGCAGCCACAGTGCGTCGTCTTCGAACGGTACGTTCTCGACACCCAGCACGTGGGTCAAATGCTCCACCACGCGCTCGGGGGTCATGTTCTTCAGGGAGAACTGCAGGCACCGCGACAGGATCGTTGCAGGCAGTTTCTGCGGGTCGGTGGTGGCCAGGATGAATTTGACGTAGGGCGGCGGCTCTTCCAGGGTTTTCAACAAGGCGTTGAAGGAATGGCTGGAAAGCATGTGCACTTCGTCGATCAGGTAGACCTTGAAGCGGCCACGGCTGGGCGCGTACTGCACATTGTCGAGCAGCTCGCGGGTGTCTTCGACCTTGGTGCGGCTCGCGGCGTCGATCTCGATCAGGTCGACGAAACGCCCTTCGTCGATCTCGCGGCACACCGAGCAGGTGCCGCAGGGCGTCGAAGTGATACCGGTTTCACAGTTCAGGCATTTGGCGATGATGCGCGCAATGGTGGTCTTGCCCACTCCACGGGTACCGGTGAACAGATAGGCGTGGTGCAGCCGCTGGCTGTCCAAGGCATTGATCAGAGCCTTGAGCACATGGGTCTGGCCGACCATTTCGCGGAACGAGCGCGGACGCCATTTACGTGCAAGAACCTGATAACTCATCGAAAACCGTCGCAACTGGGAAGCGGAAGCGGGTAATGCTAGCGGAGCAAGGGGGAAATTGCATCCGGCACGCTCGCCTAATCTGACTAAGCTCTGCTGACTGGCCCCGAAAAGGCCTGAACCCGGAGAGTGTATGCGCGTAGTCCTGGGCGCTTTATGGATGATGACCACGGCTTGCCTGGCGGCGCCTGCACCGCTGCGTTTCTCGGTTTCCGACAGTTGGGCGATGCCCATGGTGCAGGTGGAGAACGGCCGGCCTACACAGGGGATTTTGTATGATTTGATGTTGAGCCTGGCCACCCAGGTTGGCCAGCCGGCGGAATTCCACGTGCTGGCCCGCGCCCGTATCGCCACAGCCATGGGTCACGGGGATATTGATGTGCGCTGTTATGTCACCCAGGCGTGGGTCGACAACCTGTCCGGCGACTACATCTGGAGCTTGCCTTTAATGGTGCAGCGCAATGTGCTGGTCAGTGTGCGCAACCAGCCGGTGCAGGTGCTCAAGCTGACACCCCAGCCGATCGGCACGGTGCTCAACTATCGCTATGGCGCCCTCGACCCACTGTTTGCCAACGGCCAACTCACCCGCGACGACGCCCGCAGCGAAGAACAGGTGCTGCACAAGCTGGTGGCGGGGCGATTCAACTACGCAGTGAGCAATGAATGGATCGTCGACCGTTTCAACCAGAAAATGCCAATCAGCCAGCGCTTGCACAAAGTTGCGCTGATTGAGGAGCAAAACCTCGGCTGCATCGTGCGCAACGATCCCGACGTGCCGGCCCAAAAGATCCTGCGCACTCTGCTGCGGATGAAAATGTCCGGCGAAATCGACGACATCATCAAGCTATACACTGGCGAAGACCCGGTCCCCCTGCACGCTCCTGACAAAAACTGACAGGCACTCCTTATAGACTCGGCGCCACACCACGCCCGTTCTCAAGGAGCCCACATGAACACCCTCGCCCATTACTTCCTGCTGTACGTCGACAGCCCGGCCACCAGTGCCCATTTCTATAGCCGCCTGCTGGGCAAGCCGCCGGTCGAATTGAACCCGACCTTTGCCCTGTTCATTCTGGACAATGGGGTAAAGCTCGGGCTGTGGTCGCGTCATACCGTAGAGCCGGCAGCCCGGTTCACAGGCGGTGGCGGTGAAGTGGGCTTCTCGCTGCCCGACATGGCCGCCGTGGACGCGTTGCACGACCAATGGGCAGAACGGGGCGCCATCATTGTCCAGTCACCGACGCCCATGGACTTCGGCTACACCTTCGTCGCCCAGGACCTCGATGGCCACCGCTTGCGCGCGTTTAGCCTGAACGACTGACCGCCAGCGCCCCTCCAGGCTGATGGCCGCCACGCTGGCCAGCACGATCACAGCGCCCAGCATCACCTGCACGGCAATGTGCTCGCCCAGCAACGTCGCGGCCATCACCATCGCCACCGGCGGGATCAGGTACATCGCCACCGACGCGCGGCTGACCTCCACATGCTTCAACACATACCCCCAGGCCAGATACGCCAAGGCGCTGGGGAAAATCCCGAGCACCAGCACCGCCACGTTCTCTGCCAACGGCGCCTGCACCACTGCAGCCGGCAGGCCCGGCAGGTTCACACACAGCATCAGGGTGCCCGCCCACACCATGTAGCACGCCATGGTCAGCGGACTGTAGCGGTGGGCATAGTGTTTCTGCAGGGCGAAGTACACGCTCCACGACACCGCCGCCAGCAGGATCAACAAGCCACGCGGGTCGATCTCACCCAGCCCCTGATCCCCCCAGATCACCACCAGCACGCCGAGCAGCCCCAGCAAGACGCAGCCCCAGCGCCAGGCACTGACCCGTTCCTTCAGACAGAAAAACGCGACCAGCACACTGAACAACGGCGCCGACTGCGCCAGGACGCTGGACGCCGCTGCCGTTACCCATTGCTGTCCGTAATTGATCGCAGTGTGATGCAGGAACACGCCGAAGAACCCCAGCACCAGCAACCACGGAACATCCCGCAGGCGCGGCCGGCCGATGCCCATCACCAGTGCCACACCGCCCATGAACAGCGAGGCAATCAAAAACCTTAGCAACGCCAATTGGCCGGGACTGTAGCTGTGCAGCCCCATGTGCACGCCAATCGGCGAATAGGCCCAACACAGGATGACGCTGGCGATGACTAGCGTAAGCTTTACAGGTGAAGGGGTATTCATCGATGGCGTCCAGAAACCGGGAAGGAGTGCCGTCAGTCTTGGCCCGGGCAAGGCGCAGGACAATTAACCGTTTCTGACTTCTGCAATCACTGGAACTGAGCAATGGAACTGGCCCAACTGAAAATGGTGCGAGCCGTGGCACAAACCGGCAGCGTGGCCCAGGCGGCCGTGCTGCTGCATTGCGTGCCGTCCAACATCACCACGCGCATCAAGCAGCTGGAAGGCGAGCTGGGCACACCGCTATTCATCCGCGCCGGACGTGGACTGGCCATCAGTGCCGCCGGTGAGATTTTCCTGGATTACTGCGAGCGCATCCTGGCGCTGGTGGATGAGTCCAAACGCGCCGTGGACGCCAATGCGATTCCCCGTGGCACCTTGCGTATCGGCGCGGTGGAGTCCAGCGCCAGCGGGCGCTTGCCGCCCCTGCTGGCGGAGTATCACCGGCGCTACCCCGATGTCAGCCTGGAACTGGTGACCGGCGCCTGGGGCCCGTTGCTCGACGACCTGCAACACCACCGCCTGGACGTGGCGCTGGTGGCCGCCGGCAACAAACGCACCAAGCTCGAACACAGCGTGGTCTACAGCGAACGCCTGGTGCTGATCGCCAGCGCGTCCAGCGCCCCCATCAGTGGCGCCGAGGACCTCGCCGGCCGCACCCTGCTGGTATGGCCACCCGGCTGCCCGTATCGCGCAGCCCTGGAAAACTGGGTCAAGCCCCATGACTTCAAGCCGACCATCGCCAGTTATGCCAGCTGGGGCACGATTATCGGCTGCGTCAGCGCGGGGATTGGCGTGGCGTTGGCGCCGGAGGGGATCCTGGCCCGCTATGAGCAGGCCAACCAGCTGGCGTCTTATCGATTTGAAGAGTTGGCGGCGGTGGATAACCTGCTGTTCTGGCACAAGGACACCCAGCGGCATCTGGCCAGGGACGCATTTGCCGAGCTGTTGCGGGAGACTTTTGACTAACTCGCAACATGTTGTTTCGGTTATCCTCCAGCGAAATTAATTCAAAATGTAAGGGACTACCATGAATTACTTCCGCCTGTTGTTGGCGGCGGCCGCTCTGAGCCTGCCTGCCGCGCCTGCCGTTGCTGCTGCCTCGCCTGCCCCCATTGAAACCAGTGCCCCCGCCGAAACAGCCGAGCACTTTCTGGCGTCACTCAACCAAAAGACCGGCACGGTCACCCTGCCCAGCGGCATCGCCACCCTCAAGCTCACCGACGAGTTCTACTACCTCGACCCCGCCGATACCGAGCGCTTGCTCACCGATGGCTGGGGCAACCCGCCGGGCTTCAAGACCCTGGGCATGATCGTGCCCAAAGCCGTCAGCCCATTGTCGGAACGCGGTTGGGGCGTGATCGTCAGCTACAAGGCAGATGGGCACATCTCCGACGAAGATGCGGCAAAAATCGACTACGCCGACCTGCTCAAGCAAATGCAGGAAGAAGACGAAGCAGAGAACAAGGAACGCCAGAAACAAGGCTACGCCGGCCTGCATCTGCTGGGCTGGGCCGAGCCACCGCGCTACGACGACACCACCCACAAGATGTATTGGGCCCGCGAACTGAAGGCTGACGACGCCGACCAGAACACCCTCAACTACAGCATCCGCGTGTTGGGCCGTGAAGGCGTACTGGAACTCAACGCTGTGGCCGCCATGGCCGACCTGGCCACCATCCAACAGGAATTGCCTAAGGTGCTGGCCTTTACCAACTTCACCGACGGCAACCTCTATACCGACTTCAACCCGAAAACCGACAAGCTTGCCACTTACGGCCTCGCCGCGCTGGTTGCCGGTGGGATCGCCGCCAAGGCCGGGCTATTTGCCAAGATCGGTATCTTCCTGCTGGCTGCGAAGAAGTTCCTGGTGATCGGCGTAGTGGCGCTGCTCGCAGTGATTCGCAAGCTGTTCAACCGCGGCAAGGCCTGAACCCCAGGCACAAAAACGCCGCAGCGTGCCCGGCACACTGCGGCGATTGGGATGACTCAGTTGGGCGCGACCAGTCGACTGTATTGATCCTGGCTGATCCAGCCACTGAACGAGCGGTCGTCGTCATTGATGAACTCGACCTGGGCCCAACCGTCCTTGAAGGCCAGCACACCGACCACATCGCGCTTGACGATATACGGACGCTTGGCGGCCTTGGCGCCTGGGGCCTTGAGCAGGTAAGCCTTGTCGGCAGACACCGTCACCAGGCCGATCCATTGTTTGCTGGCGGTCTGGGTCAGGTCCAGGCCGGTGGCAATCTCCGGCATCAGCACATTCAGGCAGCCGGGGTGCTGGCGGCCCTCTTCCACCGTCAGGGTCACGCCATCGGACGAAGGCGCCAGGCTGCCGGGATGAGCCTCGTCAAGCCACGTGGTGAGCGCCTCAGGCTTGCCTTGCAGGTAAAACGCGCAACGGCGGGTGACGCCCTCGCCCATGGTTTCCGAATAGAACCCTTCGACCTGATGCTCCGGCGTCACCGCCAGCATCAGCCCTTCGTACTTGCCCGAATGCAACGCGGCCGAACCGGCCAAGGCAGGGCCCACGGCGCACAACGACAACACACCTATCGCTAGAAAACGGATCATCCTATTTTTTCCCTTCAAGTTTTTCGTAGGCTTTTTGCATAAGGACGTCGTAGTTGCCGTAGTCCTCGCCGTTATAGTTACGTGCCATGCCGGTAAAATCCTTGGCTTTCATGGCCTTCATCAATGCCGGGCTCTTGCTGCAAAAACCGAGGAAGGCTTTTAGTTGGTTACCGGCATTCACCTTTAGTGCTGCCGAAAACTCAAACACCGTCTTGTAGCCGCACGAGGCAAAGTTAAAGCCCATGATCTGGAACATGCCCCACGACGCCGACATGAGGGCCGCTTCCTGGTCCAGGCCAAAAGCGGTGGCCATGGTTTCCCAAGCCTTGGCCTGGTCCTTGTTATTGGCCTGCCACTGCGGCCCGGCCTTTTTCTTGTAGGGGTAGGACAGCAGCGGGTGCGCCTGGTCGTAGATGTGCTTGGTGTACTTGCGAAACAAGTGCCCTTCAAACGCGATCACCGGCAACTTGGCCGGCCCGAACCCGGAACGCCCACCTGATTCCACGGTGGCGAAGGCCTTGATGATATTCACCGAAATACCGCTGCCCAACTGCGTGGCAGCATTCTGGAAATCCGTTTCACTGAGGGTCATGCCCCCGTCGCACGTGGCCTGGAGCATCAATTGCCGGTTACGCCGCTCGGCCTCGATCATCGCGCGCATGCGGTCCAGGTACACATTGACCGTGGCCTGCACCGCATCGCCCTGGTTGTTGCCGAATGCATTGAGAAAACTCGGGATGCGCATCGTCGGAAAGGCCTTCACCGGCACCTTCACCGCTTCTTCGATCAGGCTGTTGAACGTACGACCGGTGGGGTCGACCACACCATCGGGATGGGCATACTTGAGGTGGCGAAACTGGTATTGGCTGATGCACTGCACCAACTGGCCATCGCACTTGCCGTTTTCGGCCAGCGGGAAACCCATCTTGGGAATGATCAGATTGAATAAATACTGGATGCACTGCACATCGGCGGGCAAGTTGCGGGCTTTACCCGGCGCACCTACCGAAGCACTGATAAGACGGGGTAACCCTTGCAGGCTTTTCATCACAGACATCCTTGTTAGTTAAAGAAGTGATGGCACTTCAATATCAAGTCGGCGCCCTCGTCATACTCTGTAACAAGTGGCCGGCGGAAACTAACAAGGCGGTTTGGGGTTGTCCAGAGGGGTGTTGGAAAGTTGTGAAACAACCATCATCGACCGCGCAATAAAACATCGGCAGTTGACTGAAAACAGGTGATTTGGATTTGAATCGAAGGGGACTGCAAGGAGGAGCGTTATGGAGGCAACCCCACCAGCCACACCCCGGCACACAATGTTCCCGCTGTGGCTGCTGCCTTCCGGCTCTGACCATGTCGCATGCAAGCATGCTCGGGTATCGTTGCGAAGCTTCTATATCAAGGGTTGTAGCATTATAGGGTTGCTCCTACCTCCTGTGTTCAAGGTGATCACAGTCAGCAAAAACTCGGGGTGCAGTCAGCATTGTTCCACTTTGCTGTTCCACTCTGGTGTTCCACTATGACCTATATTGTTCGCCGCCAATCAGGCTATTACCTAAACCTTCGATTGCCCAAGCACCTGTTCCCGAACCGTCACACGTTGCGCGTGTGCTTGAACATTCGAGAACGTCAGAGCGCCTTGTTCCTCGCTGCCTCCCTTGCTCAGCAGATACATGAACACCTTTCCGAGCATCCTCTAGCAGACATCCTGACGTTGCGTAGACTCTGTACTGAATGGCGAGATAAATGCCCTGCTCCACCTTCAACGCATCGCTCATACCAACCCATAGCTAAGCCTGCAAAATCAGTCGCTAATGGTCCGGCTCTGTCTACCCTGTCGAAGCTCTATATAGATGAGGGCAAACGTGGTGGCACGTGGCGAGAAGTCAGCACGCACGAAGTCGAACGCTCGTTACGAGATTTGTTCGAACTGATGGGCGACATGCCCGCCGAAGCTTTCGACGTGCACCAAGCTCGACTGTTGAAAGATCGCCTCAGCCGATGCCCTCAATACTTTGCACTGTTGCCTCAGTTCAAGGGCAAGACGTTGATACAGGTGATCGACTCCGGCGGGACGTACAAAACCATCACCGCCGTGACTGTGAACAACCGTCTACGCAAGCTCTCGGCATTCATGAATTGGTGCAAGTCGAATGGTTACGTTGCCGACAATCCATTGATGGGACTCAAGGTCATGGTGGGATCAGCGAAGGAAGCACGACTGTCGTTTGAATCAGCAGACCTGACAACCCTACTCAATCTGGATGCGCTGAAGGCAGAAGCCCGCAAACATCCATGGCGGTACTGGCTACCCTTGCTGGGAAGGCTCACCGGCGCCCGATTGGAAGAGCTTTGCCAGTTGCACGTTGTTGACTTCATCACGTTGCAAGGAATCAATTGTATAAAAATCGACGATGGTCACGAATCTCAGAAACTCAAGAACAGCAGCAGTCGCCGGACGTTACCAATCCATCCTGCGTTGATTCAGTTGGGACTGCTCGATTATGTGAACAATCAGCGAAATCAAAACTCAGATCGACTTTTTCCAGAGCTGGAACCTGTTCGCGGCAAGCTAGGTCATGCACCGTCGAAATGGTTTAGTCGGTATCGGACCAAAATGGGTATCAACGACCCCAAGAAAACCTTTCACAGTTTCCGTCACACAATGATCGATGACCTAAGGGAGGCTGGCGTACAAGATTCCCTGATCAAGCGTATCGCTGGTCACGAAGACTCTGCCGTCACATTCGGTGTTTACGGTAGCCGCATCCCTATCAAAGCAATGGCCGAAGCAATCCGACACCTAAACTTTGAATTTGAAAATTAGTTAATGAAAAGTTGTTGACAAATGCTCAACGGTATTGACTTATTCAAACTTTTAAGTGTATAATTGCACATATAGGAGAAGAAGTAATACTGCGATCCGCAGCTCCCTCCCTGCTCATTACTGAAACTCAGCCCTTCCTTCTGTATTGTCAGTAACTTGTTATTTCTTCTCCGCAAAATTCTAAAGTCGTAATCTTTACAGGTTACGGCTTTTTTATTGTCGTAACACAACACAAACCCAAACTCTTTCTCACCAACTATAAAATGGAGCGATTTTTCATGCCTGTAGAAAAGCAATGCACTGTCTGTAACAAATCACTAGCCGGCTATCGTAGCCACGCTGAAGTCTGTGGATCAACCTGTCGTGGAATTAAATTCAGGGCAAATAAAGAACCAATGATTCCTGTGAAGATTGCATTTAGTACCACTCACTTCGCTGCAATCGAGAATGCTGCTGCGGCATCCGGTGTTTCAATCAATAAGTACGTGCATGACCGCGTAATGTTCAATGAGAGTTTGTAATGAAGGTGTTCCTTAATCCAGCATCTGTAAAACAGTTGGAAGCACTGATGGCACGAACTGGCAACACTAATCCAACTCACATGGTAAACGTGATGATCAGTACTATCACGAACAACCTACGTAAAGCAGACGCGAAGAAAGCATCTAACCATCATTCAATCCAAGTACTTTAACCACAAGTCAGAGGATACAACCATAAAATAAGGAATACTAATTTGAACTACATCACCATCCACCAACCTTCGCAACTAATCAAGACCGTTGTAACCAGTTCATTGCCACCAACACCTGATGGTGATCACGCATTTTATGCTGCTTCTGAGATAGTGCTAACCAAGTACTACAAGCTCAAATCCAAAGCAAACCGTCAAGGTGTACTGGTATCAGTTGGTGACTTGGCAGCAGCGTCACCATCGTTCTTGGAATCATTGCGACGCTAAGCCATTTCATTGGCCCAAACCGTGCAAATATTGGTACTCCTACCGTAGGTACGGGGTACGTTGTTTGGCACGTCTACAGGCCACGTAAACCGGGCATGTAAAGTGCCAAATCAGGCATATGTCTGCCTAGTTTCAATAAAACAACTAAAGGATAAACCTAACATGATCGAAACAACCATCGACCTTGACCGTCACCTTGCAATCAAACAAATGGCTCACTTCATACATTTGAAAAAATGTGCACTTGCAGTTGGCGACCACGTTGAAGTTCGAAGAACCACCGACATCATCGACCGCCTTACCACAGAGCATGGATTATCAGCGTTGCATGAAGCTCAGGAGAATTCAAATGAGCAGTAGTAGTTCGGAGCACGTCAGCATACAACTCACAAAAGCATTTGGACGACAACGTGCAAAGCAAAGAAAAGAACAACATGCACAGCAAGCAATGCAAGTACAGAAGATTGATAACAGCGCCAGTGATGCAAGTGTAACAACCACCACTGCCAACACCATCACTAAGCTCAGTGTTGAGCAATATCAAGCAACAATCATTCAGAAAATGCTGAATCACATTAACCAGAAAGGAAGAAATAAACCATGACTAATGCAAAGATTACTATTAGCGGAATTCCACCTAAATGGAGTGATGCTGAATTTGAAACCCGTGTTGACGGATGGGTTAACGTTTACAAAGGTACAACACAATGTATGGAGGTCGTCCGTACACCACTTCCCCATGACTTTCTTGAATTGGTAGCTACAAAAGTATCGGAAGGTTACACAGTGGCTCGCAATCAAGGCATTACAATTGCACAACTCGATCACCAGTGCTGGATGGTAAAACCACTATCACACCAGCAGAAAGATATTGATGACATTCGAACTCGTGTAAAATCTGAGTATGTTGAGTTCCTGGAAGCTGAACACGTTCGATATCAAAACTTGCTACGTCAACAACTTATTCAAGCAGCAGATGCGAAAGAACAAAAGAGGATTGATGACGCTCGCAACAAACGAATGTCAGAGATAGACAAGGAAGTGAGCAATACATTTTCTCCATTGGTCATTCCTGGATAACCGCGTGATCCAGTAAAAGATGCCGCAAGCGACACCATCTGTGACGCTCCATAACGCGTTTTGAGATCGCCCTCATGCAATCCAATCCAACGATGGTCCCGTACTGATTACTCAGTCTGTGCGGGGCTTATACATTAATCAGCTTTTTCCGCTTTTTGACAGTTGACAAGTTCTCTAAACTCTTTTTGGTCTAACGAACCATTTGACTCGTCTGAGTTGTGAGGTCTAACATCCGCCCGCTTCAAATAACTACACACCAAACCATCTGGCAGCTACCGAGAGGAATGCCTATGACTTGAACTTGGAAAAAGGAGAACAATCCATGTCGTACGACTGCGCTTTAAATTTGATTCCCACCACTAACGATTTTGCACCGACCAATCCGAAGGGAGCCGGCCGCAAACCCGCGTCTACTACCAATCCAATAGCCCATATTGCTATTGAAGTCCTGACAAATTCGCCGGGCGAACCGCACCCACTATGGCTCGACAATATTATATTTGGGAGCTGCCTCACAGCCGCTGGACAGTCTCAAAACGTCTGTAACGTAGCTATGAATGAAGTTGTAGGTGCATTGTATTTGCGGGAGTTCAAGGTGGATACATTGGTGGCTCAAGGTACACAGCTTCGAAAGGCTCAACGTGTTATCAAAGCTGCGCGACACGCTGCCCATGGAATCCATTGTTACCTACTGCGACGACCTGAACTGTTACGGCGCTATGAGGACGCGTACAAGGTTGAAGCCAAGCTCGCCTATTCCCATGTGACTCTCGTGTCTTACAAACAGATGCTGGATGTACCAGAGCACATTGTAGCTCTACGCTCAGCTGGTGATTACCTAGCGTACGGTGAGGCACTGAGGGCATTCCGTCAGCAGCATTAATTAGCATCGAAAGAAAAAAACTTCTGAACCATCCAACCAAATCATGACCAAAAACGTAAACACAGTCACTATTGATCATATTTTAATTAACGACGGAAAGAGAGAGAGCGAAAGCGAACGACTGTTAAAGCGAAAGCTCTGAATAGAATATTCTGTGGTAGTAGCCACAGGCAAGGTGTTAGAGACAGGAAAGAGAGAGGGGACAAGACCCCTCAAATTAAAAAGCGTGATCTTGTAGAACAACTCTTCTGTCGTTACGACAGTAATAACCTATCCTGTATTCACAGAAGAAGATCACAAGCCGGTGGGCTTATCGCTGATCCACCTCTGTAAAAGCATTCGCTACGCTCACTTTGCGGACATCTCTTGTATAGTAGAGTTATAAACTTCTAAACAATCACTACTGATTGACCAATCAGGTGTCATCATGCTCTGTGTATGCACACAGATTACAACTGGTGAACATTCAGGGAAAAGAGAGCAAGGCGAACCAAACACCAGACACTCCCTTCCACCGTCAATGGTGTACAACAACTTCAACAACGTTATCAACCCTTGAAACTTTAACCAGTAATCAAGGGTTTTTTGTGGGCAATGGTATTTACAACACTGCAATCATTATCAGGAACGTATCAGGCTGCAATCATTCGCATTCAGTTCCATTTGGAAGACCAACATGGTCGCAAACGCTGATTTTATATGGACTCAGTGAAGTATTCGTTTAAGTACAGTTGTCACTTTCTCTGTCATATCGTTTGGACTGAATGCAATCCAGTGGAAATCAGAAGAAAAATCCAGATTCAGCAGGCGCCGGGGATCATCCATCACAAACCTTTGCACAAACGCTGCGTACATTCCCACACGAGGTGTTAATGCCAACCCTGACCAGTTTGTCGATGTCAGCAGCATTGCTGCTATACGTCATTCAGGAACGTTTGAGATGGATGTTCAAACATTGGTAACAGACGTTGACGACGACAGCACAATCAGTTCCAAACGAAAGCCATCACGTTGTGCAACACGTCGAACATTCGAACGGTGTAGAAGCTTACGCATGATTTTCAGATACAACTGATTTTCAAATGTCATTCAGTTCCATTTGGAGCGAGCAACCATGGTTCTAATTGACACAATGCTATTGTGCAAATAAGCAAACCCTTTACACCCTTGCTATAGCCTACTGGCTCATGCTCTAATTTACATATCGAGCGAGAAATGCACGGAGTGGAAATTAGATGAACATTGTAGAAGCGGTGAAAACAACCGGCGAAGCAGAGACAATCTCACGCAAGCTTTCACTCAATGCCAAGGGCAATCCTCTGTACGCGGACATCTGGCGATTCGGTGTCAACACTGCGCTCCGTATCAGTGACTTGCTGAGCCTGACCTTCGACGATGTGAAAGGCGACATCCTGACGATCAAAGAGAGTAAGACCGGCAAGACTCGGTACATTGATTTGAATAGTTCCGCCAAGGCGATCATTGAACGTCGCAGGAAGGCACACCCAGCGCACACGTTCCTATTTCAAGTGGATAGCAACCGGGCAAAGGGAAAGGCTGTCAGCCGCGTTGCAGTAGGTGCCGCGTTCAAGGCTGTAGGTGATGAGATGAGTCTTCAACTGGGTACGCACTCAATGCGTAAAACCCGTGGTTGGTTGATGTACAACGGTGGTGTTTCAATCGAGATGATTTGCAAGACACTGAACCATTCCAGTCCAGCGGTGACAATGGCATACATCGGTATCACCCGTGCAGAAGTAGCTGCTATGTACCATGAGTTTGTATTCTGATATCCAGCTAGAGCCTCACAGAGCAACGATAAAGACTGAGTACGCGCCATGATGCCCGTATTCAGCTAACGCCACCTGTACGCGAATCTACGCAGTCTCACAGCCACCCACCTGACGTCATCCGCACACGGATTTTGTTTTTTCTGTAGCTGTCCACTTTGTATATGTCGAGTGTCCATTAAACGCTGGCGACCTATATACAACATTCCACCACCACGGATTTCAGTACCGTTAACATACGGATTCGACTGTGCAATTCGATTCCCAAAATAGGGGGTTGGGTAGTTTTGGGAAAAGTAAGATTGTTGTAGAATTCTTTAGCTTGCTCACACCTTCAGTTTAACCGCAGTGCAGGATGACAGTACTTTGGTGTGAGCGAGCTACTTTCAGGGGGCAGAGGTATCCGTGATGCATTGCTTGAGGCGGTCAGCTATCATCCACCGTGTCGAACGCTCACGCCCAATATCGTTGGGTATCACGACTCCATCACCGAGTGAAGAATGAAAATTATCTCAATATTATTCAACATTGCTTCATTGCTAAGCCTTGGCTACTTGATGATTGATAAAGGCATGCCGAGGAACGATGAATGGGGAATCATCATTGCTTTTGCTGGCGCAGGTATTAGCTCATTGATTTATATCTTTACCCATACTGGCAACAGTACTTCGTATTTGGGTCTTTGGCTTCAACGCAAGAAGCTTGAAGAGCAGAAAAAAATAGACCTGTTAAAGTGAGAGTAATTCGCAGGAGCACCATGCGAGTACCGATTCAACCTGAGATCGAGTTTCTGAAAGTGCAGCAGATGAGTATCTGAGGGGGATACAGTCCATCGTGAAGCCATCAACTGAAAAAGGGGAAGTTAGTGACCGGCAAAGAAATGGTTCATCATTACACCACTGAAAAGCACCACCTGCCTTTGATCCTTGTATCAGAGGCTTTGCTCCCCAGCAATGCAGGTGCCGAGAATGAACCTCCGTTATTATGGTTCTCTAAGGCTCAGCTTTGGGAAAAGACTGCAACCAAGATAGAACATATGGGAGTCGGTTTACGCGCGCTGACTTTTGCAGAGCAGCTAGTTAAACATGGGTGTGTTCGCTTTTCTCTGCCGGGCGATGATCCGCGCCTGATGAACTGGGTAGACGCCTGCAAGTACGCGGGAATTACCAGCACCGCCCGTCGTAAACTGGAGAAGGCGGGCAAAAAAATGGGTGGCTCGCCCATTGATTGGTATGCAATCTCAGGTGGTATACCGCTTACTGAGTTGAAGCTACAACGATATGATGGCTCCCAATGGGTGAACAGTCCGTCGCTTTAGGATGGTACCGATCATTCCAAAGGCCACCATATGTGGCCTTTTCACATCTATCACAATGTGATACGCCATGCTTATGCTCAACAGAGGCTAATCACTTACCTAATAACGAGAAAAGGATAAAGCCTGCGAAAATTGAGTATAAAACCCCGCGAGCAATCCAAAGCATTCTCCTCTCCTTCTCCGTAGGCTCGACCATTACATGCGCGTCACACCCCGCTACATTGTTGACGCTGTCTACGTCTGATCCGCAGTGTTTACACTTAACAGCCGCACAACGAATAGTCTCAGCACAAATCGGACAGGCTCGAACATCTTTATAGCTACCGACGGCTTCCTTCTGGCGCTTTCCGGCGATAGCCACTATTACACCAACTAGAAACATCAATCCGCCAATGAGAATGAGATTTTGCCGTTCTGCCATCAACCCAATGTTGTTAACCCGCCCTGCTCCCGAAGATACCGAGACATCCATGGCCAACGCACCGACTATACAAAGCACTCCTACTACGAGTACAAAATAACCAAAGTTCCGCATAGCGATTTCCCTAAAAATTAAAAGGCACCAGTTGAGATTCTACAGATTATCCCAAATTCAGATATCTGAAAACCGGATATAGCTTGCAAGGCTACCCTTCGTAGCAAGCCGACAATGTCCAAGACCATCTATCGCCGTGAGTACAATGTGCTGCTGACTCTAATCAAGAAGCACAGGAAAAATTCAGGACTGACTCAGGTCGCGTGCTCAAGGGCACTCGGACGCCCACAATCCTTCATGAGCGATGTCGAGACGGGATCAAGGCGCTTGGACGTTGTGCAGCTTCTAGACCTTTGCAAGGTATTGGGAATTGACCTGACAGACCTTATCAAAGAGTTTGAAAAGTCACTCTCGTAAGCACGACCGCAATTTTCCGCTGAAATTGAGCACCGAAAGGCAGGACGTATGCCATAGCTGTTTGAATGCGTCAGCACAGCAGAGGACTTAGCCCGCGTTGTCGCGGATCACAGCGGCGGAATCTGCTTACCCGCCAGCTACGATCCTCACTTAGTCCACCAAGAATGCCGCTAATGAGCGAGCGCCCCTTACCGCCCGCCGCTATCTCTTATCAGTGATTGAAGGGATCGGCCTGATCTGAAACTTTTTACTGAAGAGAGGAGACTTGAAATACTGACCAACACGTTCCGCACTCTCAATAAGAGCATCGATAACCTCCTCTAGCCCATCATCTTTAAATGCGGTGGAGGGATCATTCGACGGAAACGCGAGATCGGGATTTGAGGTAATGCAGGGCACCGAGGGATGACGAATTTCCTTTAAGTAAGCGAGAAAGGCACCCTCCGCCATCATCAAACCGTAACGCCGCCAAGCATACTTTTTTCCCCAGTAATACCCATCCTTGGCCTGGTGTGTCACACGCTGGTCATTCTTCGCTTTATTCTCTGCAAAGTCGTCTGAAGATTGTTGTTTGGCTGCAAGTAGGCTGAGGGTTTTGTTCACTGAATCAGCTTTCCCCATCGCCGAAGGTTCAACTACTCTCCTCCCATCAGGTTTGACGGTGAAACCAATATTGTACCTGTCTCCGTTTACGAGCACAGGCGCACTGTTAGCTTCGAATTGGTAGATGGTTTCAGTAGTAGCGGGAGTAAATTGATGCAAATACTTACCCGTCGACAATGGGGAGATAGTATAGCCACTAATGATCACATCGTGGTGGGTCCGCAGGTCTCTTGATTTCATTGCTCAGCTTCCATGTAGGTGACTGCCTTTATCATGATGTCAATGCGCCGCCAATTCAAGAGCCACCAACGTCCAGTATCCACTCATACACAGAGTATCATGGTCAATCAGCGGGTAATCTTTCGACATCCCTCCCTTCTATGATCATCGAGCCATCACCGAACTTTTAGACTCTTCGCATCTTCAGTGAAGTGTGAACCGACTCTTACACCGGGTACATCCAATTCGGGATGGATCGTTTTCGTAGCAATAATAATTTGGTGATCTACCCCTTCAGCTGAGAAGTACTTTTTGATGTTCATTTGAAGGTTTTGAGATCGTTGATCTTCCAATCCAAAATTCTCGATACCATCCAAAATCAGAAGTCTTGGAAAACGAACATAATCTTTAACCAACGAAAGCTTCAAAAGTGCCAGATGAAAGGCGTTATTCAAATAAGATATAGAACTCTCGGAAAAATATGTCTTCCCATTTACAGAAACCCTACTAGAAGCGAAATCATATTCAACCTCCTGAGCCTCCTTGAACTCCCTCTCACTGCCTGAGTCAGACTTCAGAAACGCAATAACAGTTTCCGATATGATAGAGTGAACTTCCCCTGGCCGTACTCTTGCAAGCCCTTCTTTGAGCTCAATAGAGCTTTTAAGATGAGAAACGCTACTCTGCAGCTCCTCTCTTTTACTTGACAACGCTGTTATAGCGTTTCTCAACTCCTCAGTACGCTCCAAATCTACTATTTTCTGCTCAAGCTCTCCGACTTTCGTATAATAAACGAACAAGCCCTTTTCTAGTTGGCTGTTATGGACAGAAACTGTAGCAATTGACTTTGTCACGGCTTGCCTCAACTGCCTCTCGCACTCTTTCTTCTTCTTACTATTTTCACTTAAAGCTTCATTTTTTCGATCATATATCTTATTTGACTCACGCAACTGAATACTAAGCTCGTTCTTCATTCTAAGCATATTAGTATTTCTACGAGTCAAATAGTCATCACTTCCACAAAGCGAACATTCATCGCCAGCCACATCAGGGAGTTCTGAAAAACAGCAGGGGCACACTTTGAAGGCAACGGAGCTCAGCACACTGCCAGCCTCTAGGGAATCATTTACCTCTTGTAGTTTCTGATTTAGCTCACTAAGAAACAACCTAATATCTTCGACTTCAAACTCCAGATCGCGCTGGGCAACCTCAAGATCAAACAAAGCCTCCTTAATTTTTGTGATTTCCGCAGCCGACTGATTTGTGGCTTGTTTTTCTTGCTTATACTCAAGCTTAGCTTCTTCTTGCAGGGCAATAATTTTTTCCCTGATAGAGTTTATCTCTTCAAGGTAAGAAGCCCGCAGTTGCTCAGTCGTAAATAACTCGGACGAAATTTGTGTCTTCCCTAAGACACTAGTAATGGCTCGTATTTCGGAAATAATTTTATCTAGTGCCTTTTCACTTCTACCAAGCTCAATTTTTTCATCATAAAGATCATTATCGTAAAGCCCACAAAGATATTTTCCGATTGCCTCTCGCTTGAATGCAGAGTCAAAAGCCTCTATGTTGAATATACTTGAAGGAGGATTCGCCTGATTGCTATAAATCAGCCTTAACAACTGGTGCATTGTTAAGTTCTCACTTGCATCAAGCTTTACTTCCGGGACACCAAGAATCTCAAATAATTTTTGCGAGAAACTTTCTTTGGCTCCAGAGTTATAAGGATAAGAAAACCACTCCGTGCGGCCCGCCCTCAAACCTGAAGCAAGATCACCAAAGAAAAATTGCATGCTGGCACGTTGAGTTTGAAGTGCTCGACTTAACGTTACCGTTTGTCCATTCAACTCACATTCTATAAAAACCTCGTCGCACGAGCCAGCCTCTTGCTTCCAATGCTGAACTTCATACCCTAGGCCGTAAACTAACAATTGAACCACGGAGGTTTTTCCTCCCCCGTTACAACCTGAAAGAATATTCAGACCGGAGTGAAACACCTCATCATATACGGCATCTCCAGATTTTGCCGCAAGAAGGCGTTTAATTTTAATTGTTGGCTTGCGGATAATCATATTTAAAATCCATTAGTTTGCTGGCTGCTTTAAGTCCTGACTTACCGAGGATCGGCATTTGCGTCAGATACTTTGCCTCAAAGTTCAAAGCTTCCCTAGATATACTACTATTATCGCCGCATACAATCTTCTTCAAAGCCCCTGGTATTTCATTTTTACTAAACTTAACAACAGAGCCATCATCAACATGCAAAAAACCTATGCTCTCTGCCATCTGAAGCGAGGCAAAAAAAATCGGATTCATTCGATTGAAAAGAGTATATGGTTCAAAATTATTATAAGGCGACTTGTACTTTTTAAATTTATTCTTTTCCTGCATAACCTCGCGCGACAAAGGCATATCTGCGATATGAGCAGGAAAGGCAAGTAAAAAGTTGAAAATCTGCAGCCGCTCGACTTCTATTTCATCGCTTACGCTGAAGTCACAGATTGCAGCGAGTCTCAACAGTGTATGAATTGGATCGAATGCTTTATTATATAGGAGCATTATTTCCACTCCAAATGGCAGTTCCCAGTAAGGAAATAAAGCATCCCTTTTATCTGCCTATTATAAATATTCAACACATTTTCACCTAGATTTTTTCTTATTTCTGCTTCTAGGTGCTGCGCAATTAGCTGTTCAGCGACTAATTTAGTCACCCCACACGTTATATGAGGCTTAATTTTACCATTGAAAACGCTAGCCACCTCATCCAGAAGCAATGCAATCATTTTTTGTGCTGATTTGAAGTTCTGATTTTTCATAATCAGCATTGAAATTAATTGCTTTAGCTCTTCGGCCTCTGCGACCAACTCACCAAGGTTCACTTCCGCAAGTTTAGTTTCTAAATTTCGTATATCGTATTTTTGACTATTATAGTGCAACAACTCATCAATCAGACTATCAACTTCCGCCCCATTCCTCACCTCATCCTTATACACATCTACCAGCAAATCCATTTGCGTTGGTCTCGGAAGAATATTCTGATTAATTACGTCACGCCCTACATACGATCCATAAAAATTAGAGTTCTTTATCCTGTTTAGGAGCCACCCCATTAAAATCTCTCCCTGCATACGGTCCGTGGAACGTGCTGTTTTTTATATTATTCTTTGTTCCACCCTTAAACTTAATCATCACTTTTACTCCCAACCCGAGTACAGCGAGACCACCCAATACGATTAATCCATAGACAGCAAGATCATTCAATTTCAATTCCCCTTTATCAGTGAATCACCTAACTCTTAATACGTAAAACCGACACCTAAAATGCCGCAAATACGCGCAACCGAGGCGGAAGGTGCAATACCCCTCTACAAGCAAGGTGCCACTATACATCGACCAGCGTAAAAGCCAATGTATTGAGTACTAGGAAATTATTTGGGATGCCGAACAATAGCTGAAGGAAGGGCGACAGGAAGTGACGATGATTTGGAGGAAAAGGCTTTCAATCAGATAAAATCGCCAGCATAGTGCACCACTCTGGTGTACCTAAACGCTGTTCCACTGCGAGATTTTTGACTGTGAAATCCTTGAGAATTCAAGGACTTACGTTATGGAGGCAACCCCACCAGCCACACCCCGGCACACAATGTTCCCGCTGTGGCTGCTGCCTTCCGGCTCTGACCAGGTTCACGGGTAATCGTTGCGGGGGGACCGATGGGGTCACCATAACGACGCTGGCCTCTCGGCAAGCGGGGCCATTGTACCGATCTCATCGGAAGTTACAACCGTTGGCGACGGATTAAAAATATGAAGGGGTTCAAGCACTTGCCATGGCCGTCAGCATCCCCTCCCACAGGGGTTCATCATTGTGCCTGCAACACCTCGTCCGCCCGGCCACCCTCTTCCTGGATCACCAGGTGGATGAAGTGCAGCTTGGCGATCACCGCCGGTGGCAGCACGAATGGGTAGAAGTCCGGCTGGCCCATGGCGCGGGACAGTTCATTGAGCATGCCCGCCAGTTCGATCCAGGCGTTGACGAAGGACAGGAATGCCACGCCGCCGGGATGTTCGGGGTCGTAGAGAGTGGTGAGTGGGAATGGCTGGTAATCCAGGTCCATCTCACGGGCGCTCATGCCAAAGCCCAGGGCGGTGTCGACGGCGTCCATCATGTGCAGGTAGTGGGCCCAGGTTTCGGCCCAGTCTTCCCAGGGGTGCATGGTGGCGTAGGCACTGACGCAGGTTTGCTGCCAGTCGGGGCGTGGGCCGTTCTGGTAGTGCTGATCGAGGGCGTCGGCGTAACTGGCGCGTTCGTCGCCGAACAGGTTGCGAAAAGGCTCCAGCCAGTGGCTGTTGGCGATCAGGCGATCCCAGTAATAGTGACCGACCTCATGGCGAAAGTGGCCCAGCAAGGTGCGATAGGGTTCGCGCATCTGCACGCGGATTTTTTCGCGGTGGGCGTCGTCGGCTTCCTTGATGTCGAGGGTGATCAGGCCGTTGGCATGCCCGGTCATGGGCGCGTTGCCTTCCAAGTCGATGCCGACGAAGTCGAACGCCAGGCCGCTGTCCTCGTCGACGCTCTTGGGCACCACTTGCAGGCCCAGGCTGATCAACTGCGCCACCAGCCGACGCTTGGCGGTCTCCACCTTGCGCCAGCGCTCAGGGTTCTCCGGGATCGACAGGTCGGGGATGGTGCGGTTGAGGCTGCACGCCACGCACAGCGGTGCGGTGCTGTGGGCGGGAATCAGCCAGTTGCAGGCCGCCGGGGTGTCGAGGTTGGCACAGCGGCGGAAGGCGCCGGCATCGAGGTTGTCGTCCTGTAGCCAGGTGCCTTCCACAGGCCCCGGCTGCAGGGAGGACAAGCGGCTTTGCTGCGGTTGATAGCCCAGCACCGCGTGGCAGGCCAGGCATTGGCTGTTGCGAAAGAACAGCGCTTGCCCGCACCGGCACTGCCACACCTTGCTGTTACGCGAGGTTTCGGCCATGAACGGTGCGGCGATGCGCGAACTGAGTTGCTCGAAGTAGCGGAACATGGCGATCTCTCCCTGGGTGACTGAGACTAGATCATCTGGGACTCAGGATCGTTCCACTTTCTTCAAGGGCGGCTTCGCAGCCTGGCGCGGGCGGTGCGACGATTCGACAAGCCCGCTCACCACCGGCGCTGCGTCAGACCGAAATGTTGTGTTTGGCAAGGAACGCGACAAAGGCCTCTTCGTCCAGCACCTTCAACCCCAGTTCGCTGGCCTTGGCCAACTTGGAGCCGGCACCCGGCCCGGCCACGACGCAATGGGTCTTTGCCGACACGGAACCGGCCACCTTGGCGCCGAGGCTTTCGAGCTTGTCCTTGGCCACGTCGCGACTCATCAGCTCCAGGGAGCCGGTGAGCACCCAGGTATGCCCTGCTTCGGGCAGGCCTTCGACCACCTTCTTCTCGCTCTGCCAGTGCATGCCGAAGTCCTTGAGCTGCTGCTCGATGGCCAGGGCATGGCTGGCGTTTTCCGGATTATCAAAAAACTCGCGCACGGCCTTGGCCTGCTTCTCCGGCAGCGCCTGGCGCATGTCGAGCCAGTCCGCCTTGATCACACCTTCCAGGCTGCCGAACTTGTCCGCAAGTTTCTGCGCGGCGCCGGGGCCGACGGAGGGTACGTGCAGCTTGTCGAGGAAGCCGCCCAAGGTGGTACTGGCGGCGAACTCGGCGCTCAGCTCGCCCTGATCCTGCAATTGCAGGCCGCATTCATCAGGCGACAGCAACGCGCCGATCACGTCCTGGTTGTGGCTGTCTTCGAAGAAGCTGTGGATCTCATGGGCCACTTCCAGGCCCACATCCGGCAGGTACGTCAACACTTCCGGCAAGGCCTTCTGCACGCGCTCAAGGGACGCCAGGGAGCGCGCCAACACCTTGGCCGTCTCTTCGCCCACATCGGGAATGCCCAGGGCGTAGATAAAGCGCGCCAGGGTCGGGGTCTTGCTGTTTTCGATGGCGGTGATCAGCTTCTTGCTGGAAATATCGGCAAAGCCTTCCAGGTCGATGATCTGCTCGTATTTAAGCTTGTAGAGGTCGGCCGGCGAACCGATGAGTTTTTCATCCACCAGTTGCTCGATGGTTTTGTCACCGAGCCCGTCGATGTCCATGGCCCGGCGCGAGACGAAATGGATAATCGCCTGCTTGAGCTGGGCACCACAGGCCAGGCGCCCGACGCAGCGGTACACCGCGCCTTCGCTGACGGTTTCCTTGCCCTTGCTGCGCTTGACCAGCTGGGTGCGCTCCACATGGGAGCCGCACACCGGGCAGCTTTCGGGGATCTGCACCGCGCGGGCGTGTTCCGGGCGGCGCTCGGTGACCACGGAGACGACCTGCGGGATCACATCCCCGGCACGGCGGATAATCACGGTATCGCCGATCATCAAGCCCAGACGCGCGACTTCATCCATGTTGTGCAGGGTGGCGTTGGACACGGTGACGCCCGCGACCTTGACCGGTTTCAAGCGCGCCACTGGGGTTACGGCGCCGGTGCGGCCGACCTGGAACTCAACGTCGAGCAACTCGGTGAGTTCTTCCATGGCCGGGAACTTGTGCGCGATGGCCCAGCGCGGCTCGCGGGCGCGAAAGCCCAGTTCACGCTGGGAGGCGATGCTGTTGACCTTGAACACCACGCCGTCGATTTCATAGGGCAGGCTGTTACGTCGCTCGCCGATATCGCGGTAATAGTCCAAGCACTCCTGGATGCCCTTGGCCAGTTTCAGCTCATGGCTGATGGGCATGCCCCACTTCTGCAGTTGCTTCAAGTTACCGATATGGGTGTCGCTGATATCCCCGGTTACCTGGCCGATGCCGTAGCAGCAGAACTCCAGCGGACGACTGGCGGTGATCTTCGAATCCAGCTGACGCAAGCTGCCCGCTGCCGCATTACGCGGGTTGGCGAAGGTCTTGCCGCCGACTTCCAGTTGCGAGGCGTTGAGCCGCTCGAAACCGGCCTTGGACATGAACACTTCGCCGCGCACTTCCAGGGTCGCCGGCCAGCCGCTGCCGTGCAGTTTCAACGGGATATTGCGCACGGTGCGCACGTTGACGCTGATGTCCTCGCCGGTGGTGCCGTCGCCACGGGTGGCGCCGCGTACCAATTCGCCATCCTGGTAAAGCAGGCTGACCGCCAGGCCATCCAGCTTCGGCTCACAGCTGTATTCCACCGCCGCGCCACCGCCGAACAGATCACCCACGGGCAGGTCGAGCCCCTCGGTGACCCGGCGATCAAATTCCAGCATGGTGGTTTCATCAAACGCATTGCCCAGGCTGAGCATGGGGATCTCGTGACGCACCTGGGTGAAGGCTGACAATGCCGCACTGCCGACCCGCTGCGTCGGCGAATCCCGCGTCACCAGCTCCGGATGCTCGGCCTCCAGGGCCTTGAGCTCGTGGAACAGGCGGTCGTACTCGGCGTCCGGAATGCTCGGTTCATCGAGCACGTGGTAACGGTAGTTGTGCTGATCCAGTTCAGCGCGCAGTTCGAGGATGCGGGTGTGGGCGGCGGTCATGGGTGTTCTCTCATAAAGCAAAAGAGCAGCCGAAGCTGCTCAAATGTTGGTGCGCTTATTCTAATGACAACGCTGGAAACCAATCCTCAGCGTTTCTGTGTCAGGGCGCGACGCTCGAACTCGACGATGCGCTGACGGTAGTGTTCGATGGTCTGGGCGGTCAGGACGCTGCGTTGGTCGTCCTTGAGCTCGCCGTTGAGTTCCTGGGACAGCTTGCGGGCAGCGGCCACCATTACGTCGAAGGCTTGTTTCGGGTGACGCGGGCCCGGCAGGCCGAGGAAGAAGCTCACCGCAGGGGTGCTGAACAGGTCGATGTCGTCCAGGTCGAAAGTGCCTGGCTTGACCGCGTTGGCCATGGAGAACAGCACTTCGCCGTTGCCGGCCATGCTTTCGTGGCGGTGGAAAATATCCATCTCGCCAAAGCGCAGGCCGCTTTCGAGGATGTTCTGCAACAGGGCCGGGCCCTTGAAGCCGGCGGCGTCGCGGCAGATCACGCTGATCACCAGCACTTCTTCGGCGGCAGGCTGATCGTTGACGGATTGACGCGGCGCATTCTTGCCGGCGTTTTCATCCGGGAAATCGTCATCACGGCTGCTGAAGCTCGGGCCTTCATCGACATCGAGGTTCAGGTCACCCTGATGGGGTTCGGCAACAGCTGCACTGGCGCGCTTGCCACGCTTGGAAGAGGGCTCGCGGGCTTCACGCACCGGTGCACTCATCGACGGCAGGTCATGCTCGTCCAGTTGCGGTTCCTTATGGGTATCCAGCACACGGGGCGGCCCCAGCAGCTCGGCGCTGCCGTCGTCGTCGGGCAAGTTGGACAGGTTGCGGTCCAGACGGAATTTGAGCTTGCCCTTGCCACCGCGCATGCGGCGCCAGCCATCAAAAAGAATACCGGCAATGACAATAATGCCGATGACGATCAGCCACTCGCGCAGACCGATTTCCATGTAATCCCGTGCCTCTAATAAAAAATGCTGAAAAATAAGGGGTTTAGCACCGTGCAAACCGCTTTAAAACGTGGCGCCAACTCTATGTTCTGACTGACGTTTTGCCCACGCACACGAAAAATTGACATTAAACTAGCACGACCAAAGATAACTTTACACCGTCTGTCAAAATGCCTTGAACAAATATGTCCATTTGCCACTTTCACCAGGCCGGTAAATCACCTGACATCGCGCTGAAAACTTTCGCTCATGGCGCAGCTCAGGATTCCACCATCGCCATCGCTTCTTCGACATCCACCGCGACCAAACGTGAACAACCCGGTTCATGCATTGTCACCCCCATCAACTGATCAGCCATTTCCATGGCGATCTTGTTGTGGGTGATATAGATGAACTGCACCGTCTGGGACATCTCCTTGACCAGTCGCGCATAGCGTCCAACGTTAGCGTCATCCAATGGGGCGTCAACTTCATCGAGCATGCAGAACGGCGCCGGGTTCAACTTGAAGATGGCAAACACCAGAGCCAACGCGGTCAGGGCTTTTTCGCCGCCGGACAACAAATGGATGGTGCTGTTCTTCTTGCCCGGAGGCCGCGCCATGATCGTTACCCCTGTATCGAGTAGATCTTCGCCCGTCAGTTCCAAGTAAGCGCTGCCACCACCGAAAACTTTCGGGAATAACGCCTGTAAACCGCCATTAATCTGATCAAAGGTATCTTTGAAGCGGTTGCGGGTTTCCTTGTCGATCTTGCGGATCACGTTTTCCAGGGTGTCCAGGGCTTCCACCAGGTCGGCGTCCTGGGCATCCAGATAACGTTTGCGCTCGGACTGCTGCTGGTATTCATCGATGGCCGCGAGGTTGATCGCGCCCAGTCGCTGGATACGTGCGGCAATCCGTTCAAGTTCTTCCTCGGCTTCTTTCTCGCTGGCCTGGGCGGTCAAGGTATTGAGCACGCCATGCAAGTCGTAGCCGTCTTCGAGCAATTGGTCTTGCAGGGCCTTGCGGCGCACGGTGAGGGCTTGCCATTCCATGCGCTGTTGTTCGAGCTGGCCGCGAATCAGCTGGGATTGCTGCTCGGCCTGGGTCCGGCGTTTTTCTGCGTCGCGCAGTTCGCGGTCGGCGTCTTCCAGGGCGATCTGCGCGGTCTTGAGTTCTTCGTCGACGGTCATGCGCTTGTCGAGCAACTCTTCAAGCTTGAGGCGCAGCTCTTCCAGCGGCGCTTCGCCCTCCTCCAGGTTGAGGCTCAGTTGCTCGCGTTTTTCGGTGAGGCGTTCGGACTGCATCTCCAGGCGCTCAAGGGCCTGGGCCGTGGACGCGTGCTGGGCCTTGAGCGAACCCAGGCGCACGGCCAACTGATGGGCGTGGTCCTTGTGCTGGCGGGCTTCCTGGCGCACGCGGTCGAGGCGTTCGCGCAGGCTGTCACGCTGGGCCAGCAGCAATTCACGCTGCTCGGTGTCCAGGGCCATGCTGTCGAGGGCCTCCTGCAACTGCAGGCGCGCTTCGCCGATCTGTTCGTGTTCCAGGGCGCGCTGTTCGCCCATCTCAGCCACTTCTTCGTCGAGGCGGGTGCGGCGCAGGGTCAGTTGCTCGGCCTTGGCTTTGCTCGCGGAAAGCTGGGCTTTCAATTCGCCTTGCTGGCGCGCTTCGTCCTGCAACAGGCGCCGCAGGTGTTCGCGGCCGGTCTCTTGCTGGCGCTGGGTGGCGCGCAGGGTTTGCAGTTCGGTTTCGAGGCTTTCCAGGGTGGCTTCGCGTTCTTCGCGCTCGGCGATCAGGTTGACGATTTCCTGGCCTCGGGCCAGAACGCCGCTTTCCGCTTCACTGGCGCGGCGCACCCGCAGGAAGTGGCGGCCGACCCAGTAACCGTCGCGGCTGATCAGGCTTTCGCCGCCCGCCAGTTGACCGCGCTGGGCCAGGGCCTGTTCCAGGGACTCCACCGGCTTGACCTGGCCCAGCCACGGCGACAGGTCAATCGCCGCTTCGACCTTGTCCAGCAGGCTGCCCGGCACTCGCGTGCCATCAGCGGCGGGGCTGAGCAAACGCAGATCGCCCTGGGCGAAGCCGGCCAGGTCGAAGCCGCCAAAATCATCCACCAGTACGGCTTGCAGGTCGGCGCCTAGAACGGTCTCTACCGCCAGCTCCCAACCGGCTTCAACTTTCAAGCCTTCGGCCAAGCGCGGACGCTCGGCCAGGTGCTGGTCACGCAGCCATTCGGCGGTGCCGGTGCCTGGGTCCAATGCCGCTTGCTGCAAGGCTTCAAGGGACGCCAGGCGGCCGTTAAGCCGCTGCAAATCACCCTGGGCCTGCTGCTGGGCCTGGGTCGCCTGTTGCAGTTGCTGACGCAATTGCTCCAGGCGCTCCACTTGTTGTTCTTCGCTGGCTTCCAGCTCTTCCAGCGTCATCTCGCTTTCGGCCAGTTGCTCGCTGAGCTCCATGATCGCCGCGTCTTCCGGGTCGGCGGCAAGCAGCACGCGCTCTTCCTGCAGGCGACGCTGGCGCTCGGCCAGGCGTTCCATGCTGGTTTCCAGTTGCTGGATGCGCGACTGCTGCACCTCGGCCTGGCGCCGCGGTTCGGCGGATTGCAGGTTGAAGGCGTCCCACTGCTCCTGCCAGCCGTGCATGGTGGTTTCGGATTCTTCCAGCGCAGCGGCGGCCTCTTCGGCGGCGGCGTTGGTGATGTCCTGCTCGGGGGTGAGCATGTCCAGCTCTTCGCCCAACGTCAGCAGCAAGGTGCGGTCGTGGCCCAAATGGGATTCGGTTTCCAGGCGCGCGCGTTCCGCTTCCTTCAAGTCATCCTGCAACTGACGCAGGCGCTGCTGGCCGTGCTGGATGCTTTGCTCGACCCGGGCGATATCACCGCCCACCGAATAGAAGCGGCCCTGCACCAGATTGAAGCGTTCGGACAGGTCATGGTGCCCGTCGCGCAGGCGCTCGATGGCGGCGTCGGCATTGCGCTGCTCGGCCACCAGCGCTTCAAAGCTGATTTCCTGGGTGCCGATGATCGCTTCGCGCTGACCCACCTGATCGTTCAACGCCTGCCAGCGCAGGGCCGACAGTTGCGCCTTGAGCTGACGCTCTTCGCCCTTGTATTCCTGATACTTCTCGGCCGCCTGGGCCTGGCGGTGCAGGCGCTCCAACTGGCGCTCCAGCTCTTCGCGCAGGTCGGTGAGGCGGGCGAGGTTTTCATGGGTGCGGCGGATACGGTTTTCGGTCTCGCGGCGGCGCTCCTTGTACTTGGAGATGCCGGCCGCTTCCTCGATAAAGTTGCGCAGGTCTTCGGGCTTGGCTTCGATCAGCTTGGAGATCATGCCCTGTTCGATGATCGAATAGCTGCGTGGGCCCAGGCCGGTACCGAGGAAGATGTCGGTAATGTCCCGGCGCCGGCACTTGGTGCCGTTGAGGAAGTAACTGTTCTGGCTGTCGCGCGTCACTTTGCGGCGGATCGAGATTTCCGCGTAGGCCGCGTATTCGCCGATCAGGGTGCCGTCGGAGTTGTCGAACACCAGTTCGATGCTCGCCTGGCTCACCGGCTTGCGGCTGGTGGAGCCGTTGAAGATGACGTCGGTCATCGACTCGCCACGCAGGTTTTTTGCCGAGCTCTCGCCCATCACCCAGCGTACGGCGTCGATGATGTTCGACTTGCCGCAGCCATTGGGCCCGACCACTGCCGCCATGTTACTGGGGAAGTTCACCGTGGTCGGGTCGACGAAGGATTTGAACCCCGCCAGTTTGATGCACTTGAGCCGCACGTTTAGGCGTCCGCCAACGCAGCGATGACCAGCGAGCTGCTGCGCTGGCAGTAGGCCGACAGCACCTGGCGGATCTGCTCCAGGTCACGGGCGAGTACGGCGGCGAGCAGTTGCTCGAACAGCGCCAGGTACTCGCTCATGGACGCCTTGCGCTGATCCAGGGCCAGGTAATAGGCACGGTTCATCGCCGGCTGCAGGTTTTCGACGGTTTCCTGCAAATACGGGTTGTTGGCAAAGGGGTACGCGGCGCGCATCACATTGAAGCATTCTTCGACAAAGGCGCGGATGTCCTGGCGCTCGAAATTGCTCACCAGGCGCTGCTGGATCTGGACGAACGGCGCCATGTCGGCCTGGGTCTGCCAGCCCTGGGCGACCGCATTGCCAAGCAGGATATACAGCTCACTCATCAGCGTGCACAGGCTCTGCACCTTGTGCGCCGTGAGCTCGGTCACATGGGCGCCACGGCGCGGCAGGATCGCGATCAGGTGGCGGCGTTCGAGGATCAGTAAAGCTTCACGCACGGAGCCACGGCTGACATTGAGCGCCAGCGTGACTTTCTGTTCCTGGATCCGCTCTCCAGGCTTGAGATCGCCGCGAATGATACGTTCGGCGAGGTGGTGAGCGATTTGCTCGGCGAGACTGTCCGGCGCCTTGAACGTCATGTTTTCCCTTCAAAATCGTCTATCGGTACAAGCGCGGCAGTGTAGCGCATTGGCCCGCTGATGGCGCTACGCCCACCGTGGCGAATTTGGCATGAAATAAGCAACGCTGAACACCCACACGCCCCCAAAAACGCCGGTTTCAGAAGACTGAACCATAATTGAAAGTGTTGCGATCGCATTTTCCTGACCTTCTGGTCAGAAAATCATTGACCGAAAAGTCAGACATGACTAGATTCGGCGCAAAGCGGTTAACAACAATAATGAGTCTGCGAGGCCTTCCGTGATCCAGTTTTTACTTAACCAGGAACTCCGTAGCGAGCACGCCCTGGACCCCAACCTGACCGTGCTCAACTATCTGCGCGAGCATGTGGGCAAACCCGGTACCAAGGAAGGCTGCGCCAGCGGCGACTGCGGTGCGTGCACGGTGGTGGTCGGCGAGTTGCACACCGACCCTCAGGGCGTTGAGCAGATCCGTTATCGCAGCCTCAATTCCTGCCTGACATTTGTATCGTCGCTGCACGGCAAGCAGTTGATCAGCGTCGAAGACCTCAAGCACCAGGGCCAACTGCACAGCGTGCAACAGGCCATGGTGGAGTGCCACGGTTCGCAATGCGGCTTTTGCACCCCCGGGTTTGTGATGTCGTTGTTCGCCCTGCAAAAGAACAGCGACGCCCCCGACAGCCAGAAGGCCCACGAGGCCCTGGCCGGCAACCTGTGCCGCTGCACCGGCTATCGGCCGATCCTGGCCGCCGCCGAACAGGCCTGCTGCAACAAACCGGCGGACCAGTTCGACAACCGCCAGGCCGAGACCATCGCCCGCCTCAAAGCCATCGCGCCGACCCAAACCGGTGAACTCAACAGCGGCGACAAACGCTGCCTGGTGCCCCTCACCGTTGCCGACCTGGCCGACCTCTACGACGCCTACCCGCAAGCCCGCCTGCTGGCCGGCGGCACCGACCTGGCGCTGGAAGTCACCCAGTTTCACCGCACCCTGCCGGTGATGATCTATGTCGGCAATATTGAAGAGATGAAGCGCATCGAGGACTTCGACGACCGCCTGGAAATCGGCGCCGCCACTGCCCTCTCCGACTGCTACACCGCGCTGCACCACGAATACCCGGATTTCGGCGACCTGCTGCACCGCTTCGCCTCCCTGCAAATCCGTAACCAGGGTACCCTCGGCGGCAATATCGGCAACGCCTCGCCGATTGGCGATTCGCCGCCGCTGTTGATCGCCCTGGGGGCGCAGATCGTGCTGTGCAAAGGCAACACGCGCCGTACGCTGGCCCTGGAAGACTACTTCATCGACTACCGCGTGACGGCGCGCCAGGACAGCGAGTTCATCGAAAAAATCATCGTCCCCAAGGGCCACGCGCTGTTCCGTGCCTACAAGGTTTCCAAGCGCCTGGACGACGATATTTCCGCCGTGTGTGCGGCCTTCAACCTGAAGATCGACAACGGTGTGATCAGTGATGCCCGCGTCGCGTTCGGCGGCATGGCCGCCACGCCAAAACGCGCGAAAAACTGCGAAGCCATGTTGGTCGGCGCCACCTGGAACGCCGCCACCGTCGAGAAAGCCTGCGCCGCCCTCGCCGAGGATTTCACCCCGCTGTCGGACTTCCGCGCCAGCAAGGAATACCGCCTGCTCAGCGCCCGGAACCTGCTGCGCAAATACTTCATCGAACTGCAAACGCCGCACATCGAGACTCGGGTGACCGCTTATGTCTAACCATCACGCCGTGGAAAAAACCCAGGCCGAACTGGCCGCGCTGTTTGCCCAGGACCTGACCTCCGGAGTCGGCCGCAGCGTCAAGCATGACAGCGCCGCCAAGCACGTGTCCGGTGAAGCGCAGTACATCGATGACCGCCTGGAATTCCCCAACCAGTTGCACCTGTATGCACGCATGTCCGACCGCGCCCACGCCCGGATCATCCGCATCGACACCACGCCCTGCTACGCCTTCGACGGTGTGCGTATCGTCATCACCCACGAAGACGTGCCGGGCCTGAAAGACATCGGCCCGCTGCTGCCCGGCGACCCCTTGCTGGCCATCGACACGGTGCAGTTCGTCGGCCAGGTGGTTTTGGCCGTGGCCGCCCGCGACCTCGACACCGCACGCAAGGCCGCGATGGCGGCCGTGATCGAATACGAAGACCTGGAGCCCGTGCTGGATGTGGTCGAGGCCTTTCGCAACAAGCACTTCGTGCTCGACAGCCACACCCACCAACGGGGTGATTCGGCCGGCGCACTGGCGACCGCCAAGCACCGCCTCCAGGGCACCCTGCATATCGGCGGCCAGGAACACTTCTACCTGGAAACCCAGATTTCCTCGGTAATGCCCACCGAAGACGGCGGCATGATCGTCTATTGCTCCACGCAGAACCCCACCGAAGTGCAGAAGCTGGTGGCCGAAGTGCTGGACGTGTCGATGAACAAGATCGTCGTCGATATGCGCCGCATGGGCGGCGGTTTCGGCGGCAAGGAAACCCAGGCGGCGAGCCCGGCGTGCCTATGCGCGGTGGTGGCGCGCCTCACCGGCCAGCCGACCAAGATGCGCCTGCCGCGCGTCGAAGACATGCTGATGACCGGCAAGCGCCACCCCTTCTATATCGAATACGACGTGGGCTTCGACGACAGCGGTCGCCTGCACGGGATCAACCTGGAACTGGCCGGTAACTGCGGCTGCTCGCCGGACCTGTCCAACTCGATCGTCGACCGTGCCATGTTCCACGCCGACAACGCGTATTACCTGGGCGATGCCACGGTGAACGGCCATCGCTGCAAGACCAACACCGCGTCCAACACCGCCTATCGCGGCTTCGGCGGCCCGCAAGGCATGGTCGCCATCGAGGAAGTGATGGACGCCATCGCCCGCCATCTGGCGCTGGACCCGTTGGCGGTGCGCAAGGCCAATTACTACGGCAAGACCGAGCGCAACGTCACCCACTACTACCAGACCGTAGAGCACAACATGCTCGAGGAAATGACCGCCGAACTTGAAGCCAGCAGCCAATACGCCGAGCGCCGCGAAGCGATCCGCCTGTACAACGCCCACAGCCCGATCCTGAAAAAAGGCCTGGCGCTGACCCCGGTGAAATTCGGGATCTCATTCACGGCGAGCTTCCTGAACCAGGCGGGCGCGCTGATCCATATCTACACCGACGGCAGCATCCACCTGAACCACGGCGGCACCGAGATGGGCCAGGGCTTGAATACCAAGGTCGCGCAAGTGGTGGCCGAAGTGTTCCAGGTGGACATCGACCGCGTGCAGATCACCGCCACCAACACCGACAAAGTGCCCAACACCTCGCCGACCGCCGCGTCCAGCGGTGCGGACCTGAACGGCAAGGCCGCCCAGAACGCCGCCGAAACCATCAAGCAACGCCTGGTGGAATTCGCCGCGCGCAAGTACGACGTGAGCGAAGCGGATGTGGAGTTCCATAACGGCCATGTGCGCGTGCGCGAGCAGATCCTGACCTTCGAAACGCTGATCCAGCAGGCGTATTTCGCCCAGGTCTCGCTGTCGAGCACCGGCTTCTACAAGACCCCGAAAATCTTCTACGACCGCAGCCAGGCCCGCGGTCGGCCGTTCTACTACTTCGCCTTCGGCGCGGCGTGCTGCGAAGTGATCGTCGACACCCTGACCGGCGAATACAAGATGCTGCGCACCGACATCCTCCACGATGTGGGCGCCTCACTGAACCCGGCCATCGACATCGGCCAGGTAGAAGGAGGCTTTATCCAGGGCATGGGCTGGCTGACCATGGAAGAGCTGGTGTGGAACAACAAGGGCAAGCTAGAGACCTGCGGCCCGGCCAGCTACAAGATCCCGGCGGTAGCCGACATGCCTTTGGATTTGCGTGTGAAGCTGGTGGAAAACCGCAAGAACCCGGAAGACACCGTGTTCCATTCCAAGGCCGTGGGCGAGCCACCATTCATGCTCGGGATTGCCTCGTGGTGCGCGATCAAGGATGCGGTGGCGAGCCTGGCTGATTATCGCCATCAGCCGAAGATCGATGCGCCGGCGACACCGGAGCGGGTGTTGTGGGGGTGTGAGCAGATGCGCAAGTTGCAGACGGCGACAGCTGTCGAGCCTGAAACTGAAATGGCTTCGCTCTAGACCGAGGCGCTGCCATCGGGGGCAAGCCCCCTCCCACATGGGAATGCATTCCAAATGTGGGAGGGGGCTTGCCCCCGATGACGGCCTGACAGACACCACAAGAGGTGACTATGAACAACTGGATCAGCGCCCTCGCCGACCTGCAGAACCAGGGTGAACCCTGCGTACTGGTGACCATCATCGAAGAGCTCGGCTCCACGCCGCGCAATGCCGGTTCGAAGATGGTGATCAGTGCCGCGCAGACCTTCGACACCATCGGCGGCGGGCACCTGGAATACAAGGCCATGCAGATCGCCCGCGACATGCTCGTGCGCGGCCAGCAGAACACCCATCTGGAGCGCTTCAGCCTCGGCGCCAGCCTGGGCCAGTGCTGCGGGGGCGTCACCGTGCTGCTGTTCGAACCCATGGGCCAGGTGCAGGCGCAGATCGCGGTGTTCGGCGCCGGCCATGTCGGTCGCGCGCTGGTGCCGTTGCTGGCGAGCCTGCCGTGCCGGGTGCGCTGGATCGATTCCCGCGAGCAGGAGTTTCCGGAACATATCCCCCAGGGCGTGCGTAAAATCATCAGCGAAGAGCCGGTGGACGAAATTGCCGACCTGCCGGTGGGCAGTTACTGCATCGTCATGACCCACAATCACGCGCTGGATCTGGAACTCACCGCCGCCCTGCTCAAGCGCAATGACTTCGCCTACTTCGGCCTGATCGGCTCCAAGACCAAACGCGTCAAGTTCGAACACCGCCTGCGCGATCGCGGCTTCGACGCCGCGCAGTTGCAACGCATGCGTTGCCCCATGGGCCTCAGCGAGGTGAAGGGCAAGTTGCCGGTGGAGATTGCCATCTCCATCGCCGGCGAAATCATCGCCACTTATAACGCCAATTTCGGCCAGCACACCGCGAGCGCCGAACCCATTGCCAAATTGCTGCCGGCCTCGCGCCGCAGCCAAGCTATCAATTGAGACGACCATGCCTTTGACTCGCAAAGCCTACCGTGCCGCCCTCCTGCACAGCATCGCCGACCCCGCTGAAGTTGGGATCGAAGCCTCCTACGAGTATTTCGAAGACGGCCTGCTGGTGATCGAAAACGGCCGGATCAGCGCCGTGGGCCATGCCGGCGACCTGCTGCCGAGCTTGCCTGCCGACATCGACATCACCCATTACCAAGATGCGCTGATCATCCCCGGCCTGATCGACACCCATATCCACCTGCCGCAGACCGGCATGGTCGGCGCGTATGGCGAGCAGTTGCTGGACTGGCTCAACACCTACACCTTCCCGTGCGAAAGCCAGTTCGCCGACAAGGCCCACGCCGAAGAAGTCGCAGGCATTTTTATCAAGGAACTGCTGCGCAACGGCACCACCACCGCACTGGTGTTCGGCAGTGTGCATCCGCAGTCGGTGAACGCATTCTTTGAGGCGGCGGAAAAACTCGACCTGCGCATGATCGCCGGCAAGGTGATGATGGATCGCAACGCCCCGGACTACCTCACCGACACCGCCGAATCCGGCTACCAGCAAAGCAAGGCACTGATCGAACGCTGGCACGGCAAAGGCCGCCTGCACTACGCGGTCACCCCGCGTTTTGCGCCGACCAGCACGCCGGAGCAATTGGCGTTGGCCGGGCAACTGCTGGGCGAGTACCCGGACCTGTACATGCAGACGCACATCAGTGAGAACAAGCAGGAAGTCGAGTGGGTGAAGGCGCTGTTTCCGGAGCGCAACGGCTATCTGGATGTGTACGACCACTACAAGCTGCTGGGCGAGCGCTCGGTGTTTGCCCACGGCGTGCACCTGTGTGATGACGAGTGCGCACGGTTGGCGGAGACGGGGTCGGCGGTGGCGTTCTGTCCGACCTCGAACCTCTTCCTCGGCAGCGGCCTGTTCAACCTGCCGATGGCCGAGAAACACAAGCTGAATGTCGGCCTGGGCACCGATGTGGGTGGTGGCACCAGTTTCTCGCTGCTGCAAACCTTGAACGAAGCCTACAAGGTCATGCAACTGCAGGGCGCGCGGTTGAGCCCCTTCAAGTCGCTATACCTGGCCACCCTGGGCGGTGCGCGGGCGCTGCGCCTGGAAGACAAGATCGGCACGTTGCAGCCGGGCACCGATGCAGACTTCCTGGTGCTGGACTACAACGCAACGCCGCTGCTGAGCTATCGCTTGAAGCAGGCCAATAACATTGCCGAGACGTTGTTCGTGTTGATGACCCTGGGGGATGATCGGACGGTGTTGCAGACCTACGCTGCCGGCCAACTCGTGCACCAACGCTGATCTGCGCCACGACACAAAACAAATGTGGGAGGGGGCTTGCTCCCGATAGCGGTGGATCAGGCACTTAATTCAGTGACTGACACTCTGCCATCGGGAGCAAGCCCCCTCCCACATTTTTTAATCGGGTTTACAGCTTGACTGAAGAACGCCCCGGCTTCTTGGTCTGCAACAGATGCGAGAACACCGCATGCAAATCATCCGACGCACTTTCCTCGTCGAGGTTGAGCTTGCTGTCGATATGATCCATGTGATGCATCATCAAGTTCACCGCCAACGCCGCGTCCCGTGCTTCGATCGCATCGATCAGTTGGGTGTGCTCATCGTAGGAACAGTGCGAGCGGTTGCCGCTTTCGTACTGAGCGATGATCAACGAGGTCTGGGACACCAGGCTGCGCTGGAAGCTGATCAGCGGCGCGTTTTTCGCGGCTTCGGCCAGCTTGAGGTGGAATTCGCCGGAGAGGCGGATGCCCGCTCCGCGATCACCGCGGGAGAAGCTGTCGCGCTCGTCGTTGACCATCTGGCGCAGTTCGGCCAGTTGCTCAGCGGTGGCGTGCTGCACTGCCAGCTCGGTGATCGCTCGCTCTACCAGGCGCCGGGCCAGGAACACCTGGCGTGCTTCTTCCACGCTTGGGCTCGCCACCACCGCGCCACGATTGGGCCGCAGCAACACCACGCCTTCATGGGCCAGGCGCGACAGCGCGCGGCGAATGATAGTGCGGCTGACGCCGAAGATTTCGCCCAGTGCCTCTTCACTCAATTTGGTACCGGGTGCCAGGCGCTGCTCGAGGATCGCCTCGAAGATATGCGCGTAGACGATATCGTCCTGGGTTCCGCTGCGACCGGCCTTGCCGGCTCGCGGTTGTTTCTTGAGAGGTTGCAACTGTTCGTTCATGGGCACTCGGGTAGGGAGAACGGCGGCGAATTAACGGTAATACGGCAACTTTAAGGTAATACGGCAACACGGGGTCGCTGGCAAGTATCACCTAAAAACAGCGCACATTGTACACAACCCACTGCGCCAACACACTGTACGGCTGTTTGCGGTGCCGTCTGTATTGCAATGAGTCGTTACGTTTGAGTTTAGGCTTGAATCTGCGCCGTCACCGGCAAACACCCAGGTAAAAGGAACACCTCTCCATGACCGACGCCACCCAAGCGCCCTTGCGCCCGCTGGCCGACACTTCTGCCTCCGCCGTTGTCGCCGGCTTTATCGCCATGATGACCGGCTATACCAGCTCCCTGGTGCTGATGTTCCAGGCCGGCCAGGCGGCCGGCTTGACCACGGCGCAGATTTCTTCGTGGATCTGGGCGATTTCCATCGGCATGGCGGTCTGCAGCATCGGCCTGTCCCTGCGCTACCGCACGCCGATCACCATTGCCTGGTCCACCCCCGGCGCGGCGCTGTTGATCACCAGCCTGGGCGGTGTGAGTTACGGCGAGGCCATCGGCGCCTACATCACCTGCGCGGTGCTGGTGACGCTCTGCGGGCTCACCGGCAGCTTTGAAAAACTGGTCAAGCGTATCCCTGCGTCGTTGGCGGCCGCCTTGCTGGCGGGGATCCTGTTCAAGATCGGCAGCGAGATTTTCGTCGCTGCGCAGCATCGCACCGGCCTGGTCCTGGGGATGTTTTTCACCTACCTGATCATCAAGCGTCTGTCGCCACGCTACGCGGTACTGGCCGCCCTGATGATCGGTACCCTGCTGTCGGGGCTGATGGGCTTGCTGGACTTCAGCGGTTTCCACCTGGAAGTGGCGACGCCGGTATGGACGACGCCGCACTTCTCGTTGGCGGCAACCATCAGTATCGGGATTCCGTTGTTCGTGGTGGCGATGACCTCGCAGAACATGCCCGGCGTCGCCGTACTGCGGGCCGATGGCTATAACGTGGCGGCCTCGCCGCTGATCACCGCCACCGGCCTGGCCTCGCTGGTGCTGGCGCCCTTTGGCTCCCACGGCATCAACCTGGCGGCGATCAGCGCAGCGATCTGCACCGGCCCCCATGCCCATGAAGACCGTAATAAACGCTACACCGCCGCCGTATGGTGCGGGGTGTTCTACGGGATAGCCGGGGTGTTCGGCGCAACACTGGCGGCACTGTTCGCAGCCTTGCCCAAGGAACTGGTGCTGTCGATTGCGGCCTTGGCCTTGTTTGGCTCGATCATCAATGGCTTGAGTATCGCCATGAATGAGCCGAAGGAACGGGAAGCGGCGCTGATCACCTTTATGGTCACCGCGTCAGGCTTGACGTTGTTTTCCATCGGCTCGGCGTTCTGGGGGATTGTGGCGGGGGTGTTGACGCTGCTGATTCTGAATTGGCGCAAGGCATAAAAAAACGGCGACCCTCAGGTCGCCGTTTTTTTCAGTATCACTTAGCCGCGTTGATCGGCTTTTCCGGATACCACACGTCCAGCAGCGGGCTGACTTCAGCCTTGGTCAGCTCGGAACGGGTTTTCAGCCAGGCTTCGACGGCAGCACGCTGCTCTTCGGAGACCGAGCCACGCTTCTGCAGGCAAACCAGACCGTAGTCGTCGCCGCCGACATAGCCCAGGCCGTTGGCTTCCATGGCTTCTTTGATGAATGCTTCGAGGAAAGCGTCGATAGCTTCTTCACTCAGGCCTTCTTTGAAGTCCAGGTTCAGTTCGAAACCCAGCTCTTGAAATTCATCAACGCACAGTTTTTTGCGCAGACGCTGGGAACGGTTAGTCGCCATTGGAACAATCCTCATAAGTAATAACGGGCGGCACTTTAGCAGTTTAAGACGACGATTGCCCGACTCTCTGGGACAGGCGGCCGTTTGCTGTTAAAAAAACGCCAATTACCAGCTATCGTTCAGCTACAAGTGCCTTCACCTTGGGGCATAATGCCGACACTTTCATGACCATTGAGGGAATTTTCCTATCTACCCCTCGCCTTTTTCACCCTCCTCAGCAGTAGGGTTTTACTTCTTATGATCAAATCTTTGCGTCCATTGCTACTCGCCAGTTTTCTCCTGCCACTGGCCTTTTCCACCTCCGCGGCCCCGATCAACAATACCTTGCCTGCCAACGTCCAGCAGGCACTGGCCAAAGCCAAGCTGCAAAACACTGCGCTGTCCCTGGTGATGATCCCACTGAACGGCCCCGGCACCCCCACCGTGTTCAACGCCGACGTCTCGGTAAACCCGGCTTCCACCATGAAGCTGGTCACCACCTATGCGGCCCTGGAAATGCTCGGCCCCAACCACCAGTGGAAAACCGAGTTCTACACCGACGGCACCCTCAGCGGTGGCGTGTTGCACGGCAACCTGTACCTCAAGGGCGGCGGCGACCCCAAGCTGAATATGGAAAAACTCTGGCTGCTGATGCGCGACCTGCGGGCCAATGGCGTGCAGCAAGTCACCGGCGACCTGGTGCTGGACCGCAGTTTCTTCAACCAGCCGCAGTTGCCGGAATTCAATGATGACGGCAACGACGAGAACAAACCGTTCCTGGTCAAGCCCGACGCCCTGCTGGTCAACCTCAAGGCCCTGCGCTTTGTGACCCGTAACGATTCGGGCCGCGTGCTCGTCTCGGTCGAGCCGCCGATTGCCAGCATCCGCATCGACAACCAGGTCAAGGCCTCCAACGCCAAGCAGTGCACCGGCGACGTACGCTACAACCCGGTCACAGGCGCCGATGGCAGTATGACGGTCACCGTCAGCGGCCAATTGGCCGATGGCTGCAGCTCGCAGACTTATCTGTCGTTGCTGGACCACGCCACCTACACCGCCGGTGCGGTGCGGGCGATCTGGCAGGAACTGGGCGGCACCATCCAGGGCCGCGATATCCAGGCGCCGGTGCCCAAGGATGCCAAGGTCCTGGCCCGCGCCTTTTCGCCGGACCTGGCGGAAATCATCCGTGACATCAACAAATACAGTAACAACACCATGGCCCAGCAGTTGTTCCTGAGCCTGGGCGCGCAGTTTCGCAACGATGCCGACGGCGACGATGCCAAGGCCGCGCAACGTGTGGTGCGCCAGTGGCTGGCGAAGAAAGGCATCACCGCGCCACACCTGGTGATGGAGAACGGTTCGGGCCTGTCCCGTGCCGAGCGGGTCAGCGCCCGCGAGATGGCCGCCATGCTGCAGGCCGCCTGGAAAAGCCCCTACGCTGCGGAATACATCAGCTCGATGCCGATCGCCGGCACCGACGGCACCATGCGCAAACGCCTGAAGACCACGGCCATGCGCGGCGAAGCCCACGTCAAGACCGGTACCTTGAATACCGTGCGCGCCATTGCCGGGTTCAGCCGCGACAACAATGGCAACACCTGGGCGGTGGTGGCGATCCTCAACGATCCGAAGCCGTGGGGCGCATCGTCGGTGCTGGACCAGGTGCTGCTGGATCTGTACCGCCAGCCAAAACTGGCGGCGGCGGCTCCCGTCCTATAGGAGCGAGCGTCAGGCCCGCGCCCTCTCGGCCTCCACCCGGTCCCTGCCCGCCTGCTTGGCCACGTACACCGCCGAGTCGGCACGCAACAACAGGCCATCAATGCCTTCATCCACCCGCCAGCTGGCCACACCAAAGCTGGCGGTGACGATGCCCACAGGCTCCATCGGCAGGTTACGCAGGGATTGCCACAACTCCATGGCCAGGCCATAAGCCTGCTCGCCATCGGTATTGGGGCACAGCACCATGAATTCCTCGCCCCCCAGGCGGCAGAACACGTCGGTGCGGCGCAGACGCTGACTGATGCGCCTGCACAACTCCTGCAACACCCCGTCGCCAACCGCATGCCCGTGCTGGTCGTTGATACGCTTGAAATGATCGATATCGAGCATGATCACCGACAGCGCCCCACTGGTCCGGTTGAGCCTCGCCATCTCGGCCCTGAGGCGGTCCTGGAAATAGCGACGGTTGTGAATCCCGGTCAGGGAATCTGTGATGGACAGCGCGCGCAGTTCCTCTTCAACCCGCTTCAAGTCGGAAATGTCCGACACATAGCCATGCCACAGCGTACCGCCCCCCGGTAACTCTTCCGGGGTGGCCTCGCCGCGAATCCAGCGCAACCCCCGTTGCGGCAACTGCACCCGGTACTCTTCGCGCCAGTGGCTCAACTGCAATGCCGACAGGCGAATCGAGGCCCGCACCCGCTCCGCGTCCAGCGGGTGGATTCGATCGAAGACCTTCGTCGCATCCCGCTGCAACGCGCTGACCTCGATTTCATAGATATCGCGCATGCCGTCGCTGGCGTAGATAAAGCGCCAGTTATCCTGGGGTTCCAGGGTGAATTGGAAGATCCCCCCGGGTACGTGGGCACTGAGTTTCTTGAGCAGGCGGTCCCGCGCCGCCAGGGCCTCGTAGGCGCGTTTCTGCTCGGTGACGTCCAGGTAAATCGCGAGGTGACCGATCCACAGACCATGGTCATCCAGCAAGACGGTGGCCAACATATTCACAATCAGCTGACTGCCATCCTGGCGGACCAAGGTCCACTCCCGGGCTTCGTGCAGGTTGTCGGGGCTTTCCACCAGCATCGCCTGGCTCGCCGGGATACGCTTGCCCAAGGTCACGCTCAGGCTCGCGGAACGTGCCTCCAACTCCAACGCCAAGTGCAGGCTTTCCAGGGTCAGCTTACCCACCACCTGGTCGGCCTCGTACCCCAGCATCTGCTCGGCACCGGCGTTGAAGGTGTTGATCACGCCGCGCAAGTCAGTGGCAATGATCGCCACTTGTGTAGCGGCGTTGAGTACGCTGCGCAACTGGCCATGGGCACCCCGTAGTTCCTGCTCACGCAAGCGCAACTGCACAGTGCGTTGCTCCACCAGTTTCAACGCACGCTGGCGCTGGCTCACCAGCACATAGAGCAAGGCGCTGAGCAGCAGGCTGAGTAGGCTACCCATGGTCAGGATCGTGGACAGCGAGGAATAGTTGGCCTGCTCGAACACCTTGCTCGGGCGCAGGCTCAGGGCGTACACATGATCGCCCAGGGTCAGGCGACGTGCGCCAGCAAGGTCACTGTTGGCCACGGTATTGCCGGACTCGAAGAGCACGCGCTTTTGCAGGTCTGAGGTGTCGACGATCTGCATCACCAGGTTGTCCCGCTCCGCTTTGGGCAAACCGTCGGCGACCAGCTGGCGCATGCTGATCACCGCCATCACGTAACCATATGGCTCATTTGGGGACGGCTCGGACGTGGGCAGGTGACTCACCGGCGCGACCAGTAATACACCCGTGGCATAAGCCGGCTCGACCCCCACCAACTGCATCGGTTGGGACACCGCCAGCTTGCCGCTCTTTTGCGCCCGCTCAAGGGTAGAGCGCCGCAGGGGCTGGGCCAACAGATCAAAACCCAAGGGCGACCCCAGCAGGCTTTGAGTCTGGCTGTAGAGCACCGGAACGTATTCATCACGCTCGGGCGCCGGGGCCAGTTCGCCGGCGCTATTAAGTTCACGGATAACAAAGGGTACCCCACGCAGGCGGGACACCTCTTGTTCAAACTGGCTGCGCTGTTCGCGAAACACACGGGGTGCCCAGGCGTAGGCGCGGGCGCGCAACAGTAACGGCTGGGCAAAGCCGTCGAACTCCTCGCGGGACACAACATCGGAATTGACGAAGAACCGCCGCAGGCTGTTCAGGCGTTGTTCCTGATCCTCGAAGCGTTCCTGCAAGCGGGTGTAACGCTCGTTGACCAGCAACTGAAAGCGCTGGCGAACCTGTTGCTGATAGAGGTCGGAGGCCGCCCAGGCGACGATGGCCGTCAGCGCAAAACCTGCCAATAACACCACCAACGCCACCAGCCAAGCCGACGCCTGTTCACTGATAAAGCCTAGGATTTTCGGGCGAACGGCTTGCAACGGCATAGGCAACACTCACAACGCCAGCGTGCGGGGGGGTGTCACTTTGGCTAGGCCTTAAGTTATAGCCATCGGCCCAGGGTTTGACCAGCGTAAAAAAGCCGCAAGCCCGGAATAGTCCAGGCTTGCGGCTTTTTCGTGGCGGCGATCAGCGAGCAGTGATTTTCCACGCCCGGTGGATCTTCGCATTACGCGCAAAATCCGGATCGAGGGTCTTGTCGCTGATTTCCTCGACCGCATAGCGTTCGCTGAGATTGTCCTCCAGCTGGAACTTGCGGAAGTTGTTCGAGAAGTACAGCACGCCACCCGGTGCCAGGCGCGCCATGGCCAGGTCGAGCAACTGCACGTGGTCGCGCTGGACGTCGAAGATGCCTTCCATGCGCTTGGAGTTGGAGAAGGTCGGCGGGTCGATGAAGATCATGTCGAACTCATCGCGGCTGGCCTCCAGCCAGGCCATCACATCGCCCTGCTCCAGGCGGTTCTTGTCGGAAAAACCGTTGAGCGAGAAGTTGCGACGTGCCCAGTCCAGGTAGGTCTTGGACAGGTCGACACTGGTGGTGCTACGCGCGCCACCCTTGGCTGCGTGCACACTGGCGGTGGCGGTGTAGCAATACAGGTTGAGGAAACGCTTGCCGGCCGCTTCCTTTTGGATACGCATGCGCATCGGACGGTGGTCGAGGAACAGACCGGTGTCCAGGTAGTCGGTGAGGTTGACCAGCAGCTTCACGCCGCCTTCGCTGACCTCGGTGAACTTGCCCTGGGCACTCTGGCGCTCGTATTGCTTGGTACCGCTCTGGCGCTCGCGACGCTTGACCACCACGCGGCTCTTGTCGATGTTCAGCGCCTGGGGAATGGCCGCCAGGGCGTCGAACATGCGGGCCGAGGCTTTTTCCGGGTCGATGGATTTTGGCGCAGCGTATTCCTGGACGTGGACCCAGTCGTGGTACAGGTCGATGGCCATGGAGTATTCAGGCATATCGGCGTCGTAGACGCGGTAGCAATCCACCCCTTCACGCTTGGCCCACTTGCCCAGCAGCTTGAGGTTCTTTTGCAGGCGGTTGGCGAACATCTGCCCGCCTTCGCTCAGGCGCGCCTGCTCGACCACGGGGGCCGGGGCGGGCTTGATCGGGTTGCCGTTCTTGTTGTACTGGCGCTCCTGCGGCTCGACCGGAGCCTGGTCGTAAACGGCCTGCTCACGTTCGGCCTGGCGCTGTTCCGGGGTACGGCGCTCGCCGGTGACGAACTGATCCGGGTTGACCTTGATCAGCAGCAACTTGCACGGCAATGCGCCGTTCCAGAACGAATACTGCTTGTGGCTGCGGATCCCCATGCGCTTGCCCAGGTCCGGCGCGCCGGTGAACACCGCCGCCTCCCAGCCCATGCAGGCCTGGCGCAGGCGCTCGCCGAGGTTCTGGTAGAGGTACAACAGGCTGGCTTCGTCACCCAGGCGCTCGCCGTAGGGCGGGTTGCAGATCACCAGGCCTTTCTGGTTCTGGTCCGGGCGCGGCTCGAAGGTGCCGACTTCGCCCTGGTACACCTTGATCCAGTGGCTCAGGCCGGCGCGCTCGATGTTGTTGCGGGCGGGCTGGATCAGGCGCGGGTCGGCTTCGTAGCCCCGCACCCACAACGGCGGCTTGTTCATGCCGATGGCCGCGCGTTCAGTAGCTTCGGCGTGGAGTTTTTTCCACAGCGCCGGGACGTGACCGAGCCAGGTGGTGAAGCCCCACAATTCGCGATTGAGGTTAGGTGCCATGTCGGTGGCAATCATCGCGCCTTCCACCAGGAAGGTGCCCACGCCGCACATCGGGTCAGTCAGCGCGCCGCCTTCGGCAGCAATGCGCGGCCAGCCGGCACGAATCAGGATCGCCGCCGCGAGGTTTTCCTTCAACGGCGCGGCGCCCTGCTGCAGGCGGTAGCCGCGCTGGTGCAGGCTGTGGCCGGACAGGTCGAGGGACAGGATGGCTTCGCCACGGTCCAGGCGCAGGTGGATGCGCAGGTCCGGGTTGATCTTGTCGATGGACGGGCGTTCGCCGGTCGGGGTGCGCAGCTTGTCGACGATCGCATCCTTGACCTTCAGCGCACCGAAGTGGGTGTTGTCGATGCCTGAGCCGTGACCGCTGAATTCCACCGCCAGGGTACCGTCGGAGACCATGTGATCGGCCCATTCAATATCCAGCACACCGTGGTAGAGGTCTTCGGCGTCCTTCATCGGGAAACGCTTGAGCACCAGCAACACACGGTTGGCCAGGCGCGACCAGAGGCACAGGCGATAAGCGGTTTCCATGTCGGCCATGCCGCGCACGGCCGAGGTGTGCTCGCGGGCGTCCTCAAGGCCAAGCCCGACGGCTTCCTCGATCAGCAGGCCTTCGAGGCCCTTGGGGCAGGTGAGGAAGAGTTCAAAACGGTCCGACATGGGGCATTCCAGGCTTTTCAGCAATAAGTGAACGGGCGACGCATCGCCGGCTCGGTTTTCAATCAAGCACTTTTCTTGAAGAGTGCCCGCGTGGCACGAATGTGCCGTTCCACCCCGTCTGACGGGCCTTGGAGCCTTTATTGACGGGGCAGAGAGAGAATTTGACGCAACAAAAAGAAATATTCCGACCCTTCGTCGAATAATAACCGACTGCAACCAGCGGGCATTCTCACTAAAGGATTAAACCCGTCCTCTTTGCAGGGTGCATCATAGCTGGCTTTGCCCGACAAATGGGGCGAAAAGCCATCCCAGCTTATGGCTATAGCATCGTTATCGTTACGTGCTTATGACAAAACGATCATTGAATCCATGTGACCTATTGGTTAGAACTCAACACAGGTTGGCGCCGCAACGACGCCGACACATAGGCTCGCCACGCCGGCAGCGAGCCCACCAACGGCAGAAAAACTCTGCCCGGCCTCAGACGAGGCCGAAGGATATCAAGACAGTCAACAAGTGAGGGAAACACCCTATGAGAAGACTTAAGCGTGATCCGTTGGAAAGAGCATTTTTACGCGGATATCAATATGGCGTTCATGGCAAATCCCGTGAGCTTTGCCCATTTACTCTACCGTCGGTACGCCAAGCCTGGATCAACGGCTGGCGAGAAGGACGCGGCGACAACTGGGACGGTATGACTGGCACTGCGGGAATCCACAGACTCAACGAACTTCACGCCGTCGGCTAATCAAGGGCATTTAATTCCGACACCACCTCGAATATGTAGCGACTTAACCACGCACGCCCTATCCAGGCGGCGGGCTTCGGCCCAGGGGCTCCTCTTAAGGAGCCCTTTTTATTGGCCTGAGCATAATGAGGACTACCGCAGGAGCGAGATTGCTCGCGAAGAACCCGAGGGCGCCGCGTTAAACCAGATGCGCCGCGCTATCGTTGACGTTCTTCGCGAGCAAGCTCGCTCCTACACGCGCAAGGCCGCAATCGCATCCACTGACTGGCGGATCAACGCCGGGCCCTTATAAATAAAACCAGAGTACAACTGCACCAGGCTGGCGCCCGCAGCGATTTTCTCGGCGGCATGCTTGCCTTCGGTAATGCCGCCCACCGCGATGATCGGCAAACGCCCGGCCAGCTCAGCGGCCAGCACCTTGACGATATGGGTGCTCTTGTCACGCACTGGCGCCCCCGACAGGCCGCCCGCTTCATCGCCATGGGCCAACCCTTCGACGCCGACACGGCTGAGGGTGGTGTTGGTCGCGATGACCGCATCCATGCCCGCATCCATCAGTGCCTGGGCCACCAGCACGGTTTCTTCGTCACTCATGTCCGGGGCGATCTTGATTGCCAGCGGCACGCGCTTGCCATGGCGCACGGCCAGGTCTTCCTGGCGTTGGCGCAGGGCTTCGAGCAGTTGCTTGAGCGAATCGCCGAACTGCAGGCTGCGCAGGCCCGGGGTGTTGGGCGAGCTGACGTTGACGGTGACATAGCTGGCGTGGGCGTAGACCTTGTCCAGGCAGATCAGGTAGTCATCCACTGCGCGCTCGACCGGCGTGTCGAAGTTCTTGCCGATATTGATGCCGAGGATGCCCTTGTACTTTGCGGCCTCGACACGCGACAGCAGATGATCGACGCCCAGGTTGTTGAACCCCATGCGATTGATGATCGCCTCGGCTTCCGGCAGGCGAAAGATACGCGGCTTTGGGTTACCCGGTTGCGGTCGTGGCGTCACGGTGCCGATCTCCACAAAACCGAAACCCAACTGCGCGAAGCCATCGATGGCCGCACCGTTCTTGTCCAGGCCGGCGGCCAGTCCGACCGGGTTGGGGAAGTCGAGCCCCATCACCGACACCGGCATTTTCGCCGGTGCCTTGCATACCAGGCCATTGAGCCCCAGGCGGCCACCGGCGCCGATCAGGTCCAGGGACAGATCGTGGGAGGTTTCCGGGGAGAGTTTGAACAACAGCTGGCGGGCCAGGGTATACATGGGCGGGCTAGACTCGGATGGCGGCGAAAGGTGGCGGCGATTATAGCGGGGTGGCGGGGTGCACGCGAGGCGCGCCGCCCAAACGTCAGTAGCGTTGCTGTACCAGGGCCTCATAACGTGCCCAGATTTTTTCTGCATAGCGCATGCGCAACGCGTCGCGCTCAGGGCCGGAGCCGGGCCCGACATTGTAGGACCCCACCGCCGTCCAGTTGTAGCCAAAACGCTGGATAAACTCGGCCAGTATGGACGCCCCGACTTCCACCGACAGGCAGGGCTCACTCAACAGCCTTTCCTCGGTGATACCCAGCTTGAGCAGGCGAGGCAAATGGATACTGTTGATCTGCATCAGGCCGATATCCCGTGTGCCGTTACCGTTGGCGTAGTTCATCGCATCCGGGCGAAAATCCGACTCCACGGCGGCGATAGCCTGTAGCAACTCCGGCTCGATATCGTAGCGATGGGCGGTTTCCTCCCAGCAATAGGCCAGTGCCTGATTGCCGCTCGTCACCAGGCCAAGCCACAGCAGCCGGCGCCAGAACTCAGCCATGACTGACTTGGCCACAGGCCGAACACACATGCGGCACGGTATCCATAGGCCCGGGCCCCTGCCGCGCAGCCTTCACAGGGCATGTAAAGCGATACCCGCGACCATAAATGGTCTTGATAAAGCCTTTGTCAGCGCCAAGATGCTTGCGCAGCGAATAAATGCAACGGGTCAGCGACTCCTCGGCGACCTCCCCCTGGGGCCAGGCCAACTCCAGCAAACGATCCTTGGTCATCAGTGCACCGCCAGAGACCAACAACAGCCGCAAAACATGCAGCTCCTTGGGTGGCAACTGGACGTCGCTGCCGTCGCCGGTCAGGCGACCATCGCCATGCAGCGTCCACTGGGAAAAGAGCAGGGACGTCGTCGTCAACTCATCATTCACGACGGCCATATCTACCTCGACATCCGACTACTGACATTGAAGTCCTTATTTTCCAGTACTGGCTCTTGTGCCCACATCACGACTATAAAAAACCACCTTGCAGCCCACGCTAGGAAAAAACCCATACAGCCGACGCTTTTTAGCAACACCCTGTAAGACACTTCACCCACATACGTCAGGCGCTCCCCCATTTATAGACCTCGTGCAACTCAACACCCAACCGATCCTCCAGTTGCACCAACTCGCCCAATGCGAGCAACCGGCCATTAACCCGAACTTCCACGCAGTGGATGATGCCCGGCGACAATGGCAGCACCTTTCCAGCAGCAAAAGCTGCCAGGCGCCTGCGGCTGATCAGTTGTTCCTGTAGAAGAATTTCCAAATGCATGGGTCAACACCTTATTCACGGAGAGCTATCGCGACCCGGGCGTACAAACGCACGTTGCACGCGCTCGTATTGCGCCGCACTCAACGGTGGTGCGCCCACGCCTGTGGCCAACGCCTTCAACTCGCTACCCGCGGCCCGGGCCTGAATCACAAACAGGCGAACCTTGGCCGGGCCGGCTGGAGCGGTGCTGCGTCCCGGCTCATGCGCCTCACGGCTGAACGCTCCCAGCCACAGGCGCTTGCCCTGCGCGACCCTCACCACACTGCTGGCACTCACCCGTCCGACCGCGGTCGGTTTGCCGCGCCGCCCCGCCTGGCTCAATTGTCGACCATCCTCGACATGGAGCAGCATCTCGATCTGGTTCGCTTCGGCAAAACGCGGCAGTACGCTGACCTGGGAGCCGTATTGCACGGGCTTCCAATCAGCATGGTCGGCTCCGGGAGCAGGCAGGTAGAAGGTGTGGTTATCCTGGAACACGGCCGGCACATTCTCCTGGGTGAGAATCACCGGCAACGTCATCACCCTTGCTCGCCGCCGGCGCTCCAGCGTGGCGATTTGCGCCATCACGCGGTTATCGTCCATCGGCTCCAGAATGCGCGTGGCCTGGGCCTTCCCATCCTTGTCCCAGTCAAAACCCAGCTTTTTCAGCTCGTTACGGTCCACATCCACCATCCAGAGCGAGACTTCGATAGAACGCTTGGGCGTGTCCAACTCCGCCACCAGGCGCTCGATGAACCCCAACTGCGCAGGTTTACCCTTGATCAGCAGGCTATTGGTATCCGGGTATGCGATCACCACCAGGTTCTTGTCGGCCAGCGGTCCCTTCTGTTCGGAACCCAACAGGGTTTCGATCGTCGACGCGATTCCCGGCACCGTGACCTTTTCGTCACCCATGGCATAGCCGCGGTCTGCCACGTGGGTGTTGAGTACCTGAACGACAGCAAACGCCTGGTTACCTACTTGTAACTCAGCACGCTCGCGATCCATCAATTGGGCAAGGCGCAAAACGTGGTCGACATAATGAGGTGGGCCGGACACATCGAATGTGCGTGCCCCGCTCACGCGCAGGGGGTAGCGCGTCTCATCAAGCCCCCAACGGCGCATGAGGCCACGAAACCGCTCGACAGATATATGCCTCAGCACCACTGCCGAACGTTTTGCCTCGCTGGCGTTGTAGAGATAGAGCGCCTGGCCATCGCTGTACCAGATCAAGCCGTACTGCAACGCAAGCGTCTCCAGGGCGTGCAGCGGCATAGCGAGGTCAATGACCTCGCTGATGCGTATGCGCGCCACTTCACCGCTCACGACGATGGGCAGGCCCATGGGCACGGACAAGGCGGTAAAGACGGTATGCAGGCTCTCGTCCTGCGCCTGGTAGATTTCGCCCCGGGCACCGGCACTTCCCAGCATCAGCGCGGCAAGCAGCAGCCAGAGACAGGGAGTGGTTACGGAAAAGTGAGCGTACACCTGGGATTTCCTGGGCGGCCTGGCAGTAAGAAGCGGCCATACTGAGAGGCAGCCGAGTTTCAATCTTGATGAAAAGTTGACGGCTGGCGGCGCCCATCGGCCCGTGGCATGTGCCTTGCTACGGACTCTGTATCAAGGCGCGCACCAACGGCGGAGCGGGCTTACGGACAAAGGCGTCGTTACCCGCAATGGCCTTGCATCGCCATCTGAGGGAACGACGCTTTTTTGTGAAAGAAAAGGTAGGTGTTGATGAACGATTCGGTTGGCAACAGCCCGACGAACGACCCGCTGGCCTGGGTCAACGGCAGTGATGCCCCGGAAAAGAGCAGCCTTGACCTGGGCTTCATGGCCTTGAGCGATTGCGCATCCCTGGTGGTGGCGGCGACCCAGGGTTTCGCACAGCCTTATGGCTTGACCCTCAACCTCAAGCGCCAATCTTCATGGGCCAACCTGCGGGACAAACTGGTCAGCGGCGAGCTGGACGCCGCCCACAGCCTGTACGGGCTGGTCTATGCCGTGCACCTGGGCATCGGCGGCGTCGCACCTACCGACATGGCAGTCTTGATGGGGCTGAACCAGAACGGCCAAAGCATCAACCTGTCCCGCAGCCTGCAACAGCAGGGCGTGGTCACTCCTGAGGCGCTGGACCGTCATGTGCACCAAAGCCGAACAAAACTGACTTTCGCCCAGACCTTTCCCACAGGCACTCACGCCATGTGGTTGTACTACTGGCTGGCGAGCCAAGGCATTCATCCGCTACAGGATGTGGACAGCGTCGTGGTACCACCCCCGCAAATGCTCGCGCACCTGCAGGCCGGGCGTATCGATGGCTTTTGCGTCGGCGAGCCCTGGTGCGCCAGTGCCGTCAAGCAAAACCAGGGCTTTACCCTGGCGACCAGCCAGGCGATCTGGCCGAACCATCCGGAAAAGGTGCTCGGCTGCACCCAGGCATTTGTCGACCAGTACCCCAACACCGCCCGCGTGCTGGTGATGGCGATCCTGGAGGCCAGCCGCTTTATCGAGCAAAACACCGAAAACCGTCGCTCCACCGCACAACTGCTCAGTGGCCGCGAGTACCTCGATGCCCCGCTCGACTGCATCGAGCCGCGCTTGCTGGGCGCCTATGACGACGGCCTGGGCAACCAATGGCAGGACCCCCACGCCCTGCGTTTTTTTGCCGATGGCGAGGTCAACCTGCCCTACCTCTGCGATGGCATGTGGTTCATGACCCAGTTTCGACGCTGGGGCCTGCTGCGCGAAGACCCTGACTACTTGGGCGTGGCGCGCCAAGTGCAACAGCTGGCGCTGTATCGTCAGGCCGCCGAGGCACTGGGCCTCGGCGACAACGGCCAGGACATGCGCAGCAGTCAACTGATCGACGGCAAGATCTGGGACGGCTCGGATCCCGCCGGCTACGCGCGCAGCTTCCGCCTGCATGCCATGGCGGACCCTACCAGCCGCCAAGCCTTGCGCTGACAGGAGGATTTCCATGCTGCGAATCCTGTTGATCAACGACACGCCACGCAAAGTCGGCCGCCTGAGGACAGCGCTGATCGAGGCTGGTTTTGAAGTGATCGATGAATCCGGCCTGACCATCGACCTGCCTGCGCGCGTCGAAACGGTGCGCCCGGACGTCATCCTGATCGATACCGAGTCACCGGGCCGCGATGTGATGGAGCAAGTGGTGCTGGTCAGCCGCGACCAGCCCCGGCCCATCGTGATGTTTACCGACGAGCACGACCCCGACGTGATGCGCCAGGCGATCAAGTCGGGGGTCAGCGCCTACATCGTCGAAGGCATTCAGGCGCAGCGCCTGCAACCGATCCTCGACGTGGCCATGGCTCGCTTCGAGAGCGACCAAGCCTTGCGCGCCCAGCTCCAGGCCCGTGACCAGCAGTTGGCCGAGCGCAAGCGCATCGAGTTGGCCAAGGGCATGCTGATGAAAATGAAGGCCTGCAATGAGGAAGAGGCCTACACCCTGATGCGCCGCCAGGCCATGAGCCGCCAGCAGAAACTGATCCAGGTGGCGGAGCAGATCATCGCCATGAGTGAACTGCTCGGCTGAGCACACTACGGCCAGCATGTTGGCGCAGGACTTGCTAAGTAATCACCACAGGTAACCAACGGCGGTTGCCCCTTCACGACAAAGACGTCGCACACCCGGTTTGCCCTTGCGAACCCGGTGGCGGCGTTTTTTTGTTTTGGCCCCGGTAGCACGGGGCCGGTGGGGCGGCCTCAGCCGGCAGCTCCATCACCAGGCCTTCTTACAAGACTCCCAACCGTTGAGGTGCGTGATGAAATCAAGCTTCTGGAAATCCGGGCACACCCCGACCCTGTTTGCCGCGTTCCTGTATTTCGACCTGAGTTTCATGGTCTGGTATTTATTGGGCCCCCTGGCGGTGCAGATTGCCGCCGACCTGCACCTGACCACCCAACAACGCGGCCTGATGGTGGCGACGCCGATCCTGGCCGGCGCGGTGCTGCGTTTCCTGATGGGCATGCTGGCGGACAAGCTGTCGCCCAAGACCGCCGGGCTGATTGGCCAGGTGATTGTGATCGTCGCCTTGTTCAGCGCCTGGAAACTGGGGATTCACAGCTACGAACAAGCCTTGTTGCTGGGACTGTTCCTCGGCATGGCCGGCGCGTCCTTTGCGGTGGCACTGCCGCTGGCGTCCCAATGGTACCCGGCCGAACACCAGGGCAAGGCCATGGGCATCGCCGGTGCGGGTAACTCGGGCACGGTGTTCGCGGCGTTGCTGGCCCCTGTGCTGGCGGCGGCGTTTGGCTGGAGCAATGTGTTCGGCTTTGCGCTGATTCCGCTGATCCTGACGCTGATCGTCTTCGCCTGGCTGGCACGCAATGCACCCGAGCGGCCGAAAGCCAAGTCCATGGCCGATTACTTCAAGGCCCTGGGCGACCGCGACAGCTGGTGGTTCATGTTTTTCTACAGCGTGACCTTCGGCGGTTTTATCGGCCTGGCCAGCGCCCTGCCCGGCTATTTCAACGACCAATACGGCCTGAGCCCCATGACTGCCGGCTACTACACCGCCGCCTGCGTGTTCGGTGGCAGCCTGATGCGCCCACTGGGCGGCGCCCTGGCCGACCGTTTCGGCGGAATCCGCACCCTGCTCGGCATGTACAGTGTCGCGGCGATCTGCATTGCGGCAGTGGGTTTCAACCTGCCCAGCTCCTACGCGGCACTGGCGCTCTTCGTCTGCACCATGCTCGGCCTGGGTGCGGGCAATGGCGCGGTGTTCCAGTTGGTGCCACAGCGTTTCCGGCGTGAGATCGGTGTGATGACCGGCTTGATCGGCATGGCCGGCGGCATCGGCGGTTTCGCCCTGGCCGCGGGCATGGGCGCAATCAAGCAGAGCACCGGCAGCTATCAACTGGCCTTGTGGCTGTTCGCCAGCCTGGGCGTACTGGCCTGGTTCGGCCTGCATGGCGTCAAGCGTCGCTGGAGAACCACCTGGGGTTCGGCCGCAGTGACCGCTGCGCGCGTCTGATGAGCCTGCAACTGAGCGTCGCCCACGCCAGCGCCATCGGCCCACGGGCGGAAAACCAGGATGCGCTGCGGGTCGTCACCCCCGCAGCGGAACTGGCGGCGAGCAAAGGCTACCTGTGCGCCATGGCCGACGGTGTGAGCCAGTGCGCCGACGGCGGCCTGGCCGCACGCTCGACTTTGCAAGCCCTGGCCCTGGATTACTACGCCACGCCGCAAACCTGGGGTGTGGCACAGGCATTGGAGCGCTTGCTGCTGGCGCAAAACCGCTGGTTGCAGGCCAATGGCGGCGGCCAGCCGTTGCTGACCACCCTCAGTGCCCTGGTCTTTCGCGGCCAGCGTTTCACCCTGGCCCATGTCGGTGATTGCCGGGCGTATCGCTGGCTGGACGGTGAGTTGCAGCGCATCAGCGAAGACCATGTGTGGGAGCAACCGGGCATGCAGCACGTGCTCAAGCGTGCCCTCGGCCTGGATCAGCACCTGGTGCTGGATTTTCTCGACGGTCAATTGCGTGAAGGTGAGTGCTTCCTGCTGCTCAGCGACGGCGTCTGGGCCACCCTGGGCGATCACAGCATCAGCGCGATCCTGCGCGAACAAACCGACCTGGACCTGGCGGTCACCACGCTGGTCAATGCCGCACACCTGGCGGGCAGCCAGGACAATGCCAGCGCCTTGCTGGTGCGCGTCGACACACTCGGCGCTGCCACCCTCGGTGACGCCCTGGTGCAATTGCAGCAATGGCCCTTGCCACCGCTGCTGAAATCCGGGCAACGCTTTGAAGGCTGGCAGGTGGACAGCGTGCTGGCGCAAAGCAGGCAGTCGTTGCTGTACCGGGTGCGCGATGCCCAACAGCAGCCCTGGCTGCTGAAAACCCTGCCACTGAGCCGCGACGACGACAGCGACGCCGGCCAGGCATTACTGTCGGAAGAGTGGTTTTTGCGACGGGTAGCCGGGCGTGCCTTTCCTGAGGTGCACGCCGCCAGCGGGCGCCAGCATTTGTACTACGTCATGCGGGAATACCCGGGGCAGACCCTGGCCGAGCTGTTCCAGCACCAGGGCCCATTGCCCCTGGCGCAATGGCAGTCCGTCGCCGAGCGTTTGCTGCGCGCAGTCGGCATGCTGCACCGACGGCAGATCCTGCACCGCGACATCAAGCCGGAAAACCTGCTGCTGGGGGATGACGGTGAATTGCGCGTGCTGGATTTCGGCCTGGCCTACTGCCCGGGTCTTTCTGAGGACCGGGCCCACGTACTGCCGGGCACCCCGAGCTTTATCGCGCCCGAAGCGTTCAATGGCGACCGTCCGACAGCCCAGCAGGATTTGTACAGCGTAGGCGTCACCTTGTATTACCTGTTGACCGGGCATTACCCCTACGGGGAAATCGAAGCCTTCCAACGGCCTCGATTTGCCCAGGCTGTCAGCGCCAGCCGCTATCGCCCGGATCTCCCCGATTGGCTCCCCCTGAGCCTGGAGCGCGCCGTGGCTGCCCAGCCGGCGCATCGCTATGAAACCGCCGAGGAATGGCTGCTGGTGCTGGAACAGGCGGACCGCCATGAACTGAGCATCCGCCCCAGGCCCCTGCTGGAGCGCGAACCGTTGAAGGTCTGGCGCACCTTGGGCCTGGTCTCGATGCTGATCAATCTGATTCTTCTGTATTCACTCTTTCACAACTGACGTCAGCTCTAGACGAGGAAAAACCCATGAACGCAAAAGTCTGGCTGGTGGGCGCGGGCCCTGGCGATCCGGAGCTGTTGACCCTCAAGGCTGTACGGGCCCTGCACGAAGCCGATGTGGTACTGATCGATGACCTGGTCAACCCCGCAGTGCTGGAGCACTGCGCCGAAGCGCGGGTGATCACGGTCGGCAAACGCGGCGGCTGCCGCTCGACCCCGCAGGACTTTATCCACCGCCTGATGCTGCGTTACGCCCGCCAAGGCAAGTGCGTAGTGCGGCTGAAAGGGGGTGACCCGTGCATTTTCGGCCGCGGTGGCGAAGAAGCCGTATGGCTGCGCGAACGCGGCGTCGAGGTAGAGTTGGTCAACGGGATCACCGCCGGGCTGGCGGGGGCAACGAATTGCGCGATTCCACTGACGTTGCGTGGCGTCAGCCGCGGTGTGACCCTGGTCACGGCCCATACCCAGGACGACAGCAGCCTTAATTGGCGCGCGTTGGCCGAGGGCGGGACGACATTGGTGGTGTATATGGGAGTGGCCAAGCTGGAGGAGATTCGCCAGCAATTGCTCGAAGGCGGGATGGCGGCAGATATGCCGGTGGCGATGATCGAAAACGCCTCACTGCCCCAACAGCGCGAATGCCGCAGTGAGCTGTCGCGGATGCATGAAGACGCACAGGCATTTGCCTTGAAGAGCCCGGCGATTCTGGTGATCGGCCATGTTGCGGCCGCCGAGCAGACGGCTTATGTCGCAGCCGCAGTCAGCGCCTGAGGCAAATTCCAGGCGAAAAAAAACCCGGCCGAAGCCGGGTTTTTTCTACATCTCAGTAATTACTGAGCGGTAGCTTCAACCGACGCTTCTACGCGACGGTTAACAGCACGACCAGCTTCAGTTGCGTTGTCAGCAACTGGGCGGGATTCGCCGTAACCTACCGCGGTGATGCGGCTAGGCTGAACGCCATCTTTAACCAGGACTTGCTTAACAGCGTCAGCACGACGCTGGGACAGCTTCTGGTTGTAGGCGTCTGGACCTACGGAGTCAGTGTGACCAGCAACTTCTACGTTGGTAGCTGGGTACTGAGCCATGAAGTCGGCCAGGTTTTTCACGTCGCCGTAGCTGTTAGGCTTAACAACGGCCTTGTCGAAGTCGAACTTAACGTCCAGCTCAACACGAACAACCTGGGCAACTGGAGCTTCTGGCTCTGGAGTTGGCTCTGGAGCTGGTGCTGGGGTAGGAGCTGGAGCAGCTGCGCCAGCGTTACCGCCGAAGTTCACGCCCAGGCCAACCAGTGCGGAGTAGTCCCACTTGCCGTTGTCCAGACCGTAGTCAGCTTCAACACCGGCACGAGCGTACAGGTTGTTGGTGAAGTAGTACTTCACGCCGGTACCAACGGTAGCGAAGGTAGTCTGGTCGCGACCGCTGTGGCCGTCAGCCTGGACGTTGGTACGGCTCTGGTGACCGAAGCCGCCTTCTACGTATGGACGCAGGCTGTCTACGCCAGCTTGACCGAAGTGATACTGGGCAACCAGGCTGCCGGTATCGCCTTTGATCTTCTGGTTACCAGTACCGTCGTTCGAACGGGTGTGGTTGGTCTTGTCGTAGGACAGGTTCAAGGACAGGTCGTCGGTCAGGAAGTAACCGATGCGAGCGCCAGGATTGAAGCCGTCTTCGATGTGCTTGACGCTATCGTTGTACTGCTTCTTGTAGAACAGCTCGCCTTCAACTGCGCCTTGGCCTTGTGCCAGAACGCCGAAAGAAGTAGCGGCAATAAGAGAACCAATGGCCAAGCCCAAGGTGTTTTTCAGTTTCATCCGTTAAATCCCCATCTGGTGATTGTAAAGCAGTCCCACAAACCGGGGGACAACTCGGCGACAAGTCTAACAGAACTTGCCTACACGTAAGAGATATTTGCCACGCACTAAGTTTCAGTCTCGCCCGCAAATTTCTCACGTAATTTATCTAGAGCACGCTTGTAACGCATTTTTGTAGCACTCAAACCCATGTGCATGATGTCAGCGATTTCCTGGAACTCCAGCTCTGCGACAAATCGTAGCACCAGAATTTCCCGGTCAATCGGGTTCACATACACCAGCCAGCGATCGAGTCCGCCCTTTTCCTCGGGTGCCGGCGCCTTTTCTTCAGACGCCTCCTCAAGGGGGTCCAGACTCAAGGCGTCCATCAAGCGACGCTTTCGCCGTTCCTTCCGATACTGCGTGATGCACTCGTTGTAGGTGATGCTGTACAGCCACGTCTTGAACTTCGATTTGCCCTCGAAGTTCTTCAGGCCGTACAGCACCTTGAGCATCACTTCCTGACAGACATCATCCGCATCTCTATCGTTCCCTAAATACCTTGAACAAACGTTGAACAGAGTGCGTTGATATCTGCGCATCAATTCTTCATACGCGCGAGTTACGTGAAACAGCTCCGTGTGCGAGCGCGCGACCAACTCCTCATCAGAGAGCTCACGGGGGTCATAGCGCGTGGACAGCGTTTGGGCTTTATTCAAAACAAGTCGTGCCGACAGTCAGGTCAATGTCCGCTACAGCCCGGTCAGCCGGGCTTGCGGCGGCGTACATTAGCAGGGTTTACCGGGTTAGCGGCTACTGACCTGCTGCTCGAGGAGAATCCGATTGGACAGCGACACCAGGTCGCCGTCATCGGTCAGCACCGTCGTCTTGACTGTGCCGATCTCCTCGATTTGCCCTTCGACCTCGCCCACACGCACCTGTTGCCCAACCTGATACAACTCACGCACATAGATTCCCGCGAGAATCTGGCCGGCAATTTCCCGGCTTCCCAAGCCCATGGCCAGCGCAACGGCCAGACCAACGGTAATCAAAACGATGACGATCACGTGGTTGAGCAGGTCAGTCTTGACCTCCAACTGGCTGATCGCGACCGAAATACTGATGATGATCACCAACCCCTGGGCGATGCGCCCCAGGCCAGCGGCATAATCCAACCCCACCCCTTCAGCGGCGCCGCGCACCAGCCCATTGGCCAGTTGAGCAAGCAAAACGCCTACGAGAAGCACCAGCGCGCCGCCGAAAACCTTCGGTAAATACAGCGCCAGCATGTCGAGCGTAGCTGAAACTCGCTCAAGTCCAAGGGATTGCGCCGCAGAAACCAGAAAAATCAGCAAAACAAACCAATAGACGATCTTGCCGATCAACGTGGAGATCGGCACCTGCAACCCGGCGCGGCCCAGCAGCTTGGTCAGGCCGGTGCCGGCCATCAGGCGGTCAAGGCCCAGTTTCGCGAGCAATTTGGACAGCAGGGTGTCGAGCAGCTTGGCCACGACAAAGCCCAGCAACACCAGGACCAGGGCACCAAACAGGTTGGGGATGAAATTCGCCACCTTGGTCCACAATGCGGTCATCGCGGTGACCAGGCTCTGGGTCCAGAGATCAAGTTCCATATTCAATCAGCCTTATCAGCAGTGCGAGCAAGAGGTTTACGACGGGAAACCGGCGACACGTGGGCCGAACCGTTGTTCAGGGCCATCATCAACGCCGGCATCCAGCGGCCGAGCAGACCGAACAGGTCACCCGCGCCCACCTGACGGTTAGCGGTTTTCAATACGCGGCCCAGGCAGGCATCGTCGTCACGGTTGGACGGCGAGGCATTGAGCATGTCACGCAAAGACTGTTCGAACGGATCGTGCATAAAGACCTCTCGCAAGTGTTTTAAAAGACGAGGGTAAAATTCCTGGGGTCACATAGGCCCCTTCCTACGTTCAGGTCATATTCAGCTCAAACCCAGCGCAATCGTCGAAACAGCCACCATTGTCCGAGTGCCACCGAGACCATCAACAGGCATGCAATCACGAATCCGTAGGGGCTGGCAGAGAACGGTATGCCCCCCACATTTATACCCAGCAAACCGGTCAGGAAACTCATCGGCAGGAAGATTCCCGTGATGATCCCGAAGCGGTACATGGTGCGGTTCATGCGTACGCTCAAGCGTCGGTCTTCGGCCTCAAGCACAAGCCCCACGCGCTCCCGGGTCAATTCGAGTTCTTCCAGGTAGCGGGTCAGGCTGTTGTTCAATTCGTTCCAATAGTCGGCATCGTCGTCACAGAACCACGGCAATTTTATCCGCGTGAGCTGGGCAAAAATATCCCGCTGCGGCGACAGGAAACGCTTTAGCCCGGCCGCTCGGCGACGGATCTGCAAAACACTGCCATGTTCAGGTGTATACCGTTCGTCGGTATCGAGTTTTTCTTCCTCCGCATCGACGATTTCCGACAAATCCGTGACCAGATCCTGGACCTTGTTGGTCAGGTACTGCGCCATATAAAGGATGAGCTCCGAAGCGGTTTTCGGCCCCTTGCCATCCGCCAACTGCACCAGCAGTTCATCGGTGGCGCGCAACGGGCGCAGACGCAGGGAGATCACACGGCTGGCGGCAGCGAAGATACGTACCGAGACCATGTCTTCCGGCTCGGCCCCCGGATTGAGGTTGACCCCGCGCAGGAACAGCAGCAACTCGGCATCCGGCAGCGGCAACAGGCGTGGGCGGGTGTTCTCCTCCAGCAGCAGGTCACAGGCGAATTCGCTCAAGCCACTGGATTTGCGCAGCCAGGTCTGGGTCTGGGGATGGCTGCGATCCCAGTGCAGCCACAGGCTTTCCTGGGGCTGCAGTTGCAAGTCGTCGAGCTCAGTCCGGGCAATCGAACGCGCACCGCCTTTACCGTCCAGCACCAGGGCATGCACCAGCCCCCACTGCGCGTTTTCTTCCTCGAACATCCTCACCCCTGTCGGTTATTGCGGTTTATTCAGGCATCTGCAGCGGGCTTGGCGAGACGATCACGCCATTATTGTCGGCGTAGATGTACTCACCCGGGCGGAACGTCACACCCGCGAATGTCACCACGACGTTCAGGTCGCCGATCCCGCGCTTATCGGTTTTCATCGGATGACTGGCCAGCGCCTGTACCCCAAGGTCGGTCTGGGCGATCACATCGACGTCACGGATGCAGCCATAGATCACCAACCCTTCCCAACCGTTTTTCGCGGCTTTCTCGGCGATCATGTCGCCCAGCAACGCGCGCCGCAGGGAACCACCACCGTCGACCACCAGCACCTTGCCGGCGCCCGGCTGGTCGGCCTGCTCCTTGACGAGGGAGTTATCTTCGAAACATTTGATGGTGACAATCTCGCCGCCGAAGGAATCTCGGCCACCGAAGTTGCTGAACATCGGCTCGACTACCTGCACCAGGTCCGGGTAGGCGTCGCACAGGTCGGGGGTCACGTAATGGTTCATTGAAAAATTCCTTTCCGCCAAAGAAGTGTCTTTCGAAAGAAGCACCAGCCGGAGCCGGTGCGCAACATCCCATCCGCTTCGTCGTAACGCAATAACCACTGCGCGACTGAATATGACCAGAAGCGTTTAACGCGTCATATATTAGCCGCAACCACACACGAGCGAAACGCCCTTGGCAGAGCCCTGGGTCAAACTACGACCAATGCCTCGGGCTTGGCAGCCAATAAAGGTGCCAGCGGGTCGTTCAACCATTGCTCAACCAGCGGCCAGACCTCGGCCTGGGCGGCCTTGCTGACGAGCATTTCCACATGCCCGAAATCACCGCTGAACCCTTGCTGGCGCCCCAGGCACAGGTACTGACGGTGCTCGGAGCCGATCTGCTCGAACAGCTTACGGCACGCCCAGTCCGGATCCTGCCGATCGCCCGCCGCGCTGACGGCCAACAGCGGCACATCGACGTCCGCCAGGCCTTTCCACCAATCGCGCTTACCTTCGCCAAAGCGACCGAACAGGCCATTCCAGCGCATGGCTTCGATCAGCACGCCCGCCGGTTCGTCCTCCGGGCCCCGCTTGAGCCGCGAGCCGGACACTGCGCCGAAACGCTTCAACAGCAGACGGCCGGTCCACTCCACCGGGGGAAGTTTCAAGGGCCAGTGGCTGCGACTGACCTGACAGCCAAACAGCGCCACCGAGGCCACTGCCGGCGCCCCCAGGTGCTGCCCACCCAGGGCCGCCGCCAGGGTTGTAGCGCCGAGAGAATGACCCATCCAATGGGGAATCTGCGCACTTTGCTCACGCACAAAGGCGCCAATGGCCGGCAGATCGTAACGCGCGTAGTCGGCGACGCGGTTGCGGGCGTAGCCCTGGTTGCGCCGGGACAGCCCATGACCGCGCATTTCCGGGATCCACACATCGAACCCCTGGCGGGCCAGGTAGGCGCCCAGGCCGATCCCCTTGGGCGAATACCAGAAACGCCGGTTGGAAAAACTGCCGTGCAACAAAATAACCGGGATGCCCCGGTTTTCCGGGACATCGGCCAGGCCCAAACGGGTCACCGCCAGCTCGACGGTACCGTCGGGGCTGTTACCGGGCTTGAGGCGATACACGTCTTCACTCAGGTCGCCACGACGCTCAGCGCTGATCAGGGCGACAGGAAACAGGTTGCTGCTGCTTTGCATAATGCTCTTGCACAAAAAAGGGCGACGTCCGCAAGGATTCCGCCCTGTACAGATAAGAATGCCGGTCACCCTGACGGGGGACCGGCACTTTTGACATGGCGACCTCAGGCGGACGCTTGGCCTTCCGCCAGGAAGAACCAGGTTTCCAGCACGGAGTCAGGGTTCAGCGAGACGCTTTCGATACCCTGCTCCATCAGCCATTTGGCCAGGTCTGGGTGATCGGAAGGGCCCTGGCCGCAGATACCGATGTACTTGCCGGCCTTGTTGCACGCCTGGATGGCGTTGGCCAGCAGCTTCTTGACCGCAGGGTTACGCTCGTCGAACAGGTGGGCGATGATCCCGGAATCGCGGTCCAGGCCCAGGGTGAGCTGGGTCAGGTCGTTGGAACCGATGGAGAAGCCGTCGAAGAACTCCAGGAACTCTTCGGCGAGGATGGCGTTGGACGGCAGTTCGCACATCATGATCACGCGCAGGCCATTTTCGCCGCGGGACAGGCCGTTTTCGGCCAGCAGGTCGACGACCTGGCTCGCTTCGCCCAGGGTACGGACGAACGGCACCATGATCTCGACGTTGGTCAGGCCCATCTCGTTGCGCACACGCTTGAGGGCGCGGCACTCAAGCTCGAAGCAGTCACGGAACGCTTCGCTGATGTAACGCGAGGCGCCACGGAAGCCCAGCATCGGGTTCTCTTCTTCCGGCTCATAGAGCTTGCCGCCGATCAGGTTGGCGTATTCGTTGGACTTGAAGTCCGACAGGCGCACGATGACCTTTTTCGGGTAGAACGCCGCCGCCAGGGTGCTGATGCCTTCCACCAGCTTCTCGACGTAGAAGCCCACCGGGTCGTCGTAGCCGGCGATGCGCTTGTCCACGCTTTCCTTGATGTCCAGCGGCAGGCCGTCGTAGTTCAACAGGGCCTTGGGGTGCACACCGATCATGCGGTTGATGATGAACTCCAGGCGGGCCAGGCCCACACCGGCGTTCGGCAACTGCGCGAAGTCGAAGGCACGGTCCGGGTTGCCGACGTTCATCATGATCTTGAACGGCAGGTCGGGCATGGCGTCGATGGAGTTTTGCTTGATGTCGAAGCCCAGCTCGCCTTCAAAGATGAAGCCGGTGTCGCCTTCGGCACAGGACACGGTCACGCCCTGGCCGTCCTTGAGCAGTTGGGTGGCGTTGCCGCAACCGACCACTGCCGGGATCCCCAGTTCGCGCGCGATGATCGCCGCATGGCAGGTACGCCCGCCACGGTTGGTCACGATAGCGCTGGCACGCTTCATCACCGGTTCCCAGTCCGGGTCGGTCATGTCGGAAACCAGCACGTCGCCAGGCTGGACTTTGTCCATCTCGGACACGTCCTTGATGATCCGCACCTTGCCGGCGCCGATGCGCTGGCCGATGGCACGGCCTTCCACCAGCACGGTGCCGGTTTCTTTCAGCAGGTAGCGTTCCATGACGTTGGCCGAGGTACGGCTCTTCACGGTTTCCGGGCGGGCCTGCACGATGTACAGCTTGCCGTCGTCACCGTCCTTGGCCCATTCGATGTCCATCGGGCACTGGTAGTGCTTTTCGATGATCATCGCTTGCTTGGCCAACTCGCTGACTTCCGCGTCGCTCAGGCAGAAGCGCGCGCGCTCGGCTTTGTCGACGTCCACGGTTTTCACCGAACGACCGGCCTTGGCCTCGTCGCCGTAGATCATCTTGATGGCCTTGCTGCCCAGGTTGCGGCGCAGGATGGCCGGGCGGCCGGCTTCAAGGGTGTGCTTGTGCACGTAGAATTCGTCGGGGTTGACCGCGCCTTGTACAACGGTTTCGCCCAGGCCGTAGGCGCCGGTGATAAACACCACGTCACGGAAGCCCGACTCGGTGTCGAGGGTGAACATCACGCCGGCGGTGCCGGTTTCCGAACGCACCATGCGCTGCACGCCAGCGGACAGGGCCACCAGCTTGTGGTCGAAACCCTGGTGTACACGGTAGGAAATGGCACGGTCGTTGAACAGCGAGGCAAACACTTCCTTGGCGGCACGGATCACGTTTTCCACGCCGCGGATGTTAAGGAAGGTCTCTTGCTGGCCGGCGAAGGAGGCGTCGGGCAGGTCTTCGGCGGTGGCCGAGGAGCGCACGGCGACGGCCATGTCCGGGTTGCCGGCCGACAGGGTGGCGAAGGCGGTGCGGATTTCTTCGTTGAGCTTCTCGGGGAACTCGGCTTCCATGATCCATTGGCGGATCTGGGCACCGGTTTTGGCCAGGGCGTTGACGTCATCGACGTCCAGGGCATCCAGCGCGGCGTGGATCTGAGCGTTGAGGCCGCTCAGTTCGAGGAAATCGCGGTAGGCCTGGGCCGTGGTGGCGAAACCACCCGGCACCGACACACCTGCGCCTGCAAGATTACTGATCATCTCGCCGAGGGATGCGTTCTTGCCCCCTACGTGCTCTACATCATGGACGCCGAGCTTATCGAGGGAAACTACGTACTCTACCAAGGTGATCTCTCCACTAACTGTGTTGGAAAAGCTCAGGACGCCGGCTGCTCGTAGGAGCGATTACCCGCGTTTGTGGCCTGGACCTGGAAAATAAGTGAGAATGCGGCCCACTATGGGACGGCAAAATCGCGCCTATCATATCCAAGATTCGTCATCAGCTTAAGGCCCAGGGCTCAAATGAAACGATCTGCTTTCTTTATCTCCGACGGCACCGGCATTACCGCCGAAACCCTGGGTCAGAGCCTGCTCGCGCAGTTCGAAAACAATACCTTCGCCAAATTCACGCGGCCCTATATCGACAGCGTGGATAAAGCGCGGGCCATGGTACAACAAATCAATCTGGCGGCTGAAAAAGACGGCTTTCGGCCGATCATTTTCGACACCATCGTCAATCAAGACATCCGTGAGATTCTCGCAACGTCGAATGGTTTCATGATCGACATTTTCTCGACGTTCCTGGCGCCGCTGGAGCAGGAGTTGAGCGAACACTCCTCCTATTCGGTCGGAAAGTCCCATTCCATTGGGCACAACTCCAATTATATGGAGCGTATCGAGGCGGTGAACTTCGCCCTCGACAACGACGACGGCGCCCGCACTCACTACTACGACAAGGCCGATCTGATCCTGGTCGGCGTGTCGCGCTGCGGCAAAACGCCCACCTGTCTGTACATGGCCATGCAATTCGGCATCCGTGCGGCCAACTACCCGCTGACCGAAGACGACATGGAGCACCTGACGCTGCCCGCCGCGCTGCGCGCCCATTCGCACAAGCTGTTCGGCCTGACCATCGACCCGGACCGTCTCACCGCCATCCGCAACGAGCGCAAGCCCAACAGCCGCTACTCCAGCTATGCCCAGTGCGAGTTCGAAGTGCGCGAAGTAGAAAATCTGTTCCGTCGCGAGAACATTGCGCATATCAATTCCACGCATTTTTCGGTGGAAGAGATTTCGGCGAAGATTCTGGTGGAGAAAGGTGTGGAGCGGCGCTTCAAATAATGCCTTGAGACACTGTTTTACTGTGGCGAGCGGGCTTGCCCCGCGCTGGGCTGCGCAGCAGCCCTAAACCAGTCACCGAGAACTGGCTGACACACCGCATTTATCTTGATTGGGGCTGCTTCGCAGCCCAACGCGGGGCAAGCCCGCTCACCACAACGAGCCTGCTCACAGCATGGACGTCCACTCGCTATAGGTGAAACCGCCCTCCCCCTTGCCCCAACGCCGTCGCCAACACATCAAACCCCGCCCGCAACAACTGATCATCCCCCGAGGTATTGCAGATACTCGCCCGAATGAACTGCGGCACCGCCGTCTGCCCCACGGCAAACGCCTCGGCGGTGGCGATCAGGTAATTATTCTGCTTGAGCTCCGCCTCGATTTCCGACGCGCGCCAGGGCTCCGGCACCTCGATCCAGAAGTGCGGGCTGTTCAGGTGGGTGCGGTACGCCAGGCCGGCCAACAGGTCCTGCACCAGGGTCTTGCGGCGGCTGATCTCGTTGATCTGTTGGCGCAGCAGGTATTCCGCCGTGCCGTTTTCGATCCACTGCGTCGCCAGTTCCAGGGTCACCGGCGTGGCCATCCAGCAGGTGGAGCGCAACGCCGCCGAGATACGGCTGACCAGCGCCGGGGGCGCATGCACATAGCCCACACGCAGCCCGGCAGACACGGCCTTGCTCAGGCTGCTGATCAAAATCGTACGTTCGGGGGCAAAATGGCTGAGGGGCGGTGGACGGTCTTCAACCAACACGCCGTGGGCTTCGTCCTCAAGAATCAGCAGATTATGTTCCCGGCACACCTTCACCAGGGCTTCGCGGCGCGCCACGGATAACACCGCCGTGGTCGGGTTCTGGATGGTCGGCGTGCAATACAGCGCTGAAACCCGGTGATTACGACAGACTTCATCCAGCGCGCTCGGCAGCACGCCTTCTTCGTCCATCTCCAGGCCGATCAGGCGGATACCCAGCATGCGAGCCGCGGTGATCAGCCCCGGGTAAGTCAATTGTTCGGTGACCACCGTATCGCCGGCGCGCAACAGGGCCATCATCGCGCACAGCAGGCCATGCTGGCCGCCGTTGACGCAGATCACCTGCTCGGGGATCGGATGAAAATCACGCTGCACCAGCCACTGCGCGCCCGCGTCGCGATAACGCGGCAGGCCGGCATCGGGAGTGTAGGCGCTGATGTCCTGGAGGAACTTGGCGTTGGTCGACAGGGTTTGGAAGCTCTGTGCCAGGAAGGTGGTTTCCTGACCCGGGATATGCATGTTGCGACTCATGTCGAAGTACTGGCGCGGCTCCTCGCTGAAGTTACGAAAGCCTTCATCACGCTGGCGCTCCATCCCACGCTTGCGGACGAAAGTGCCGTCACCCACTCGCGCTACTACCAAACCCAGACGCTCCAGCTCACCGTAGGCCCGGCTGATGGTGCCGATGGTCACCCCCAGATTGTCGGAAAGCACCCGATGAGGCGGCAGTTTTCGTCCCGGCTCAATCAAGCCTTCGAGGATGCCCCGTTCCATGACATCGGACAGGCGCTTGTACTTCACGCCCTGCCCGTTGGACAACCCCTCACGCATAATTGACACCATGTCAATATTTGTTTTGACAGCCATCTTTCGCCCTAATAGTGTGCTTTTACGGGTTCAATCGCCGAATTTCATAACTCATTACAAGTTCAATATAGAGTTCAATTCAGGCTCAGGGAAGCAATAAACGATGCCAATGTCCGCCGTTCTCGAAAACACCGCCAAAACCAAAACGCAAAAACAGTGGCTGGCCGGGCTGGTGACCAGCGTGATGTTCCTGATCGTGTGCCTGAGCTGGGGCACCACGTGGCTGGGGATCAAGATCGCCGTGGAGAGCGTGCCGCCGCTGACGTCCGCCGGCCTGCGCTTCCTGATCGCCTTCCCGCTGTTCCTGTGCTTTGCCAAGGTGCGCCGCGAGCCCATCCTGTTTCCCCGCGAGAGCCGCTGGTTCTTCGTGTTCGTGACCCTGTCCTACTTCAGCGTGCCCTACTACCTGCTCAACTACGGCGAGATGCATGTGTCATCCGGTCTCACCGCCCTGCTGTTCAGTTGCATGCCGGTATTCATCCTGATTTTCTCCGCGTTGTTCCTGCGCGAGCGCATCTACTTTTCCCAGGTGGTCGGCATCGGTATCGGCTTCGGCAGCCTCTACATGATCATCAGGAGCCAGGGCCTGCACCTGGACCACGCCGAGTTCCTGGGGGTACTGGCGATCCTGGCGGCCGCGATCATGCACGCCTTGTGCTACGTCATCACCAAGCAAAAAGGCAGCGCCATCAGCGTGATCACCTACAACACCCTGCCCATCGGCATTGCCGGGCTGATGCTGTTCGTGGCCGGGTTGTGGTTTGAAACACCGACCTTTGAAGCCATCACCCTGCGCTCCTGGAGCGCGCTGTTCTACCTGGGGCTGGTGGCCTCGGTGGGTGGGTTCATCGTGTATTTCATGCTGCTCAAGCGCTTGAGCCCGATCATCCTGTCGTTCGTGTTCATCATCTTCCCGGTGTTCGCGGTGATCATCGGCGCCTGGTACGAAGGCGTGGCGATTTCCCGCGACCTGATGCTGTATTCGGCCATCCTGCTGGCCGGCTTTGCGATCACCAAATTGCCCATTGAAAAACTCCTGGCCAAGAAAAATTGACCCGCCATCAACGCGAGAGAAACATGGACGTCCTCCGCCCAAAAGCCCTGGAACAGATCTACGCCCACGCCAGCCGCAGCTACCCCGAGGAATGTTGCGGCTTTGTCTTCGCCGACGGCAGCGTGTACCTGGGCAGCAACATCCAGAACGAACTGCACCGCAAAAACCCCGAGATGTACCCGCGCAGCGCGGCCAATGGCTACACCTTCTCGGTGGCCGACACCCTGCTGATGAACAAGGCGTTTCGCAGCGACAACCCGGTGGTGGTGATCTACCACTCCCACCCGGATGTCGGCGCCTATTTCAGCGATGAAGACCAGGACAAGGCCCTGTTCATGGGCGAGCCGATCTACCCCGTCAGTTACTTGGTGGTCGACGTTCGCCAGGGCCAGGCCCTGGGTTCAAAACTGTTTGCCTGGGATGGCGAGCATTTCACCCTTAACCCCTTCAACGACCTGCACACGGAGTTGTCCATGAACGCTGTCTCTTTCCCCGACATTCTGGTTCGCGTGGCCAAGCTGCCGGAATCGACCCTCGAGGGCGCCGGATCGACATTGCGCGAAGTCATTGAAAACCTCTGCAGCAGCCACCCGCAGTTGCGCGCCCATCTGTTTCACGAAAAGAACAACCAGCTCAAGGAACACTTCCTGTTCACCGCCGAGGAAGAGCTGATCGGCGCCGATGACCGGCTGCCGGAAAAAGCCCGCATCGAAGTGCTGCTCGCCACCTCCGGCGGTATGGACGTCGACAGCCTCAGCAACGAGGAAGTGCAACGTTACGTGCGCCATATCACCCTGCCCGGCGTCGGCCGCGAAGGCCAGTTGAACCTCAAGAAAGCCAAGGTCCTGATCATCGGCACCGGCGGCCTGGGCTCGCCCATCAGCCTGTACCTGGCAGCGGCCGGTGTCGGTACCCTGGGGCTGGTGGATTTCGACGTGGTGGAAAGCAGCAACCTGCAACGCCAGATCGTCCACGGCAACAGCACCCTGGGCATGCCCAAGGTCGACTCGGCCAAGCAGCGCTTGCAGGACATCAACCGCCATATCCAGATCAACGCCCACGACACCGCCCTGAACGCCGACAACGCCCTGGAACTGGTGGGCGCCTATGACCTGGTCATCGACGGCACCGACAATTTCGACACCCGCTACCTGGTCAACGACGCCTGCGTGCAACTGGGCAAACCCCTGGTGTACGGCGCCATCTACCGCTTCGACGGGCAGATCAGCGTGCTCAACTACCAAGGCGGGCCGTGCTACCGCTGCCTGTTCCCCAGCGCACCGCCCGCGGAACTGGCGCCCAATTGCAGCGCCGGAGGGGTGATCGGCGTGCTTCCCGGGGTGGTCGGGATGATCCAGGCCACCGAGGCGATCAAACTGTTGATCGGCATTGGCGAGCCCCTGTCCGGCCGCCTGATGCGCTTCGATGCACTGGCGATGAAGTTCAGCGAAATCCGTTTCAAGCGCCGTGCCGACTGCCCGTGCTGCTCCGACCTGCGCCACAGCGAAACCCTGGCGCCAGCCGTCTGTGCGGACGCCGTGCCCAGCCAACCGTCCCTGGCCGAAGAGCGCTATATCAAGCCGCGCGGACTCAAGCAGGTACTCGAACACCCCAGCAGCGCCGACGTGCTGCTGGATGTGCGCGACGCCAGCGAACTGGAGGTGTGCAAATTACCGGGGGTGGTGCATATCCCCCTGGCCGAGCTGGATGGCCAACTCGGGCGCCTCAGCCGCGACAACACCCATTACCTGATCTGCTACGCCGGCACCCGCGCCGAGCAAGCGGCCAGCACCCTGCTGGCGGCGGGTTTCGCCAACACCAAAGTCCTGCAAGGCGGCATGAAACACTGGGTTCGCGACGTCGAACCCGACATGCCGTTGTACTGACCCGGGGGCTGACCGATGCTGCATAACTCTATCCTCGACGCCATCGGCCATACGCCGATCGTCCGCCTGGCGCAGTTTTCCGAAGACCTTGGCATCGAGGTCTACGCCAAGCTCGAATCCCTCAACCCGGGGGGCAGCCACAAGGCGCGCATCGCCCTCGGCATGATCCTCGACGCCGAGCGGCGCGGCGTGCTGATCCGTGACGCCGGGCAAACCATCATCGAACCCAGCGGCGGCAATACCGGTATCGGCCTGGTGATGGCCGGCAACGTGCTGGGCTACAAGGTGGTGCTGGTGATCCCGGACAACTACAGCCCCGAAAAACAGAAGCTGCTGCGCCTGTACGGCGCCAAGGTGGTGCTCTCCGACAGCCGCCTCGGCAACAATTCCCACGGTGAAAAATGCATGGAGTTGCAGCTGGAAAACCCCAGCTACGTGATGCTCAACCAGCAACGCAACGGCGCCAACCCGCAAACTCACCGTGACACCACCGCACCGGAAATCCTCCGCGCCTTCGGTGATCGCCGTGTTGACTATTTCGTCAGCGGCATCGGCACCGGCGGCCATATCACCGGTATCGGCGAAACCCTCAAGGCCGCCTGGCCAGCCCTGCGCGTGATGGGCGTGGAGCCCGAAGAATGCGACCTGCTGAAGAACCAGCACGCGCCGCACCATATCCAGGGCCTGTCCATCGGCCTGATCCCGAGCATCCTCAACCTGGAGGTGATCGACGGCATGCTCAAGGTCTCGCGCCAGGGCTGCATCGACATGATGAAACGCATCATGCGCACCGACGCCATCAGCCTGGGCCTGTCCTCCGCCGCCAACATGGTGGCCATCGCCAGGCTCGCCCCCGAATTGCCGCCCGAAACGGTGGTGTTGACCATGGTCTACGACAATGCCGACAGCTACCTGCCCAGTTTCGAATAACGGGTTTTCCAACCAGCCAGAATGCGGGGGTGCCTCCATGGGCGGCTTTATCGACATGCAACAGTTGCACGATGAGTTGCTCACCCAGCTCATCAAGACCCTCACCCCCATGCAGATGAAACAGCTGGAGCCGCACCTCGCGCCGCTGATCCAGAATGCCGCCCAGGCGGTGGCCGAGGACTTGATCGCCTATGCCTATCGCGACCCGGCATCCCGTGGCCGCGGCGAACTGATCCTGGAGTCCTACGCCTCGTTCAAGGCGGTGCTCTATTACCGGCTTGCGCATCAGGTGTGGAATTTCCCCGACCAGACCAACGGCGTGTTTTCACGCATCGCCCTCAAGCTGAGCAACCAGGGCAAGGTCCTGTCCGGGGCCGAAATCCACCCGGCGGCGCGTATCGGCCGGCGCTTTGTGCTCGACCACGGCTACGGCACGGTAATCGGCGAGACCTGCGAGATCGGCAACGATTGCTACATCCTCTGCGGCGTGACCCTGGGTGCCCGCGGCATCGCCAACAATCCCGATGGCAAGCGCCATCCGCGCCTGGGCAACAACGTCGAGGTCGGTTCCGGCGCCCGGGTGCTGGGCTATGTGCTGATCGGCGACAACGTGTTTATCAGCCCTTCCTGTGTGATCACCCAGGACGTACCCGCCGGCACCAAGGTGAAGGTGGTGAACCAGATCCAACTGCAAAAAAACGATGAATCGGACCACAGCAACTACCTCGGGGCCTTCGCCCTGGATGAGCGCCTGCACGTGGTCGGCGAGGTCAATGCCAGCCACAAGGTCACAGTGCTGGACGCCGACTTTCATCCGTTGCAAGGCCTGATGCTGGAGCCAACGGTGAAGGAACGTCACCACCTGCAATTCAGGCTGCACCGCCTCGAATCCGGCAACTACCTGCCGCGCCTGCCGCTGAACCTGAAAGTCTGCGGGCCGGAATTCGAAATCACCCTGCTCTCCCCCCCTGGCTTGAGCGCGATGGTGCGCCACCTGCTGCAGGCCAGCCCACTGATCGTCGGAGGTTGAACATGTCCGTGCACACCATGGAAACCCTGGCGCTGTTTGACAGCGCGCCCTACCAGAACGCATTCAGCGCCCGGGTGATTGCCGTCAGCGAACACGGCATCGCCCTGGAGCACACCCTGTTCTACCCCACCGGCGGCGGCCAACCCGGCGATACCGGCCACCTGACCCTGGCGGACGGTACCCGGGTCGACGTGACCGGCACGGTGCGCGACCCGGTGCTGCGTTCGATCATCTGGCACCAGGTGGAACACTGCCCCGAGCAACTGGTCGCCGGCGTGCTGGTGGACGCTGGCCTGGATTGGGAGCGACGCTACCAGCACATGAAAATGCACACCTGCCTGCACCTGCTGTGCTCGCTCATCGACGCACCAGTGACCGGTTGCAGCATCAGTGCCGACAAAGGCCGCCTGGATTTCGACCTGCCGGAAATGACCCTCGACAAGGACAGCATCACCCGTGACCTCAATGCGCTGATCGAACAGGCCCACGAGGTGAAGACCCTGTCGATGCCGGCTTCGGAGTACGCCACCCTGCTGCAGATCACCCGCACCCAGGCGGTTGCGCCGCCGGTGATCCAGGGTTCGGTACGGGTGATTGAAATCGGCGGGATCGATATCCAGCCATGCGGCGGTACCCATGTGCTCAACACCGAGGAAATCGGCCGGGTGTTCTGCGAGAAGATCGAGAAGAAGAGCAAGCACAACCGCCGGGTGATCCTGCGGTTTGAGTGAACGCAACAACTGTGGGAGGGGCTTGCCTCTCCCACATTTTTAGTTTTGCGGCGCCTGCTAGATGACGAACAGGTCCACGAAACGATTGACCGGCGTGGCCTCGAGCTTCGCCTGGTCCGTGCACAACGCAAAGATCTCGGCACTGCGCTGGGCGGTAAAGCGCGTGGCCAGGTTGGCTTTGAACTTGTCTTCCAGCAACGCAATGCCCTCCACTCGACGACGGCGATGGCCAATCGGGTATTCCACCGCCACTGGCTCGGTGCTGGAGCCATCCTTGAAGAACACCTGCACGGCATTGGCGATGGAACGCTTGTCGGCTTCCAGGTATTCACGGCTGTAGCGTGGGTCTTCGACGATGACCATCTTGTCGCGCAACTGATCAATGATCGGGTGAGCGGCGTGGAATGCATCCTCGTAGTGCTCGGCCACCAGGTTGCCGAATGCCAGGGGCACGGCGGTCATGTATTGCAGGCAATGGTCACGGTCGGCCGCATTGGCCAGTGGCCCGGCCTTGGAGATGATGCGAATCGCCGACTCATGGGTGGTGATCACGATGCGCTCGATGTCGTGCAGGCGATCCTTGACCAACGGATGCAAGGTCACCGCGGCTTCACAGGCGGTCTGCGCGTGGAACTCGGCGGGGAAGCTGATCTTGAACAACACGTTTTCCATCACGTAGGTGCCATACGGCTGGGACAGGCTGAACGCACGCTTGTCCTCGGGCTTGAGCGCCAGGTCGTTGTTGGTGTGGCTGAACAGCACGTCGTAGAAGCCCCATTGCGGCGCGCTCAGCACACCAGGGATGCCCATTTCGCCGCGCAGGGCGATATCCGCCAGGCGCACGCCGCGACTCGACGCATCCCCCGCCGCCCAGGATTTGCGCGAGCCGGCATTCGGCGCATGGCGATAAGTGCGCAGGGCCTGGCCATCGACGAAGGCGTGAGACAGCGCCGACAGCAACTGTTCGCGGTTGGCGCCCATCAGCTTGGCGGTAACCGCCGTGGAGGCGACTTTCACCAACAGCACATGGTCGAGGCCAACGCGGTTGAACGAGTTTTCCAGGGCAATCACACCCTGGATTTCGTGGGCCATGATCATCGCATCCAGCACCGCGCGCACGGTCAGCGGCGCGTCGCCATTGGCCACGCGCTGTTGCGACAGGTGATCCGCCACGGCAAGGATGCCGCCGAGGTTATCCGAGGGATGCCCCCACTCGGCGGCGAGCCAGGTGTCGTTGTAGTCGAGCCAGCGCACGATGCAGCCAATGTCCCAGGCCGCCTTGACCGGGTCCAGGCGAAACGAGGTGCCCGGCACCCGCGCGCCAAACGGCACCACCGTGCCTTCAACCATCGGCCCCAGGTGCTTGGTGCACTCGGGAAAACGCAGGGCCAGCAGGCCGCAACCGAGGGTGTCCATCAGGCAGTTGCGGGCGGTGTCCAAGGCGGCCTGGGACTCGATCCGGTAGTTGAGGACATAGTCTGCGATGTCCTGCAAAACCTGGTCGTAGTCGGGGCGGTTGTTCTGGTCGACGTTAGTGCTCATGGCAGATCTCCAAAGTGAGTTAGGGTTGTTGCATCCTCAGGGTCAGGGTTGATCGTTTCGCAGGTCTGAATGCCTGCTTATGACTGTGGGAGGGGGCTTGCCCCTCCCACAGGGGATTGGTGTTGGACTTTAGAAAGAGTCGCCGGGTACGCGGACGAAACCTTCCATCAACACCCGCGCACTGCGGCTCATGATGGCTTTCTTCACCACCCACTCACCGTCCACCTGGGTGGCTTCAGCCCCCACGCGCAAGGTGCCGGAGGGATGCCCGAAGCGCACGGCATTGCGTTCAATACCGCCCGCAGCGAGGTTGACCAAGGTCCCCGAAATCGCCGCCGCCGTGCCGATCGCCACCGCCGCCGTGCCCATCATCGCGTGGTGCAGCTTGCCCATGGACAGGGCGCGCACCAGCAAATCCACATCGCCGGCCTTGATCGCCTTGCCACTGGACGCCACGTAGTCGGCAGGCTTGGCCACGAACGCCACCTTCGGCGTGTGCTGGCGCTGGGCCGCTTCGTCGAGGTGCTTGATCAGCCCCATGCGCAACGCGCCATAGGCCCGTACGGTCTCGAACATCGCCAAGGCCTTGGGGTCGCCGTTGATCGCGCCTTGCAGCTCGGTGCCGGTGTAACCGAGGTCTTCGGCGTTGATGAAAATCGTCGGGATGCCGGCGTTGATCAGCGTGGCCTTGAAGGTTCCGACACCCGGCACTTCCAGGTCGTCAACCAGGTTGCCGGTGGGGAACATCGAACCGCCGCCGCCCTCTTCTTCCGCCGCCGGGTCCATGAATTCCAGCTGCACTTCGGCCGCCGGGAAGGTCACGCCGTCCAGCTCGAAGTCGCCGGTTTCCTGCACCGCCCCGTCGGTGATCGGCACGTGGGCGATGATGGTCTTGCCGATATTGGCCTGCCAGACCCGCACCACGGCCACGCCGTTATGGGGCACGCGGGCCGCATCGACCAGCCCGGCGCTGATGGCGAACGAACCCACCGCCGCCGACAGGTTGCCGCAGTTGCCACTCCAGTCGACAAAGGGCTTGTCGATGGAGACCTGGCCAAACAGATAGTCCACGTCATGATCGGCGCGGGTGCTTTTGGCGAGGATCACGGTTTTGCTGGTGCTCGATGTGGCGCCGCCCATGCCGTCGATTTGCTTGTCGTAGGGATCGGGGCTGCCGATCACCCGTAGCAGCAAGGCATCCCGCGCCGCTCCCGGCACCTGCGCCGACTCGGGCAGGTCCTGGAGGCGGAAAAATACGCCCTTGCTGGTGCCGCCACGCATATAGGTGGCGGGGATCTTGATTTGCGCTGCGTGTGCCATGGTCATCCTCTTCAGGCAGTGGTCGCCGATTCCAGGAAATCCTGGGCAAACCGTTGCAATACGCCGCCGGCTTCGTAGATCGACACTTCTTCGGCGGTGTCCAGGCGGCACGTCACCGGCACCTCGACACGTTCGCCATCCTTGCGATTGATCACCAGCGTCAGCTGCGCACGCGGGGTACGTTGGCCGATCACGTCGTAGGTTTCGCTGCCATCAATCTGCAAGGTGTGACGGTCGGTGCCCGGCAGGAACTCCAGGGGCAACACGCCCATGCCCACCAGGTTGGTGCGGTGGATGCGCTCGAAACCCTCGGCGGCAATCGCTTCCACACCCGCCAGGCGCACGCCCTTGGCCGCCCAGTCGCGGGACGAGCCCTGGCCGTAGTCGGCGCCGGCAATGATGATCAGCGGCTGCTTGCGCTCCATGTAGGTCTCGATGGCTTCCCACATGCGCGTGACCTGGCCTTCCGGTTCGATCCGCGCCATGGAGCCCTGCTTGACCTTGCCGTTCTCCCGCACCATTTCGTTGAACAGTTTCGGGTTGGCGAACGTCGCGCGTTGTGCGGTCAGGTGGTCGCCACGGTGAGTGGCGTAGGAGTTGAAGTCGACTTCCGGCAGGCCCATTTTCGCCAGGTATTCGCCGGCGGCACTGTCGAGCATGATCGCGTTGGACGGCGACAGGTGATCGGTGGTGATGTTGTCCGGCAGCACCGCCAGCGGGCGCATGCCCTTGAGCGGCCGCGCACCGGCCAGCGCGCCTTCCCAGTACGGTGGGCGGCGGATATAGGTGCTCTGCGGGCGCCATTCGTACAACGGCGCGACTTTCGGGCCGGTGTCTTCGTGGATCGCGAACATCGGGATATACACCGCGCGGAACTGCTCCGGCTTGACCGAGGCCTTGACCACCGCGTCGATCTCTTCGTCGCTCGGCCAGATGTCCTGCAGGCGGATTTCCTTGCCGTCGGCGTCGAGGCCGAGCACGTCCTTCTCGATGTCGAAACGGATGGTGCCGGCAATCGCATAGGCCACCACCAGCGGCGGCGAAGCCAGGAACGCCTGCTTGGCGTACGGGTGGATACGCCCGTCGAAGTTACGGTTACCCGAGAGCACGGCGGTGGCGTACAGGTCGCGGTCGATGATCTCTTGCTGGATCACCGGGTCGAGCGCGCCGGACATGCCGTTGCAGGTGGTGCAGGCAAACGCCACCACGCCAAAGCCGAGCTTTTCCAGCTCATGGCCCAGGCCGGCTTCTTCCAGGTACATGGCCACGGTTTTCGAACCCGGTGCCAGGGACGACTTGACCCAAGGTTTGCGCGTCAGCCCAAGCCTGTTGGCGTTGCGCGCCAGCAGCCCGGCGGCGATCACGTTGCGCGGGTTACTGGTGTTGGTGCAACTGGTGATGGCGGCAATGATCACCGCGCCGTCGGGCATTTGCCCCGGCACTTCATCCCACTGGCCGGAGATGCCCTTGGCGGCCAGGTCGCGGGTGGCGACTCGGGCGTGCGGGTTGCTCGGGCCTGCCATGTTGCGCACCACGCTGGACAGGTCGAAGGTGAGGCCACGCTCGTATTGCGCGCCTTTGAGATCGTCTGCCCACAGGCCGGTGTGGCGGGCGTATTGCTCGACCAGGGCGACTTGCTCGTCTTCGCGGCCGGTGAGTTTCAGGTAGGCGATGGTCTGCTGGTCGATATAAAACATGGCCGCCGTGGCGCCGTATTCCGGGGCCATGTTGGAGATGGTCGCGCGGTCGCCGAGGGTCAGTTTGGACGCGCCTTCACCGAAGAATTCCAGCCAGGCGCCGACCACTTTCTGTTGGCGCAGGAACTCGGTCAGGGCCAGCACCATATCGGTGGCGGTGATGCCCGGCAGCAACTGGCCGGTCAATTCGACGCCGACGCTTTCCGGCAGGCGCATCCACGACGCGCGGCCGAGCATGACGCTTTCGGCTTCAAGGCCGCCGACGCCAATGGCGATCACGCCCAACGCATCGACGTGGGGGGTATGGCTGTCGGTGCCGACGCAGGTATCCGGGAAGGCCACACCGTCACGCACCTGGACCACCGGGGACATTTTCTCCAGGTTGATCTGGTGCATGATGCCGTTGCCCGGCGGGATCACGTCGACGTTCTTGAAGGCCTTTTTGGTCCACTCGATAAAGTGGAAGCGGTCTTCGTTGCGACGGTCTTCGATGGCGCGGTTTTTCTCGAACGCGTCCGGGTCGAAACCACCAGCTTCGACAGCCAGGGAGTGATCGACGATCAACTGGGTGGGGACCACCGGGTTGACCTGGGCCGGGTCGCCGCCTTGCAGGGCGATGGCATCACGCAGGCCGGCGAGGTCGACCAGGGCGGTCTGGCCGAGAATGTCGTGGCACACGACGCGGGCCGGGAACCAGGGGAAGTCGAGGTCGCGTTTGCGTTCGATCAACTGGCTCAGGGATGCGTTGAGGGTGGCCGGGTCGCAGCGGCGCACCAGGTTCTCGGCGAGCACACGAGAGGTGTAGGGCAACGTGGCATAGGCGCCGGGGCTGATTGCATCGACCGCCGCGCGGGCGTCGAAGTAATCCAGGCGGCTGCCGGGGAGTGGTTTGCGAAATTCAGTGTTCATCGTCAGGACTCGGTCACGGTGATTGCAAAAGGAAGACCTGGGCCGATCCGGAATTGAAATGCGATTCAAATGTGGGAGGGGCGGTGCGACGATTCGACTTGCCCCCGATAGCGGTGTGTCATTCAACACCTATGGCAACTGATAAACCGCCATCGGGGGCAAGCCCCCTCCCACACTGGGTCCGGTTTCCACTTCGGGATCGTCGGTGTTCCCATTCAGCGACGTTCGATTGGCACGAACTTGCGCTGTTCGACGCCGGTGTACTCGGCGCTTGGACGGATGATGCGGTTGTTGGCGCGCTGCTCAAATACGTGGGCCGCCCATCCTGTAAGCCGCGAGCAGACGAAGATCGGCGTGAACAGCTTGGTCGGGATGCCCATGAAGTGGTACGCCGAGGCATGGTAGAAATCGGCGTTGGGGAACAGTTTCTTCTGCTCCCACATGGTCTTGTCGATGGCTTCGGAGACCGGGAACAGCACGGTGTCGCCCACTTCGTCAGCGAGTTTTTTCGACCAGCCCTTGATCACTTCATTGCGCGGGTCGTTGTCTTTGTAGATCGCGTGGCCGAAGCCCATGATCTTGTCCTTGCGCGCCAGCATGCCGAGGGTGCCTTCGACCGCTTCGTCTGCCGAACCGAAACGCTCGATCATTTCCATCGCCGCTTCGTTGGCACCGCCGTGCAGCGGGCCGCGCAGGGAGCCGATGGCGGCGGTGACGCAGGAATACAGGTCGGACAATGTCGAGGCACACACCCGCGCGGTAAACGTCGAGGCGTTGAACTCGTGCTCGGCGTAGAGGATCAACGACACGTTCATGACTTTTTCATGCAGTTCGCTCGGCTTCTTGCCATGCAGCAGGTGCAGGAAGTGGCCGCCGATGCTCGGCTCGTCGGTCACGCAGTCGATGCGCTTGCCGTCGTGGCTGAAGCGGTACCAGTAGCACATGATCGCCGGGAACGCGGCGAGCAGGCGGTCGGTCACGTCGCGTTGCACGCTGAAGTCTTTTTCCGGCTCGATATTGCCAAGGAAGGAGCAACCGGTGCGCATCACGTCCATCGGGTGGGCGTCGGCGGGGATGCGTTCGAGCACTTCTTTCAGCGCTTGCGGCAGGTCACGCAGCGTGCTCAGCCTGGCGCTGTAGGCGGCCAGTTCGGCCTGGGTCGGCAGTTCGCCGTACAGCAGCAGATAAGCGACCTCTTCAAACTGTGCATCGGCAGCCAGTTCGCGCACGTCGTAGCCACGATAAGTCAAGCCGGCTCCGGCCTGGCCCACGGTGGACAGTGCGGTCTGCCCGGCGACCTGGCCACGCAGGCCGGCGCCACTCAGTACTTTTGCTTCAGCCATGGTTTTTCTCCAATCTTGTCGTTATTCAGGGAGGCGTGTTCGTCACTTTTTCGCGGCGAACAGCGCGTCAAGCTTCTGCTCGAAGGTGTGGTAGTCGATGCGATCGTAAAGCTCCATGCGGGTTTGCATGGTGTCGATCACGTTCTGTTGAGTGCCGTCGCGACGGATCGCGGTGTAGACGTTCTCGGCGGCCTTGTTCATGGCACGGAAGGCGGACAGCGGGTACAGCACGATGGAAACATCGGCAGATTTCAACTGTTCAGTGGTGTACAGCGGCGTGGCGCCGAACTCGGTGATGTTGGCCAGGATCGGCGCCTTCACACGGGCGGCGAACAGTTTGTACATCTCAAGCTCGGTAATGGCTTCCGGGAACACCATGTCGGCGCCGGCTTCGATGCAGGCGGCGGCACGCTCCAGGGCGGACTCCAGGCCTTCCACGGCCAGGGCATCGGTGCGCGCCATGATCACGAAGCTGTCATCGGTGCGCGCGTCCACGGCGGCCTTGATGCGGTCGACCATTTCCTGCTGGGACACGATCTCTTTGTTCGGACGATGGCCGCAGCGCTTGGCGCCGACCTGGTCCTCGATATGAATCGCGGCCGCGCCGAACTTGATCATCGATTTGACCGTGCGCGCGACGTTGAACGCCGAGGAGCCGAAGCCGGTGTCCACGTCCACCAGCAGCGGCAGGTCGCAGACGTCGGTGATACGGCGCACGTCGGTGAGTACGTCATCCAGGCCGGTGATGCCCAGGTCCGGCACGCCGAGGGAACCGGCCGCCACGCCGCCGCCCGACAGGTAGATCGCCTTGAAGCCGGCGCGCTTGGCCAGCAGCGCATGGTTGGCGTTGATCGCACCGACCACCTGCAAGGGATGCTCGCTGGCGACCGCGTCACGGAAACGCTGGCCGGGTGTGCTTTTATTGTTCGAACTCATGACTCACCTCTATCAGGGGCGCCGCCTGGGAAATGACGGGCAATATTGCGTTTGGAAGCACCGATATGCCGGCGCATCAACAACTCGGCCAGTTCACCGTCGCGATCGGCAATCGCATCAAGAATGCGGTGATGCTCGGCAAAGGCCTGGCGTGGACGATTGGGGGTGGCGGAGAACTGGATGCGGTACATGCGCACCAGTTGGTACAGCTCGCCGCAGAGCATTTGGGTCAGGGTGCGGTTGCCGGCGCCTTGAATTATCCGGTAATGAAAATCGAAGTCGCCTTCCTGCTGGTAGTAGCCAAGGCCCGCCTGGAACGCTTCGTCGCGCTCATGGGTGTGCAGCACCTGGCGCAGCTCTTCGATTTCCGCGTCGGTCATGCGCTCGGCGGCCAGGCGACAGGCCATGCCTTCCAGGGACTCGCGGATTTCATACAGTTCAACCAGCTCGGCGTGGCTCAAGGACACGACCCGGGCGCCCACATGGGGCACGCGCACCAGCAGGCGCTGGCCTTCCAGGCGGTGGATCGCCTCGCGCAGCGGGCCACGGCTGATGCCGTAGGTGCGGGCCAGTTCCGGCTCGGAAATCTTGCTGCCGGGCGCGATCTCACCCTTGACGATGGCGGCCTGGATGCGTCGGAAGACGTTCTCGGACATCGTTTGGGATTCGTCCGACGCCATTATCGGAGCTTCTGATTGACCCAGCATATTGTCGACACCTTTGAAAGCAATGCGGCAAAAACTAGCCAATAAACCGCGACCAGTCAAAGAATAAATCGATATTGTCGACAATCATCTAATAATCCCGGCTGTATCCCCTCAGGGCATGGCCGGCTGCCAGCGCTGGCGCCAGAAAAGCATCATGTTAGAATGCCCGCCGCATTTGCCTGACATCACTTGATGAAACGGCGCACGAAGGGAGCTTGCGCAGCAATGCCAGTCGCCTTGAATTGAACATCGCACTGCACCGCCTCAGGATCTATGAGACTCAAGCCCTTCCCCCTGTTGTTTTGCCTATTGTCCATACCGAGCCTTGGCGCTGCCGCCGAGAAGACGGTGTATGGCCTCAATGAATACGCGCAATTGGCCGGCATCGACCTGGAAGTAGCCGCCAAGCTCGACACCGGCGCCAAGACCGCCTCCCTCAGCGCCCGTGACATCAAGCGTTTCAAGCGCAACGGCGAATCCTGGGTGCGCTTCTACCTGGCCATCGACACCGCCCATTCCCATCCCATCGAACGCCCCCTGGCCCGCGTCAGCAAGATCAAGCGTCGCGCCGGCGACTACGACCCCGATGAGGACAAGAACTACACCGCCCGTCCTGTGATTGCCCTGGATATCTGCATGGGCACCGCTTTACGCAGCATCGAAGTGAACTTGACTGACCGCAGCGCTTTCCAATACCCGCTGCTGATCGGCTCCGAAGCGCTCAAACGCTTTGATGCGCTGGTCGACCCCAGTCTTAAATACGCAGCAGGCAAACCTGCCTGCGCCGCCGACGCTCATACCGCCGAGTAAACCGAATGCGCGCTCTAACCCTGCACCTGAGAATCCTGATCGCCATCCTGGTGGTGTTGGGTATTTCGGTCACCGCCTACCAGATCTTCGTGCTGGGCATTCCCGTCACCGAGGACGCCACCGACGACCTGTGGAACATCGACGCCAAGGTCGAGTTCGTCGCCAACCCCAAGGACCCGGTGAAGATCCAGATGTTCGTGCCGCCCTTGAGCCGCGACTTCGTCAGCCTTAATGAGAGCTTTATCTCGAATAACTACGGGGTGAGCGTCAACCGCATCGACGGCAACCGCAAGGTCACCTGGTCGGCACGCCGCGCCAAGGGCAACCAGACCCTGTATTACCGCCTGGTGCTGACCAAGCGCTACAGCGGCGAAAAAACCAAGATCAAGGGCCCGACCTTCCGCGACAGCATTGCCGTGGAAGGCCCGGAAAAAATCGCCGCCGAAGCCCTGCTGGCGCCGATCCGCCAGCATTCGGCCGACGTCGAGACCTTTATCACCGAGGCCATCAAGCGCACCAACAACCTCAACGACGACAACGTGAAGCTGTTGCTGGCCGGCGACCCGTCGACGCCGCACAAGGCCAAGATCGTCGAGCTGCTGCTGTCCATCGCCCACGTGCCGGTGGAAAAGGTCCACACCATCCGCCTGGTGGCCGACCAGCCGCAAACCCCGGAACTGTGGCTGCGCAGCTTCAATGGCAACGACTGGCTGTACTTCAACCCGGAAACCGGCGAACAGGGCCTGCCCGCCGACCGCCTGCTGTGGTGGACCGGCGATGAAAACCTGATCACCGTCGATGGCGGCAAGAAAGCCATGGTCACCTTCAGCCTCAATAACAGCGAAATGAACGCCATTCGCCTGGCCAAGCTGACCGACGAGAACACCGACGCCAACTTCCTCGAATACTCGCTGTACGGCCTGCCGCTGCAAACCCAGCAGACCTTCATGATCATGGTGATGATCCCGATTGGGGTGCTGGTGATCCTGATCCTGCGCAACCTGATCGGCCTGCAGACCCTCGGCACCTTTACCCCGGTACTGATTGCCCTGGCGTTCCGCGAGACGCAGCTGGGCTTCGGGATTGTGCTGTTCACGATTATCACCGCGCTCGGCCTGTCCCTCAGGTCGTACCTGGAACACCTGAAGCTGCAGATGCTGCCCAGGTTGTCGGTGGTGCTGACCTTCGTGGTGGTGCTGATCGCCGCCATCAGCCTGTTCAGCCACAAGCTGGGGCTGGAGCGCGGGCTGTCGGTGGCGCTGTTCCCGATGGTGATCCTGACCATGACCATCGAACGCCTGTCGATCACCTGGGAAGAGCGCGGCGCCAGCCATGCCATGAAAGTCGCGATTGGTACGCTGTTCGCCGCGTCCCTGGCGCACATCATCATGAGCGTGCCGGAGCTGATCTACTTCGTATTCACCTTCCCGGCGATCCTGCTGATCCTGGTGGGCTTCATGCTGGCAATGGGCCGCTATCGTGGCTACCGCCTGACCGAGCTGGTGCGATTCAAGGCCTTCCTCAAGGCTGACTCGTAATGTTCGGCTTCTGGAAGACCTGGAAGGCCCTGGAAGCGCGGGGGATCATGGGCATCAACCGGCGCAATGCCGACTACGTGCTCAAGTACAACAAGCGCAGCCTGTATCCGATCGTGGATGACAAGATCATCACCAAGGAGCGGGCCATCGCCGCCGGCATCCATGTGCCGGAAATGTACGGGGTGATCTCCACCGAGAAGGAAATCGACAAGCTCGACGAGATCATCGGTGGGCGCAGCGACTTCGTGATCAAGCCGGCCCAGGGCGCCGGCGGCGACGGCATCCTGGTGGTGGCGGACCGTTTCGAGGGGCGCTATCGCACGGTGTCGGGCAAGATCATCAGCCATGAAGAGATCGAGCACCAGATTTCCAGCATCCTCACCGGCCTGTACTCCCTGGGGGGCCACCGCGACCGTGCGCTGATCGAGTACCGCGTAGTGCCTGACCAGATCTTCAAGAGCATCAGCTACGAAGGCGTACCGGATATCCGCATCATCGTGCTGATGGGCTACCCGGTGATGGCGATGCTGCGCTTGCCGACCCGCCAGTCGGGCGGCAAGGCCAACCTGCACCAGGGCGCGATCGGCGTGGGCGTCGACCTCGCCACCGGCCTGACCCTGCGCGGTACCTGGCTGAACAACATCATCACCAAGCACCCCGACACCACCAACGCGGTGGATGGCGTGCAACTGCCCAACTGGGACGGGTTCATGAAGCTCGCGGCCGGCTGCTACGAGCTGTGCGGGCTGGGGTATATCGGCGTGGACATGGTGCTCGACCAGGAAAAGGGCCCGCTGATCCTGGAGCTGAATGCGCGGCCGGGGCTGAATATCCAGATCGCCAACGACTGCGGCCTGACCTTGCGCACCCATGCGGTGGAGGCGCGACTGGAAGAACTGAAAGCCGCCGGCGTGACGGAAACTCCGGAAGAGCGGGTGAAGTTCGTGCAGGAGATGTTCGGGCATATTCCCCCCGTGGAAGGCTGATCCGGTCTTCGAACTGTCTATCCCCGACATCCCCCCTAGGAGCAAATCCTACGGGGGACTACAATCCCTCTCCCCCCGCGCCATTGGCTGATCCAACCCCGCATGTCGACCTGCTCCGTACACCCATTGCCCTACCGGGCCAACCCCGCCGAGTATTTTGCGGCGATTCGCCACGCTCCCGGCGCGGTCCTGCTCGACAGCGGCCGCCCGGCGGCCGAGCGTGGGCGTTACGATCTGCTCAGCGCCTGGCCCGACGCAACCTTGACGGTAGCGCCTGACGAAAGCGGCGCTGCTTTCCTGCAACGCTTGCGGGAAAACCTGACGCGACTGGGTGAAGCCACAATTCCTGCCGGTTTGCAGTTGCCGTTCGCCGGTGGCTTGATCGGCTACCTGAGCTACGACTTCGGTCGGCACCTGGAGCCCATGCCGCACCTGGCGGTGGATGACCTGCACCTGCCGGACGCGCGCTTCGGGCTGTACGCCTGGGCACTGATCAGTGACCACCAGGCCCGGAGCAGCCAACTGGTGTTTCACCCCTCGCTGGCAGACAGCGAACGGCAACGGCTGATCGCGTTGTTCAGCCATGGGGCGGTCGACACCTCTGCGACGTTCAAACTCCAGGGCCCGATGGCCCCCGACCTCAGTGCCGAGGCCTACCGCCTGGCCATCGTGCGGATCCAGGATTACATCCAGGCGGGCGACTGCTACCAGGTCAACTTCGCCCAGCGTTTCCGCGCGCCGTGCCTGGGTGATCCCTGGGCCGCCTACTGCGCGTTGCGCGAAGCCTGCCCGACGCCGTTTTCCGGGTTCCAGCGCCTGCCGGACGACGGCGCAGTGCTGAGCCTGTCGCCGGAGCGTTTCGTGCGCATCAGCGAGCGCCACGTCGAGACCCGCCCGATCAAAGGCACCCGCCCCCGCGGCCTTACGCCGGAAGAAGACGCGGCGAATGCCGACGAACTGCTGGCCAGCCCCAAGGACCGCGCCGAGAACCTGATGATCGTCGACCTGCTGCGCAACGACCTCGGCCGCACGTGCCGCACCGGCTCGGTCAATGTGCCGGAATTGTTCAGTCTGGAAAGCTACCCCAATGTGCACCACCTGGTCAGCAGCGTGACCGGCACGTTGGCCGACGACAAAGATGCCCTCGACCTGATCGCCGGCAGCTTCCCCGGCGGCTCGATCACCGGCGCGCCGAAGATTCGCGCGATGCAGATCATCGACGAACTGGAGCCCACACGCCGTGGGCTGTACTGCGGTTCGCTGGTGTACCTGGATGTGCGCGGCGAGATGGACAGCTCCATCGCCATCCGCAGTTTGCTGGTCAAGGATGGCCAGGTGTGCTGCTGGGGCGGCGGCGGGATTGTCGCGGATTCGCAGTGGGAGGCGGAGTACCAGGAGTCGCTGACGAAGGTGCGGGTGTTGTTACAAACGCTGGAAAGCCTGTAGCGCACAGTGCCTTCCTGGCTCTCAGACGCAGCGCCGGGCAGTAGAAAAAACCTGAATCAGAACCGCAGTAGACGTAGTTGAACGTCGGAAGATAGCGTCCGGCTTCAACCGTCCACCCGCCGTCTGTGAAGGATCACATGAAGCGACTGCCTACCCGTCAGGAAATATTTCCGAGATTGCGCCCCCTCTCAACCGCGCCTATCATCTCCCAAATTGGGAGGCTGCAGCGATGCGGATAATCGCCCTCTCGACCTTACGAATATTCTGGGAAAGCCAACCCGCCTATATCGATGCAAAGGCACCGCTTATTGAACTGTATCGCCATATGGAAAAGGCCATTTACCCGACGCCACAAGCACTCAAGGCAGCGCTCAGGACCGCGAGCATTCTCAAAGGTGGCAGGGTTGTATTCAACGTGGGCGGCAACAAATATCGAGTGATCATGGCGATCGATTACCAGCGACAGCTTGGGTTCATACGGTTCGTAGGGACTCATGCGCAGTACGACCAGATCAACGCGGAGACCGTGTAATGAACATCAAACCCATACACTCCCAGGAAGACCTCACTGCGGCACTCACGCGGGTGCAGCAGCTCTGGGGAGCGGACATCGGCTCGACTGAAGGCGATGAGCTGGAAATTCTTGCAGTACTCATTGATAAGTACGAAGCCGAACATTACCCAATGCCACCCTCGGATCCGGTGGAAGCCATTAAATTTCGCATGGAGCAACTGGGCATGACTGCCCGCGACCTGGAGCCATTTATCGGCACCAGCGGACGGGTGTCAGAGGTGTTGAACCACAAGCGCAAGCTGAGCCTGTCGATGATCAAGCGGCTGCATGAAGGCTTGAGTATTCCTTATGAGCGGTTGCTTGCAGAGGGCTGACAGGAACATAGGCAGTGGCTTTACCCGCCCCATCAGCCCGGCCGAAAAAATTAAAGGCTCAACGGCCGATTCGAAGCCTTGATGAATTCCTTCTTCAAATCTTCAAACGTATGCACCGCCGGGAATTGCGGGAACTCGCGGATCACGTTCTCCGGCGCATGGAACAGAATCCCACGGTCGGCCTCGCCCAACATGGTGGTGTCGTTGTAGGAGTCGCCCGCGGCGATCACGCGGTAGTAGAGGGTCTTGAACGCCAATACCGACTGGCGCTTGGGGTCTTTCTGGCGCAGTTGGTAGCTGACCACGCGGTCGTTTTCGTCGGTGATGAGACGGTGGCACAACAAGGTCGGGAAGCCCAGCTGGCGCATCAGCGGCTGGGAGAATTCGTAGAAGGTGTCGGACAGGATCACCACTTGGAAGCGCTCGCGCAGCCAGTTGACGAACTCGATGGCACCGTCCAGCGGCTTGAGGGTGGCGATCACTTCCTGGATGTCGGCGAGCTTGAGCCCGTGTTCGTCGAGGATGCGCAGGCGCTGCTTCATCAGCACGTCGTAGTCGGGAATGTCCCGGGTGGTGGCCCGCAGGGATTCAATGCCGGTTTTTTCGGCGAAGGCGATCCAGATTTCCGGCACCAGCACCCCTTCCAGGTCGAGACAGGCAATTTCCACAAGACACTCCCATTAGATGTTGTTAGTTGAGCGAGCAAAAGGACTGCCGAACTCTAGCGATTCAAGCCCGCCGCCGCAACGCAGGGCGGATTTTGATACCATCGCTCCCCTATAGAGCGCTCAGCGCCATTGACCTGTAGGAACCGTCCTGATGAACCAAGCCTTCGACGTCGTTGAACTCGCCACGACTTATGCCAACAAGTCTGCCCAGGACATTCTCAAGCTGGCGTTCAGCCAGTTCGGTGATGACCTGTGGATTTCCTTCAGCGGCGCCGAGGATGTGGTGCTGGTGGACATGGCCTGGAAGCTGAACAAGAACGTCAAGGTGTTCAGCCTCGACACCGGTCGCCTGCACCCGGAGACCTACCGGTTTATCGAACAGGTGCGCGACTTCTACAAGATCGACATTGAACTGATCTCGCCGGACCAGAGCAAGCTGGAACCCTTCGTCAAGGAGAAAGGCCTGTTCAGCTTCTACAAGGACGGCCATGGTGAATGCTGCGGCGTGCGCAAGATCGAGCCGCTGCGCCGCAAGCTTTCCGGCGTCAGCGCCTGGGCCACCGGCCAACGCCGCGACCAGAGCCCAGGTACCCGCAGCCAGGTGGCGGCGCTGGAAATCGACACGGCCTTCTCCACCCCGGAACGTACCCTGTACAAGTTCAACCCGCTGGCGCAGATGACCAGCGAGGAGATCTGGGGTTACATCCGCATGCTGGAGCTGCCATACAACAGCCTGCATGAGCGCGGCTTTATCAGCATCGGCTGTGAGCCGTGCACCCGGCCTGTGCTGCCGAACCAGCACGAGCGCGAAGGGCGCTGGTGGTGGGAGGAAGCCACGCAGAAGGAATGCGGGCTGCATGCCGGGAATATCATCAGCAAGGCTTGAAGTTGATGCTGTAAAAAATGTGGGAGGGGGCTTGCCCCCGATAGCGGTGGGTCAGCCAGTTCAATAGTTGCTGACACACTGCAATCGGGGGCAAGCCCCCTCCCACATTTTGTCTTGTGCTGAATGTTAGAGATGTACACATAGATGTAACCATCGGTGCCATTTATGTGTGCAATTTCTCTTCAGCCGCACCATAACGTAACACCTCTCCCCTCCCGTCGATTGACCTGGCGAATCACAGGCTGACAGCGAAAAAATAAATAGCTGTTCAATCGGTCAATTTATATTTCTTCAAATTCAGCCAGTTATTTAACTAACCTATAAAAACGAAATTACCCAGAACTTTCATAGATCCAAAGCTGGCACGCATGTGGCTTAAGGTGAAATACGCTTTGTATACAATAAATACAAAACCTACATACACTTTGCCATCTGCAGCGCCCCGGCAGATGTGCTGGAGCCTGCCGGAATGCGTACAAGCCTCTCGAACAACATCGCACTGGATCTGCCCTCCTCCGCCCTGAACCCGGACGCCGCGAGCCCCGGCCCCCTGGTGCTCAGCCCGCGCCTGCACAACAAGGACCTGGCGCCCACCAAGATCGAAGGCCGACGCTGGGGGCGCTACAGCATCTTCGCGCTGTGGACCAATGACGTGCACAACATCGCCAACTATTCGTTCGCCATCGGTCTCTACGCGCTGGGCCTGGGCGGCTGGCAGATCCTGTTGTCCCTGGGCATCGGCGCGGCGCTGGTGTACTTCTTCATGAACCTGTCGGGGTATATGGGCCAGAAGACCGGCGTGCCGTTTCCGGTGATCAGCCGCATCAGCTTCGGCATTCACGGTGCGCAGATCCCGGCGTTGATCCGCGCGGTGATCGCGATTGCCTGGTTTGGTATACAGACGTACCTGGCGTCGGTGGTGTTCCGCGTACTGCTGACGGCGATTCATCCGGGCTTTGCCGACTATGACCACAACTCGATCCTGGGATTATCGACTCTGGGTTGGGCCTGTTTCGTGGCGATCTGGTTCGTGCAACTGGTGATCCTGGCTTATGGCATGGAGATGGTGCGCCGCTATGAAGGCTTCGCCGGACCGGTGATTCTGCTGACGGTGGCGGCGCTGGCCGGTTGGATGTACTTCCAGGCCGGCGGCAACATTGCCTGGTCGATCCGCGAACCGCTGAGCGGCGGCGAGATGTGGCGCAATATCTTTGCCGGTGGCGCGTTGTGGCTGGCGATCTATGGCACGCTGATCCTCAACTTCTGCGACTTCGCGCGCTCTTCGCCGTGCCGCAAGACCATCCTCGTCGGCAACTTCTGGGGCCTGCCGGTGAATATCCTGGTGTTTGCCGCCATCACTGTGCTGCTGTGCGGCGGGCAATTCCAACTCAATGGCCGAGTGATCGAAAGCCCGACTGAAATCATTGCAGCCATCCCCAATACCTTCTTTCTCGTGCTGGGCTGCCTGGCGTTCCTGATCGTCACCGTGGCGGTGAACATCATGGCCAACTTCGTCGCGCCGGCTTTTGTGCTGAGCAACCTGGCGCCCAAGTACCTGAACTTCCGCCGCGCCGGCTTGATCAGCGCCACCGTGGCCGTACTGATCCTGCCATGGAACCTCTACAACAGCCCGTTGGTGATCGTGTATTTCCTCTCCGGCCTGGGCGCGCTGCTGGGGCCGCTGTACGGGGTGATCATGGTCGATTACTGGCTGATTCGTAAAAGCCAGGTGGACGTGCCGCAGCTGTATAGCGAAAACCCGAATGGCGTTTATTACTACAGCCGTGGGGTGAATATGCGTGCCGTGGCGGCGTTTATTCCTGCAGCCGTGATCGCCATCCTGCTGGCGCTGTTGCCCGGATTTGCCAGCGTCTCACCGTTTTCCTGGTTGTTTGGCGCCGGTATTGCAGGGTTGCTGTACCTGCTGATCGCCAAGCGCCAGCCGTTCTACGCCGATGTCAGCGGCGAAAGCATTGCCGTCGATAACGTCAGTCACTGAGTAAGGACATTCCATGCGTATCCTTGTGGTCAACGTCAACACCACCGAATCCATCACTGAAACCATCGCTCAGCAGGCGCGGTCCGTGGCCTCGCCGGGCACCGAGATTGTCGGGCTCACGCCCTACTTCGGCGCGGAGTCGGTGGAGGGCAACTTTGAAAGCTACCTGGCCGCCATCGCCGTGATGGACCGGGTGATGGCCTACGACCAACCGTTCGATGCGGTGATCCAGGCCGGCTACGGCGAGCACGGCCGGGAAGGCTTGCAGGAATTGCTGAATGTGCCGGTGGTGGACATCACCGAAGCAGCAGCCAGCACCGCAATGTTCCTGGGCCACGCCTACTCCGTGGTGACCACCCTGGACCGCACCGTGCCGCTGATCGAAGACCGCCTGAAACTCGCCGGCCTGTACCAGCGCTGCGCCTCGGTGCGCGCCAGCGGCATGGCAGTGCTGGAACTGGAAGAAGACCCGCTGGCCGCCATGGAAGCCATCGTGCGCCAGGCGGAACTGGCCATCCGCGAGGACAAGGCCGAAGTGATCTGCCTGGGTTGCGGCGGCATGGCCGGGCTGGATGAGCAGATTCGCCAGCGCACCGGGGTGCCGGTGGTGGATGGGGTGACGGCGGCGGTGACCATTGCCGAATCCCTGGTGCGGCTGGGGTTGTCGACGTCGAAGATCCGCACTTACGCGACGCCACGCCCGAAGCAGGTGATTGGCTGGCCGACTCGGTTCGGCCGCTGACCGGCACCTGCTTTCAGATTGCGCTGAACCTCTGGCCCAGCTTCTTCTCGGCAAACTGCTCGATGATGAAATCCACAAACGCCCGGGTCTTGCCGGGCAGCAGTTTGTGCTCGGCGTAGTAGATGGAAATATTGCCGTCGTCGACACACCAGCCGGGCAACACGCGCACCACCGCGCCACTGTCGAGGAACGGCACGGCCATGGGCATGCTCACCAGCGCAATCCCCAGGCCCTGGGCGCTGGCACAGCAGGCGGCTTCGGAGTCGCTCATGGTCATGCCGGGCTTGAGCACCAGCGGGCGGTGTTCACGTTCGACACTGGTCAACTGCCAGGACCGGATACGCCCGGTTTGCGGCGAGCGGATCAGAATGCCCTTGCAGCGCGACAAGTCTTCGGGCTCGCGCACCGGCGGGCGCTGCGCCAGGTAACCCGGCGAGGCCACCAGCACCCGATGCGCCGGCGCCAGCTTGCGCGCCACCACCCCTTGGGGCAGCTCAAAACCGCCACCTATAGCGGCATCGAAGCCCTGGCCGATCAGGTCCACCTGGCGGTTATCGAAATGCCAGTCCGGGCTGATATCCGGAAAGCGCGCCATGAACGCCCCCAGCAACGGCACCACGTAGCGATTGCCAAACACCGTGCCCATGCTGACCTTGAGCGTGCCCACCGGCCGGCCTTCGGCGCTGGCCAGGTTAGCCACGGCATTCTGGATGGTGGTGAGGCTGCCACTGACTTCGGCCAGGAACAACTTGCCGGCTTCGGTCAGGGCCAGACGCCGGGTGCTGCGCTGGAACAGCCGCACGCCGAGGCGCACCTCCAGCTTGGCGACGCTTTTGCCGACCGCCGCCGGGGTCAGGCTCAGGTGCCGGGCGGCCTCGGCAAAGCTGCCACCTTCAGCGCTGCGCACGAAGCATTCGATACTGCCAAAGCTTTCCATAACGCCCCACTCTAAACTTTTGGTTTACACAGACTATAGCAATCACGGTCTACCGGCAGCGGCGAGCGAGGTCGATACTCGGCTCCAACAACAGGGCATTGCGCCTTGAATGACCAGGAGATCGACATGACCACACACAATCTCAGCGGCAAAGTCGCCTTGATCCAAGGCGGTTCCCGCGGCATCGGCGCCGCCATCGTCAAGCGCCTGGCCGCCCAGGGTGCAGCCGTTGCCTTTACCTACGTCAGCTCGGCCGCCAAGGCTGAAGCCCTGCAGCACAGCGTGATCAGCGAAGGCGGCAAAGCCCTGGCGATTCACGCCGACAGCGCCGATGCCACTGCGATCCGCAACGCGGTCAACGCCACCGTGGAAGCCTTTGGCCGCCTGGACATCCTGGTGAATAACGCCGGCGTGCTGGCCATCGCACCGCTGGAAGACTTCAAGCTGGAAGACTTCGACCAGACCCTGGCGATCAACGTACGCAGCGTGTTTATCGCCACCCAGGAAGCCGCCAGGCATATGGGTGAAGGTGGCCGGGTGATCAACATCGGCAGCACCAATGCCGAACGCATGCCGTTTGGCGGTGGTGGCCCGTACGCAATGAGCAAGGCGGCGCTGGTCGGTTTGACCAAGGGCCTGGCGCGGGATCTTGGGCCGCGTGGCATCACGATCAATAACGTGCAGCCTGGGCCGGTGGACACCGATATGAACCCGGCAAACAGTGATTTTGCCGAGAGCCTGATCGGGTTGATGGCGGTGGGACGTTACGGGCATGTGGAAGAGATTGCCAGTTTTGTGGCGTATCTGGCCGGGCCGGAAGCGGGGTATATCACCGGTGCCAGCCTGACTATCGATGGTGGGTTCAGCGCATAACCCAATGTGGGAGCGGCTTGCCCCCTCCCACAGGTTGACCTTGTTGGTTCAGGCGATGGGCGGCAGGCCATAGGCCGCCAGGTCGAAATCCGCAAGCTTGCGGATGATCTGGTCGGCATGCTGGTACTTGCTGTCGGCCATGGCCTCATCGGGCACGGCGATGGCGGTCATATGGGCGGCCTTCGCCGCCGTCACACCAAACGGCGAGTCTTCGAACACCAGGCAATCCTCGGGCGCAACGCCCAGGCGGCGAGCAGCAGTAAGGAAGATGTCCGGCGCAGGCTTGGCGGCGCCGACTTCCGGGTCGTCAGCGGTGACGATGGTGTCGAACAAACCAAACCACTCGCGGTGCAGGGTAGTCTTGTGGCCAAACGAATTGCGCGACGAACTGGTGCCCACGCCAATCGGTATGTTGTGCGCCTTCAAGTGCCGCACCAGCGCCTCCGCGCCGGGCATGCCCAAGGCCTTGGGAAAGCGCTCGCTCATCAGCGGCTCGCGAATCTCGAGGAATTCAGCCGGGGTAATCGGCAGGTCCAGCGCCTTGACCACATAGTCGGCCAAATCCTGGGCGCCGCGCCCGATGATGTGCTGCTTGATGCCCCAGTCGTAGGTTCGTCCGTAGCGTTCAGCGATGATCTGCGTGACTTCGGTGTAGATGCCTTCCGTATCCAGCAATAACCCGTCCATATCGAAAATCACGGCCTTGATCGGACCGACTGCGGTACGCGGTGCATTCATCACTACAAACCCTGGAGGAAGGACTAAATGGATTCAGCACAATAACGGCCTGGGTTGCCTGCAAGCAACCTTCGCGGCCAGGTATTGAGTCGGCACACACCTGCAATCTGTGTGCGATCAGTGATTCATACCGCGCAACAGTTTTACCCGCTCGCGTGCCATGCGGCCGTCTAGGGTTTGTAGGAACAGAGCGTTCGGCCGATAGCTCTCCTCTGAAAAATACCCCTTGCAAACCTTATAAAAGACTTATTAACTTCTGATGAACTCAATCCACTGGACCCGAAAAGCCGTCAAGCAATTGCTTCGATTGCATTCGTATCATCAGCAACAAGTGCGTGATGCCGTCTTCGTACTTGAACGCATGCCCGACGCAGTCAACGTCAAGGCGTTGGTCAACCACCCCTGCGGTTACCGATTAAGGGTCGGGAGTTACCGAGTCCTTTTCGACTGGGACGGCAATATCCAGGTAGTCAGCATTCAAGAGGTCAAGAAACGTGACGAGCGAACCTACTGCCATACAGATCATCCACAATACGGAGGGCAAGCCAGCGTTCGTGGTGATCCCTTATGAACACTATCTGGCCCGGCAGAACGATCCAAACCTCATCCCCCACGCGGTCGTCAGCCGCCTGGTAGATGGAGCCACTCCGATCCGAGCCTGGCGCGAACACCTGAACCTGACCCAGGAAGAAGTCGCCCTACGCCTGGGGATTTCCCAATCCGCATTTGCCCAGCAAGAGGCGGTGAACAAACCTCGCCGGACGACGCGGGAAAAGATTGCCAAGGCATTTGGCATTAACGCCGTTCAACTGGAGCTATAGCCTCAAACGGGACAGTCCGCGCCTTCAGTCACCTAAAAGCGAAACCAAACATGCTCTATCGTCTAGCCGCAGACAGCCTCGTGCTGTTCCACCTGTGTTTCATCCTGTTCGTACTGTTTGGTGGGCTGCTGGCCCTGAAATGGCGCCCGGTTATCTGGCTGCACCTGCCCGCCGCCGCATGGGGCGTGGCGGTCGAAGTGTTCCACCTGCCCTGCCCGCTGACCCGCTGGGAAAACCTGTTTCGCCACCTCGCCGGGCAGGACGGTTATGGCGGTGGGTTTATCGAGCATTACATCCTCACGCTGATCTACCCGGCCGGGCTGACGCCACAGATCCAACTGGGCCTGGGCGGGTTGGTGCTGGCGATCAATATTGCGGTGTATGTGCGCTTGATCAGGCGTTACGTACAGGCTTGAGACAGCTTCTCTGGTGAAGAATCAGACTCCCTCAGTCCCTTCACCGGCGCGCCCCCATGTCCGAAGCCTTCGAAGTCCCCAGCCCCCACGAAAAACACCTCGAACACACCACCGAACATGCCCACGCCCGTGGTGACAGTTTCGCCAGCCGCATCGCCGTCATGACCGCGCTGATGGCCACCCTCGGCGCCATGCTCAGCTACCAGGCCGGCTCCACCGAGAGTGAGGCGGCGATGGACAAGAACAACGCAGCCATCATCAAGACCGACGCCGCCAACCAATGGAACTACTACCAGGCCAAGTCCAGCCGACAGAACCTGGCGGAACTCGCGACCCATATTCCCGGCGTGGATGCCGCCCATTACAAGGATGAGATCGAGCGCTACAAAAGCCAGAAGGAAGAGGTACGCAAGCAAGCGGAAAAACTGGAAGCGACCTCAAAGGAATGGGATGAAAAATCCGAGCAGGCCCTGCACCAGCATCATCGCTGGGCCCAGGCGATGACCGCGATTCAGATCGCGATTTCGCTGGCGGCGATTACATTGTTGACGAGAAGGGAATGGTTGAAGCGCATGTCCTATGCGGCGGCGGGTGTGGCGGTGGTGCTAGGTAGCCTGGCCTGGCTGCATATCTAGCAATTTTACGTGGGCGCGTTGCACTCATCGCTATATAGTAAATGGCATAACGCTACCCAAGGAGAGACCGGTGTCCGCACAACCCAAAGAAGCCGTGGGCGCCGCCTACAGCATTGAATCCATGCGCTATGCCCAGGCCATGACCTGGCAAGCCATCGACCACCTCGCCCAGCGCATCCGCCCCGGCATGCTGGAATCCGAAGCACGCGAATTGGGCAAGCACGTGCTTGCCGAACTCGACATGCAACGCATCTGGCACCCGCTGCTGGTGCGCTTCGGCGCCAACACCCTGAAGACCTTCAAACAACGCTCCGATGGCGACCCGGTGCTGGGCGACAACGACATTTTCTTCATCGACATGGGCGCCGTGTGGCAAGGCCACGAAGGTGACGCCGGCGCGACCTTCGCCACCGGCAACGACGCGGACATGATTGCCTGCGCCCACGCCGCCAAGGCGCTGTTCGACCGCGTGCAAGCGCGCTGGAAAAACGACCAGGTCGTCGGCCTGGAGCTTTACCGCTATGCCGAAGAACAAGCCCAGGCCATGGGCTGGCAACTGAACCTGGACATCAAGGGCCATCGCGTCAGCGACTTCCCCCACGCCATCCATCGTGGCGGCGACCTGGGTGACTTCGAGCACTACCCGAATGCAGGGCTATGGATCCTGGAAATCCAGCTCGCCCACCCGACCAAGCCCTACGGCGCCTTCTATGAAGACTTACTCGCCTGACCGTTAAAGGAACAGAAATGGAACGCTCCACTGAACACTCTGTGCTGTTGTTTTCCTACGGCACATTGCAGGACAAAACCGTGCAACTGGCCAACTTCGGGCGGGAACTGGCAGGCCGACACGATGCAATGCTGGGCTACGCACAAAGCTGGGTAGAAATCACCGACCCGCAGGTACTGGCAAGCAGTGGCAAGACCCATCACCCGATTGTGCAACCTACCACCGAGGCGGGGGCGCGTATTGAGGGGATGGTGTTTCAGATTTCCGAGCAGGAACTGGCGGCGGCGGATGCGTATGAGGTGGCGGACTACAAGCGCATGGCTGTGACGTTGGCGTCCGGGCTGACGGCGTGGGTGTATGTGCAAGCCTGAAGATGACGTTGCCCAAATCGCCCAAGCTTTAACCTGAGCCCGCGACGTATCATGGGCCAACCTTTCGAGGATGGCCCATGAACCTCAGTATCTTCTACGCACTCGCCGCCGCCGCCCTGTTCGGCGCCAGCACCCCGCTCGCCAAACACCTCGGCCTGGGCCTCTCGCCCGTGCTGCTCGCCGGCCTGCTCTATCTTGGCAGTGGCGTCGGCCTCGCTGGTGTGCGCGTGATTCGTGATCGCGGCTGGAAACCCTCCGGGCTAACCCCTTCGGAATGGCCCTGGCTGCTCGGCGCCATCGCATTCGGCGGCATCCTCGGGCCCGTCGCGTTGATGTTCGGCCTGACCCGCACCGCCGGCGCCACCGCCTCCCTGATGCTCAACCTGGAATCGGTGCTGACCGCCGTTATCGCCTGGGTCGTGTTCAGGGAAAACGCCGACCGTCGCATCGTCCTGGGGATGATCGCCATCGTGCTGGGCGGCGTGGTGTTGTCAGGGGCCGACGGCGGTGGCACCAGCCATGACTGGACGGGGCCGCTGGCGGTTGCCGTGGCGTGCCTGTGCTGGGGGATCGATAACAACCTGACGCGCAAAGTGTCTGCGTCGGACGCGCTGTTTATCGCCGGGGCCAAGGGGTTGATCGCGGGGCTGGTGAATGGCGGGTTGGCGCTTTATCTCGGGGCGCGGATCCCGGGCATGGCGCAGCTTGCGCCTATCTTGTTGGTGGGTTTTCTGGGCTATGGCATCAGCCTGGTGATGTCCGTGCTGGCGTTGCGCGGACTGGGCAGTGCACGCACGGGGGCGTATTTTTCGACTGCGCCGTTCCTGGGGGCCGCGATTGCGCTGCTGTTGTTGGGTGAGTCAGTGACGCTGGCGTTCTGGATTGCCTCAGCGCTGATGGCCGTGGGGGTTTGGCTGCACCTGACGGAGCGGCATGCCCATGAACATCAGCATGACGCGACGGAACACGGGCATCGGCATGTGCATGATGAACACCATCAGCATGAGCACGGGTTTGCGTGGGATCCGGCGGAACCCCATAGCCATGTGCATGTGCACAGTCCGCTGAGGCACAGCCATGCGCATTTTCCGGATGTGCATCATCGGCATCGGCATTGAGGGAGCCCCCACTACCTCTTCGACGTAGCGCTGTCGCGCAGCAAACGGGGACCTTTGTGGCGAGCGGGCTTGTCGAAGCGTCGCACCGCCCGCGTTGGGGTGCGAAGCGCCCCTGATGAAGACGAATGAGGTCTATCAGGCACTCCTCTGCGCCTGGTTTTGGGGCTGCTGCGCAGCCCAACGCGGGGCAAGCCCGCTCGCCACAGGAATGCGGTCGCCTGAAATTGCTTATGCAAGGCTCAAGACTTTAGGATGAAATATTAAATCTTAAAAATCAGTAAGCTATTTTAAGTTTGGTAAGCGATGTATTGCACAGCAGCAATAGATTTGAGCAACTTCCTACAAAGCCCTCAGAAGCGCCACTCCTGCTCTTTTTGTCGACACCACCGCGCCTCTGCAGATACTGCTCGATGCCGCGACATATCGACTTCACGCCGTCACCCAAGTCCTGGAGAACCTCGTACTACACAGTGAAATCAGCTGCGATGCCGTTGTTCTGAGCGATTTTGCATTGCTCTGCTCAATCCCTCTACGAGACGGATGCGATTTGCTGGATGTCATAGGGCGACGGATGGATGTGGCGGGCGCGTGATTTAATCCTCACAGACTTTTTCAGAATCCGAAAATTACAAAACCCTGGTTTCTTTCGAAATCAGGGGTTTTGTTTAAAAATCAAATAAATCTTTCCGCTTTTCCTTGTAAAACCAGAGTGCCGGTAGGCCACTCTAGGGGGGATTGGTTTCCGGAGCCCGAAAAAAGGCCCCCGCACCAGGTCAAAGTGTGGGGACCCTTTTTACATAAGCGGCGTTATTCGTAATGCGTCCAGATGAATTTTTGAAAGCCAGCTATCGACCCATAGCAGTCATCTGAACCGCATTGATCGACAGAAATGTCCACCGCCAATCCTAAAATCGTGAAGGTAGCTCATTTCCGGTCTTGATATTCGAAAAGACCTCATCTGGATCTGCCTGACACCAATATCTAAACAGAAGGCGAGGTTCGGTATTTCCGAAATACTGATCAACGGTGCTGTCGGGCGGCACGGTCAATTTAGGTGCTGGCCATTGCTGCGCTAAAACACCTATTGGTTTGTCAGACGACCAAATAATCCAAGTAGCCTTGCCTCCATTGATACCCGGTAAGTAGCCGGCATCTTGTATCACTTCGATTAAGGCGCGCAGCGTTGCTGATGGATCGAGTGTGATCGACGTCGCATGGCTTCCCAGATCATCTCCTGCATGAACGCTATCTCGATCAATGGCAACTTCCAACGTGACTACTCCTTTTTTACCGCTGTGCTGTCACTAGATCGTCCAGCGTAGAGACATCAACAGCTACCTGTCCACAGCCTGCTTTTGGCCGCAAGCTGACGTTGATCATACCGTGCAAAAGCAGGAAAAAGTGGACGTTAGGCACGAGCCTGTTGAAACTGACGTCGAATTGACCCAGAGGCCTATGCCACACTGCCCCATCCCGTCAGTAAATATCTAGTGCTGGTAATAGTTCACAGGGTAGGATCCTGGATCAGTAAAGTTTCTGTAACAGGGCCAATCCAGCACTGGCGATAATAATCTCAGGCGATATACACGTTTTACCAGAGGTGAAGTAATGCCGTTAGATAAAGATTGGCAGCCAAGTTTTGGGACTATCTTCACGTGGTTCGCCATGGATCGACATGGGCGTATAGCTGTAATGGTGAATAACTGTTTCGGCCCTATCCCTTCGAGCTTGTTGGCTATTCCAGAGCTAGAGAAAAAACTCGACAGTATAAATGAGTTTATGTGGGAAGAGTCGCGTGAGTTTCAAAGTTATCCAAAAAACAAGGAAGGTCAAACTCTTTTAGATATATATAGGTTTCGCAGGGAGCTCAAACCCTCGTCGCGCGGCGAAATGGAACGCATAGTCTTAGAGAGTTCGAACTTTTATCAAGAGCTCACGGAGTATTCAATTCCATCAATAAAAGGCTTCTATGTTTATCACGCGCTAGAAGATTACGTGTCCAGCGAAGACAATCCGATTGGTTATGAGGGCGACGCGGGAATTGGAGACTACTTTCGATATTTGATTCCAACGGCATGCGCTAGCATCGAAGACTTCCCTGAAGAATTAAGGTCACTAATCGCCGTATCCGACACATTAGATTTCACAGTTGACCGAGCCATATTTAGTATGTCAATCAATCAGAGTTTTAAGCGATCTTTTAATCAACAGACGTGAAAGATTAGCAGTTTTTAAAAAGTATTCGTTTCATCGGCTACGCAGTGAAGCGCTCTGGATTTGTAGACAAACGGAGTGTCAGTTATTGGCCGATTGCTGCCTGCGAGGTGATATTCCCTAGGCCTACCGCAGGCATATTATCGCGTCGGTAATCGCTTTTGCATTTGTGTCCAGAGTTGCCGTGGCCATGATTGCGTTATCTGCAGCACTCACTACGCCATTCTCTGGAAGCCACTTAGTGGTCTCTTCAATCGCCGCACCCAAGGCATGCTGAATGTGCAGGAGCAACGTCAAAGCGTCTGCTGCAGCGATATTGCAACCTGAGTTATCTGGCAGTCGTCCTTGATGAGAGTTGCGGAAATCCTAATTCACGCGGGCTAGAACAGTTTTCTGGTCCAAGTGTTGGCTTTTGAGCCCATCATACTTCTTCCGCTAATTTTCACACCAGAACAGGGCGCCAGTCCCATGGCGGTCCCATGAGGGCATTTTTCGGACGCAAAAAACCACAAACCCCCGACTTTCTCTAGGAAAATCAGGGGTTCGCGTTTTCAAAATGTGGCGGTGAAGGAGAGATTCGAACTCTCGATACAATTTCTTGTATACACACTTTCCAGGCGTGCTCCTTAAGCCACTCGGACACTTCACCGTATCTCGTCAAACCAGTTCAGTCTGTCGAGGCGCGCTAATGTAGTCGAAAGCCTTTCTGATGGCAAAGGTTTTTTTCAGAATTTTCATGCGGTTAGATGGGTATGCCGGGATGTGCCCGGCTAGGGGTGGTGATTCTGCCATTCTTGGGCATGGGCGTCCTGTGTCTGGGGCCAGTGTTGCGCCCTGCTCCAGGCCTTCCGGCGTTCTCCCTGCGGGGAAAGTCTGACTGGGCAGTCAGTCACGGCGCTTTACCGGGGCGGGCGTGGTGGGTAACGTCTGCGCATGCGCCTTTATAAACAGCCTCTCTATAACAAATCCTACAAGGAACCGCGTCATGAGTGAGTTGATTGCTTACCACCTCGAAGACGGTATCGCGACCCTGACCCTGAGCAACGGCAAGGTGAATGCCATTTCTCCGGATGTGGTCAGTGCGTTCAATGCAGCGCTGGACCAGGCCGAGAAAGATCGGGCGGTGGTGATCATCACCGGCACGCCGGGGATCCTGTCGGGTGGGTATGACTTGAAGGTGATGACAGCCGGCCCCAAAGAAGCCATCGGCCTGGTGACGTCGGGCTCGACATTGGCACGTCGCCTTTTGTCCCACCCGTTTCCGGTGATTGTGGCGTGCCCTGGGCATGCGGTGGCCAAGGGTGCTTTCCTGTTGTTGTCGGCAGATTATCGGATCGGGGTGGAAGGCCCGTTCAGCATTGGCCTGAATGAGGTGGCGATCGGCATGACCATGCACCACGCCGGTATCGAGCTGGCGCGGGACCGTCTGCGTAAATCGGCGTTTCATCGCTCGGTGATCAATGCCGAGATGTTTGACCCGCAAGGCGCGTTGCAGGCCGGTTTCCTCGACAAGGTGGTGGCACCTGAAGAGCTGCAGGCGGCGGCGCTGGAAGCGGCACGTCAGTTGAAGAAGCTGAATATGAATGCCCATAAGCACACCAAGCTGAAGGTGCGTAAGGCGTTGCTGGAGGCGTTGGATGAGGCAATCATCCAGGATCAGGGGCATATCCTGAGTTAATACCTACAACCGGAACATCGAAGCCCGACCTTGCGTCGGGCTTTTTCGTACAAATGAATCCGAAACATCTTTAGCCGCTCTAGCCTGCCTATATCGGCACATGATGAAACATGTGCTTAAACATCGCCCATCTCCTACCTCTTTACGGGTAATTGCCGAATTCAGTGCACATCCGTACACTGCGCCACCTTTTATCCCGATGGGCCGTGTCGATGCTTTTTCTGTTACGCATGTTATTGATGGGCCTGCACTTTATGGTGGCCGGTGTACTGGGCGTGCTGCTCGGGGCCTGCCGGCCATTCAACCCGGACAACAGTCGCTTGTGTGCGCGCCTGTATGCGCTGCCGGCCATGTGGATCCTGCGCCTGAAGGTGAAGACCGATGTCGACTCCCTGCGCAACAAGCCTGGTACGTGTGTGATCATCGCCAACCACCAGTCCAACTATGACCTGTTTGTGCTGGGCACCGTGGTGCCCCATCGCACCGTGTGTATCGCCAAAAAGAGCCTGAAATGGGTACCGCTGTTCGGCCAGTTGTTCTGGCTGGCGGGCAATGTGCTGATCGACCGCGGCAATGCGCACAAGGCACGTCGCGCGATGCTCACCACCACTCATACGTTGCAGCATCAGGACACCTCGATCTGGGTGTTTCCGGAGGGCACGCGCAATCTGGGCAAAGGCTTGTTGCCGTTCAAGAAAGGCGCGTTTCATATGGCCATCGCCGCTGGCGTGCCCATCGTGCCGGTGTGTGTCAGCAATTACGTCACCCATATGAAGCTCAATCGCTGGAACAGCGGTGATGTGCTCATACGCTCGTTGCCGCCGATTCCTACTGTGGGCCTGACTTCGGATGACATCCCGCAGTTGATGCAGACCTGTCAGGCGCAGATGGATGAGTGCATTACAGCGATGGATCGCGAAGTGCAACCTGCCTGAACACCTTCCGGGGGGCCTGGCCTCCCCACGCAAACAAGCTTGCTCGTCACAAAAAGCGAGCACCTGCAGACGCCGCAACGGAACGTCATTCAAGCTAAGCTGCCCAACACCTGTCCTCCTAATAAGAAGTGATCAGCACCCATGGGTAGAGTTGTTGCGGCCGCCGTGTACAGCGCCGGAAAGAAAGTCACGGATATCACCCTCGACGAAGGCGCGGCCTGGGCCGCCAAACCCGGGCATTTTGTGTGGATCGGCCTGGAAGAGCCCAACGCCCAGGAGTTGGCCAACCTGCAACGCCAGTTCAACCTGCATGAACTGGCCATCGAAGATGCCCTGGAAAAACACAGCCGCCCCAAGCTGGAAACCTTCGGCGACGCACTGTTTATCGTCACCTATTCACCGGTGCGCGAGAACGGCAAGCTGGAGTTTATCGAGACCCATATCTTCGCCGGCAACGGCTACATCATCACCGCGCGTAACGGCCATTCGGCGTCCTACGGCTTTGTTCGGCAACGCTGTGAGGCGCGGCCGTTATTGCTGGAGCATGGGGAAGATTTCGTACTCTACGCCCTGCTGGATTTTGTCACCGAGAACTACCAGCCGGTCAGCGAGGCGATCCACGCCGAGATCGATGAACTGGAGCACAACGTGCTGTGCAGCTCGCTGAGCGAGCGCGATATCCAGAAGATCCATGGCCTGCGCCGCGACGTGCTGCGACTCAAGCGCTATGTGGCGCCGATGGTGGAGATCAGCCAGGAACTGCAGAAGCTGAGCTTTCCGTTTATCGACAAGAACATGCGCCCGTATTTCCGTGACGTGCAGATCCACGTCACGCGGCAGATGGAAGACCTCACCACCCTGCGCGATATCGCCAGCCAGACCATCGAGATCGGTGTATTGCTTGAGGCCTCGCGCCAGAGCGTGGTGCAGCGCAAGTTTGCCGCGTGGGCGGCGATCCTGGCGTTCCCCACCGCGGTGGCGGGGATTTATGGGATGAACTTCCAGAACATGCCCGAGCTGCAATGGCACTACGGCTATTTTGCGGTGCTCGGGTTTATTGCGTTCGGTTGCACCGGCTTGTGGGCCAGTTTCAAGCGCTCGGGCTGGCTTTAAACCCGGGCCTCAGGCTTGTGCGCCACGAAGCGCATCATCCATTCCGCCACGGTCACGCCGTGGTGGTCGCGCGCCAGGCTGGCCACGCCGTTTGTGTAGACTTTTTCACCCAGGGTTGTCTGAAGAATCTCCAGCAACTCGCGGGAATAATCATGGATAAATTCCGGGTGCCCCTGGAAGCACAGCACCTGGTCGCCGATGTGATAGGCGGCGAACGGGCAAAACTCGCTGGAGGCGATGACCGTGGCATTGTCCGGCAAGGTGGTGACCTGGTCCTGGTGGCTGATCAATAGCGTCAACTCTGGCACTTCAGGGCTCATCCACGGCGCCTTGGTATCCAGTTTGTAATCGTGAATGCCCATGCCCCAGCCCTGCCCCGCGCGCTCGGCCTTGCCGCCCAGCAGCAGCGCGAGCAATTGATGGCCGAAGCAGATGCCCAGCAACTTGTCGCCGCGCTCATAGCGTTCGAGCAGGTAGGTCTTGAGGGTCTGGATCCAGGGGTCGGTGCCGAAGGAATCGGCCTTGCTGCCGGTCACCAGGTAGGCGTCGAACACTTCGTCGTCCGACGGGTATTCGCCCTGCACCACGTTGTACACAACGAATTCGGCGGCAATCGGCTGCTTGGAGAACAGGCGCTTGAACATCTGCCCGTAGCCTTGGTATTGATCGATCAAGCCTGGACGCAGGATATCGGTTTCCAGGATACAGACGCGTAGCGACATAAAAAATACCTGACACGGTGATGGGAATAATGCACACCCCAGAGCCTGCCTTGAAATACCCTGACAAGGCAAGCCCTGTGCATGCCCAAAACCGTCAGAAGGTCGTGTTCTGCGCAGCTTTGTCGAGCAACAACGCCGGCGGCGAGAACCGCTCCCCATACTGTTCCTCCAGGTAGCGGGCACGGGCGATAAAGTCATTGAGGCCGTACTGGTTGATAAACTGCAACGCGCCACCACTCCAGGCGGCAAAACCGATCCCGAAGATCGACCCCACGTTGGCATCCGCGGTGGACATCAACACGCCCTCCTCTACGCAGCGCACGGTCTCGATGGCCTGGATAAACAGCAAACGGTCGCGCACATCCTGTGCTGAAATGCGCTGGTCGGCTCGCTCAAAGCGCGCTTTCAATTCAGGCCACAAATGCTTCTGCCCGCCCGCCGGGTACTCGTAGAAACCGCCTCCCGCCGCCTTGCCCGCGCGTTTGTACTCGTTCACCAACAGATCAATTACCACCGTCGCCGGATGGCGTGGGACTGTTTTACCTTCCGCCTGCAGATCCTTGGCAGCCTGCTGTCGGATATGACTCATCAGGCTGAGGGACACTTCATCGGACACCGCCAGCGGCCCCACCGGCATACCCGCCTTGCGCGCCTCGGTCTCGATCATCGGCGCAGCCACGCCTTCGCCGAGCATGGCGATGCCTTCATGGGTGAAGGTGCCGAACACCCGCGAGGTGAAGAACCCGCGACTGTCGTTGACCACGATCGGAGTTTTCTTGATTTGCAGGACGAAATCGAACCCTCGGGCCAGGGTTTCGTCCGAAGTGCGGGCGCCCTTGATGATTTCCACCAGGGGCATCTTGTCCACCGGGCTGAAGAAATGCAGGCCGATGAACTTGCCTTGATCCGGCACCGCCGTGGCCAGGCCGCTGATGGGCAAGGTAGACGTGTTGGAGGCGATCACCGCGTCGGCGCCGACCACATTGTGTGCGGCAGCCGAGACCTTGGCCTTGAGTTCACGGTCTTCGAACACGGCCTCGATGATCAGGTCACAGCCGGCCAGATCAGCATCCGAAGCCGTAGGATGAATCCGCGCGAGGGTGGTTTCGCGCTGCTCGGCGGTCAATTGCCCACGGCTGACCTTCTTGTCCAACAGCGCCGTCGAATGCGCCTTGCCCTTCTCGGCGGCCGCCTGGTTGATGTCCTTGAGCACCACATCGATACCGGCGCAGGCGCTGACATAGGCGATGCCTGCGCCCATCATCCCGGCACCGAGTACCCCGACCTTACGCGTCACGTAAGGCGCAAAGCCCTGAGGCCGCGAGCTGCCGGCGTTGATTTCATTGAGTTGGAACCAGAAGGTGCCCATCATGTTTTTCGCCACCTGCCCGGTGACCAATTCGGTGAAGTAGCGGGTTTCAATCACATGTGCGGTATCGAAATCCACCTGCGCGCCTTCCACGGCGGCGCAGAGGATTTTCTCCGGGGCCGGGAAGCAGCCGTTGGTTTTGCTGCGCAAAATCGATGGTGCAATGGCGAGCATTTGCGCCACTTTCGGGTGAGACGGCGTACCACCGGGAATCTGATAGGCCTTGTTGTCCCACGGCTGACTGGCCTGCGGATTGGCGAGAATCCATGCGCGGGATTTGGCCAGCAGCTCAGTGCGATCCGCCGCCAGCTCATCGACCCACCCGGCTTGCAGCGCTTGCTGGGGCCGGACTTTCTTGCCTTCGAGCAAATACGGCAAGGCCTTTTCCAGCCCCAGCATGCGCACCATCCTCACCACGCCACCGCCGCCTGGCAGCAGGCCAAGGGTGACCTCCGGCAAACCGAGTTGCACCGACTTGTCATCCAGCACGACGCGGTAGTGACACGCCAGGCAGATCTCCCAACCGCCGCCGAGGGCTGCGCCATTGATGGCGGCCACCACCGGCCTGCCGAGGGTTTCCAGGCTGCGCAGCTGCGCCTTCAACACCAGGACGCTGGCGTAGAAATCCTTGGCGTGGGCCTTGTCGACCTTGATCAGTTCATTGAGGTCGCCGCCGGCGAAAAAGGTCTTCTTCGCCGAGGTGATAACCACACCGGCAATGTCGTCCTTTTCCGCTTGCAGGCGTGCGACGGTGGCCGCCATTGCCTCACGGTACGCGGCGTTCATGGTGTTGGCGCTCTGGCCGGGCATGTCGAGGGTCAGCACCACGATCTGGTCCTGGCCTTTTTCGTAACGAATGGCAGCGGTCATGACAAATTCCTTGGGCTCAGAGGCGTTCGATAATGGTGGCGATGCCCATGCCGCCGCCGACACACAGGGTGGCCAGGCCGTAGCGCTGCTGGCGCACCTCCAGTTCGTCGAGCAGGGTGCCGAGGATCGCGCAACCCGTGGCGCCCAGCGGGTGGCCCATGGCGATGGAGCCGCCGTTGACGTTGACGCGCGCGGCGTCGATGCCCATGTCCTTGATGAACTTGAGCACCACCGAGGCAAAGGCCTCGTTGACCTCGAACAGGTCGATGTCTTCTACGCGCAAACCGGCCTTGGCCAGCGCTTTACGGGTGGCCGGCGCCGGGCCTGTGAGCATGATGGTCGGGTCGGTGCTAGTGACGGCCGTGGCGACGATGCGTGCCCGCGGTTGCAGGCCCAGCTCGCGGCTCTTCGCTTCGGAGCCGATCAACATCAATGCGGCGCCGTCGACGATGCCCGAGCTATTGCCCGGTGTGTGTACATGGTGGATGCGTTCTACATGGCTGTAGACCCGCAACGCGGTGGCGTCGAAGCCCATCTGCCCCATCATTTCGAAGCTGGGCTTGAGCTTGCCCAGGCCTTCGAGGGTGGAATCGGCGCGAATGAATTCATCATGGTCCAGCAGCACAATGCCGTTCTGGTCCTGCACCGCGATCAACGACTTGTTGAAGGAACCGTCTGCACGCGCCCTGGCGGCTTTCTGCTGGGACTGCAGGGCAAAGGTATCGACATCCTCGCGGGTGAAACCTTCCAGGGTGGCGATCAGGTCGGCGCCAATGCCCTGGGGCGTGAAGTGGCTGTGCATGTTGGTCTGCGGGTCGAGCACCCAGGCCCCGCCATCGCTGCCCATGGGCACGCGGGACATGGACTCCACGCCGCCGACCACCACCAGGTCCTCAAAGCCGGAACGCACTTTCATCGCGCCGAGGTTAACCGCCTCCAGGCCCGAGGCGCAGAAGCGGTTGATCTGTACACCGGCGACGCTGACGGCCCAGTCCGCCACCAGCGCGGCGGTCTTGGCGATGTCGGCGCCCTGGTCGCCCACCGGGGTAACGCAGCCGAGCACGATGTCATCCACCTGCTGGGTGTCGAGGTCGTTGCGTTGTGCCAGCGCGGTGAGCAGGCCGGCCACCAGGTTTACCGGCTTGACGCTGTGCAGGGCGCCGTCGGCCTTGCCTTTGCCGCGGGGCGTGCGTATCGCATCAAAGATCAAAGCTTGGGTCATGACGTCCTCGAACCATTGCGCAGTAATGCCCTTACCTTAGGCCCGATTGACACGGTTTCAATGACGGATGCGCTCATTGCTTTTGACCGCCACGCTCGGACGAACGGTAGGCACCTAAGGTAATTGCTGGATTAATCGTTTTAGCTGTCTAGCCAAGGCATTGGCGCCAAGATGGCGTTATGCCTCATGCCTTTTTAAGCTGAAATGCTGATCAGGTGATATGAAATGGGTCTAAGCCGCGCAGAACGAGGGCTCTAAGGTTCAATCAGTAAGAAGTTGCTGCCGGGTTTTGCTGGAGCAGCTGTAAGAAAAGCGACACGTCACATTGCGATACTCATATTCAACGGCACGCATTTGACGCTCAGGAATAACAACAAAAGGCAGTCAGCCATGTTCAAACATTCGAAAGTACGTCAGGCGGGACTTATTCTGTTCGCCACCACATTGATTCTGATCTTGCCCAACTTGACCAAGGTCATTGGGTGACCTCTTCTTGAGCCTGTTCTTTCCTCAGGATTACCGCTTTTGGCAGCACCTGCCGGGACTTCGTGCATAGCGATCCTGTTGCAGGGGCTGCCTTTTTACCTGCACTTTTCCGCTATCGTGGGCCCTATCGCCACTTAACACGGGGCCGCCGTCTTGAAACCGATCTTCGCATTCCTTGCCTTGTTCCTCGCCCTGCCCGCTTCGGCGGCGCAATTGACCGTCGAGCTGGATCACAGCCGCAAGACCTGGCAGACCGCCGACCTGCTCAAGCATCCGGACGCGCAGACAGTGCAGGTCGTCGATGACGTTTCCTACAAGCGCAACATGACCTATCGCGCAGTACCGCTGGCAGTGCTCCTGCCGGGCCTACAGCCCGATAATCATCTGCAAGCCGTTGCCCTGGATGGCTTCGCCGCCGAACTGACGGCTGCACCGTTGCTGCAAAAAAACGGCGCCCGCGCCTGGCTGGCCGTGGAAGACCCGGTCCACCCATGGCCCCCGTTGGCAGACGGCAAGCCGAGTGCCGGGCCGTTCTACCTGGTGTGGACCGATCCGCAGGCCGGGCATATCAGCCCGGAGCAGTGGCCGTTCCAGATCTCCGCGATCAAGCAGTTGAAGACGGTGGCCGAACGTTTTCCGGCGCTGTTGCCCGACCCGAAGTTGGCTGCGAATGATCCGGTCAACCAGGGCTTTGCGCTGTTCCAGAAGAACTGCCTGGCCTGTCACCGCCTCAATGGCGCCGGCGATGCACAGGTGGGGCCGGACCTGAATGTTCCCTACAACCCTACGGAATATTTCAGCGGCGACTTCCTCAAGCGCTATATCCGCGACCCGCAGAGCCTGAGGCACTGGCCGCAGGCGAAGATGCCAGCGTTCGCCGCCAGGGTGTTGCCTGACAGCGAGCTGGAATTGCTGGTGGGGTACTTGAAGCATATGGCGGGGCGTAAACAACACCCCTGATCCCAGCCTGATCTCGGTGGCGAGCGGGTTATTGCTGCTGGACCAGGACCACCGGCGTCGGCGCCACGAATACCTTGGCATGCATCTGCTCATGCCCACCGCCACGGCGCATGCCGCGCACCGGGCAAGCGTCGAGGTAGTCCAGGCCCACGGCCAGTTTCAAATGCCGCTCCGGCCGGGCCAGTTGGTTGGTCACGTCAAAGCTGTACCAGGCGTCATCCAGCCAGGCTTCGGCCCAGGCGTGGCTGGCCAGGTGAGTACTGTCTTCCGTGTACAAATACCCCGACACATACCGCGCAGGAATGCCCAGGCTGCGCGCGCAGGCCAGGAACGCATGGGTATGGTCCTGGCACACCCCCGCCCGCCCTGCGAAGGCCTGGGCGGCGCAGGTGTCGACTTCGGTGGCGCCGGGCGTGTAGACCATCGACTGGTTGAGGGCGTGCATCAGGTCGATCAACGCGGTGCGATCACGACGCTGGTGGCAATGCTGCTGCGCAAAAGCGCGCAGGGCGTCGTCGGGCTCGGTCAGGCGGGTGCAGCGCAGGAACGGAAAGGCTGACTGGCTCTCGTGTTCAGCCTCACGCAGCTCATCGATATCCACCTGGCCACGGGCGCCAATGATGATGGCGTCGTGGGGTTCGTCCAGGGTCAGCACGTGCAGGATGTTGCCGAACGGGTCGATCTGCGCGCGCACCGGGCGAGGCAGGTCCAGTTGCCAACTGAGCACGTGCTGGCGCTCGCTGTCGTGGGGCGTGAGGCGCAGGTACTGGATGCTGGCGCGTACCTGGTCTTCGTAGTGGTAGGTGGTTTCGTGACTGATGGAGAGTCTCATGCGGCCTCCAGGTAGGAACTGTAGATGGCGTCGCCCAACTGGCGGACCAAGGGGATAAAGTCGGTCAGCCAGGCGTGCAGGCCTTCCTCGAGGATTTCATCGATCGCGGTAAACCGCAGCCGCGCATCCATCTCGGCCGCCAGGCGCTGGGCCGGACGCCCGTTGATGCCGGGCAGGCTGGCGAGGATCTGGTCGATCTCTTCGCTGCAGGCCCGCAGGGAGCGCGGTACATCGGCGCGCAACAGCAACAGCTCCGCGACTTGCCGGGCCCCTGGGGCGTCGCGGTAGATCTCGGTGTAGGCCTCGAACGACGATAACGCGCGCAGCAAGGCACTCCATTGATAGTAGGCGTGGGCGGTGCCATCGGTAACGGCTTCGGCCTGGTCACCGGCCATTTCATAGCGCGCATCCAGCAGGCGCAGGGTGTTGTCGGCGCGCTCGATAAACGTACCCAGCCGAATAAAACGGAAGGCGTCATTGCGCATGATGGTGCCGTAGGTCGCCCCCCGGAACAGATGGGAACGCTCCTTGACCCACTCGCAGAAGCGGCTCATGCCGTAGCGGCTGAGGCCCTGCTGTGAGATTTCGCGAATCTCCAGCCAGGTGGCGTTGATGTTTTCCCACATGTCGGCAGTAATTCGCCCACGCACAGCATGGGCGCTGGCCCGCGCGGCACCGAGACAACTGTAGATGCTGGCCGGGTTGGCCGCATCCAGTGCGAAGAAATGCAGCAGGCGTTCGGCGTGCAATTCGCCGTGGCGCTCGCGGTAATCATCCAGCGTGCCGGTGATCAACAGCGGCATGGCCAGTTCATGCAGGCCATCACCGCGCCCATCCTGGGGCATCAGCGACAGCGAATAACTGACATCGAGCATGCGCGCGAGGTTTTCCGCGCGTTCCAGGTAGCGCGACATCCAGTACAAATCCGAGGCAGTTCTACTCAACATGGCATCAGTCCTCGACCACCCAGGTGTCTTTGGTGCCGCCGCCCTGGGACGAATTGACCACCAGCGACCCTTCACGCAGCGCGACACGGGTCAAACCGCCGGGTACCACACGGGTTTCCTTGCCGGACAACACGAACGGGCGCAGGTCGATATGGCGCGGCGCAATGCCGTTTTCGACAAAGGTCGGGCAGGTGGATAAACACAGGGTTGGCTGTGCGATATAGGCGTGGGGCTTGGCCTTGATACGCGCGCGGAAGGCTTCGATTTCCGCGGCCGTGGACGCTGGGCCCACCAGCATGCCGTAGCCGCCGGAGCCCTGGGTTTCCTTCACCACCAGGTCCGGCAGGTTGGCCAGCACGTGGGACAATTCGTCGGGCTTACGGCACTGGAAGGTGGGAACGTTCTGCAGGATCGGTTCTTCGTCCAGGTAAAAACGGATCATCTCGGTGACGAAGGGGTACACCGACTTGTCATCCGCCACCCCGGTGCCGATGGCATTGGCCAGCACCACATTGCCCGAGCGATACGCCGCCAGCAGGCCGGGCACGCCGAGCATGGAGTCGGGGTTGAAGGCCAGCGGGTCGAGGAATGCGTCGTCGAGGCGACGGTAGATCACGTCCACGGCTTTGGGGCCGTCGGTGGTGCGCATGAACACACGGTCATCGCGCACGAACAGGTCGGCGCCTTCCACCAACTCCACACCCATTTCCCGGGCTAAAAATGCATGCTCGAAAAACGCGCTGTTGAAGCGCCCCGGGGTCAGCACCACGACGCTGGGATTATCCAGGGGGCTGGCGCTTTTCAGGGTATCGAGCAGCAGGTTGGGGTAATGATCGATCGGCGCGATGCGCTGGGCCGCGAACAGCTCGGGGAACAGGCGCATCATCATCTTGCGGTCTTCGAGCATGTAGCTCACGCCGCTGGGTGTACGCAGGTTGTCTTCCAGCACGTAGTAGGTGCCGTCGCCGTCGCGTACGAGGTCGACTCCGGAGATGTGGGAATACAGGTCGCGGTGCAGGTTCAGCCCCTGCATTGCCAACTGGTATTGCTCGTTGGCCAGTACCTGTTCGGCGGGAATGATCCCGGCCTTGATGATGCGTTGTTCGTGATAGAGGTCGGCGAGAAACATGTTCAGCGCCTTGACCCGCTGGATGCAGCCACGCTCGACCATCCGCCATTCGCTGGCGGGAATGCTGCGGGGGATGGTGTCGAACGGAATCAGGCGCTCGGTGCCCTGCTCGTCGCCGTAAAGCGTGAAGGTGATCCCGGCGCGGTGAAACAGCAAATCGGCTTCGCGCCGGCGCTGGGCCAGCAGTTCAGCGGGGGTGTCGGCCAACCAGCGGGCGAACTCGCGGTAGTGAGGGCGAACCTGCCCTGCCCCATCGTACATTTCGTCGTAATAAGTGCGGATCATGCCGTACTCCTTGTCACCCGGACGCAAGAACCATCGCAAGGCCCGTGCCAGCGGCATAAACACTTAAAAATCAGTGAGTTGAATATAAGCAAAGACCTGATCGCACCGTCCTGGTGCGCGGAATCCCCACTGCACTGCCGCACGCTTCATGGCAATGCAGGCTTTGGCTATCAACAGCATAGTCAGAGTTGATTTCACTGCCCGTGCCAGCCTGCGGATAATTCTCCCCATCCGCTGAACAGGACACGTCCTACAGCCTTACCCATCCCGCACTCGGTACCTTGAAGCTCGTGTACTGACCGGCTCCTTCGGTCTTCCCTTTCAGCCACCCTTTTCGGGTGGCTTTTTTTTGTGCGGGAAAGGGCAACGGTAGTTCCGGAAATTTTCACACAGCACATACAAAATCGGCCGACCCCAGGGTCAGCCGATACGCTGTGTTGCTCATACAATGGCGCTACATGGGTAACCCACGCACCTCCTGCTTGACGCCCCAACCTTCGATGATTCCGCCCAGCGGCTCGACCACCGCTTCAAAGTCCTGCTCGAAGTCTCCTATGCCATCGTAGGTTGCAAACATGATCTTGCTCAGTTCCAGGTACCAGGCGCCATCGTCGCGCGCACTGACCTGGGCATTCAGGGACTCACCACGAAATTCACCCGCAGCCCTGCGCGCCCGTTCCTCATCCGGGAAAATGGCGTAGAACTCAATGGGGTGGAACCGTGAAAAGTCGAAGCCGCCTTCTTTCATGCGGCGCAGAACGTTGGTGCTGATGTCTTCTTGATAGGCTGTGCTCATGAAACGTCCTCCTCAAACCGATGGATAGACTTTCCGTGCTTCCCAAAGCCCGCGCGCTGACGGCGCGGGTACCACGGCAACAACATCACCACGGGAAAACAAGCATGTAGCTGACAAGACCAGACCTTAGCGATTCATTCGCTGATCTCACTTGCAGAGTAGCGCGAAGCTATCACCTCCACCAGAGGTGCTTGAATGGCATACAGGAAATGTTCAGGCGGCGGGAGAGATGTCGAGGATTTGAATACTGTTCTGGTCTTTGAGGATCTTGACCGTTGGCTCGGGCTTGCGGCCCTCAAGGTCGTTGAGGTCCAGTTCGGCGGCCACGGGCACCAGCTTGTTGCGGATCATGTGTGCCGCATCTTCGAGGCTGGGCTTGTGCTCGCAGGTGAACTGCTCCACGGACTGTACGCCGTGATCATCAACGAAGGTAATCTGCCACTTTTGCATCGGTGCCTCCTCGATAAAACCCATGTGTGGGCTTACATCTATCTGGACCTTGAGGGCTCGGCAAACGTTCCACTCAAGTCAGGAAGCACCGGATCAAGCACAGTTATTTTTCAGCGTGTTCCTTCAAGGCTTTCAGGGTGTTGAACGGCGCTTCCACCACGAACTTGTTGGCCAGCCACGACGGCACGCTGCCGCCTGGCTCGGTGTGTACCTGGTAGGTGACTTCGGTCTCATTGGCGCCTTTAGGGACCAGTTTCCAGAAGCCCTCGACCTGAGCGACTCGCACGTAGCCTTTTTCTTCGGGCTTGTAGGTCGGCACGCCCTGCAGCTTGCGGGTTACGCTGCCGTCGGCGTCCTTGGTGGTGGTGACATGGATGTACGAATCACGATCGGTCACCGGGAACGGCGCCTTGAACTGGGTGTAGGTCCAGGCCTCATCGCCTTTCTTGTCCACCAGCTTCTGGGATTTGCATTCATGAATCCACGAGCAGGCACCAGCCACATCTTCCTGCAGGGCCTGGATCCTGGCGACAGGCGCCTTGATCACGGTCACACCGCGATACGCCTTGTATTTGGAGCCGGCGACTTCGCTCAGGGACACCTTGATACCGTCTTCATCCTTGGCAACCTGCCAATCCTCAGCCTGGGCAGTGGCAGCAAATACCAGGGTAAAACCGCACAGCACAGCCATTCGTTTCAGCGAACCCATTGTTGTATTCCTTATTGTTGAAGTTCCGATAGTAAAGCCCCTCAAGCCGCCGTCATCTGCTCCCACCAGCCGATCAACCGGATCGCATCGGCCTGGTCGGTGCCGCAGACATCGATATCCGCCTTGAAATCACTGCACACCGCCGGGCGCTCCGGCTGGCCGAACAGTTGGCACAGCTGTTCGACCGACAGGTGCAGGCAGCGTTCGCCCGCCGGTTTGCCATTGGGCATCCCGGGTAACGGCGAACTGATGGAGGGGGCGATGCAGCAGGCGCCACAGCCTTCACGGCAATTCATGACCAGCAGGTCCTCGACGACTCAATAGGGACGGCCGGGCTAGGGTACGCCCTTAAACAGTCGTTTTAAAATGGGTTAACAGGGGTTTTTCGCACAAAACAAAAGTGACCGACCAGTCTGCGACAGATGGTCGACGGCCTGCGTCACTTTGTAGGAAAAAGTTTACTGTTTGAACTCGAATTCCAACGCGGCACCTTCCACTTCACGGCGCTCTTCGTTGCGCAGTTGCAGCTTCATCTCATTGCTGAGCAAACGGCCGTTGATCTGGAACGCACTGTTGTCGGTGGGCTTTTCACCGAACATCGGCGGCAACAACGGCACGCTCTTGGGCTTGGGCACGGTCCCCAGGGGCTGCAGATGCCTGACCATGTCCGAAGGCAGGGACAAATCCAACTGTGCCGGTGGCAGTTTGGTCTGTGCCACTTCCTGGGCTGACTTGGATTTTTTCGCCGTCGACGCACGTTTTTTCGCCGTGGCGGTTGGTTTTTTCGCGACGGGGGCTTGCTTGGTGGGGGAAGGTTTTTTTGCCGGGGCATCCTGCCGGGTATTGGCAGCGGGCTTGTTTTCAGCCACGGGTGCCGCCGCCAGCGCTGTGCCGACGTTACACAGGCTTAACAGGCCAATCACCAAAGCAGCGCGAACAATCGAGGTCATATTGCCTACAGCATTAACGGCAGAGGGCCATATGCTCGCTTGTTGTGCGCGGCATGACAAGCGCGGTGATCAGCCAGCTATCGGCGCTGCGCCTTTTCGGCGCCTCAAAAGCCGGCTGCGGTTTCCTGGCATAGCTGGCTGGCCAGCATCCCCAGGGTCATCAGCGCACGCTCTGCTTCGCGGTTCCACGGTGTGCCGCAGTTAAGGCGAATACAGTGGTTGAACTGCTCGGTGTTGCTGAAGATCAAGCCCGGCGCAATGCTGATGCCCTGTTGCAGGGCGCGCACGTGCAGTTCCTGGGTATTGACCCGCCCAGGCAAACTGACCCACAAGATAAAGCCGCCCGTCGGACGAGTCATCTGGGTGCCTTCCGGGAAATACTGCTGCACCGCCAGTTGGAAGGCGCTGAGATTCTTGCGGTATTCCTGGCGGATGTAACGCAGGTGCCGGTCGTAGCCGCCGTTCTCCAGATACGCTGCCACGCCCATCTGGGTGACGCTGCAGGCCGAGTGGGTGCTGAACATTTGCAGGCGCTGGATTTCCTGCTGGTACTTGCCGGCGATCATCCAGCCGATGCGCACACCCGGCGACAAGGTCTTGGAAAAGCTCGAGCAATAAATGACCCGGTCCAGGCGATCATAGGCCTTGAGGGCCTTGGTGCGGCCGAGTTCGAACATCAGTTCGCCGTAAATATCGTCTTCGACAATCTGGATGTCGAAATCCGAGGCCAGGCGCAGCAACTGTTTCTGCCGTTCCTCGGGCATGGTGCCGCCCAGGGGGTTGCTCAGGCGCGTGGTCAACACCAGGGCCTTGATCGACCATTGGTTGGCGGCCAGTTGCAGGGCTTCCAGGCTCATGCCGGTGGACGGGTCGCTGGGGATCTCGATGACCTTGAGGCCCAACAGGTCGGCCAGTTGCAGCAAGCCGTAATAGGTCGGCGATTCAGCCGCGATCAAGTCGCCGGGGCGTGTCAGCACCCGTAGCGACATCTGCAAGGCGTCAACACAGCCGTGGGTGATCACCACTTCGGAGGGGTCCACCACCACGCCGGCGTCACGCATGCGAATCGCCACCTGGCGACGCAGCGGCTCGAAACCGGGGCTGAACATGTAGCTGAAGGCGCGTGGGCTCTGGAAGCGCGTGACCTTGGCCAATTGCTGGTGCAGCGCCCGTACCGGCAGATAGTCGACGCTCGGCACGGCGGCGCCCAGGGGAAATACACCTTCGCGGCGCGACTCGCCCAATACCTGCTGGATAATGCTGCTGCGGGTGACCAACCCCGGGCGCTCGACCCGCGCGATGTCCGGCGTGGGCGCCGTGAGTGCTGGCGTCTGGTGCACGTAGTAACCGGACTGCGGCCGTGCCCGGATCAGCCCCTGGTCTTCCAGGTTGGCGTAGGCCTGCAATACCGTAGCGTGGCTGACATTGAGCTGGGAGCTCATCTTGCGCACCGAGGGCACGCGCTCGCCAGGTTGATAGACACCGCGACGGATGTCCTCAGCCAGTTGCTGGGCGATACGTTGGTAAAGCAACAGATTGGTCATGACGCAGCACTCGATTTCACGGGTATTTTATTTTTGTGTGAAACATACCAGCACAGTTTAGAAGTGTACGGGGACAGTTGCCACAATAGTCGAGCGCGCGCGGGAGTGACAGTAAAAACTGTAAGGTGAGTGGAGAGAATATTCAGATGTATACAGAACAATGTGGGAGGGGGCTTGCTCCCGATGACGGAGTGTCAGTCGCCGAAAATAGTGACTGGTCCACCGCTATCGGGGTGTAGAACCGTAGACATCGTTTACATCTGAAACCGGGGACATCGTTTACACATTTGAGGCCTGGACGCGGGTCATACCTCGTCCAAGCCTCCCCAAGGGATAATCACACAGGTACAAATCCCAAGCATCATCTTCAGCTTCTTTGAGCCCTATCCTTTCCCCGGACAGCGCCTCGCTGATAAATACCAACTTGCCGTTCCACTTGATCGATCCGTCCTGCCTGACGCTTCGAACTTTCATTTCTGCCGGATATTCCACATCGGGCAAGCA
>NZ_FMUC01000012.1:0-190044 GCF_900100935.1 Pseudomonas sp. NFACC25
TCCGGCGATGTTTTGAAGCGCTCGGACTCCAGCCGCTTTAGCCAAAGGCAAAAACCGTTACGCTCCCAATACAAAATTTTCACTCGGTTTCGAGGCTTGTTGAGGAACACGAAAAGTACCGGGTCAAACACCGCGACCTTAATGTCCAGTTCGACCAGAGCGGCTAGGCCATCGATGGATTTTCGGAAGTCGACGGGTTTGGGGTAGAGATAGACTTTTTCGACTTTTGCGTCGGGACGCATCATGAGGTGCTGGCTCCGGAAAGGAATCGGGAGCACAGCATCGGGGATCAGATGGTGACTTTGAATGTGGGGTTCATGGAGCGCTTACGTATCAACCCAGAAACAACAAAGCCCTCACATTTCTGTGAGGGCTTTGTTTTGTATGGTGCGGCACCAGGAGTCGAACAGCGCTACAACCCATTGTAAAAAAACATATTTGTTATATGTGTTTTTTATTCTATCTCTAAATGTATCCTTTTTGATGGGGCTATCTGTTGGCGATATTCCGGGCCAGAACGAGCAGTCCCCTATCATTTATAGAATTCGTTTCAGACCTTTGGGTCTACGGGGTCGTATAAAAAGGACTTTAGTATTTCCGAGAATTTCGTTATTTCGTCAATGTAGATACGGCACAAGTACTCAAAGATTTGAGCTTCTGACATTAGCCGTCTACCAGTTAACTTGCTGAACATGTCTTTGTCGTCATGAAACGTAAGACCGGCGGACACTCGTACTAGTTCTTCTGCACCTGACAGATAATCCTCGTAAATTTTCTTCTCCACGCTGCTAAGAGGGATGCAATGAACATTCTTAAAATTAAGAGTGTGCTTTTGGTCTGCTTGGTCTCCATCCAGTATCGAAATTACGTTATCTTTTGTCGACAGAAATTCTTCGTCAGCATTTCTTTGCATTAAATTAACTACATTGGGCGCTCCGCCAATGTAAATAATTTTGAATCGATAAAAAGTTTCTGCGCAAAATTTATTAATGATGAATTCTAAAAAGCGCTGCAGTACTTTGTCTTCAGTTAAGATGTATTTGTCCCATCCCTCGAATCCAAATAACAAACTTTTGATGAAGTTGTAAGAGACTGGAAGTGGGCTTACAATTCCGTCTACCTCCTCCAAATGAAATAGCTCGCCGTACAGCAGTGTCTTCATTAACGGGAGGGAGTGCGTGGTGAAAAAAATGTTAACCTTATACTTTTCACAGAACTCTCGTAGCTTTCCAGCTAGTTTTGTTTGTGCGGCAGCATCCAGTGAAATATCTATTTCGTCAATAGCAATGAGTTTTGCCCCGGCCTTTATTTTTCGATAAAGGCTGATGAGAAAAAACTCTCCGGAGCTCAAGTAGTCTTCTCGGATATATTTGCTATCGTCTAACAAAACGCAATAATAGTTTGTTTTTTTGATTTTTATCTCTACTAAGGTGTCAAATCTTGAAGTAGAGTAAATCTCATTCAGCATTTTTATAAGCTCTAACGGACGCTCATGATTATCCAATACGATAGATCGTCGAATATCTAGGTCGGCTGAGATTATATTTTGGAAAAAGTTAAACCTCTGGCCATATGGCATAGGCAATTCGGCATCAATGCTTGCCTTGATTTCGTCTGGTATTATATCTTTTGAGTTGAGTGTCCTGATCTCCGGATCATAATAAAAGCTATATTTATCATCTTCTGCAGTATAAGTTACGGCGCTGTCTGTATTGAAGATGCTAGCCGGGGATGTCCGTGCAAATGTGTCAGCAAACTGGAGGTTTTGAATAGCCTTGACTAACGTGGTTTTGCCTGCACCGTTTCTTCCTACGATACAGGTTAACTTGCATGAACTCAGGTCTAAATCTACAAGCATGTTTCGAATGTGTTGAATGTTGGAGATCTGGATTCTCAACTTCATGGCTACTTCACCGTGCCGCGAATAAACGCGTCAACAACTGAAGTTCCATATTTTTTCCGTAATTTATTTAAGTAGTGGGGGTCGGTAGTGTTTACGTAGTTCAAATAACCCGATATCTGTAAAAGGCCAACACTGTTGTCTCCTTTTAGTTTTGAACTTTCTGATTCTAGTCTATCATTGAATTTGGTTTTATCACTCGCGTAGAAGTGAAGTAGAACCTCAATTGTATTTTTTAGTTTTGAATCAATGGTGACGGTTCCATTGGGCAAAATAACCATCCCCAAAATTTTTATTTTATTTCCTACAGACGAAAATTTGGTTTTGCTGAAGTTTAGGTTTAGCTTCTCGCCGAAACACTCTTTCAGCATTTCTCCAACTGTAGTATCGATCCCATATAGTCGGGTGTCCCCACTGCTAGACAAGATAATGTCGTCAGAATATCTAGTGTAAATTAGATTTTGAGCGATACAGTAATCTTCAAGTATGCTGTCAAATTTTTGAAGACACGCATTGCTAATGATAGGGGATGTTGAAAACCCAATGGGCAGCATGTCATTTACGGTTGACATTTCTATAATTCTATCTAAATATCTGTCTATGTCGGAGACAGGTATAGAGTCGAAATTGTTTTTTACTGTTTCTCTTACTAAGGCGCTATCAATACTGTTAAAAAAGCTTTTGAGGTCTGTTTGAAAAAAATGACGGCTGCCGGCATGTTTTTGTACTGCACTTGCAACGTTCACTCCTTTTCTGTAGGAATAAACAACATTTTCATTTACTTTTAAAAATTCAAAGACAAATAAATTTAGAAATTTATGGTAGGCCTTCAATTTTTCGTCGGTCTTGTATAGTTCCATGCCTTTGAGGGTGGTTACTTTATAGCGCGTTGTTATATCTCCCGCCAAAAAATCCTGGAAATCATGTTTTCCATGATACATGGCGTCAAATATCGAGCTTAATTCTTTCTTTGCCATAACAGCCCCTCAAACCTTCGACTCACTATGTGTTACGCGAATTTTTTATTCGTGACAGCAAAACTAATACTGTTGTAGTGTTTGCCTCAGTCTATATATGTACAGCAGACTATGGATTCAGGCTGGGGTCACTGTAACAAAAAAAAGGCGCATAAGCAGGTATTAAGCCAGAATGCACCATAAGTGCACAGCTAATTGAACAGTTGAAAGTGATCTTTAGGTGCAGGCAGGAAGGGGGTTACGGGTAACGCAAATTTTACTGTTCGTGCGGCTTCCCTCAATCAGCAGATTGGGGAAGTCACACAAAAGTAACTCGGATACAGGCCTTTAGAGGTCAGCTTGAGACTGGAGATGCTCCTAGTCACTGACATGAAGAGATCCTAAGCCGCATTCCCAAAAAAAACAAGGGTAGGCAGGTCATCCCTGAGTTCTAGCTCTGAGATATGTACAGTCATATTCTGTGAGTCTAAAGCTGACCCAGTGCTGATGTACGTCGCCTGCCGAGACGAATGTCCGCTATTGGGTCGTTTCTGCCGAACTCCTATTTTTTTTGCGATGGTCGGTCTTTACGTCCTCTATGGATGGTGGAACTGCACCTATCACTTTGAATTGCCAAGGCTTCCCTAGACGAGCAGTGATCAACTGCATGGTCAGTAGATAGTAATAGCGCGTTGATTCGGCGTGTTGATTGAGGTGGTTTTTTAGAAACCATGCGAGATGCTTTCTCTGCCAGGCCCATGGGTTCTCTCGGTGCCAGCGATCAGAGATCGCCGCTTGAATGGCCTTTGCTTGGCGTAGGTGACGTTCGCGAGTGGCATGCGACCCGGTGAGAACGCCCGCCAGAAAAATCTCCATATCGAATGGCTTGCTCATGCTCGAGCGCCAATGTACGCCGATACAACGTCGATTCGACCGTGCCCCAGCTCATAGCTGATTTGTGCTCGAGCCTTCTGATCGAGGTGATGATCGAGCTGGTAACAATTGCCTCCATTGATGGGGGCGGGATGAAGGGTGATTTGCTCGTAGCGTTCGCATGCATAGGCCGCCCGCAGTTCGTGGAAGCCTTTGAGGTTGTGCGCGTGGAGGATGTCTCGAGCGGGGCGAACAGTGCCCTGTAAGAAATCCTGGTAGCTTTCGTGCGGAGCTAATACGTTGCGGCTAGTGTCAGGCGAGGCCTGTTCGGCAAACCTCAGGGCATCACGAATATGATTATCTACCCCGATCCAGCGAGGTGCCGAAGCACCTGCGCGACCACCTTTGGTGCCATCCTGGATGTTGATCTTCCCGTATTGTTCGGACTCGCGCTTCAGGCGCGGAAGGTCGGCTAAAATCGCCTCGCGCAAGCGCATGCCGGTGGCTCGCGCCAACTGCGCGATGGCCGCAGCGCGCGGCATTTGGTGTTCGCAGAGCACGGCGACGAGCCGCTTCACGTGTTCGCGGTCTTGGCCTTGCGGCACCGAGCGACGAACATTGGTGCGCTGCATTTCCAACGCCTTGCTCGGACTCGGTACTTTCACGTACTGATCACCGCGAAGCGCTGCCATGGTCCGGTTCACGCTGGATAATCGATTTTGTGCGGTGGCGATAGCGAGGTCGCCGCGCTCGACTAAGTGACTCAGATGCGCCGCGTAATCCGACAAGATCTGGCGATCTATCTGCCGTGCATCGTTGAGCCCTGGTCCATCGTCTGAGCGGCACCAGCGCACAAACGCCTGCCAGCGATCGCTGTGCGCTTTGACCGTACCGTAATGCCCTCCGCCGAACATGTCTTTTAACGCCTGCGGTCCGGCATAACTCAGTTGTCGACCATACCCAAAATTACGCCCATCCCGTCTACCGACCAATCCCATGACCAAACTCCTCTCGAAGCCACACTTGTAAAACCTTCCCCACGTCATCCCGCCAAGAATGTTGAGTGTTATCAGGGATCAAGGCCCCTGCGACCTGTGAGGGTTGTCCACTAACGCGGGACTGGCGGCTCTTTACGACCGGGAGCTTGGGCATCTCATGATCTGGCGTCCTGAACACTTCCGAAGAAGTGGGCGGGTGGAGGCTGCGCTGGCTGACGAGACCGGCGCCGCGAGATCCTGAGTCGGGTGAAGGCAGTGATGCGATGACCGGGGCATGCCTGACTGTCAGTCAGGTGCAGTCCATTCCATGGTCTGCGGCACCGTCATCTGCATCGCTGTTGCTGGTGACTTCGGTGTTTGTCACGCCGATTGTCACGAGGGGGAATGCCGCAAAGCCTTGTACGAGTTGGGCTGCAGCAGCGGTAGGAGCGCCCGTCTCTTTCCGGGAGAAAGAGACGGGCGCAGGTTGGCGCAATGAAATGGCCAAGCGGATAGGTTGCTGCAGGGCAGCTATGAAAGAGTATGAGTTGCCGCAGTGGGCACACTGATAAAAGTAGGCATCCATCACATCGCTGTGACTGTGCGAGCCGCCGGACGCTAATCGCACTTTGGGTGAACCACCACGGTGTGGCGTAGCCTTAAAGGTTCTGGCTACCTGGGTTGCTGTCAACGACAGCGCTTTACCCGATCTTTTCTACGCCTGTGGATAATTTGGGTCAAGGCTCGAATTTTCGGGAGTTCTGCGGCTGTGGATGAAATTATCCACCGGTGGAAATCAGTGGTTTTCCACAGATAGTTGCATGGGTTTTAGATTTTTTTAAGTGAGGTCCATCCAAGCAGGGCGGCTTTGCAGCCCTGTTTGGATGGACCCGCGTGGACAAGCGGATCATTGAGATATGAAGGCCGAGCGCTTACTCAGTTGCGCCACGTTTTGCTTTTAGGCGAGTGACGTTCGCTCCTGTCTGGTTCGCGAATTCGTGTGGAGTGACATGCTCGGGCCGGTTGGCCTCCAGATACCGGCTCCACCAGTTCATGATCAGTCTGCGCTCCTCAATGAACTCGGCCTTGTGAATGTAAGCGGCGCGGACGTTGTTGCGCTCCTTGTGGCTCATCTGCCGTTCAATGGCTGTCTCCGACCACAATCCTGACTCGATCAGTGCGCTGCAGGCCATCGAACGAAATCCATGCCCGCAGATATCGGTTTTGGTGTCGTATCCCATCGTCCGAAGCGCGTTGTTCACGGTATTTTCGGACATGGGCTTCCAGGGTTTGGCATCCCCTGCGAAGACCAATGCGAATTTGCCTGTGAGTGCATGGATTTTTTCGAGTAGCGCCACTGCTTGCGGTGATAAGGGTACTAAATGGATATCTCCTGCCATCTTCGTACCCCTTGTGGAAAAGGGTACTCCCTCCAACGCGGGTCGAGTGTCCGGTATCTCCCAGGTGCCCCGCTTGAGGTCGAACTCGCTCCAGCGTGCGAAACGCAGTTCGCTGGATCGTACAAACACATGCAGCGACAGCATCACCGTTAGACGGGTAAGTGCCCGGCCTTTATAGGTGTCGATCCGCTCCTGCAGTTCCGGCAGTCGCGATAAGGGTAGAGCGGGGCGATGCACCACCCGCGGGGCCTTGATCGAGCCTTCGAGGTCGTAAGCAGGGTTTGCGGTGATAAGCCGGAGGCGTTTTGCCTCGCGCATGATGCTCTGCAGGTAGTTTTGTACCCTTAAAGCGACGTCTATCGTTCCGCGCTTCTTGATCGCTTCCAAGGGCTGCATGAGGTCATGGGTGTCGAGGTCGACAATGGCGCGGGCGCCGATCAGCGGGAACACGTGGGTTTTGAGGCGGCTCATCACAGTCTTGGAATGGCCTGGTGCCCACTTGGCCGACATTTCTGTGTGCCAGTCCAGCGCAACGCTTTCAAAGGTTCTGCCTTTGATTACGGCTTCCGCCTTGGCTTGGTGCTTGGTCTCTATGGGATCAATGCCATCCGCCAGCATCCGCTTCACTTCCAAGCGCTTGCGGCGCGCGTCGGCGAGGCCAATGACGGGGTAGTTGCCGAACGAGGTAAGCCCTTCCCGTCCGTCAGGTTTGACGTAACGGAGCCGCCAGCCTTTGCGGCCATTGGGTTGGACTAGAAGATAGAGGCCATCGCCGTCGAAAAGCTTGTAGGCGCGGACTGTAGGTTTTGCCAAGCGGCAAGCTGCGTCGGAGAGCGGAGCTGTGGTGCGCGACATAAGGGTACTCCCTTTTATCGAAGTGACCTGTATCCCAAACTCTACCCTTAAAACGGTTGGAATCCACCAGTTTCTGACGGAAACCGATGGAACCCCAAAACGAAAAAACCCGCCAGAAGGCGGGTTTTTCGGGGGTTTCAGAGATTTTGAAAGCCTTCTCTGGAACCTTGTATGGTGCCGGCACCAGGAGTCGAACCCGGGACCTACTGATTACAAGTCAGTTGCTCTACCAACTGAGCTATACCGGCGTGTTAGGGCGACGATTATAGCGATTGGCAACGTTCTGTAAACCCCTGAATTCTGACTATTTTTGCAGAACCCGAGCTTTTTTCACGAACGCCCCTTTTTCCGGCAAGCACGGGTAGGATTCTTCCCTCGTCGCCGGGCGGTCTGGCCAGTGCGATCTTGAGTTCATCCCTGCCTAAGGAAGCCCCACGTGAAACGGATTCTCTCCCTGTGCCTCATCCTCCTCGCCGCCGCTCTCAGCGCGTGCTCCACTACCAAGCCCGGCAACGACCCCGCGCTGGTCGGTACCTGGAAAGGCCTGCGTTCGGAAACCGGCAACTGTCAGTTCCTGTCGTGGACCAACCACCTCAAGGCCGATGGCCGTTTCACCATTACCTTCTTTCGCGATGCGCAGCAGACGCAGGTGATTCAGACCGAGCAGGGTTCGTGGTCGGCGGCCGACGGTAAGAACGAGTTGCGCACCGATGGGGTGCGTTCGCCGGATGTGTACGCCTATAAGCTGGTGGATCCGGACACCGTGCATTACGTGAGCGTGGCAGCGGCCCCTACCAGTGATTGCCAGGGTGATTATGAATTCACCGAGAGGCGGGTTCATCAATAAGCCTGAGCCAATGCCCGCAGGCTGACGATGGTCAACGCGTTTGCGCTCGTGCTGGGTATCCTCTTGGTTCAATGGGTGGGTTCATTGAGGGTCGAGGAAGTGTCCAGCGGCGTGGGTTTTGCTTAGTTGTGCATAGACGTCGCGGGCGACCGCCGGGTGGGTTTTGCCTTGAATCCAGCTGCGGTTTGCGTATTCTGTCGCGCGATATGAATAGTAGGTTTAATCGCAAAATCGTGTAGGCAAATTTTCGAGACAGATTTGAGGCAATGGATTATTTGTTTGTGGGTATGTCAGATTTGTGCCGTTTTTGACCAGCAGGCCAACAAAAATCACGATAAATCAGTGCAAGTTCATGTTCTTACAAGGAATGCATTTTTTTCGGCGGAATAGTCATAAAAATGGCGCCAGGCCGTTCGTCGGATAAGATCGGGCTAAAAGCATCAAAATACTGACACCATCAATGTGATATCACAGAATGCCTCGGCCAACACATAACTATAAAAATACAAGGTCAGCTCTTCGCTGACCTTTTTATCGCCTTTAAAGCGCAAACCAGGTGGGGAGGGGCAGTGAGTGAGTCGAGCAGATGACATTTCAAAACTATTCAACAAGCTGGGTGCCAACCCGAATGGCTACCGCGAAATCGACTTTATCCATGAGTTTATCGAGGACGAAGTAGAGGTCCTGGAAAGCCCGGAGGTTGTTGCTCCCCCGCCTGCAGTGGCAGCTCTCTTGGACGAAGCCCCATCGGCCCCGTTGTTGCGTTTGCTCGAAGAGCTGAACCATGGCGCCGCCGACCACCTGCCACGGTCCGAAGTGGTACCGGGCACGCAAGGCGAGGTGTATTCGGAGCAGTCCACGCCGAAAGTGGTGGTGGTGGTTTCGGTTAAAGGGGGCGTGGGCCGTAGCACCTTGTCTGCTGCGATTGCCAGTGGCTTGCAGCGCCAGGGGCACCCGGCGCTTGCCCTCGACCTGGACCCGCAAAACGCCCTGCGTCACCACCTGTGCCTGGGCCTCGACTTCCCTGGCGTCGGTGCCACCAGCTTGCTTAACGAAAGCTGGGAAGCCCTGCCTGAGCACGGCTTTGGCGGTTGCCGCCTGGTGGCGTTCGGTGGCACTGACCACGAGCAGCAGCAGAGCTTGAATCGCTGGCTGGGCCAGGATCCGGAGTGGCTTGGCAAGCGTTTGGCCAGCCTTAAGCTGAACGGCCAGGACACGGTCATCATCGACGTACCGGCCGGCAACACCGTGTACCTCCGTCAAGCCATGTCGGTCGCCGACGCGGTGCTGGTGGTGGTGCAGTCGGATGTGGCGTCGTTCAGCACCCTGGAGCAGATGGACAGCGTGCTGGCGCCATACCTGCAACGCGCAAAACCGCCACAACGCTTTTATGTGATCAACCAGTTGGACGCCGCCCACCGCTTCAGCCTGGACATGGCCGAGGTGTTCAAGACGCGCCTCGGCAGTGCCCTGCTGGGCACGGTACACCGCGACCTGGCGTTCAGCGAAGCCCAGGCCTACGGGCGTGATCCCCTCGACCCTACCGTCAACAGTATCGGCTGCCAGGACGTCCACGCCCTGTGCCGCGCCTTGCTCGAACGCATCGACTCGGACCTTCCATGACCGACAATACGTCCTCCACGCCCTTCGTCGAAGGGCGCGCTGAACAGCGCCTGAATGGCGCCATCGCGCGCTTCAATCGCTGGCCTGCGGCGCTACGTACGGTGCTGGTATTTGCCAGTTGCGTGCTCGGTGCCCTGCTGTTTTTTGGCGTTATCAGTGCGCCGCTGGACCTCTACAGCCAATGCCTGTTTGCCGCTGTGTGCTTCATGGCGGTGCTGGTGCTGCGCAGGATCCCGGGGCGCCTGGCAATCCTTGCGCTGGTGGTGTTGTCGCTGGTGGCCTCGCTGCGCTACATGTTCTGGCGACTCACCTCCACCCTGGGCTTTGAAACCTGGCTCGACATGTTCTTCGGCTACGGCCTGGTCGCCGCCGAGTTCTACGCCCTGATCGTGCTGATCTTCGGCTACGTACAAACCGCCTGGCCGCTGCGTCGCACTCCGGTGTGGCTCAAGACCGAGCCGGAAGAATGGCCGACGGTGGATGTGTTCATCCCCACCTATAACGAAGCGTTGAGCATCGTAAAGCTGACCATCTTCGCCGCCCAGGCGATGGACTGGCCCAAGGACAAGCTGCGCGTGCACGTGCTCGATGACGGCCGCCGTGATGACTTTCGCGAGTTCTGCCGCAAGGTCGGGGTCAACTACATCCGTCGCGACAACAACTTCCACGCCAAGGCCGGCAATCTCAACGAAGCGTTGAAGGTCACCGACGGCGAATACATCGCGCTGTTCGACGCCGACCACGTGCCGACGCGCTCCTTCCTGCAAGTCAGCCTGGGCTGGTTCCTCAAGGATCCGAAGCTGGCGATGCTGCAAACGCCGCACTTCTTCTTCTCGCCGGACCCGTTCGAAAAGAACCTCGACACCTTCCGCGCCGTGCCCAACGAGGGCGAGTTGTTCTACGGCCTGGTGCAGGACGGCAACGACCTGTGGAACGCCACCTTCTTCTGCGGCTCGTGTGCGGTGATTCGCCGTGAGCCGCTGCTGGCAATCGGCGGGGTGGCCGTCGAGACCGTGACCGAAGACGCCCACACCGCGCTCAAGCTCAACCGCCTGGGCTACAACACGGCGTACCTGGCGATCCCGCAAGCCGCGGGCCTGGCCACGGAAAGCCTGTCGCGCCACATCAACCAGCGGATTCGCTGGGCGCGGGGCATGGCGCAGATCTTCCGCACCGACAACCCGCTGCTGGGCAAGGGCCTCAAGTGGGGCCAGCGCATCTGCTACGCCAACGCGATGTTGCACTTCTTTTATGGTTTGCCGCGTTTGGTTTTCCTCACCGCGCCGCTGGCCTATTTGGTCTTTGGCGCGGAGATTTTCCATGCCTCGGCGCTGATGATCGTCGCTTATGTACTGCCGCACCTGGTGCATTCAAGCCTGACCAACTCACGCATCCAGGGCCGTTTCCGGCACTCGTTCTGGAACGAGGTGTACGAGACCGTACTGGCCTGGTACATCCTGCCGCCGGTGCTGGTGGCGCTGGTCAACCCCAAGGCCGGTGGCTTCAATGTCACCGACAAGGGCGGCATCATCGACAAGCAGTTCTTCGACTGGAAGCTGGCGCGCCCTTACCTGGTGCTGTTGGCCGTGAACCTGGTCGGCCTGGGCTTTGGTATCCATCAGTTGATATGGGGCGATGCGTCCACGGCCGTGACGGTGGCGATCAACCTGACCTGGACCCTCTACAACCTGATCATCACCAGCGCCGCCGTAGCCGTGGCCTCGGAGGCGCGCCAGGTGCGTTCAGAGCCGCGCGTCAGCGCCAAGCTACCGGTGAGCATTATCTGTGCCGACGGCCGTGTGCTGGATGGCACTACCCAGGATTTCTCGCAGAACGGCTTCGGCCTGATGCTCACCGATGGTCACTCGATCACCCAGGGCGAGCGCGTGCAACTGGTGCTTTCGCGCAACGGCCAGGACAGCCTGTTCGATGCGCGCGTGGTGTTCAGCAAAGGGGCGCAGATCGGCGCCCAGTTCGAACCCCTCAGCCTGCGCCAGCAAAGCGAATTGGTACGCCTGACCTTCTCCCGCGCCGACACCTGGGCCGCGAGCTGGGGCGCCGGCCAACCGGATACGCCGCTGGCGGCCCTGCGCGAAGTCAGTTCCATCGGCATCGGCGGCCTGTTCACCCTCGGCCGCGCCACCCTACACGAACTGCGTCTGGCCTTGAGCCGCACCCCCAAAAAACCGCTTGATACGCTGATGGACAAGCCATGACCTCGAAGATTTTCGCTCGCCCTCATCCGCGCCGTGCACTCGCGCTGATGATCGCCTCGCTGATGGGTTTCAACACCCTGGCGCAAGCTGCCGAGCAAGCGGTGACCACCGTGCCCGTGCAAAGCACCGACAACGGCTACAGCCTGACCCTCAAGCAATTGGGGCGTCGCGACACCATGAACCTGCAAGGGGTGGAGTCTTCCGACAGCGTCAACTTCGACATTCGTGCCGACGAAGTGGTCAAGGGCGCGCAACTGTTGCTCAAGTACAGCTACTCGCCGGCGTTGCTGGCGGACCTGTCGCAGATCAACGTGCTGGTCAACGGCGAAGTAGCCGCCAGCCTGGCGTTGCCCAAAGAGGGTGCCGGTACTCAGCAGGAACAACTGGTGCAGATCCCGCCGAAGTTGATCACCGAATTCAACCGCTTGAGCCTGCAGTTCATCGGTCACTACACCATGTCCTGCGAAGACCCGTTGCACAGCAGCCTGTGGGCCAAGATCAGCAACAGCAGTGAGCTGAAAGTGCAGGTCGAGCCGATCGTCCTCAAGGACGACCTGGCCGTGCTGCCGCTGCCATTCTTCGATAAGCGTGACGCGCGCCGGGTGAGCCTGCCGTTCGTGTTCGCCACCGCGCCGGACAGTGCCGCCCTGGAAGCGGCCGGTGCGTTGTCGTCTTGGATCGGCGGCCTCGCCAGCTACCGTGGCGCGACCTTCCCGACCACCCTCGGCGAGCTGCCGGCCAAGGGCAATGCCATCGTGCTGGTGCAAACCGCCGAAGCCATGGATGTGCACGGTGTCGCCATCGCCAAGCCGACCGGCCCGACGTTGACCCTGATCGCCAACCCCACCGACGCCAATGGCAAGCTGCTGATCGTCACCGGCCGTGACGCGCAAGAGCTCAAGCGCGCCGCCACCGCCGTGGTGCTGGGTAGCCCGGTATTGGCCGGCAACAGCGTGGTCATCACCAAGCTCGAAGCCCTCGCGCCGCGCCGTCCCTATGACGCCCCGAACTGGCTGCCGAGCAACCGCCCGGTGCGCCTCGGTGAGTTGGTCGAGCAGCAGAAACTCAGTGTGTCGGGCTACAATCCCGGCGCCATCAGCGTCGACATGCGCCTGCCGCCTGACCTGTTCAACTGGCGCGAAGAAGGCGTGCCGCTGCACCTCAAATACCGTTACACCCCCCAGCAGGTGTCGACCAATTCCGCGCTGCTGATCGGTCTGAATGACCAGTTCATGAAGTCCGTGGCGCTGCCGTCGGTGACCAACCTGGGCGGCGGTCAAACCCTGCTCGACCAGTTGAAGAAAGACGAAAGCCTGCCCCGTGAAGTGACGACCCTGTTGCCGATCAGCTCGGCATCGCCCAAGTCCAAGCTGCAGCTGCGCTTTATGTACGACTACATCAAGGAAGGCGAATGCCGCGACATTATCGTCGACAACATGCGCGGTTCCGTCGACCCGGACTCGACCCTCGATGTCACCGGTTACCAGCACTACATCGCCATGCCTAACCTGGGTGTGTTCAACGACTCCGGTTTCCCGTTCACGCGCCTGGCCGACCTGTCGGAATCCGCCGTGGTCATGCCGGACAACTTCGGCACCGATGAAATCACCGCTTACCTGACCGTGCTCGGCCGCTTCGGCGAAGCCACCGGTTACCCGGCGACTGCGGTGAAAGTGGTACAGGCCAAAGATGTGCAAAGCGTCGCCGACAAGGACCTGCTGGTGCTCGCCACCGCCGCCAACCAACCGCTGCTCAAGCAGTGGCAGCAGTACCTGCCGGCGACCAGCGATGGCGCGCAGCATCAGTTCCTGTTGTCGGACCTGCCGCGTTATGTGCGCAGCTGGGTCAGCCCCGATCCGGCGGCCAATATCCACAAGGCCAATACCGGGATCACCTTCAACAGCTTGAGCAGCAGCACCTGGCTGGCCGGTTTCCAATCGCCGCTCAAGTCCGGGCGCAGCGTGGTACTGATCGCCAGCAACCAGCCGCAAGGCCTGCTGGAAGCTACCTCCGCCCTGATCGGCGGCGACGACTACAAAGATTCGATCCAGGGCAGCCTGGCGGTGGTGCAAGGCACGCAGATCAGCTCGCTGGTGGCGGACGAGCAGTACTACGTCGGCAAGCTCAACTACTTCAAGTTCATGCAGTGGCAACTGTCCCAGCACCTGGGGTGGATGCTGTTGATCACCTTCCTCAGCCTGGCGGTGGTCACGTCGCTGATCTACCTGTCGCTGCGTGCCCGTGCAAAACGGCGGTTGGCATGAGCCCGCTGCGTAGCATGGCCCTGATAGCGCTGGGCTCGCTGATGTGTGCTGGTGTGGCGCAGGCACAGAGCTGCGACTGGCCGTTGTGGCAGAACTATGCCAAGCGCTTCGTGCAGGACGACGGCCGCGTGCTCAACTCCTCCATGAAACCTACCGAGAGCAGCTCCGAAGGGCAGTCCTACGCGATGTTCTTCGCCCTGGTCGGCAACGACCGTGGCAGCTTCGACAAGCTGTGGACCTGGACCAAGGCCAACATGTCGGGGGCCGATATCGGCCAGAACCTGCCAGGTTGGTTGTGGGGCAAAAAGCCTGACAACACCTGGGGCGTGATCGACCCCAACTCTGCCAGCGACGCGGATTTGTGGATGGCCTACGCCCTGCTTGAAGCGGCGCGCGTGTGGAATGCACCGCAATACCGCGCCGATGCGCAATTGGTGCTGGCCAATGTGGAACGCAACCTGATCGTGCGTGTGCCGGGCCTGGGCAAGATGCTGTTGCCGGGGCCGGTGGGTTACGCCCATGCCGGTGGTCTGTGGCGGTTCAACCCGAGCTACCAGGTGCTGGCGCAGCTACGTCGCTTCCATAAAGAGCGGCCGAATGCCGGCTGGAACGAAGTGGCCGAAAGCAACGCGCGGATGCTCGCCGACACCGCCAGCAACCCCCATGGCCTGGCGGCCAACTGGGTCGGTTATCGCGCGACCAGTGCCAACACCGGGCTGTTTGTGGTCGACCCGTTCTCCGATGACCTGGGCAGCTACGACGCGATCCGCACCTACATGTGGGCCGGCATGACCGCCAAGGCCGATCCACTCGCGGCGGGCATGCTCAAGTCCCTGGGGGGCATGTCCCGGGCGACGGCTGCGGCGGCCACCGGCTTCCCGCCGGAGAAAATCCACGTCACCACCGGCGAAGTCGAGAAGAACAACGGCTATTCGCCGATCGGCTTCTCGGCGTCGACCATTGCCTTCTTCCAGGCTCGTGGCGAAACCGCCCTGGCACAACTGCAAAAGGCCAAGGTCGACGACGCGCTCAACAAAGCCTTGGCGCCCTCGGCGCCGGACAGCGCGCAGCCGATCTACTACGACTACATGCTCAGCCTGTTCAGCCAAGGCTTTTCCGATCAGAAGTACCGTTTTGAACAAGACGGTACGGTCAAACTTTCCTGGGAGGCAGCATGCGCCGTCACACGCTAGCCATTGCGATTCTCGCCGCCCTGGCCTCGACCGCCAGCTTCGCTGAAACCAGCGACCCGCAGTCCCTGCTGATCGAGCAGGGCTACTACTGGCAGGCGAAGAAAAACCCCGAGCGGGCCCTGGAGACCTGGCAGAAACTGCTTAACCTGAGCCCCGAGCAGCCGGACGCGCTTTATGGCATCGGCCTGATCCAGATGCAGCAGAACCACCCGGCCGAGGCGCAAAAGTACCTGGCCCGACTGCAAGCGCTGAGCCCGGTTCCGCGCCAGGCGTTGCAGCTGGAGCAGGACATCACCGTCAACATGCCGGAAAATGCCAAGCTGCTGGAGCAGGCGCGTGAATTGGGTGAGCCCGAAGACGAGCGCGAAAAGGCCGTGGCCTTGTACCGTCAGATTTTCCAGGGCCGCCAGCCCCAGGGCCTGATCGCCCGTGAGTACTACAACACCCTGGGCTTTACCGCCAAGGGCACCAATGAGGCCATTGCCGGCCTGCAGCGCCTGACCCGTGAGCGGCCCAACGATCCGATCGTTGCGCTGTTCCTGGCCAAGCACCTGGCACGCAACCCGGCAACCCGGCCGGACGGTATCCGTGCGTTGGCCAAGCTGGCCTCGAACAACGATGTGGGCGGCAACGCCGATGAAACCTGGCGCTTTGCGCTGGTCTGGCTCGGCCCACCGAAGCCGGACCAGGTGTCGCTGTTCCAGCAATTTCTCACCGTGCACCCGGATGACACCGAGATCCGCGCGCTCATGGACAAGGGCATCGCCCAAGGCAGGGGCGGCGGTGCCTGGCAGCGTGATCCGCAGATGACCAAGGCGTTCAAGGCCCTGGACGACGGCGACTTGAAAACCGCCGAGCCACTGCTCACGGCGCGCCTTGCGCAAAAATCCAATGACGTCGATGCCCTTGGTGGCATGGGCGTGTTGCGTCAACAGCAAGAGCGTTTCAGCGATGCGGAAAACTACCTGGTGCAGGCCACGCGCTTGCCCGGTGGCGCCGCGTGGCAGTCGGCCCTGAACGACGTGCGTTACTGGAACCTGATCAGCCAGAGCCGTGACGCCCAGCGCGCCGGCCGCGGTGCCCAGGCCCGCGACCTGGTGGCCCAGGCCGAGCGCCTGAACCCGGGCCAACCGGGTGCGGCAATCGCCTTGGCCGGTTTCCAGGCCCAGGACAACCAGTTCGACGTTGCCGAAGCCGGCTACCGCAAGGTGTTGGCCCGTCACCCTGGCGACCCGGATGCGCTCAGCGGTTTGATCAACGTATTGTCCCAATCCGGCCAGCCGGATGAAGCCCTGAAGCTGATCGACTCGGTGTCGCCGGCCCAGCGCGCCAAGTTTGCGCCGAGCGTGAAAATCAACGCGCTGCGCGCTACCCAGGTCGGCAAACTGGCCGAGCAGCGCGGTGACCTGAAGGCCGCGCAAGCCGCCTACCGCCAGGCCCTCGACGCCGACCCGGAAAACCCCTGGACCCGCTTTGCCCTGGCGCGCATGTACCTGCGCGACGGTCAGATCCGCAATGCGCGTGCCCTGATCGACGGCCTGCTCAAGACCCAGCCCAACCAACCGGATGCGCTGTACACCAGCACCCTGTTGTCGGCTGAATTGAGCGAGTGGAAACAAGCCGAGGCCACCCTCGGGCGCATCCCAACCGCCCAGCGCACGGCGGACATGAACGAGCTGGCGATCGATATCGCCCTGCATCAGCAGACGGACATCGCCATCGAAACGGCGCGTCGTGGCCAGCGTCCGGAAGCCCTGGCGCTGCTTGGTCGTTCCGAGTCGCTGACCCGGCAAAAACCTGAGCGCGTGGCGGTGCTGGCTGCTGCTTATGTTGAAGTGGGCGCCCCGCAGTTCGGCCTGGACATGATGCAGAAGGTGGTGGAGAACAACCCCAACCCGACTGTCGACCAGAAACTGCTGTACGCCAACGTACTGCTCAAGGCCAACAAGTACAGCGAGGCGGGCGAGATCCTGCGCGAAGTGCAAGGCCAGCCGTTGACCGAGATCGGTCGCCAGCGCTATGACGATTTGATCTACCTGTACCGGGTCAAGCAGGCCGACGCCCTGCGCGAGAAGAACGACCTGGTGGCGGCCTACGACATGCTTTCCCCGGCCCTGGCCCAGCGCCCGAATGACGCATTGGGTGTCGGTGCCCTGGCGCGCATGTACGCGGCCAGCGGCAATGGCAAGAAGGCCATGGAGCTGTACACGCCGTTGATCCAGCAGAACCCGAACAATGCGCGCCTGCAATTGGGTCTGGCGGACATCGCCCTGAAAGGCAACGACCGCAGCCTGGCGCAATCGGCCAGCGACAAGGCCCTGGCGCTCGAACCGGGCAACCCGGAGATCCTCACTTCGGCGGCACGCATCTATCAGGGCCTGGGCAAGAACAGCGAAGCCGCTGAACTGCTGCGCAAGGCCCTGGCGATTGAAACCGCGATGAAGGCCAGGACCCAGGTGGCCCAGGCCGAACCTCAGGGCAAATCGTCTAACCCCTTCGTGGGCTTGCCGGGCCAGCGCCGCCAGGTCACCGACCTGACTGTCGCCGGCGCCGTGCCGCCGCCGATCGATGCACCGACCAAGACCGTCACGTCCAGCGCTTTTGCCAGCGCGACGTCCAACGACCTGAGCGACCCGTTTGTGCCGCCGTCGACCATCGCCTCCATCGACAGCCCCGAGCTGAGCCCGGCACGGCGTGCGCTGGATACCATCCTGCGTGACCGTACCGGGTATGTGGTGCAGGGCTTGAGCGTGCGCAGCAATAACGGCGAGAAAGGCTTGAGCAAGATCACCGATGTGGAAGCGCCGTTCGAAGCGCGCATGCCGGTGGGCGATAACACCATAGCGTTGCGCGTCACGCCGGTGCACTTGAGTGCGGGCAGCGTGGGCAGCGATGCGTTGTCGCGTTTCGGCAAAGGCACCACCACCCCGGCGGGCTCCCAGAGCGACACCGGTGTTGGCTTGGCCGTCGCGTTCGAGAATCCGGATGAAGGTCTCAAGGCCGACGTCGGGGTCAGCCCTCTGGGCTTCCTCTACAACACCCTGGTGGGTGGCGTGAGTGTCTCGCGTCCGTTCGAGGCCAATTCGAACTTCCGCTATGGCGCCAATATTTCCCGGCGTCCGGTCACCGACAGTGTCACTTCCTTCGCGGGTTCCGAAGACGGCGATGGCAACAAATGGGGCGGCGTCACCGCCAACGGCGGCCGTGGTGAGCTGAGCTATGACAACCAGAAGCTGGGCGTCTACGGCTACGCGTCGCTGCATGAATTGCTGGGCAATAACGTCGAAGACAACACCCGCCTGGAACTGGGCAGCGGCATCTACTGGTACCTGCGCAACAACCAGCGGGACACGTTGACCCTGGGCATCAGCGGCTCGGCGATGACCTTCAAGGAAAACCAGGACTTCTACACCTACGGCAACGGTGGTTACTTCAGCCCGCAGCGCTTCTTCTCCCTGGGCGTGCCGATTCGTTGGGCACAAAGCTTTGATCGCTTCAGTTACCAGGTAAAAAGTTCGGTAGGCCTGCAGCATATCGCGCAAGATGGGGCGGATTTCTTCCCTGGCGAAAGTACGCTGCAAGCGTCCAGGAATAATCCCAAGTACGAGAGCACCAGCAAAACCGGCGTCGGCTACAGCTTCAACGCGGCGGCCGAATACCGTCTCAGCTCGCGGTTCTACCTGGGGGGTGAAATCGGACTCGATAACGCCCAGGATTACCGCCAGTACGCGGGTAATGCTTATCTGCGCTACTTGTTCGAAGACCTGAGCGGACCTATGCCTTTGCCGGTCAGCCCGTACCGTTCCCCTTATTCCAACTGATTAAATCGGAGTCATTCATGCCTGTTTCTGCGATTGCCGGCCTAACCATGCTGGTACTGGGCGAAAGTCATATGAGCTTTCCCGATTCGTTGCTCAACCCGCTGCAAGACAACCTGACCAAGCAAGGCGCGGTGGTTCATTCCATCGGTGCCTGCGGTGCTGGTGCGGCGGATTGGGTCGTACCGAAAAAAGTCGAGTGTGGCGGCGAGCGCCTGCCCACCGGCAAAGCGGTGATCTACGGCAAGAACGCCATGAGCACCACGCCGATCCAGGAACTGATCGCCAAGGACAAACCCGACGTTGTCGTGCTGATCATCGGCGACACCATGGGCTCGTACACCAACCCGGTGTTCCCCAAGGCCTGGGCCTGGAAAAGCGTGACCTCGCTGACCAAGGCGATCACCGACACCGGCACCAAGTGCGTGTGGGTCGGTCCGCCGTGGGGCAAGGTCGGTTCCCAGTACAAGAAGGACGACACCCGCACCAAGCTGATGTCGGCCTTCCTGGCCAGTAACGTGGCGCCGTGCACCTACATCGATTCGCTGACCTTCTCCAAGCCGGGCGAGTGGATCACCACTGACGGCCAGCACTTCACCATCGACGGCTACCAGAAATGGGCCAAGGCCATTGGTACGGCCCTGGGCGACCTGCCGCCATCAGCCTACGGTAAAGGAAGCAAATAATGAAACGCATGACCCTGGGCCTGGCGACCTTGCTCGCCAGTGTCAGCGCCTACAGCGCCGACATCCCGTTGTACCCCACCGGCCCGGAGCAAGACGCAGCGTTCCTGCGTTTTGCCAACGGCACTCCCGGTGAGTTGAGGCTGGTGGCGGACGGTTCCAAGGCCAGCCTGGTGTTGAGCGGGGATAAAGCCGTGTCGGCCTTCCTGCCGGTGGTGGGGGGTGACAAGCCGATCAAGGGCGTGTTGAGCCGCGACGGCAAAAACGTCGACCTGTCGGTGACCGTGGCCCCCGGCGAATTCGCCACCGTGGTCGCGTTGGTCGACGCCCAGGGCGCCACGCGCCAGTTGGTGGTGCGTGAGCAACCGGACGACTTCAACGCGCTCAAGGCTTCCCTGGCCTTTATCAACGCCGATGCCGCCTGCGCCGACGCCAGCCTGGAAGCCGTGGCCCAAAAGGCCGAGCTGTTCAAGAAGGTGGCGGAAGGTTCGTTGCAACGCCGCATGATCAACCCGCTGGAATTGTCGGTGCAGCTCAAGTGCGCCGGTGCTCCGGTGGGCCAGCCGCTGACGTTCACCCTCAAGGCGGGTGAGCGCTATAGCGTGCTGGCCGTCCCTTCGGCTGCAGGTTCGAAGTTGCTGTTCGCTTCCGACGCACTCGCTAACTGATCGGGCCCGACACCACCATGGTCTTTGCCTCACTCGAATTCCTCACGCTGTTCCTGCCGGCCTTCCTGTTGATCTATGCCCTGGCTCGTCCGAGCTGGCGCAACGTCATCCTGTTGATCGGCAGCTGGTTGTTCTACGGCTGGCTGAGCCCGTTGTTCCTGTTCCTGCACATGGTGTTGACCGTGGTGGCATGGGTCGGCGGCCTGCTGGTGGACCGTTCCCGTGAGGACGGCAAAGGCCGGGTGCGCCTGTTGATCGCGTTGATTGTGTTCAACACGGCGGTGCTGTGTTGGTACAAGTACGCCAACATCGTCGCCGGTACCGTGAGCGAGGTGATCACCTGGTACGGCGCCATGCCGCTGGATTGGCAGCGCGTGGCCTTGCCGGCCGGCTTGTCATTTATCGTGCTGCAGGCGATTTCCTACCTGGTGGACGTGCACCGTCATACGGTGCCGGTGGAACGCAGCTTCATCAATTACGCCACGTACATTTCGATGTTCGGCCACTCGATTGCAGGCCCGATCATCCGTTATGACTGGGTTCGCCGTGAGCTGAACCAGCGTTATTTCAACTGGCCGAATTTCTCCCTCGGTGCGCGGCGCTTCATGATCGGCATGGGCATGAAAGTGCTGGTGGCGGACACCTTGTCGCCGTTGGTGGACATTGCCTTCCACCTGGAAAACCCGAGCCTGGTGGATGCGTGGATCGGTTGCCTGGCCTATTCGCTGCAACTGTTCTTCGACTTCGCCGGCTACAGCGCCATGGCCATCGGCCTGGGCCTGATGCTGGGCTTTCACTTCCCGGAAAACTTCAACCGCCCGTACCTGGCCAGCAGCATCCAGGACTTCTGGCGTCGTTGGCACTTGTCGTTGTCCAGCTGGTTGCGCGACTACCTGTATATCGCCCTGGGCGGTAACCGTGACGGCGTGTGGCGCACTTATCGCAACCTGTTCCTGACCATGGCGATCGCCGGGTTGTGGCACGGCGGCGACAGTTGGAACTACCTGTTGTGGGGGGCTGCGCACGGTATCGCGCTGTGTGTGGATCGCGCCTGGTCGCGGTCGAGCCTGCCGCGCATTCCGCCGGTGCTGTCGCACATCCTGACGTTACTGTTTGTGTGCCTGGCCTGGACCTTGTTCCGCGCGCCGGACTTCCATTCGGCACTGACCATGTACGCCGGCCAGTTCGGTATGCATGGCGTGGCCTTGGGTGACGCCATGGCCGTGGCCATGCGCCCGGCCCACGGCATGGCGGCGTTACTGGGCCTGGTGTGCATCATTGCGCCGATCTGGCAGGTGCGTTGCGAGCAGCGTTTCGGTACCCAGCCCTGGTTTGTGGTGGCCGCTTCGTTGTGGCCGGTGGCCGGGTTTGTGTTGTCGTTCGCGCTGATCGCCAGCCGCGACGCCGTACCGTTTCTGTACTTTCAGTTCTAAGGACGCCCGACCATGCCCGCTCCTACCGCGCCGACTCCTCCGAGCGACTTGGCTGTTCGCACCAGCCCCCTGGCGGCCTGGGTGCTGGTACCCTTCCTGGCGGCGGGGCTGCTGTCCTGTGCCTGGCTGATGGTGAAGGGGCCGATCAGCTCCTTGCCCGCCAAGGTCGACAGCGACATGCTGCTGCACGGTGAGTTGACCCACCGTTTCGCCAAGGAACTGGCCAAGGCGCCGATGGCGATCCAGGCGGCCAACCTGGAACGTGGCGCAAGCTGGCTGGCGTTCGGCGACACCGGCCCACGCGTGCGGCCGGGTTGCCCGGGCTGGCTGTTTATCAGCGATGAACTGCGCATCAACCGCCACGCCCAAGCCAACGCGCAGACCAAGGCCCAGGCCGTGATCGACCTGCAGCGGCAACTGGGTGAAAAAGGTATCGAGCTGCAAGTGGTGGTGGTACCGGACAAGAGCCGCATTGCGGTTGCCCAGCTGTGTGGCGTGTACCGACCGGCAGTGCTCAACAGCCGGATTCAGGACTGGACGGCCACTTTGCAGGCCGCTGGCGTGTCGGCGCTGGACCTCACCGATACCTTAAAACCCCTCGGGCCCGAGGCATACCTGCGCACCGACACCCACTGGAGCGAAATCGGCTCCAACGCCGGCGCCCAGGCGCTGGCAAAACGCATCCAGCAACGTGAGATCAAGGCTACGCCCGAGCAAACCTTTGAGATCACCCAGGCACCGCTTGCCGTGCGCCCCGGTGATCTGGTGCGCCTGGCCGGTCTCGACTGGTTACCGCCGAAGTTGCAGCCCCCGGGGGAATCGGTCGCGGCCAGCTCCGCCCACGAAGCGGGTGGCGCCACCAGCAACACTGACGACCTGTTCGGCGACGCCGGGTTGCCCAATGTGGCACTGATCGGGACTTCGTTCTCGCGCAATTCCAACTTTGTCGGCTTCCTGCAGAAAGCCCTGAACGCTCCCGTGGGCAATTTCAGCAAGGACGGCGGCGAGTTCTCCGGCGCAGCCAAGGCGTACTTCGACAGCCCGGCGTTCAAGCAAACCCCGCCGAAGTTGTTGATTTGGGAAATTCCAGAGCGGGATCTGCAGACTCCCTACGATACGATCAGTATTGGTCGGTAATTTGACGCCTTGCCGTTTATCTAAAAAATAGACGGCTTATCCATCAAAATAATGACACTTTTGTGCGCTTGAAGCAGACTGCCTGCACAAGGGCGACCATAAGAAGACCTGCGGTAAGCAGTCGTATCAGCTGACCTTTTCACGTCTTTAAGCTTCGCCGTGAGGAGGGTGCGCTATGAGCTTTACCGACGGTCTTCTTGCTCTGCTTGGCAAAGATGTCAGCCGTGACCCCCGTGGCCTGAATTCGCGACTGCACTTTTTTGGCAGCATTCCCGTGGAGGATGGCACCCCCTTTCCCCCTCAGGATTCCACTGTACAGTCCGCGCTGATGGAGAAGGCCGAGCGGCGCCCTTGCGTGGTGGCGCTGGTGTCGGTCAACGGAGGCGTGGGGCGCAGCACCCTGGCCACCCTGTTGAGCAGTGGTTTGCAGCGCCTGGGCGAATCGGTGGTGGCGGTGGACCTGGACCCGCAAAACGCCTTGCGCCGTCACTTCGGTGTCGCTCCGACCTCACCGGGCATCGGCCTCGCCAGCCTGCAGAATGCGCATTGGAAACACATCCAGCAGCCTGGTTTTGTCGGCAGCCGCGTCATTACCTTTGGCGACACCGATATCCAGCAGCAGGACACCCTGCAGCGCTGGCTGAAACATGAACCGTACTGGCTGGCGCAGCGGCTGCACGCCTTGGGCCTGGACGCCCGCCACACGGTGATCCTCGATACCCCCGCCGGTAACAGCGTCTATTTCCACCAAGCCGTGAGCGTGGCGGATGTGGTGCTGGTGATCGCCCAGGCCGACGCGGCGTCCCTGGGAACCCTGGACCAACTCGATGGGCTGCTGGCGCCGCACCTTGGGCGCGACCGGGCGCCGCACGTTCACTACGTGCTTAACCAGTTGGATGAGGACAGCGCCTTCAGCCTGGATATGGTTGAGGCATTCCGGCAGCGCCTGGGGACGAAAGAGCCGTTTGAGGTGCATCACGACGTAGGGATCAGCGAAGCCCTGGCGTTCGGTGCCGACCCGCTGGACAGCCAGGCGTTGAGCCTGGCCGGTGACGATATCAATGAGCTTTGCCGCCTGCTGATTGCCCGCAAAAAGCAACTGTAAATGCCGGTTTATGTCCTTGACGCCAGATGCTTATGCACAGTTGGTTGTTTGGGCTGTCGCGAAATGATCAGGTTGTGGAGCCATTCTCATCACCCCGCAACTGCCTGTTTTACGTGCGTTTTATTCTGTGAACAAAAAATGAACAACGTGGCTTTTTGCCTGTAGCGCAGATGACCACAGGCCTTGTAACGATTCCATCAACAGAGTTATCCACAGGCTGGGGTGCGACAATTCTGCCCCTTAATCGCGCTCGGCAAGCACCATCAAGTTGCGTGGTGTCAGTGCGGTTTCGCAAAAGGTGCCCACCTCGACCCTGTAGCCACGTTCGGCCAGAAACAGTGCCCGATCCAGGACCAGCCACAGCTCAAGTGGGCGCCGAAACAGCCCACGCAGCAACTCCAGGTTCCTGACCTCGGCCAAACGTCGCCAGCCGTGCGCCTCCAGCGCCGCCCAATCCTGTTCACCTGTGGATAACCCTTTGAGGCTGGCCAACGCCTGGCAGTAGTCGGCGAAGGGTTTGTCCAGCCAACCGGCGGGCAGGGACGGTGTGGGCAGGTACTCATCGCAGTGGCGTAACTGGCGTTGTAACTGATCGAAACCCAGGCGGCGGGCCATTGAGGTGTCCCGCTGCAGCCGCACGCGTTTGCCGGCCGTGACGGTTTCGCTGAGGGGCAGGCCAAGGTCGTCGACCGACAGCTGCAAGGTGGAAGCACGGCCCGCTTCGGACAGCGGTTGGTAGGCGCTCGCGTGGATGCGGTTGTAGCAGCACGGCGCTACGGCCAGTTGCTTGCAGCCGGCGGCACTGGCCAGTTGCAGCAGGCGCACATGCAGGTCGCCGCAGGCATGCAGGGCGACGGGGGTGTGCTCGGGGTCAAGGGCCACGTCTGCCATGACATCTTGCAGGCGATGGGTGACGGGCAGGCCGTGGTGGTCGCTCAAGGCCTGGCCTGCCGCGATCAGCGCCGGGTCGTATTCCAGGCAGGTCAGTTGCTGGCCGGTGTGCAGCAGGCGGCGGCCGAGGTGGCCCTTGCCGGCGCACCAGTCCAGCCAATGCCGGGGTGTTTGCGCAAACTGCAGCGCGGCGCCGAAGGCTTCGATTTGCTGCCACTTGCGCCCGGGTACGTCGACATTCAGGCGGCGCGCCGCGGGTTGCAGGGGCTGCGTCGGTAACTTATCCACAGCACTGAGGCGCAATGCTTCGCGGGCCAGTGAGGGAAAAGGCGCCGGCGCGGGTAGGGTGTGGGGATGGTTATGACTGGTTTCCGCGTCGGACAACGAGCGTTGGCGCAGCCATCGGGCCAGTTGCGGATGCTCGGTTTCCCAAGGCAGCTGCCGATGAACAAAGGGCCGTGGTCGCCACAGCCCTTGGTGCTCGATCAGAAACGCATCCAGCGCCTCGAAGCGGGCTTCAACGTCCCTGGCAGGCATCGACGCGCAGCCAGCGTTCCAGCAGCTTGAAGCCGCGTACCAGCAGGAAGGAGATCAATAGGTAGAACACGCCGGCGGTGAAGAACATCTCCACCGTCAGGTAGTTGCGCGCGATGATCGTCCTGGCCATGCCGGTCAGCTCCAGCAGGGTCACGGTGCTCGCCAGCGAGCTGGCCTTGAGCATCAGGATCACTTCGTTGCTGTAGGCCGGCAATCCGATGCGTGCGGCCCGGGGCAGGATGATGTAGAACAGCGTCTTTGGCCTGGACATGCCCAACGCACGGGCGGCTTCGATTTCCCCAGGCGGAATGGCCTGGATGGCGCCCCGCAGGATCTCGGCGATGTACGCGGCGGTGTGCAGCGTCATGGTGGCGGTGGCACACCAGAACGGATCGCGCAGGTACTTCCACATGAAGCTTGAGCGGATGCTGTCGAATTGGGCCAGGCCGTAATAGACCAGGAACAACTGCACCAGCAGCGGCGTGCCGCGAAAGAAAAAGATATAGGCGTAAGGCAGGGCGCGCACAGACAGGTGCCTGGACGAGCGCGCGATACCCAGGGGGATGGCCAGGATCAGGCCGAGGATCACAGCGATGCTCACCAGCTCCAGGGTCAGGATGGCGCCCTGGATAAACTTCGGCAGCCACTTGATGATGACTTCCCATTCCATTACGTCGTCCTCACGAAGCCGCGGGCGGCGCGTTGTTCCAGGAAGTGCATGGCCACCATCGACAGCGACGTCAGGCCCAGGTAGATGAACGCGGCGACCATATAGAAGGTGAAAGGCTGTTTGGTGACGGTCACGGCGATCTGCGCATGGCGCATGATTTCTTCGAGGCCGATGACCGTGACCAGCGCGGTATCTTTCATCAGGATCAGGAACAGATTGCCCAGGCCCGGCAGGGCGATGCGCCACATCTGCGGCATGATCAACCGGGTAAAGATACGAAACTTCGACAGGCCCAGCGCCACACCCGCTTCGCGGTGGCCCTTGGGAATGGAGATGATCGCTCCACGCAGCACTTCCGTGGCGTAGGCGCCGAAACACAGGCCCAGGGCGATCACGCCTGCGGCAAAGGCGCTGAGGGACAGGTCGGGAATATCGAGCAGCTCACCCAGTGAGCGCATGGCGTTGATCGTGCCGAAGTAAATCAGCAGCACCCACAGCAGCTCCGGCACACCGCGGACGATTGTCGAGTAAGTACCGCCCAGCCATTGCAACGGCTTGTACGGGGAAGTCTTGGCCAGGGCACCGGCGAGGCCGAGTACCAGCCCCAGGCATAACGCCGTGAGGGCCAGTTTGACGGTCATCAGCGCGCCGGCAGCGAGCGCCGGGCCGAATCCGTAGAGATCGAAATTCATGGTGTCTTCATATCGCGGCAGGCATTGCTGAAAGCCGGCGCGCTCAAGTGAGCGCGCCGGGCTGGCCGTTCAGGTCATTCGATGCTGAACGGGAAGTACTTGTCGTTGATCTTCTTGTAGGTGCCGTCTGCCTTGATCTCTGCCAGGGCTTTGTTCAGGCGCTCGCGCAGCGGGTCGCCCTTGCGTACGGCGATACCGATCTTGTCGCTCTCGACAACCGGGTCGCCCTTGAACTCGTAGGCCGAACCGTCTTTGCTCTTGAGCCATTCGTACTGCACGTACTTGTCGGCGAGGATCCCGTCGAGGCGGCCGGACGTCAGGTCAAGGTAGGCGTTTTCCTGGGTGTCGTAGAGCTTGGCTTCGGTGTCAGGCAGCTCGTCTTCCAGGTAGGTACCGGCCAGCGTCGCGCGTTGGGCGCCGATGACCTTGCCCTTCAGGTAGGCGGCGTCGGTCTTGAAGTCTGCGGTGGCCTTGGGCGCGATGAACTGCAGCTTGTTGGAGTAGTACGGGTCGGTGAAGTCGACGGCTTGCTTGCGCTCGTCGGTGATCGACAGCGAGGACACCAGGAAGTCGAACTTCTTGGCATTCAGGGCCGGGATGATGCCGTCCCAGTCGGACACATACACGTCGCACTTTTCGACTTTCATCTTGGCGCACAGGGCGTCGCCGATGTCTTTGTCGAAGCCGACCACTTGGCCGCTGGCGTCTTTATTGTTGAACGGCGGGTAGGCCGCTTCGATCCCCATGGTCAAGGTTTCTGCCATGGCCGTGGCGCTGAACGCCATCGAGACGGCCGCGGCCAGAAGGAATTTTTTATAGTTCTGCATGCATGTTGCTCCGTTAGCGGTTGCTGGACATGAATTGTTTGCAGCGCGCCGAAAGCGGGTTTTCAAACACCTGCTGTGGCGATCCTTGCTCTTCGATCAGGCCCTGGTGGAGGAACACCACTTCACTGGACACCTGACGGGCGAAGCCCATTTCGTGAGTGACCAGCAGCATGGTGCGGCCTTCTTCGGCCAGCGCGCGGATCACATTAAGTACTTCCTGGACCATTTCCGGGTCAAGGGCTGAAGTGGGTTCGTCGAACAGGATGACCTTGGGCTGCATCGCCAGGGTGCGCGCGATGGCGGCCCGTTGTTGCTGGCCGCCGGACAATTGCGCGGGGTAGGCATGGCGCTTGTCGGCGATACCGACCTTGTCCAGCAGGGCTTCGGCCACTTCTATGGCCTCGGCCTTGCTCTGGCCGAGCACACGGCGAGGGGCCTCGATGATGTTGTCGAGGATGCTCATGTGCGGCCACAGGTTAAAGTTTTGAAACACAAAACCGATTTCGCTGCGCAGGCGGTTGATCTGCTTGCCGTCGGCGGCCTGCAGCTCGCCGTTTTTCGCGGCCTTGAGCTTGAGTTCTTCGCCGGCCACGAGGATCTGGCCCTGGTGCGGGTTTTCCAGCAGGTTGATGCAGCGCAGGAACGTGGACTTGCCGGAACCGGAGGAACCCAGGATCGAGATCACATCGCCGTCGCGAGCGGTCAGCGAGATACCTTTGAGTACCTCCAGCTCACCATAGCGTTTATGCAAGTTGCGGATTTCAAGCGCGGGCGTGGCCTCGGCCATGTGGGGTCCTCATTGTGTTCATTGCGATCTTCGCTGTTGGGCCGCCTTCCTGGCGAGGCGCCAAGCTAGCATAGCGTCCTGATGGCGGCCAACAGCGCGGCGGGCGGTAAACGGGCGGTGTGCGGCAGGGTGTCGCATCGGCACAGCAGGGTGTCGCGCCATCAACAACCGAACAACCGTTTTAACCCGTGAATCCGCAGGCTTCGCGTGAAAAAGGGCGCGATGGTGCCAGCTTTGGCCGGGTGTTGGAAGGGTTAAACGGGCAAACGGTAGCTATCGGCCCTTTTATGGCGCGCCGCGTACTTTTCGTGTGTGGTTTTGGTGCACTTGTTCGTCTTGAAAGTGAGTCGCACGGTAACGCTATAGCGGAATGCCATTGTTCTCAATGACTTGCGATGACTGGTGAATCGTCCTGCAGGCCGCGTCAATCGCGGTTTTGTAACATTTTGGCGCAAATCTTGCGTAAAAAATAAAGAACGCCCTGTTGGTTTCTTTTCACGAGGAAGAGCCCAGGCCGGGCGGACCGTTTTCGCAATTCCTCGCAAAGGTGTGTCAATGAGTAGTACGCAAAGCTCCAATGACCTCGAACAGGGGCTCAAACCGCGTCACGTCACCATGCTGTCGATTGCCGGCGTCATTGGTGCCGGTTTGTTTGTCGGCTCCGGCCACGCGATTGCTGCCGCCGGCCCTGCGGTCCTGCTGGCGTATGCCGCAGCGGGTACGCTGGTGGTCTTGGTGATGCGCATGCTGGCCGAAATGGCCGTGGCGTCGCCGGACACCGGTTCGTTCTCCACCTACGCCGACCATGCGATCGGTCACTGGGCCGGCTTTACCATCGGCTGGCTGTACTGGTGGTTCTGGGTGCTGGTGATTCCATTGGAAGCCAACGCCGCCGCGACCATTCTCCACGCCTGGTTCCCGGATGTGGCCATCTGGGCCTTCACGCTGGTCATCACGTTGCTGTTGACGGCGACCAACCTGTTCAGCGTGAAGAACTACGGTGAGTTTGAGTTCTGGTTCGCGTTGATCAAGGTCGTGGCGATCGTGGGCTTTGTGATCCTCGGCCTGGCGGCAATTTTCGGCTTCCTGCCGACCAGCCAGGTCAGCGGCGTTTCCCACCTCTTTGACACCCAAGGCTTTATGCCCAACGGCATGGGCGCGGTATTGGCCGCGATCCTGACCACCATGTTCTCCTTCATGGGCACCGAAATCGTCACCATCGCCGCCGCTGAATCGAAGAACCCGGGCCAGCAAATCACCAAGGCCACCAACTCGGTGATCTGGCGGATTGGTTTGTTCTACCTGTTGTCGATCTTCATCGTCGTGTCCCTGGTGCCTTGGAATGATCCGACCCTGGCGGCGGTAGGTTCCTACCAGACCGTGCTGGAACGCATGGGTATCCCGAACGCCAAGCTGATCGTCGACCTGGTGGTCCTGGTTGCCGTGACCAGCTGCCTGAACTCGGCGCTGTACACCGCTTCGCGCATGCTGTTCTCCCTGGGCCGTCGCGGCGATGCACCGGCCGTGGCCAAGCGCACCAACAAGAGCGGCACGCCTTACTGGGCGGTATTGCTGTCCACCGGCGCGGCGTTCCTGGCGGTATTTGCCAACTACGTGGCGCCGGCAGCGGTGTTCGAATTCCTGCTGGCCAGCTCCGGCGCCATCGCGCTGCTGGTGTACCTGGTGATTGCGGTGTCGCAACTGCGCATGCGCCAGAAGCGCATGGCGGCGGGCGAGAAAATTGTCTTCAAGATGTGGCTGTTCCCAGGCCTGACTTACGCGGTGATGGTATTCATCGTCGGCACATTGACCATCATGCTGTTCCAGGAAGCGCATCGGGTCGAGATCATCGCGACTGGGGTCTTGAGCTTGCTGGTAGTGGCGGCGGGGTTGATTGTGTCCAGCCGTCGCAAGGCGCAGAGAGTGGGCGCTGCGGTGCTGAATTGATGTGATGGAATGCGGTGCTCGATTGCGCCGCAGTTCAAATGTGGGAGGGGGCTTGCCCCCTCCCACATTTGGTTTTAGTTGGTGAGGGCCTCGGATGCGGCGACGTAATCCGCCTGGAACTGCGGCGATTCGATCCACGCCAGTGCGGCGGCTTCATCGTCGCTGTCGGTGGCCCACTGCCGATACTCGATCAGTGCGGCCAGGATAAAGTCGGTGGCTTCTTCTTCGCCTTCCTGCTCCAGCACCAGCGCGAGCAGCGGGTGGGCCAGGAATACCGCGCAGAGGGCCTGCTGGCTGGTCTCGCCGGCGGTGCGCATCTCCACGAACAGCTCGGTCAAATCCACTGACTCAAGGTCAATGCGGTCGTCATCGCCGGCAAATGCATCCGGCTTGCTCGCGACGGCGCGCTGGGTGCGGTTCTGCTTGGCCTTGGCCTTGGCCCGGTGGGCACGTTTTTGCTGCTTGTTCGGCGAGGCCATGGGCTCACGTCCTTGGGTCAGGATCTGGGTGGGGTATTGAAGCGCAGGTTGAGGGAAATCCCAAGGGTATCCGCCGTTAATTGACCGTGTTGCAGCCAGGCCAGTGCAATCGGCCACAATCGATCCTGATAGTCCCTGCGAAAGAACGCGAAATGTCCGACCTGTTTTTCGCCGATGTCTTCCGGGGCGATGCGCAGATGGGTGCGCTCGCTGCCGTCGAAGTAACCCAGCAAACGCTCAATCGCCGCCACAGTGCCGAAGGGGTCATCGGTGATGCTGATCGCCAGCACCTGCGCCTTTACGCGACTGAATGGCAAGTCCGCCAGGGCCCGCCCGCTGGGCCGCGTCTCATACCTGGGCGTTGGCGTGCTCCAGTCGCGCACCACGCCTGCCGGCGTATCCTCCAGCCAACCCAGGCGCTTGCCGGGGAAATACCCGCAGAATGCCGTGACCACCGGCATGACCACATGCCATTTGGCAAACATCTGCCAGCGCCCGGCGGCGGCGTAATCGCGCCAGTAGGCGAACTGCGCGCCCACGGTCACGATTCGCCGGATCACCGCGCCGGATGCGCCCAGCCCTGCCGCACAGCCACCAAAACTGTGGCCGACCACATCAATCGGCTGGCCTGGAAACTCCCGCTGTGCCCGCAGCAGGATCGCTTCGAAATCCAGCGTACCCCAATCCGACCACGACGCCTTGAACCCACGCAACGAACCGCTGCGGGACTCGCCGATGCCGCGATAGTCGTAGGTGATCACGTCAAAGCCGTTGGCGAACAGGTAGTCGGCGAAACGTGAGTAGTGGCGGCAACGCACGGAGGTGGCGGCGTTGATGATGACGACCGGGCGTTCGCGGTCGGTGCGCGGGTGGCGCCAGGTGAAGCCGCCGAGGGGATGGCCGTCTGCGGCGGATTCCTTGAAGGATTCGCTTTGGCTATTTCTGGGTGTAGTTGCAATTTTTACTACTGAAGAGGCGTCATTCAAATTCATCGTTTCGAAGCCCCTGCCTGGATTATTATTTTTTAGTAACAGTTAGCCAGTTTGCCAGCACTTGTCTGCCCTTTGATTGGGTCATTAACCTTCGGCGCTCGCAAAGCGTGCAGAGCCCCGGCGAAAGCCATACATCCGAGAGAAACGACAGCAAACCATGGACAGATTAGACTGGCAGGCACCTATTCCGGAGGTCTCCATGAGCATCCCACGTTCTCCCATCGTTTCAGAGTTTGAAACTGAAGAGCAGGCTGCCAGCTACGACCGTTGGTTTCGTGCCAAGGTACAGGCTTCCATTGATGATCCTCGCCCAAGCATTCCACATGATGAGGCAATGGCCGAAGTCGAGAGGATGCTGGAAGAGAGGCGCAAGGCTCGTCGTGCTGCTCGTTAAATGGCGACCTGAGGCTATCGTCGCCTTGACCGAAATTATTGATTACATCGAGCAGTACAATGCCGCTTCCGCCGCTTCGTTGCACCGTACGATTGTGGAGGCCGCTGAGGGTTTGTCGTCAATGCCATACGGATTCAGGCAAGGGCGCTTGTCCGGCACTCGTGAAATGGTTGTTCATCCAAACTATCTGGTCGTCTATCGCGTTATGGAACAGGTCGAGATCCTGACCGTATTGCATACACGCCAAGAATATCCTTCAGAGGCGACCGGCCCGCTGCACTCGACCTCGCGCCAGTAGACGCATAGGCTTGCACCTCTGCGATCCACCAGAGCGTTTTCATGACCCGCGACACCCTCGAACACCACCAGATCCCCGTCTACTTCGCCGCTGTCCTCCTGGCTGCCGCTTTCGGTGTGTTCGCGCCTTCGTTGGCCCAGGGCCTTGGCGCGCTGGCCACGCCCGCCATCGCGGTGTTGATGTATGCGATGTTCCTGCAAATTCCTTTTCTGGACCTGCGCCAGGGCTTGGGCCACAAGCGCTTTCTGTCGGCGCTGCTGCTGGCCAATTTCATCCTCGTGCCGTTGCTGGTCTGGGCCTTGACCCGTGGCCTGGTGGAGCGCCCTGCGTTGCTGGTGGGCGCATTGCTGGTGTTGCTGACGCCGTGTGTCGACTATGTGGTGGTGTTTACCCATATCGGTAAAGGCGACTCGCGCTTGATGCTGGCGGCGACGCCGGTGCTGTTGTTGCTGCAGTTGCTGCTGTTGCCAGTGTACCTGGGGTTGATGCTGGGGGCGCAGTCCGGGGTGGTGGTGCAGGCGGGGCCGTTTATCGAGGCGTTCCTGTTGTTGATCGTGCTGCCCATGGGGCTGGCGGTGATCACCACATTCCTGGCGCGGCGCTCATCGGGCGTCAGTGCGTGGAGCGACGCCTGGGCGTGGTTGCCGGTGCCGGCGATGGCGCTGGTGTTGGTGGTGGTGATCGGTTCGCAAATCACTTCAGTGGTGCGTGACATTAACCTGTTGCTGCCGGTGATCCCGGTGTACGTGGCGTTCCTGTTGCTGGCGCCGGTGATCGGGGCGTTGGCTGCGAGGCTGTTCGCGCTGCCGGCGGCGACGGCACGGGCGGTGACGTTCAGCGCATCGACGCGTAACTCATTGGTGGTGTTGCCGCTGGCCCTGGCGTTGCCAGAAGGCGTGCGCGGCGTGGCGGCGACGGCGGTGATCCTGCAAACCCTGGTCGAGTTGGTGGGCGAGTTGATCTACGTGCGCCTGATCCCGAGGCTGGTGTGGCCTGCAGGTCGGTGAAACGTGAATGTTCAGGTTTGTTCAGGTGCTATTAGGGATACGTTCGGCACCCTAGGTCGGCGTTCCCTACCTGACAGGCCAACCCATGGATCACTGCAACCGTTTCCGCCTGGAGTCCCTGGGCATTTTCCTGTTCGCGCTGTTGCTGTTCACGCTGGGTATCTGGGACCAGCAACCCCAGGGCTTTGACGGGCGCTGGGCGCTGTTCCTGCAGGAAATGTTTCGCCATGGCGCGAGTCTTTTCCCCACCACCTATGGGCAGCCTTACGCGGACTACCCTGGTACCGCGACCTTCTTCAGTTACGTATTTGCCCGGCTGTTCGGTGCGCCCAACCACTTGGCCAATGTGCTGCCCACTGCCCTTGCATCCGCCGGGGTCGTAGCCTTGATCTATCGCTTGCTGGTCCCGGCGAGTCGCCCGTGGGCGTTGCTCACGGTGCTGCTGACGTTGCTCACCACCCAATTGCTCGAGAAGTCCCGCTCGGTATGCCTGGACCAGATGGTGGCGTTGCTGTGTGTCGGCAGTTTCTACCTGCTGCACAGTGGTGAGCGCCTGGGCTCACGGCTCAGGCAACTTGCGGTGTTCCCGCTGTTCATCCTGGGTTTCGCGATACGCGGCCCGCTGGGCTTGATCGAAGTCTGCGGCGTGGTGTGCGTGTATTGGGCGCTGGGCAGTCCTGGACGACGGGTCAGGCAGGTGTTGATCCACGGCATCGTCGGCCTGGTGTTGCTGGCGGCCTGTTGGTGGCTGTTGGTGAAGCTGGCGCGCATCAGCGGCGGCGATGGGTTTGCCGATGAAGTGTTCAAGATGCAAGTGGGCGGGCGCCTTGATGAAAGCGGCGAGCCGTTCTATTTCTACTTCCAGCTGAGCCTGTACCGTTACTTCCCCGTGGTGCCGCTGGCGTTGGTCACATTGGTTGCGCTGCGTCATCGTTGGGCGCAGCGGTTTGATGATCCGGTGCAATTGGTGGTGCGGCTCGGTGCCTGTGGGTTGATGATCCTGCTTGGCTTGTCGGTGCCGCATTTCAAGCGTGCCTATTACATCCTGCCCATGGTGCCGATGTTTGCGGCTGTCGCGGCCTATGGGCTGCTTCAGGCGCAAGGCTGGCTCTCGGGCGTGCGCAGGGGCTATGAGTGGCTTGTCGCGGCGCTGCCGGCGCTGTGCGTGGTTGCCGTGTTTGTCTGTCGGCATGGGTGGCAGAAGCACGGTTACTGGCCTAACGTTTCGTTGCCGCTACTGATTGCTGTCCTGTTGGTGCTGCAAGTGGCGGCGCTGGGTGTCTGGCGACGGCCGCAGCGACTGGTGTGGCTCAGCCTCGTTGCATTGGCGGCGCAATGGCTGGTGTTGGTGGCTGTCGTGGAGCCGGCCAAGGATTTGCAGTTCGATACCCGGAGATTCGTGGGGCAGGTGGAGGCGCTTCGCGTGAAGCAGCCGGGTACCTTGGTGTTTCTCAATCTGGGGCGTGATACCTGGGCCGTGCGCTACATGATGAACCTGGACCACGACGAGCAGCCCGTGTTTATCGCGGGTAACGAGGTTGGACGGCTGGATGCTTTGCCCCGTCCTGCCTGGGTGATCGTGGCACGCAAGGAAACGGCGCTGTTGCCGGGAACGCCCCTGGATCGCCTGCAGCCGAGCCTAGAGGGGCGATTGAACGACAACCCGCTGGTGGTGTTTTTGCTGAAGTGACCTGGCACCTTGCTGTATGTTTGCCGATCGAGTGACCGGTCGGTCAAATTGGCTGTGCCGTTTTTTGAACTTGCCGTATTGGAAGCACAGGGATATGACGAAAAAGGACTTTAAGCGGCCCGTCAGTGGCTACGTAATTGAGCGCTCGCGAATCGGAAGGCTGAGCATTGGCTTTGATGGCGGTTGCAGCTATCCGGCGATGATCAATGTGTTGAGGGCGGTCTTCGAGCGTTACGGGCGCCTGGTACGCTTTGGCGAGCAGCTGTCAGCCCAGGGCTGGCTGGATCGGGTGGAAGAGCGCGGCTTTGAGATATCCGATCAGGAGCGGGTGGCAGTGTTCACATTGATGTCGGATCGCAGCTAGCTGAAATCCCCTGGGGCGATGCTCGATCGCCCCAGGCGGCATCTATAAATCCCGGACAACAAAAAGCCCGCACTGGGCGGGCTTCTTGTGGGCTTTCGGGTGGTTTTTGCACCACCTGAAACTAATTAGTGGTGCCCAGAGACGGAATCGAACCGCCGACACGGGGATTTTCAATCCCCTGCTCTACCGACTGAGCTATCTGGGCAACGGGGCGCATTAAACGGGTTTTTCAGGGGGTCGTCAAGCAAGTTTTCAAAAAAAATTTAATTATTACCGTCGCTTACGTGCCGACCCCGATTTTTGATCAATTATTGAGCAGGCGGCACGTAGCCGTCAGCCTTGGCGTAATCCTCGCCGGAAAAGAACTTGTCCATTTCGCCTGACAGGTATTTACGATCTTCGGCGTTCATCATGTTCAGGCGTTTTTCATTGATCAGCAGCGTCTGGTGTTTCAGCCAGTCGCCCCATGCCTGGGCGGAGATATGATCGAAAATGTCCTGGCCCTTCGCACCTGGGTACGGAGGGCGTTCCAGGCCTGGCAATTCTTCGTTGTACTTGCGGCACATTACGGTGCGGGTCATGACGACTCTCCTGCGTTCAATACATCGGCCGCGCGTTTCAGCAGTTTCTTTACCGGGGCGGCAAGGCCCAGGCGCGGCGGGGTGGCGAGGTTATACCAGAGCCAGTCGGCCTCGGCCACGTGATGGGCGGATTCCTCGACCTGGACCAGCCAGGGTTCGATGGCCAGTTGGAAGTGGCTGAAGGTGTGGATCAGCCCCGGCAGTGCCTGATGCTTGCCCAGTTCGAGTGCGTGCTGGTTGGCCAGGTGTTCGAGGTCTTGCAGGTCGTCCAGTTCGGGCAGGCTCCACAAGCCGCCCCACAGGCCGGTGGAAGGGCGACGGTAAAGCAGGATAGCGCCTTCGGCATTGGCCAGCATCGGCATCAGCGTGCGCTTCTGCGGGATGCTCTTGCGCGGCTTGGGGATCGGGTAGCGTGTCTCCAGGCCGAGCAGGTGGGCTTCGCAGCCTTTTTCCAGCGGGCACAGCAGGCAACTGGGCTTGCTGCGGGTGCAGAGGGTGGCGCCCATGTCCATCATCGCCTGGGTGTAGGCGTTGACACGGTCATGGGGTGTGAAGCGCTCCGCGGTGGCCCACAGCTGCTTGGCCACCTTGGGCTCGCCGGGGTAGCCCTCTTGTGCGGTGAAGCGCGCCAGCACGCGTTTGACGTTGCCGTCGAGGATCGGCGCGCGCAGGCCCATGCTCAGGCTGGCAATCGCGCCGGCGGTGGACAGGCCGATACCGGGCAACTCGGTGAGTTTTTCCACATCCCTGGGAAACTCGCCGCCGTACTCGGCCACGATGATTTTCGCGGTCTTTTGCAGGTTGCGCGCCCGAGTGTAATAACCCAGGCCGGTCCACAGGTGCAGCACTTCGTCTTCCGGCGCGGCGGCCAGGGCTTCGACCGTTGGCAGGGAGGCCATGAAGCGGTCGAAGTAATTGAGCACCGTGCTGACCTGGGTCTGCTGCAGCATGATCTCCGAAACCCACACCCGGTAAGGCGTGATGTCCTGCTGCCAGGGCAGGTCATGGCGGCCGTGGCGGTCGTACCAGTCCAGCACCGCCGTTGAAAACTGCTCGTTTTTCATCGTTTGAACAGGCCTTTCAAAGCATCTTTGAGCTGCGGATTGACCTTGTCGAGCTTCTCTTCCAGCTTCTCGCTGAGCTTGTTGCCGGCCGCCTTGATCGCGACCTGGCTCAGGCCGTCCTTGTCCAGGCGGCAGGCCTTGGCGCCGAGCTCCAGCGGGCCACGGCAGCGCAGCGGCACTTCGATGCCCTGGAAGTTGGCGCCGACTTCGCAGGCCGGGTCCGGTACTTCGCGCTGGTCGCCTTCGACGATGATGCCGACGCGGTAATCCATGCCCAGTACGCGCAGGTCGACGTCACCGTTGCCATTGACCGCCAGCCCGGGGATGCGCACTTTCAGGTCGGGGTTGTTGGCGACGCCGTTACGGAAGGTCAGGTTGCCCTTCAACTCCTGGAACGGTGTGTCCTTGCCGCGTTGTTCGCCGCTCAAGGTCTTGCGGTTGAGCAGGGCGATACCGGTGCACAGTTGCTGCTCGAGGTTGGCGTTGAGCAGCACGCCGTTGTTGATCACAAAGCTGGCGGTACCGTTGAGGCTGTCGATCAGGGCTTTCTGGCTGTTGCCGCGGCCGCTGAGGTTGCTGTCGAGGGTGACCTGGCCTTTCACCGGCGGCGTTTGCCCCTGGGCCTGCAGGATGCGTTCGACCGGCACCTGCCTGATCCGGCTTTGCAGGGCCAGCAGCGGAATGTCCTGGCGCACGTCCAGGCTGCCATTGGCCTGGAAGGTGCCGTTGTAGAGCCCGCCGCTCAGAGTGTCGAGCTTGAGTTGGCCGTCGACGCCGGACGCTTTCAGCACGGCATTCTGGATCGGCAATTTACTCAGGGTCAGTTGGCCGAAGGCGAGGTCGGCATTCACATCCAGCTTGCGCAGGTGGGCCAATGGCAGCAGTTTGTCCGTGCTCCAGGCGCCTTTGGTCGGTGCTTCCGGCAGTGGCGTGGTGCCCCCGGCCGCCATGGCGCCGGCTTCGCTGTTCTGCACTTCGGCCTGGCGGGCGGCGGTCGCGCCCTTGGCGGATTCGGACTTGGCCGGCAGGTAGTTGTCGGCGTTGAAGGTATCGCCCTTGAGCTGCACGCGCAGCGCCTGCTTGGCAAAGTCGTCCACGGCGATACGACCGGTAAAGGTGCTGCCATCGAGTTTCAGGTTCAGGTCTTCCAGCGCCAGGCTGGTCGGCGTGCCCTTGAGGCGGCTGACCAGCTCGACCTTGCTCAGGCTGCCCTCGGCCATGGGCGGCAGCGGGTTGCCGACGCTGTCGAGGAACTTGGCCAGGTCAAACTGGGCGATGGACAGCGCGCCGCTGAGCTGCGGGGGCTTGTCCAGGTCGTTGACCTTCAGCTCGCCCAGGGCGCGCAACTGGTTGGCCGCGAGCTTCAGGTTGGTCCATTCGGCGATATTGGCCGCCTGGTCCACCAGTAGCTGGCCCTGGGTGGAGAAGGTCACGGTCTTGCCTTGCAGCGGCTCGCCAGTGGCTTCGCCGGTGACTTTCATGTCTTCGAACTGGTAGCGCTTGAGCGCGCGTTCGATACGCAGGTTGCCGTTGAGCTCGGTCTTGACGCGCATCACCGGCTGATTGCTGCCGAAGAAGGCGGTGAGTTTCACCGGGATACTCGCACCTTCGTGCACGGCGCCGGTGCTCAGCTGGATACTTTCGGCGCTGAATTGCTTGCCGGTCTGTTCATCGTTGTATTCGACGCGGGCGTTGTTGACCGTCAGGCTGTCGATATCCAGGCGGATCGGCTTGGACGGTTTTTCTGCTTCGGGCTCGGCAGGCGCTTGCGCTGGCGCGGGGGTTCCGGCAGTTGCCACCGGCGCGTTCTTGCCGATGTCTTCCCAGTTGCCATGGCCCTGCTTGTCGCGGTTGAGGCGCAGGTTCAGGCCTTCGACCCGCACATCGCTCATCTGCACCTCGCGACGCAGCAGCGGCAGGACGCGCACCGACAGGCCAAGCATTTGCAGGTCGGCGAAGGGTTGGGTCGGCGTGGTCAGGGTCGCCACGCTGGCTTCGTGCAGTTCAAGGCCGAGCCAGGGGAACAGGCTCCAGCCGATATCGCCATTGAGCGTCAGCTCGATGTGGGCCTTGTCGCGGGCAATCTGGCGAATCTCGTCTTTATAGTCGTTGGGATCGAAGAGATGGGTCAGGGCAAAGCCCAGAGCCACAATGATCAGCAACAGCCCGAGAAGTACCAGACCCAGGATTTTGCCGAACGCTTTCATGGGCGAGTCCTTGTATGTCGATTTCAAAATTTAGCCGCAGAGTATAACGCCCGACGGCCTGCGTCAGGTCACCGATCGTTACATTGTATCCATAGGGGTGAAAACGGGTTTTTGACGCCAATAAAACCGAAAAATCGCAAAAAGATGATGTCATTTTGGTTTTTCTGTCACTCGCTAATGCTAATCTTCAGCCGTTCGTTCGCCTTCTGCGACTTATCGTCGCGCCAAAATGGAGCTTCACTCTACAAAAACGGCCACGCTTTGCGTGCAAGGCCGAGGGAGAGAGCGCCTGACGAACGCATACTAATAACTGGGGGATACATCAATGAGCAGCAGCACTGTGGCGGGCACTACCGCCCCACAGCCTGCGTTCCTGTCCAAGGAGCGCATTATCGCCAAGCCCGGCTTCAACCGCTGGCTGGTTCCACCGGCCGCCCTGGCCATCCACCTGTGCATCGGCATGGCCTACGGCTTCTCGGTGTTCTGGTTGCCGTTGTCCAAGGCGCTGGGTATCACCAAGCCTGTCGCCTGTGCACCGGACATGAGCTTCATCGCCCAGGTCTTCTCATCCCAATGCGACTGGCCCATCTCCATGCTGGGCTGGATCTACACCCTGTTCTTCATCTTCCTGGGCTGCTCGGCAGCGATCTGGGGTGGCTGGCTGGAACATGCCGGGCCGCGCAAGGCCGGTGTTGTGTCGGCGTTGTGCTGGTGCGGCGGCCTGCTGATCTCGGCGCTGGGTATCTATACCCACCAGATCTGGCTGATGTGGATCGGCTCCGGGGTCATTGGCGGTATCGGCCTGGGCCTGGGCTATATCTCGCCCGTATCGACCCTGATCAAGTGGTTCCCGGACAAGCGCGGCATGGCCACCGGCATGGCGATCATGGGCTTCGGCGGCGGCGCAATGGTGGGCGCCCCGCTGGCTGCTGCGCTGATGGGGCACTTTGCTTCGCCGACCAGCGTAGGCGTATGGCAGAGTTTCCTGGTCATGGCTGCGATCTACTTCGTGTTCATGATCGGCGGCGCGCTGTCCTACCGCGTTCCACCTACTGGCTGGAAGCCTGAGGGCTGGACCGCACCGGCGAAAAAAGCCAGTAACGCGATGATCACCCACCGTCACGTGCACGTGAATGTGGCGTGGAAAACCCCGCAATTCCGTCTGGTATGGCTGGTGCTGTGCCTGAACGTGTCGGCCGGTATCGGCATCCTCGGCATGGCTTCGCCGCTGCTGCAGGAAGTGTTCGGTGGCAAGCTGCTGGGTGTCGATGTGCCGTTTGGCCAACTGGACGCCGGGCAATTGGCGTCGATTGCCGCCATCGCTGCGGGCTTCACCGGCCTGCTGAGCCTGTTCAACATCGGTGGTCGGTTCTTCTGGGCGTCGTTCTCCGACTACCTGGGGCGTAAAAACACCTACTTTGTGTTCTTCGCCCTGGGCTTTGCCCTGTATGCGCTGATCCCGAACCTGGGGCACCTGGGCAACGTGGCGCTGTTCGTGGCGGCGTTCTGCATCATCCTGTCGATGTACGGCGGTGGCTTTGCGACCGTCCCGGCCTACCTGGCCGACCTGTTCGGTACCCAGATGGTCGGCGCGATCCACGGTCGCCTGCTGACTGCCTGGGCAGCGGCGGGCGTGCTGGGCCCGGTGCTGGTGAACTACCTGCGTGAGTATCAACTGAGCATCGGCGTTGAACGCGCTGCGGCCTATGACATCACCTTGTACATCCTCGCCGGCCTGCTGGTGCTGGGCTTTATCTGCAACATGCTGGTCCGCCCGGTGGCCGACAAGTACTTCATGACCGATGCAGAACTTGCCGCCGAACAGGCGCTGGGCCATGACAAAGGGGCTGATGCCAGCACTTCCCTGGAGTGGAAAGCGGCGCCCGGCACCGTGCCATTGGCGATCGCGGCCTGGCTGGTGGTGGGTATTCCGTTGGCGTGGGGTGTGTGGGTGACCCTGCAGAAGACGGCGGTACTGTTCCACTAAGTTGAATACAAGCGGGCGCACCATCCTGGAGCGCCCGCTTGTGTATACATGTCTATCCCGGCATTCCCCGCCTCAACTCGTCAGTCTTATCCCCTTCGATGTTTCTGTTTAGCGCCCGCGCCCCTATAATGGCTGCCTTTTTCGCCCAATGATTTTGCGGAGCTGGTGATGGCCGAACGTAAGGCGTCCGTCGAGCGCGACACTCTGGAAACCCAGATCAAAGCCTCGATCAACCTGGATGGCACCGGAAAGGCCCGATTTGATATCGGTGTACCTTTTCTTGAGCACATGCTGGACCAGATCGCCCGTCACGGGCTGATCGACCTGGATATCGTCAGCAAGGGCGACCTGCATATCGACGACCACCACACGGTGGAAGACGTAGGCATCACCCTCGGCCAGGCGTTTGCCAAGGCCATCGGCGACAAAAAAGGCATCCGTCGCTACGGTCACGCCTATGTCCCGCTGGACGAAGCGCTGTCGCGTGTGGTCATCGACTTCTCCGGCCGCCCAGGCCTGCAGATGCACGTGCCGTACACCCGCGCCACCGTGGGCGGCTTTGACGTCGACCTGTTCCAGGAATTTTTCCAGGGCTTCGTCAACCACGCACTGGTCAGCCTGCACATCGACAACCTGCGCGGCACCAACACCCACCACCAGATCGAAACCGTGTTCAAGGCTTTCGGCCGCGCGCTGCGCATGGCCGTGGAGCTGGATGAGCGCATGGCCGGGCAGATGCCCTCGACCAAGGGCGTCCTGTAATGCAGACGGTCGCGGTTATCGATTACGGCATGGGCAACCTGCATTCGGTGGCCAAGGCCCTCGAACACGTAGGGGCCGGCAAGGTGCTGATCACCAGCGATGCCAGCGTGATTCGCGAAGCCGACCGCGTGGTGTTCCCCGGTGTGGGGGCGATCCGCGATTGCATGGCGGAGATCCGTCGCCTGGGCTTTGACAGCCTGGTGCGCGAAGTCAGCCAGGATCGTCCGTTCCTCGGCATCTGCGTGGGCATGCAAGCCTTGCTCGATCGCAGTGAAGAGAACGACGGCGTCGACTGCATCGGCCTGTTCCCCGGCCAGGTGAAGTTCTTCGGCAAGGACCTGCACGAAGACGGCGCCCACCTGAAAGTCCCGCACATGGGCTGGAACGAAGTCAGCCAGGCGGTGGATCACCCGCTGTGGCACGACATCCCGGACATGGCGCGCTTCTACTTCGTGCACAGCTACTACATCGCCGCCGGTAAACCGCGCCAGGTGGTGGGTGGTGGGCACTACGGCGTCGACTTCGCCGCAGCGTTGGCCGAAGGTTCGCGTTTTGCCGTGCAGTTCCACCCGGAGAAGAGCCATACCCATGGCCTGCAATTGCTGCAGAACTTCGCCGCCTGGGATGGGCGCTGGTAAATGGCCAGGAAGCCGAAGCTGCCGATCTTGACCCTCACGCCAGAGCAGGAAAGTGAGGCTACCCTCAAGATCAAGCGCTTCATGGAAGACCGCTTCGAGCTCAAGCTGGGCTCGTTCGAGGTCGCCGAGATTCTTGAGCTGTTCACCACCGAAGTGGCTCCGCACTATTACAACAGGGCGATTTTCGATACGCAGACGCTCCTTAAAGAAAGGTTCGAAAGCATCGAAAGCGACCTGTGGTCGCTTGAGAAACCCTGATTTCCCAAGCATTGCTGAATATCGAATAAGGTTTGCCAGATGCTGATTATCCCCGCTATCGATCTCAAGGACGGCGCCTGCGTCCGTCTGCGCCAAGGCCGTATGGAAGACTCCACCGTGTTCTCCGATGATCCGGTGAGCATGGCTGCCAAATGGGTGGAAGGGGGCTGCCGGCGTCTGCATCTGGTGGACTTGAACGGCGCCTTCGAAGGCCAGCCGGTCAACGGCGAGGTGGTCACCGCGATCGCCAGGCGCTACCCGAACCTGCCGATCCAGATCGGCGGCGGTATCCGCTCCCTGGAAACCATCGAGCATTACGTCAAGGCTGGCGTGAGCTACGTGATCATCGGCACCAAGGCCGTGAAAGACCCGGCCTTCGTCGCCGAAGCCTGCCGCGCGTTCCCGGGCAAGGTGATCGTGGGCCTGGACGCCAAGGATGGTTTCGTCGCCACCGACGGCTGGGCTGAAATCAGCACCGTGCAAGTCATCGACCTGGCCAGGCAGTTCGAAGCCGACGGCGTGTCCGCCATCGTTTATACCGACATCGCCAAAGACGGCATGATGCAGGGCTGCAACGTGCCGTTCACCGCGGCGCTGGCGGCGGCGACGAAGATTCCGGTGATCGCTTCCGGCGGCATTCACAACCTGGGTGACATCAAGTCGCTGCTGGACGCCAAGGCGCCAGGGATCATCGGCGCCATCACCGGCCGCGCGATCTACGAAGGTACCCTGGACGTCGCCGAAGCCCAGGCTTACTGCGATGCCTACAACGGCTGAGGACTGACCATGGCGCTGGCCAAACGCATCATCCCTTGCCTGGACGTCGACAACGGTCGCGTGGTCAAGGGCGTCAAGTTCGAGAACATCCGTGACGCCGGCGACCCGGTGGAAATCGCCCGTCGCTACGATGAGCAGGGTGCCGACGAGATCACCTTTCTCGACATCACCGCCAGCGTCGACGGCCGCGACACCACGCTGCATACCGTCGAGCGCATGGCCAGCCAGGTGTTTATCCCGCTGACCGTGGGCGGTGGCGTGCGCACCGTGCAGGACATCCGCAACCTGCTCAATGCCGGTGCGGACAAGGTCTCGATCAACACGGCTGCGGTGTTCAACCCGGAGTTCGTCGGCGAAGCCGCGCAGCACTTCGGCTCGCAATGCATCGTGGTCGCCATCGACGCCAAGAAAGTCTCCGGCCCGGGCGAAACCCCGCGCTGGGAGATCTTCACCCATGGCGGTCGCAAGCCGACCGGCCTGGACGCGGTGGAGTGGGCGATGAAGATGGAAGGCCTGGGCGCCGGGGAAATCCTGCTGACCAGCATGGACCAGGACGGCATGAAGAACGGCTTCGACCTGGGCGTGACCCGCGCCATCAGCGATGCGCTGGGTATTCCGGTGATCGCCTCCGGCGGTGTCGGTAACCTGCAACACCTGGCCGACGGCGTGATCGAAGGCCATGCCAGCGCGGTGCTGGCGGCGAGTATTTTTCACTTTGGCGAATACACCGTTCCCGAGGCCAAGGCCTACATGGCGGCGCGCGGTATCGTGGTTCGCTAAACGTTGCTGGACACCATGGCAGGCGCGCGGCACTCTCTGCGCTTGCCATGGATTCCGGTAGCCTTCATGTTCAAGACCCTGCTGCTTGCCCTCGCCAGCGCCTCCATCTTCATGGTGAGTGCGGCCCACGCCGAAGAGCCGTCCGACGCCTCCCTGGTGTTGCTGACGGAAAATTTCCCGCCCTACAACATGGCCAAGAACGGCAAGAACTTCGCCCGGGACGAGAACATCGAAGGCATCGCCGTGGACATCGTGCGGGAAACCTTCAAGCGTGCCGGCATTTCCTACAATCTCACCCTGCGTTTTCCCTGGGAGCGAATCTACAAGCTCGCCCTGGAGAAACCCGGCTATGGCGTGTTTGTGATGGCGCGCCTGCCGGATCGTGAAGCGCTGTTCAAGTGGGTCGGCCCCATTGGCCCGGACGACTGGGTGCTGCTGGCCAAGGCCGACAGCAAGATCCAGCTCGACGACCTGGAGCACGCGCGCCGCTACAGGATCGGCGCCTATAAAGGCGATGCCATCGCCGAGACCCTGGAGAAGCAGGGCCTTAACCCGGTGGTGGTGTTGCGTGACCAGGACAACGCGCAAAAGCTCGTGGATGGCCAGATCGACCTGTGGGCCACCGGCGACCCGGCCGGACGTTACCTGGCGCGCCAGGTCGGTGTGACCGGGCTCAAGACTGTGCTGCGGTTCAACAGTGCCCAGTTGTACCTGGCGCTGAACAAGGATGTGCCGGATGAGACGGTGGCCAGGCTGCAGGCAGCGTTGGATCAGTTGCGCTCTGAAGGGCGGGTGGAACAGATCATGGCGGACTATTTGTAGCGGTAGACGCCGTTCTTGCCGTGCCCCGCCATGGCTTGATTGCTGCGCACACTGATCATCAGCTTGATATCAATCCACTCGATACCCTGGGCCTGGAGCTTGGGCAATTCGCGCTCGAGCACCGCCAGCGTCTGCGGATAGGGGTGGCCGATCATCACCGCCGAACCCTGTTTATGCGCCAGCTTGATCGCGGTTTGCAGCTGCGTGGCAATCGCCGCTTCGGTGCGCTCATCATCGAGGAATACATCCCGCGAGACATGGGCCAGGCCGATCTTCTGCGCCTCGGCGGCGGCCACGGTCTGTGCGCTGGTGCGGCTGTCGACGAAGAATTTGTTGCGCCGCTGCAGTTCCGCCATCAGCCAGGCCATGGCGGCCGGCTGGGCGGTCATGCGACTGCCCATATGGTTATTGATGCCGGCGGTGTAGGGCACGGCCTTGAAGGCGGCGTCCAGGCGTTGGCCAAGTTCTTCGAGGGAGAGTTCAGGGTGCCAGGCGAACGGGCCGGTGGCGGGGTCCATGGGCATGTGCAGGATCACGATCTTGCCGGCCTTGTGCGCTTCGCGGGCGAATTCGGCGGCGTGGGGCGTGTCGGGCATGATCGCCGTGGTCACTGGCCCAGGCAGGGCCAGCACGCGACGATCCCGGGGCAGGTTTTGCCCCAGGTCGTCGATGATAAGGGTCAGGTAGGCTTTGTGGGATTCGCCGGCAGGGGTCGCTTGCGCGACCCCTGCCAGGCTGCACAGCACAGCGATGATCAGGGCAACACGCATATCAACGGCTGCGCGTAATGCTCAGGCCCTTGAGCAGGCTCAGCGCCTGGGCCAACTGGTAGTCATCGTCCTGCGGCATCGGCTTGGCTTTCTTGCTGCTGCCGGTTGGCTGGTCGGCACCGCCGTTGCCATTGCCCAGGTGACCTTGCAGGTCGGCTTCCTTGTAGTACTCGCTGTCGATTTCGTTGGTGATCTTGGCCTTGCGCACTTCGATGTCCGGCACGATGCCCTGGGCCTGGATCGAGCGGCCGTTCGGCGTGTAGTACAGCGCGGTGGTGATCTTCAGGGCGCGATCGTTGTTCAGCGGCAGCACGGTTTGTACCGAGCCTTTGCCGAAGCTGGTGGTGCCCATCAGCACGCCGCGCTTCTGGTCTTGCAGGGCGCCGGCGACGATTTCCGAGGCCGAGGCGCTGCCGCCGTTGATCAGCACGGCCAATGGCACGTTCTCGCTGAGGTCGTTGCCGGTGGCCGAGAAGCGCAGCTCGGAGTTGGCGATACGGCCCTTGGTGTAGACGATCAGGCCCTTGGTGATGAAGTGGTCGACCACTTCCACCGCCGACTGCAGCACGCCGCCCGGGTTGTTGCGCAGGTCGAGCACGATGCCGCTGAGTTTCTTGCCGTTGTCCTTGCGCAGCTTGGCCAGGGCCTTGGCCACTTCGTCGCCGGTCTTGACCTGGAACTGGGTGATGCGGATGTAACCGTAGCCCGACTCCAGCAGCTGGCTCTTCACGCTCTTGACCACGATGGTCGCGCGGGTGAGCGTCACGTCAAACGGGTTGCCGCCGTCGCGCACCAGGGTCAGGGTGATTTTCTGGCCGATCTTGCCGCGCATCTTGTCGACGGCTTCGGTCATGGTCTGGCCGCGGGTCGGCTGGCCGTTGATCTTGACGATAAAGTCACCGGCCTGGATGCCGGCCTTGGACGCCGGAGTGTCATCGATGGGCGAGACCACCTTGATATTGCCGTCTTCGGCGCCGACTTCAATGCCCAGGCCGCCGAATTCACCGCTGGTGCTTTCCTGCAGCTCGGCAAAATCTTCCGGACCCAGGTAGGCGGAGTGCGGATCAAGGTTGCTGAGCATGCCCTTGATGGCATTCTCCAGCAGGGTCTTGTCGTCTACAGGTTCGACATAGGCGGCCTTGATCCGGTCCATGACCTCGGCAAAGGTGCGCAGCTCGTCCAGCGGCAATGGCGCCTTGGTGGTCGCGGCCGTGGCGGCGGGTGCAGCCGGGGCGGCCTGGTCGGCAAAAGCCAGAGGCGCGCCGATGACCAGGGCGATCGTCAGGGCCAGCGAAGTGAGGCGGGACAAATGCAGCATGTCGAACGAACTCCTAATGTAGATGCGACCCTATCCTTGGGACCGGCACCATTGTGCGGGATCGCTCGGGCGACCCTGCTGACGAATAGCGAAGTACAGCGCCGGGGTGTCCTGGCCACCACTGTTACCGACAGTGGAGATGGATTCACCGGCTTTTACAACATCACCTGCCGACTTGAGTAACGTCTGATTGTGGCCATAAAGGCTTAAATAGCCATTACCGTGGTCGAGAATCACCAGCAAGCCGGCGCCCCGCAGCCAATCGGCAAACACCACGCGCCCGCCATGTACGGCGTGGACCTGGCTGCCGGCAGAGGCGCTGATCATCACTCCGTCCCACTTGGCGCGGGTATCATCGCCCCGGGTTTCCCCAAAGCGTGCCAGCAGTCGACCATCAACCGGCCATGGAAGTTTGCCGCGGGCTGAAGCAAAAGGCCCGCCGAACGACTCGCCGGCACTGGAAACCAGCGGGCCAGGGGCGGCATGTGCCGGTTTGCGCGGCGCCGGGGCATCGCTGGTGGCTGCCAGTTCGGCCTCACGCTGGCGCTTTTTTTCCGCTTCCTGCTGGGCGATCAGCGCTTTCTGTCGCGCTTCTTCGGCCTCGCGTGCCTGGCGTGCCAGGGTTTCTTCGATGGTCTTGAGCACTTTGGCCAGGTCGACCTGGTCCTGCTCGCGGGCCTGCAGCTTGGCGTCGCGGGCCTTCACGTCGTCATTGAGCTTGGCCAGGGCCAGCTGGCGCTCCTTGCGGACCTTGTCCAGCTCGTCGCGCTGGGCGTTGAGGCTGGCTTTCTGGTCCTCCAGCTGCGACTGCTGGTTGGCGATTTCCTGTTCGACGTTGGCCAACTGGCGCAGGGTCTCGTTGAAGCTTTTCAATTGCTCCAGGCGGGCCTTGCTCAGGTAGTCGTAGTAGGTCAGGGTGCGCGCGAATTTCTCCGGGTTCTGCTGGTTGAGCAGCAGCTTGAGGTATTCCTGGCGGCCGCTCTGGTAGGCGGCGCGGGCCTGGATCGCGATCAAGCGTTGCTGTTCAACGCGTGCGCTCTGGAGTTTTTTTTTCTCAGCGTCGAGTCGCTCCAGTTCCGACTCGCTCTTCTTTAGTTCTTTTTGCAGCTCCTGGACCTGCTTCTCCAGCTTGCCCATTTCGGTTTCCGTGCCGCGCAGGTCTTTCTGCACCCCGGATTTTTCTTCCTGGAGCTTGCCGAGCAGTTTTTTCAGCTCGGTAATGTCCTGACGCGTAGCGTCCAACTGTTGTTGAGTTTGTGCGCGCTCGTCGGCAAACGCCGGTTGGAGCAGGCAGACAAGAGCGAGGGTAATCAAGGCGCGAAGCATAGAGGCGGGCGACACCAGGGAAAGGGACGGCCTAGTATGCCCGCCAAGCGCTGCAAAAAAAACGCCCAATTCGGCCTGGAAGGCAAGATAGGTGCCGAGTGGCGGTGGTATGGCAAAAAGACATCTACCAAACGCCGGAGATCCAATGTGGGAGGGGGCTTGCCCTCGATTGCGGTGTGTCAGCTGAATAGGTGTTGGCTGACCCACTGCTATCGGGGGCAAGCCCCCCTCCCACACTGTTGTTTAGATCAGACCAGGATTGAGGTGCCAGTCATCTCTTTCGGCTTCTCCAACCCCATCAGCATCAGCATGGTCGGCGCCACATCCGCCAGTACGCCGCCTTCACGCACTTTGAAGTCGCGCTTGCCTACATAGATGAACGGCACCGGCTCGGTCGTGTGAGCCGTGTGAGCCTGGCCGGTGGTTTCGTCGGACATCTGCTCGCAGTTACCGTGGTCGGCGGTGATCAGCGCTTCGCCGCCGACTTTTTCCAGGGCCTCGACAATGCGGCCGACGCACAGGTCCAGGCATTCCACGGCCTTGGTCGCAGCTTCCAGGTTGCCGCTGTGGCCGACCATGTCACCGTTGGCGTAGTTGACCACGATCACGTCGTAACGCTGGTGGTCGATGGCGTCGACGATCTTGTCGGTGACTTCCGGCGCGCTCATTTCCGGCTGCAGGTCGTAGGTGGCGACTTTCGGCGAAGGGATCAGGATGCGTTCTTCGCCTGGGAACGGTTCTTCACGGCCGCCGGAGAAGAAGAAGGTGACGTGGGCGTATTTCTCGGTTTCGGCAATACGCAGCTGGGTCTTGCCGTTCTTCGCCAGGTAGTCGCCCAGCACGTTGTCCAGGCTGCCGGCAGCAAACGCTGCGGGGGCCGGGATGCTGGCGGCGTATTGGGTCAGGCCGACGTATTGGACTTTTGGCTGGCGCGCCCGCTCGAATTCCTTGAAACCGTCTTCGACAAACACACGGCTCAGCTCGCGGGCACGGTCGGCGCGGAAGTTCATGAACACCACGGCGTCGCCGTCTTCGACCTTGACCGGCTCGCCGAGGGTGGTGGCCTTGACGAATTCATCGCTCTCGCCGCGGGCGTAGGCGGCTTCCAGGCCTTCCTGGGCGGTGGCGGCGTGGAATTCGGCCTGGCCGTCGACGATCAGGTTGTAGGCCTGGGACACGCGGTCCCAACGGTTGTCGCGGTCCATGGCGAAGTAGCGCCCCACCAGGCTGGCGATGCGTCCCTTGCCCAGGGCGGCGAAGGTGGCGTCCAGCAGCTCGATGGAGGATTGCGCGCTTTTTGGCGGGGTGTCGCGACCATCGAGGAAGGCGTGCAGGTAGATCTTGTCGGCGCCGCGCTTGAAGGCCAGTTCGGCCATCGCCACCAGATGGTCCTGGTGACTGTGTACGCCGCCGTCGGACAGCAGGCCCATGAAGTGCACGGCTTTGCCGGCGGCCACGGCTTTATCTACCGCTGCGCAGAGGGTCGGGTTCTCGAAGAACTCGCCATCGCGGATCGATTTGGTCACGCGAGTGAAGTCCTGATAGACCACTCGTCCGGCGCCGAGGTTCATGTGGCCGACTTCCGAGTTGCCCATCTGGCCGTCCGGCAGGCCCACGTCCATGCCCGAGCCGGAGATCAGGCCGTTGGGCACCGTCGCGGTCAGGCGGTCGAGTACGGGCTTCTTGGCCGCATACACCGCGTTGTCGTGGTGGCTTTCACTGTGTCCGAAGCCATCGAGAATTATCAGGACCAAAGGTTTAGGCGTAGTAGTCATAGATCCTCTCGCGGCGGTAATAAAGGAAGGCAATTGAAAAGGGAGTGGCAGTTTAAAGCGAAGTTCCGACCACGTCACCGCCTTACGGGGGTTGGCCCCCCCTGACGGCTGTGTATACTTACCGCCATTTTAACGCCCTGGAACCTCCTTGATGGTTGATCACCTGATTGCATTTGCCACTGCCCACTATCTGCTCGTGGGTGCCTTCGTCATCCTGCTGGCGCTGCTGATCGCTCACGAATTGAGCCGTGGTGGCCGCAGCCTGAGCACGTCGGAGCTGACCGCGCTGGTCAACAAGGATGAGGCCATTGTGGTGGATATCCGCCCAGTCAAGGATTTCGCCGCCGGCCACATCGTCGGTGCCCTGAACATTCCTCAGGACAAGCTGATCGCGCGCCTGGCCGAGCTGGAAAAGCACAAGGCCAAGACCATCATCCTGGTCGACGCCCAGGGCCAGCACGCCGGTACCCACGCCCGCGAGATGCTCAAGAGCGGTTTCACCGCCGCCAAGCTGTCCGGTGGCATCAGCAGCTGGCGCGCCGATAACCTGCCGCTGGTGAAGTGATATGAGCCAGGTTGTCGTATATTCCAGCGATTGGTGCCCTTACTGCATGCGGGCCAAGGCCCTGCTGGAGAAAAAGGGCGTTGCCTTCGAAGAGATCAAGGTCGATGGCAAGCCCCAGGTGCGTGCCGAAATGGCCCAGAAGGCGGGGCGCACGTCAGTGCCGCAGATCTGGATCGGCGCCAAACACATCGGTGGTTGCGACGACCTGTTTGCCCTGGAGCGCGCCGGTAAACTCGATGCGCTGCTGCTCGTCTGACTCCTAACCCCTAAAAGACCCCAAGATCAAGAAGGATCTGCGATGACTGACCAACAGAACACCGAAGCAGCAGAAGCCCAAGGCCCACAATTTTCGCTGCAGCGTATCTACGTGCGTGACTTGTCGTTCGAAGCGCCGAAAAGCCCGGCTATCTTCCGCCAGGAATGGACCCCAAGCGTTGCCCTGGACCTGAACACCCGTCAAAAGGCACTGGAAGGCGATTTCCACGAAGTCGTGCTGACCTTGTCGGTCACCGTCAAGAATGGCGAAGAAGTGGCCTTCATCGCTGAAGTGCAACAGGCCGGTATCTTCCTGATCCAGGGCCTGGACGAAGCGTCCATGAGCCACACCCTGGGTGCGTTCTGCCCGAACATCCTGTTCCCGTATGCCCGCGAGACCCTGGACAGCCTGGTCACCCGTGGTTCGTTCCCGGCGTTGATGCTGGCTCCAGTGAACTTCGATGCTCTGTACGCCCAAGAGCTGCAGCGCATGCAACAGGAAGGCGCGCCGACGGTTCAGTAATCTCGAACCCGACGCAGAACCCAATGTGGGAGGGAGCTTGCTCCCGATGGCGGTGGATCAGTCACGTAGATGTCGACTGACACTCCGCCATCGGGGGCAAGCCCCCTCCCACATTTGTTATGTGTGTTACTTGAAGCCGAGTTGGCGCCAGCCTTCGTAGACGGCCACGGCGACGGTGTTCGACAGGTTCAGGCTGCGGCAGCCTTCGCGCATCGGCAGGCGCAGGCGATGCCCGTCCGGCAGGGCGTCGAGTACGTCGGCCGGCAGGCCGCGGCTTTCCGGGCCGAACAGGAAAGCGTCGCCTTCGGCGAAGCTGGCATCATGGAACGGTCGCGAACCCTTGGTGGTGAACGCGAACAGCCGTGGGTGGCCCAGGCTTTCCAGGCAGCTGGCCAGGTCGGCATGGCGCTGGAGGGTGGCGTACTCGTGGTAGTCCAGGCCGGCACGGCGCAGGCGTTTGTCGTCCATGTCGAAGCCCAGGGGCTCGATCAAATGCAGGTGGCAGCCACTGTTGGCGCACAGCCTGATAACGTTGCCGGTATTCGGCGGAATTTCTGGTTGAAAAAGGATGACGTGAAACATGCACGGCTCCGAAGGCAAAGATGCGCTGCATTCTACCCCTGAAGAAGACCCAAGGCCGAAGCTAATGCCGAGGGTCATGGGCTCATTGGCGATTGTCGGCCTGATGGTGGGCCTGATGATCGGTCGCCTGACCACCCCTGACCCGGTCGAGTTGCAGCAGATAGAGACGGCGGCGGACGGTGTTGTGGTGTGGTTCAACCGCGAACCCAAGCTGCACGGCGAGCACATCGACGGCACCGTGGCGCTGTTGTTCGATGCACAAGGCAAGGCCGCCAGCGGGCAGCTCAAGGTCAACGACAAGGATGTGAACTGGCGCGTGCGCAAGACCGATGCGGGCTTGCTGCTGAACCTGGTGGCGGCTCGGCCGTTGCGCGGGGAGTGGAAGGGCGAGGAGGTGGATGACCGCTGGCGGCTGGAGATCCATCTCCAAGAGCAATAAAAGAGGGAGTTCCCGGCCTGCCTGTACCAGGGCTCCCAAAACGGGGTGAAGCCAGAGGCTTCGGTGTTAAAGAGGGAATCCCCGGCCTGCCTGTACCGAGGTTCCCGAAAGCGGTGTGGAGCGCGACGCGGTTCGCATCAAGCACCCCGGGTGTAAAGAGGGGATTCTCGGCCTGCCTGTACCAAGGTCCCCGAAACTGGGTTGTACTGGGGTTATTGCAGGGCGCGTGCCAGAGTGGCTGAGTTGTGCCAAAAAATTTCTCCAGAAAGCGCAAAGCCCCGGAATACGGGGCTTTGGTGTTTTCGGGGTTCAGCATTTTCTTAACAAAACGCATGTTTCGGGCTTGGAACGTGTGCGCGATGCTAGAACAGGGTGCATTGAAGCGGTGCACGGTTCTGAGTCCGTGTGGGGGGCCAAATGTGAGAGGGGGCTTGCTCCCGATGGCGGAGTGTCAGTCGATATCTATCTGACTGATCCACCGCCATCGGGAGCAAGCCCCCTCCCACATTAGACCTCGGTAGATTGGAGATCAGGCGTCGTCGCCCTCATCGTCATCCCCACCATCGACCTTCATGCCCAACTCCTTGATCTTGCGTGTCAGGGTATTGCGACCCCAACCCAGCAACACGGCGGCATCGCGACGGCGGCCGGCGGTGTGCTTGAGGGCGGTTTCGATCATGATCCGCTCGAAGGCCGGCACGGCGCTGTCCAGCAGGTTCGACTGGCCGCGTGCCAGGGCCTGGTCGGCCCATTGGCGCAGCGCCTGTTCCCAGTTGGTCACCGGGGCCGAATCCTGCGGCAGGCTCAGCAGTTCCGGCGGCAGGTCGCCGATATGCACTTCGCGGCCGGACGCCATCACGGTGATCCAGCGGCAGGTGTTCTCCAGCTGGCGCACGTTGCCGGGCCACGGCAGGTTCTTCAGGTATTCCTCGGTCTCGCTTTTCAGCAGCTTCGGCTCGACGGCCAGCTCCTGGGCGGCGCGGCTGAGGAAGTGGCGGGCGAGGGTCGGGATATCTTCGCGGCGGTCCGACATCCGTGGGATGTGGATGCGGATCACGTTGAGACGGTGGAACAAGTCTTCACGGAACTTGCCGGCGTGCACCAGGGTTTCCAGGTTCTGGTGAGTCGCGGCGATGATGCGCACATCGACCTTGACCGGTGTGTGCCCGCCCACGCGGTAGAACTCGCCGTCCGCCAGTACGCGCAGCAGGCGGGTCTGGGTGTCGGCCGGCATGTCGCCGATTTCATCGAGGAACAGCGTGCCGCCGTCCGCCTGTTCGAAGCGGCCGCGACGCAGGTTGGCTGCGCCGGTGAATGCGCCTTTCTCATGGCCGAACAGCTCGGACTCCATCAGGTCCTTGGGGATCGCCGCCATGTTCAGCGCGATAAACGGCGAGGCCGCCCGCGGGCTGTGGCGGTGCAGGGCGTGGGCCACCAACTCTTTACCGGTACCCGACTCGCCGTTGATCAGCACGGTGATGTTGGAATGGCTCAAGCGCCCGATGGCGCGAAACACTTCCTGCATCGCCGGCGCTTCACCGATGATTTCCGGGGTGCGGGTCAGGGTCGGCGGAGCTTCCTGGTTCTGCTGTTCCTGGGCGTGCTGGTTGGCGCGCTTGACCAGCGCCACGGCCTCGTCCACGTCAAACGGCTTGGGCAGGTACTCGAAGGCGCCGCCCTGATAGGACGCGACAGCGCTGTCCAGGTCCGAGTGCGCCGTCATGATGATCACCGGCAGGCGCGGGTGCTGCTCGCGAATCCGCGCCAGCAGGTCCAGGCCACTGGCGCCGGGCATGCGGATGTCGGAGATGATCACGTCGGGCTGCTGGCGCGCCAGGCGGCTCATCACCCCGTCGGCGCTGTCGAAGCTCTGGGTGGTCATGCCTTCCTGTTGCAAGGCTTTCTCGAGGACCCAGCGGATAGAACGGTCGTCATCGACGATCCACACAGTTTCACTACGGCTCATGTCGATGGGGCTCCTTGTTCCAGAGGCAGAAAGATCGAGAATGTGGTGTGGCCGGGATGGCTCTCACATTCGATCAGACCCTGGTGCTGGCTGATGATGTTCTGGGTAATGGCCAGGCCCAGCCCGGTACCGTCCGGGCGGCCGCTGACCATGGGAAAGAAGATGGTTTCCTGAAGTTCCGCAGGAATGCCCGGGCCGTTGTCGATGATCTCGACCTTGGTCACCAGGCGATGGCGCACGTGGCCGATGGTGAACTGGCGCAGGGCGCGGGTGCGCAGGCTGATGCGGCCAAGGCGCAGCTCGTTCTGGCTGCTGATGGCCTGCATGGCGTTGCGCACGATGTTGAGCACCGCCTGGATCATCTGCTCGCGGTCGATCAACACGTCGGGAATGCTTGGGTCGTAGTCGCGCACCAGGGTGATGCAGCCCTGGCTTTCGGCTTCTACCAACTGACAGACGCGCTCCAGAACTTCGTGCACGTTGGTCATCGCCAGCGACGGCAGCTTGTTGGAGCCGAGCATGCGGTCCACCAGGTTACGCAGGCGGTCGGCCTCTTCGATGATGACGTTGGTGTAGTCCTTGAGGTGCTCGTCCGGCAGTTCACGGGCCAGCAGCTGCGCCGCGCCGCGAATGCCGCCCAGCGGGTTCTTGATCTCATGGGCCAGGCCGCGCACCAGCATCTTGCTGGTCTCCTGCTTGGACAGCTGGGCTTCTTCCTTGGTGATGCGCAACAGGCGGTCGCGGGGGTGCACTTCGAGCAGCAGCAGCGTGGCGCCGTTGCTCAGGATCGGGGTCACGGCGTAGTCGACGGTCAGCGTCTGGCCGGTGAGTGCCGTGAGCATCGCTTCACGCTTGGTGAACGGGTGTGCCTGCTCCACTGCCTGGCGCAACGAACTCAAGGCTTCGGCCGACTCGGTGAACAATTCGCTGATGAACTGCCCATGGCTGCGCTGACCGCTGATGGCCAGGAGCATCTCTGCCGCCGGGTTCATGTACTCAAGGCGCAGGTCGTCATTGAGCAGGATGGTCGCGGTGGTCAGGTTGTCGAGTAGCAAACGGTGCAGTGCATCGCTGATGGTCATCGGGACCTCTTTTGGAGCAAGGCGCGGGCTTGAGGCACACGCTGATACAAGGAAAATGCAAAAACCAAACCAAGGCTCCGAAAAGAAGCGTGAATCCCCTGAAATAAGGGATTAAGGCGCGAAACTGTGGCGTTCTGCCAGCCCGCTCGGGAAGTTTCGAACCAAAATGGTGTGAGTCAGTGGGAAGGGTGCGGGATGTCGCACCAATATAGTGCGGTTTTGTGAAGGTTGTTCAGGAAGTGCCGAATTCACACAAATCCAATGTGGGAGGAACTCCCACATGTTCGGCTCGGGTTACAGCTTCAGTCTTTGTGGATACATAGCTCGGCCGTGGCGCGAATCATCGCCAGTTGCCGCAACGGGTCGTTCAGTGGTTCATGCACCGCTTCAGCCAGCCATTGAGGGCACTGCGGGTCGCTGCGTTGTGGCGTGAAGTCCGCGAGCTGTTGCAGCAGGCGTTTTTGCAATTGATCCAGCTGCGGGCGGATCTGCTTCACCAGGTCCGGGCGCGGGTCGTCGGGTGCCTTGCCCTGGAACTGCCAGTCGGACAGGTGGGTGTACTGCACCAGCTTGTTTGCCTCGATCTGCGCCGAGAAAAATTGCTCGGCGGCGGCGGGCTCCAGTTGGTAACTCGGTGCCTGGGCAATGACGCTGGCGAGCACGTCCTGCTCGCGCTTTTTGTCTTCTACCGGTTTTTTACTGTCCCATTTGCTCAGGGCCACCTGGTCGGCAATGGCCAGGCGTTCGGCGATGCTGTTGAGCAATGGCGCCAGTGTCGGCGGTGCAGCGAATGCACTGGCGCTGGCGAACAATAAAGTGAATGCGAGTAGACGCTTCAAGAGGTGACCTCCTAGGGTGCGGGCAAAAAAAAGACCTCCCGAAGGAGGCCTTTTTCATCACGCTGCGTCAAGCAGCGCTACCGGATCAGCAGCTGTAGTACAGCTCGTATTCCAGTGGGTGTACGAAGGTGCGTACTTTGATTTCTTCTTCGCTTTTCAGCTCGATGTAGGCATCGATGAAGTCGTCGCTGAATACGCCGCCTTTGGTCAGGAACGCACGGCCCTTGTCCAGCTCTTCCAGGGCTTCTTTCAGGCTGCCGCACACTTGTGGGATCTCTTTGGCCTCTTCAGGCGGCAGGTCGTACAAGTTTTTGTCGGCGGCGTCGCCAGGGTGGATCTTGTTCTGGATACCGTCCAGGCCGGCCATGACCAGGGCAGCGAAGGCCAGGTATGGGTTGGCTGCTGGATCCGGGAAGCGAGCTTCGATACGGCGAGCGCGCGGGCTGGATACGTAAGGAATGCGGATCGAGGCGGAACGGTTACGAGCCGAGTAGGCCAGCATGACCGGTGCTTCGAAACCTGGGACCAGACGCTTGTAGGAGTTGGTCGACGGGTTGGTGAAGCCGTTCAGGGCCTTACCGTGCTTGATGATGCCGCCGATGAAGTACAGAGCGGTGTCGGACAGGCCGGCATAACCTTCGCCAGCGAAGGTGTTCTTGCCTTCTTTGGCGATGGACAGGTGAACGTGCATGCCCGAACCGTTATCGCCGTACAGCGGCTTAGGCATGAAGGTAGCGGTACGGCCGTAGGCATCAGCCACGTTGTGTACGCAGTACTTCAGGGTCTGGACTTCGTCAGCCTTGGCCACCAGGGTGTTGAACTTAACGCCGATTTCGTTCTGGCCGGCAGTCGCCACTTCATGGTGGTGAACTTCGATGACCAGGCCCATTTCTTCCATGGCGTTGCACATGGAGGTACGGATTTCGTGGTCGTGGTCGAACGGCGGAACCGGGAAGTAGCCACCTTTGATGCCTGGACGGTGGCCTTTGTTGCCGCCTTCCACGTCCTGGTCGGACATCCACGAACCTTGTTCGGAGAAGATCTTGAACATGGAGCCGGAGATGTCGGACTTGAACTTGACCGAATCAAAGATGAAGAATTCCGGCTCCGGGCCTACGAATACGGTGTCGCCGATACCGGTCGACTTCAGGTATTCCTCGGCACGCTTGGCGATCGCACGTGGGTCGCGGTCGTAGCCTTGCATGGTCGAAGGCTCGATCACGTCGCAGACGATGATCAGGGTTGGGTCTTCGGTGAACGGGTCGAGAACGGCAGTGCTGTCGTCCGGCATCAGGATCATGTCGGAGGCTTCGATGCCTTTCCAGCCAGCGATGGAGGAGCCGTCGAACATTTTGCCTTCTTCGAAGAAAGCATCATCCAGCGCGTCGCGAGCCGGCATGGTCACGTGGTGCTGAGTGCCTTTGGTGTCCGTGAAGCGCAGATCAATCCATTTAACGTCATGATCTTTGATGAGTTGAACCGACTTCGACATAGTGTCCTCCGGGTGGCTTCGGGCTGGGGTAGTGGAGTTAGCCCTTAGAATGTGGGTGATGCCGGCGCGGATAGTCCGCCATGGCAACCTGCCTCACAAGAGAGCAAATTGCATGCCAGTGCGCCAACATGGGTTTTTTGCTCCAAAAACGCCCCTATAAAGGTGCATTGCGACAAATGCCGGAAATTAGCGCACCGCAATGTGGCGCGCGCGAGTGCAAATGCACCTCTTTAGTGCGAGTCGAGTGTTGTGCATATTAACTGGTTAAACCTTGAGCGATTTCCGCTATAATCCGCGCCCCCCTTTTTCGGCAGGCCCTGCGCGCGCTGTTTCCATGAAATTAATCGTTAAAGTCTTTCCCGAGATCACCATCAAGAGCCGACCGGTACGGATGCGTTTCATCCGTCAGTTGGCCAAGAACATCCGTGCCGTGCTCCGCGATCTGGACCCGGCTGTGGTGGTGAACGGTGTGTGGGACAACCTCGAGCTGGAAACCCGCCTGACCGACGCCAAAGCCTTGAAGGACATGACCGAGCGCCTGAGCTGCATGCCGGGTATCGCGCATTTCCTGCAGGTGGATGAGTACCCGCTGGGGGACTTCGACGACATCACCGAGAAATGCAAACGGCACTTCGGCGACAGCCTTGAAGGCAAGATTTTTTCGGTGCGCTGCAAGCGTGCCGGCAAGCACCCGTTCAGTTCCATGGACGTCGAGAAATACGTCGGCAGCAAGCTGCGTCGCGAGTGCGGCGCCGCCGGAATTTCCCTCAAGGCGCCGCAAATTGAAGTGCGCATGGAAATTCGCGACCAACGGTTGTTTGTGATTCACAGCCAGCACGACAGCATCGGCGGCTACCCGCTGGGCGCCCTGGAACAGACCCTGGTCCTCATGTCCGGCGGTTTCGATTCCACGGTGGCGGCCTACCAGATCATGCGCCGCGGCCTGATGAGCCACTTCTGCTTCTTTAACCTGGGCGGGCGTGCACACGAATTGGGCGTGATGGAAGTTGCGCACTTTATCTGGAAGAAGTACGGCAGCTCCCAGCGCGTGCTATTTGTGAGCGTACCGTTCGAGGAAGTGCTGGGCGAAATTCTCGGTAAAGTCGATAACAGTCATATGGGCGTAGTTTTGAAGCGTATGATGTTGCGCGCTGCGTCCCGAATCGCCGATCAGTTGCAGATCGACGCGCTGGTGACCGGTGAAGCGATTTCCCAGGTTTCCAGCCAGACGCTGCCGAACCTGTCGCTGATCGACTGCGTGACCGAGAAGCTGGTACTGCGCCCGCTGATCGCCAGCCACAAGCAGGACATCATCGACTTGGCAGAAACAATCGGCACCGCCGACTTTGCCAAGCATATGCCTGAATACTGCGGGGTCATTTCGGTGAACCCCAAGACCCACGCCAAGCGCAACCGCGTGGAGTACGAAGAACAACAGTTTGATATGGCGGTTCTGGAGCGTGCGCTCGAGAACGCCAAGCTGGTCCCGATCGATCGTGTTATCGACGAACTGGGCCAGGATGTGCAGATCGAAGAAGTCAGCGAAGCCCTGGCCGGCCAGATCGTCATCGACATCCGTCACCCGGATGCCGCTGAAGATGAGCCGCTGGAAATCGCCGGCATCGACGTACAAACGCTGCCGTTCTATGCATTGAACGCGCGTTTCAAGGAACTGGATAACAGCCGTCAGTACCTGCTGTATTGCGACAAAGGCGTGATGAGTCGCCTGCATGCCCACCATTTGCTCAGTGAGGGGCATGCCAATGTGCGCGTTTATCGACCGAGCTAAGAGCCCGGGGCTGTTTGCCTGTGGCCTGCGTCACCGGCCCCCCGACTCTGCCGTCAAGCTGTAACGGCAAGGCCTGACTCTACTGTTAATCGCTGCCACGACCTGTCAGCACACCGAATCCTCTGATCGAGATACACAAGTGATCGAAAATCTACGTAACATCGCCATCATTGCCCACGTTGACCATGGTAAAACCACCCTGGTAGACAAACTCCTGCGTCAATCCGGCACCCTGGAGCGCAACGAGCTCAACGACGAGCGCGTGATGGACTCCAACGACCAGGAAAAAGAGCGCGGTATTACCATCCTGGCAAAAAACACCGCCATCAACTGGAACGGCTACCACATCAACATCGTGGATACCCCGGGCCACGCCGACTTCGGCGGCGAAGTAGAACGCGTAATGTCGATGGTTGACTCCGTTCTGCTGCTGGTTGACGCTCAAGACGGCCCTATGCCGCAAACCCGTTTCGTGACCAAGAAGGCGTTCGAAGCCGGCCTGCGTCCGATCGTGTGCATCAACAAGGTTGACCGTCCGGGCGCGCGTCCGGACTGGGTTCTGGACCAGATCTTCGACCTGTTCGACAACCTGGGTGCCACCGAAGAGCAACTTGATTTCCAAGTGATCTACGCTTCGGCCCTGAACGGTATTGCCGGTCTGGAACACACCGCCATGGCGGAAGACATGACCCCGCTGTACCAGGCGATCGTTGACCACGTTCCACCACCGAAGGTTGACCGTGACGGTCCGTTCCAGATGCAAATCTCGGCACTGGACTACAACAGCTTCCTGGGTGTTATCGGCGTTGGCCGTATCGCCCGTGGCAGCGTCAAGCCGAACACCCCGGTTGTCGCTATCGGCGCCGACGGCAAGAAGCGTAACGGTCGTATCCTGAAGCTGATGGGTCACCACGGCCTGCACCGCATCGACGTTGAAGAAGCCTTCGCCGGCGACATCGTGTGCGTCAGCGGCATGGACTCGCTGTTCATCTCCGACACCCTGTGCCAGCCGGACACTGTCGAGGCAATGAAGCCTCTGACCGTTGACGAGCCAACCGTTTCCATGACCTTCCAGGTAAACGACTCGCCTTTCTGCGGTAAAGAAGGCAAGTTCGTGACTTCCCGTAACATCAAGGAACGTCTGGACAAAGAGCTGCTGTACAACGTTGCACTGCGCGTTGAAGAAGGCGACTCGGCTGACAAGTTCAAGGTTTCCGGCCGTGGTGAGCTGCACCTCTCGGTACTGATCGAAACCATGCGTCGCGAAGGCTTCGAAATGGGCGTTGGTCGTCCTGAAGTGATCATCCGTACCGTTGACGGCGTGAAGCAGGAACCGTTCGAAAACGTCACCATCGACACCCCTGAAGAATCCCAGGGCAAGGTCATGGAAGAGATGGGCCTGCGTAAGGGCGACCTGACCAACATGGTGCCGGATGGCAAAGGCCGTGTGCGTCTGGAATACAACATCCCTGCTCGTGGCTTGATCGGTTTCCGTAACCAGTTCCTGACCCTGACCAACGGTGCTGGCATCCTGACCTCGATCTTCGATCGCTACGACACCATGAAGTCCGGCGACATGTCCGGCCGTCAGAACGGTGTCCTGGTATCGGTAGAAACCGGCAAGGCGCTGACCTACTCCCTGGAAACTCTCCAGGCGCGTGGCAAGCTGTTCGTTGAGCACGGTCAAGAGATCTACAACGGTCAGATCGTTGGCCTGAACAGCCGTGACAACGACATGGGCGTCAACCCAACCAAAGGCAAGAAGCTCGACAACATGCGTGCTTCGGGTAAAGACGAAACCATCGCCCTGGTTCCACCTGTTCGCTTCACCCTGGAACAGGCCCTGGAATTCATCCAGGACGACGAACTGTGCGAAGTGACGCCGAAGTCGATCCGCCTGCGTAAGAAGATCCTGGACGAAGGCGAGCGTACCCGCGCTGCCAAGAAAGCCAAGAACTGAGTTAACTCAGGCTGAATGAAAAACGCCCCCGGTCGAAAGGCCGGGGGCGTTTTTTTATGCCTGCAGTTTCTGTGGTGGCTGTACTGGCCTCATCGGGGGCAAGCCCCCTCCCACCTTTGAATGTGTTCACAGATCAAAATGTGGGAGGGGGCTTGCCCCCGATAGGGCCCTTGAGAGCCCCACAAAACCCGAATCAGAACTTGTCGAGGGTCTTGAATTTGGTCTCGCGCACCACTTCCTTCGGCTTGTACGCGCAATACCCCGGGCGCGGCCCGATCTTCGGGTGGTTGCGGCAAGTATCCGGGCGCTTGTCATAAATAGTGCAGAAGCGCGTCTTACGATCCAGGTACAGGCAGTCGTTGTTGCTCATGCGCTGCAGGGTAAAAATCTCGGATTTGTTGTTGTAGCGCTCGACGATGCCTTCCTTCTGCAACCGCTTGGCGATGTTCTTCGGCGGGTCGCCGCGCTCGAACTCATCGACGATGCCAATGCGGATCAGGTCCTTGATCTTCACCTCAACCGGCAGCGTGCAGCAGCTGGACACGCAGCCGCCGCACATATGGGCGGAGTATTTCTGCCAAGTCTCGAGACGGTCGAGTTCCGCGGCGGCGATCAGTTGAGGCTTCATCAGGGTTCCAAAAGGTGGGGCGGTATCCGGGCGCGCGATCATACCGGGATTGGTGGTTTTTTGAACAATATTTTACGGATTTCAGCTCAAAGGCGCGGACGAGGGCTGATCGGGCACGACCCCTGCATCAAAAGCGTATTAAAGGTGAATGAGTTAAAAAACTGCCGAACCAGAGCGTCTACCGTCTGTCAGACCGACTAGGCTCTAGCAACTCCTTCAATCTCGCCCGAGGTCACACCGATGTCTCAGGAACCGCTTGCACGAGAAGCAGAGGTAGCCGCATTCCGCGATGCTGTCTTGACCAAACTCACCTACGCGGTGGGCAAAGACCCGGACCATGCCTTCGACCACGACTGGTTCGAAGCCATTGCCCTGGCCGCCCGCGACCAGATGGTCGACCACTGGATGGATCACACGCGGCGTATCTACCGCAAAGGCCAGAAGCGGGTGTATTACCTCTCCCTGGAATTCCTTATCGGCCGCCTGCTCTACGACAGCCTGAGCAACCTCGGCGTGCTGGAGATCGCTCGCGAAGCCTTGTCCGAGCTGGGTGTGGACCTCGAACGCATTCGCCTGCTGGAGCCCGACGCGGCGCTTGGCAACGGCGGCCTCGGCCGTCTGGCCGCATGCTTTATGGAAAGCATGTCGACCTTGGGCATCGCCGGTCACGGTTATGGCATTCGTTATGAGCACGGCTTGTTCCGCCAGGCGATTGTCGATGGCTGGCAGCAGGAACAGACCGAACGCTGGCTGGATTTCGGCAACCCGTGGGAATTCGAGCGGGCCGAGGTGATTTACCCGATTGGCTTTGGCGGCAGCGTCGAGACCCTGCCGGATGCCTCCGGCAAGCTGATCCAGGTGTGGACGCCCAACGAAACCGTGCGCGCCGTTGCCTACGACACCCCGGTGGTCGGTTGGCGCGGCGCCAGCGTGAATACCTTGCGCCTGTGGCGTGCCCGGGCGGTGGAAGACCTGCACCTGGAGCGCTTCAACGCCGGTGACCACCTGGGCGCCGTCGCCGAAGTGGCCCGCGCCGAGAGCATCTCCCGAGTGCTTTACCCGGCGGACAGCACCGAAGCGGGGCAGGAACTGCGCCTGCGCCAGGAATACTTCTTCGTCGCCGCTTCCTTGCAAGACCTGCTGCGTCGCCACAAGAACATGCACGGCTCGGTCCTGAGCCTGGGCGAACACGCGGCGATCCAGCTCAACGACACCCACCCCTCGATCGCCGTGGCCGAGTTGATGCGCCAGTTGGTCGACCTGCACGACATTCCGTGGGAAGCCGCGTGGGATGTCACCGTCGAAACCCTGTCGTACACCAACCACACCCTGTTGCCCGAGGCTCTGGAAACCTGGCCGGTCGGCCTGATGGAGCGCATGCTGCCCCGGCACATGCAGATCATCTACCTGATCAACGCCCAGCACATCGATGCGTTGCGCGCCAAGGGCATCCATGACTTCGACGTGCTGCGCGCCGTGTCCCTGATCGAAGAAGACAACGGCCGCCGTGTGCGCATGGGCAACCTGGCGTTCCTCGGCTCCCACAGCGTCAACGGCGTGTCCGGCCTGCACACCCAACTGATGCGCAGCACCGTGTTCTCCGAACTGCACAAGCTCTACCCGGAGCGCATCAACAACAAGACCAACGGCATTACCTTCCGCCGCTGGCTGTACCAGGCCAACCCCAAGCTCACCGATATGCTGGTGGAAGCCTTGGGCCCGGACATTCTCGACACCATCGAAACCCGCCTGGGCGAGCTGGAAACCTTCGCCGAGAAACAGACTTTCCGCAAAGCCTTCGCCGATCAGCGCCTGCACAGCAAGCGTGCGCTGGCCGAGATCATCCATGAGCGCCTGGGCATTTCGGTGAACCCGGCGGCGATGTTCGACGTGCAGGTCAAGCGTATCCACGAATACAAGCGCCAGTTGCTCAACCTGCTGCACACCGTGGCGCTGTACCAGGCAATCCGTGCCGAGCCGGGCACCGACTGGGTGCCACGGGTGAAGATCTTCGCGGGCAAGGCGGCGGCCAGCTATCACCAGGCCAAGTTGATCATCAAGCTGACCAACGACATCGCGCGCACCGTCAACAACGACCCGACCGTACGCGGCCTGCTCAAGGTGGTGTTCCTGCCCAACTACAACGTCAGCCTGGCGGAAAGCATCATTCCGGCGGCGGACTTGTCGGAGCAGATCTCCACCGCCGGCTTTGAAGCCTCGGGCACCAGCAACATGAAGTTCGGCCTCAACGGCGCGCTGACCATCGGCACCATGGACGGCGCCAACGTGGAGATGCACGAGCGCGTGGGCGCCGATCACATGTTTATCTTCGGCCTCAGTGCGCAACAGGTGGAGGCACGTAAACATGCCGGTGAATTCAACGCCGGGCCCGATATTGCGGCGTCCCATCGTCTGAGCGATGTGCTGCAAGCGATTCGCGGCGGGGTGTTCTCGCCGGACGATCCGGGCCGCTATGTGGGCTTGATCGACGGGTTGATCGACTACGACCGCTTCCTGGTCTGCGCCGACTTCGATTCCTACTGGGACGCCCAGGCGCGGGTCGAAGCGCATTGGCATGATTCCAAGGCGTGGTGGCGTTCGGCGGTGCTCAATACCGCACGGATGGGCTGGTTCTCGTCGGACCGGACGATCCGCGAGTACGCCACTGAAATCTGGAAAGCCCTCGACTAAACACCGCAATACAAAATGTGGGAGGGGGCTTGCCCCCGATGACGGAGTGTCAGTCGACAAATATGTCGACTGGTACACCGCTATCGGGAGCAAGTCCCCTCCCACATTAGTTGCGCGTCGATATACTGAGCGCCGGTTTGCTTAGGGAATATCGACCATGCAATGGATTTTCATGCTGATTGGCCTGGTGCTCGGCTGGACGCTCGATGAGTCGTTCTATGATGCGGGCATCGGTGCGCTGTTGGGGTTGGGCATCGGCCAGGCGATTCGCCTGTCGAAGCTGGCGACCCAGGCGCAGCAGCAGGCTGTTCAGTTGGAAACCACGCAGAAGGCGTTGATCGCCCTGGGTGAGCGCCTGCGGCAACTGGAAGTACCCACGCCGACACGCACTGTCATCGTCGAGCCGCCTGTGCCTGAGGCGGCACCTGTCGCCAAGGCGCCTGAACTGGTGTGGGAGCTGCCGGCTGAATTGGCGCCTGTCGCCATGGTCGCCGAACCGAGCCAGCCATTGCCGGATGACGTCTGGACGCCTGCCCCGACGCCACGTCCGCCTCAAGAACCTGCTGCTCCCCGTGACCCAAACCTGATCGAACGCGCCATCGGCGGCGCACGCAATTGGCTGTTTGGTGGCAACACCGTGCTGCGTGTCGGTGTGGTGCTGCTGTTTCTCGGCCTGGCCTTCCTGTTGCGCTACGCCACCGAAGGCATGGTGGTGCCGATCGAACTGCGTTACGCCGGCGTTGCCGCGGCGGCCCTTGGCCTGTTGGGCCTGGGCTGGTGGCTGCGGTTGCGTAACAGCAACTATGGCTTGATGCTGCAAGGCACCGGGATCGCGGTGCTGTACCTGACGGTGTTTGCCGCGATGCGCCTGCACCCGTTGATCGACCCGAGCGCGGCGCTGGGCCTGCTGGTGGCGGTCACGGTGTTCTCGGCGATCCTGGCGATTACCCAGGATGCGTTGGGACTGGCCTGTGCGGCCGCGCTCGGCGGCTTCGCGGCGCCGATCCTCACGTCCACCGGCGCCGGTAATCATGTCGCGCTGTTCAGTTATTTTGCCCTGCTCAACGCCGGTATCCTCGCCATCGCCTGGTTCAAGGCCTGGCGCTTGCTCAACCTGATCGGCTTTGTCGGCACCTTCGGCATCGGCTTTGCCTGGGGCATGCGCTCCTACACGCCGGAACTGCTGTGGAGTACCGAGCCGTTCCTGATCCTGTTTTTCCTGATGTACCTGGCTATCGGCCTGTTGTTCGCCCGGCGCAAATTGCGAGAGATGGGCGACGCGCCCGAAGGCCGTGATGCGTTGTTGCGCTGGTCGGCATCCAAAGGCGACTACGTCGACGGCAGCATGCTGTTCGGCCCGCCGCTGGTGGGGTTTGGCCTGCAGTTCGCGCTGGTGCAGCACCTTGAGTTCGCCGCAGCATTCAGCGCGCTGGGCCTGGGCATCCTCTACATGGGCCTGGCCCGCGTGCTCAGTGGCGGGCGCGCCTTGCTGCTGGCGGAAACCTGCCTGGCCCTGGGGGTGATCTTTGCCAGCCTGGCGATTCCCCTGGGGCTCGATGCGCGTTGGACCGCAGCCGCCTGGGCCGTGGAAGGTGCCGGGATCTTCTGGCTCGGCTTGCGCCAGCAGCGGCCGTTGGCGCGGGCATTTGGCCTGTTGCTGCAATTGGGCTCGGCGCTGGCGTTTCTCAGTGAGCTGCGCATCGGCGAGCACACGCTGCTGGAGGGGGCGCCCTTGGGGGCGTTGCTGCTGGGCGCGGCCTTGCTGTTCAGCTTCGACCAACTGCGCAGGGCCGCGACGCAGCAGGCGGCGGAGTGGGAGCGCAAGGGCCTGCCGGTTCTGGCCAGCCTCGGCCTGACTTTCGTGTACCTGCTCGCGCCGCTGCTGTTGCTGACTCAAGGCACTGCCATCAGTTGGGCGCTCGCCGGCCTGGCGACCCTGTTCATCGGCTTGCGGATTGGCTCGCGCACGTTCCTGTTCACGGCGTTCGCCGTGCAACTGCTGGGCGGGGCGTTGTTCCTGCTGCGCTTGCAAGGCGGCGACTCGGCAGCGGTATTCAACGCCGGCTGGAGCGGCCTGCTCAGCGCGTCGTTGATCGGCCTGGCGTTGATCGGCGGCATGCTGCTGGCGGCGCGCGACGACATGGTGCGTAGCGATGTACGGCTGTTGCGCGGGCTGTCCGTGGTGCTGCTGGCCGGGTTGGTGCTGATCAACCTCGCCGTGCTGTTTGTACTGCCATGGGAAAGCGCCAGCGGTGTGTGGGCGGCCAGTGGGTTGTTGATCATCTGGTTGAGCCTGTACCTGCAACAGCGCGTCAGTTTTGTATTTGGGTTGCTGCTGCAAGTGATCGGCGGCGCGTCGTTCCTGCTGGCGGTGCCGGAGCTGCTCGGGCCTTTGGCCAGCGAAGGCCTGCGTCCCCTGGGACATAGCGGGTTCTGGACGCCGATGGTGCTGGGCCTGGCCGCCTTGATCGGTGCCTGGCGCCTGCAGCGTGAACCCCATGCGCCGGTGTTTGCCGTGCTCAAGCTGCAACGCCTGTCTGACCTGCTGCTGGTGTGGGGCGCGGCGTGGTGGGCGTTGGCGCTGATCGCTGAAGTGCTGCGGTTTATCCCCGATGAACTGCGGGGGGCGTGCCTGCTGGGTAGTGCGGCGGTCAGTGTGGCGATCTGGGCGTTGCTCGCGACGCGCCTGCGTTGGGCGTCCCTGGGTATGCTCTGCACCCTGTTGATGCCGGCGGCGGGGATGGTTTTGCTGGTGTCTGTGCATAATTATTACCACCCGGCGGCGCACTACGGCTGGCTGGCCTGGCTGGCGGTGTTCGGGGTGCATTTCATCGCGCTGCGGCGTTTGGCGACGCTGGTGCCGGCCACCGTCCTGAGCATTGCTCACGTGTTGGGTGGCTGGATGCTGATCGGCGTATTGGCGCTGGAACTGCGCTACGGCCTGTTGTTGCTGTCGAGCGAATACAACGCCTGGCGCTGGCTGGGCTGGGCGATCCTGCCAAGTCTGTACCTGGTGCTGGCTGCTGCACCGCGCAACTGGCCATGGCCGGTGTCGGCGTATCCACGGGAGTATCGCGTGTTGGCGGCGCTGCCCTTGGCGGTGCTGATGCTGGGCTGGTTCTGGCTGGCGAATACCTTCAGCGACGGCACGGCCAAGCCGCTGCCCTATGTGCCGCTGTTCAACCCGCTGGACCTGGGGCTGCTGTTTGCGCTGCTGGGCGTGTACCTGTGGTCGCGCAGCGTGGCGCCGCAACGCGGGCCGCGTGCTGAATTGATCGCCCAGGGCATTGCCGGTATTTCGCTGTTCGCGTTCTTTACGGCCCTGGTGATGCGCACCGCACATCACTGGGGCGGCGTACCTTTCCATCTGGATGGGTTGCTGGAATCGATGTTGGTGCAAGCCGGCCTGTCGATTGTCTGGACCCTGATCGCCCTCGGCCTGATGATCGGCGGCCACCTGCGCCATCGCCGCGAAGTGTGGCTGATCGGCGCGGCGCTGATCGCGGTGGTGGTGGCCAAGCTGTTCTTTGTCGAGCTGAGCAACCGTGGCGGCTTGGCGCGGATCGTGTCGTTTATCGGCGTGGGCGGGTTGTTGCTGGTGGTGGGCTACTTTGCGCCGCTGCCGCCCAAGCGTGCCGAACCTGGGTTGGAAACTGAAGGAGCATCCTCTTGATCGGTAAGTTGAGCGTGGTCGTGCTGGGCATGTGTACGGCGTTGTCGGCGTGGGCGCAGGAAACGCCGGCCGACTTCAGCAGCCACGTGCCGCTGAGCGTCAGCGGCAACGGCCCCTGGTATCGCCTTGAGTTGCCCTTGGCCGTGCAACTGAATGCGCGCCAGGCTGATCTCAGCGATGTGCGCGTGTTCAACGCCGCCGGTGAACCCCAGGCCTACGCGCTGGCGCGTCAAGCGTCGCAACGCACCGAAAGTCGTGAAGTCACCGACGTGAAGTGGTTCCCGCTGTATGCCGCCGACACCCAGGCAACCTTGCCCGGTGTGGTGATGAAAACCACGGCCGAAGGCACCCTGGTGGAAATCAAACCGTCCACCGCACCCAAGCCCGGCAAGCAGGTGCTGCGCGGCTGGGTGCTCGATGCCAGTAAAATCAAGGCGCCGTTGCAGCAGTTGAGCCTGGACTGGAGCCGCGAGCAGGACGGCTTCCAGCGCTTCAGCATTGAAGCCAGTGATGACTTGCAGCACTGGCAATCCTGGGGCGATGGGCAAGTGGCGCGTTTGTCGTTTGCCGACGAGCGGGTCGAGCAGCATGACGTCAGTTTGCCGGGCCAGTCCGCGCGTTACCTGCGCCTGGTGTGGAAGGGGCAGGCGGCACCATTGCTGACCTCGGCCAGGTTGGCCAGTGCCACCAGCAGCAGCCTGCCGCTGCCGCTGGTATGGTCGCAGCCGCTCTCGGGCACGCGGCTCAAGGCGGGTGAGTACACTTGGACGTTGCCCACCGGGCTGGGTGTCGAGCGCTTGCGTGTCGAGCTGAAGCAGGCCAATACGCTGGCGCCGGTGAGCTTGGCGGGGCGACGCGATGGCAATCAAGCCTGGCAGCCGCTGAGCAATGGTCTGCTCTACCGCCTGACCCAGAATGGCCAGGACGTGGTGCAGGACGAGTTGCAACTGCCCGGCCAGACGGTCACCGAACTCAAGTTGCAGGTCGACGAGCGCGGCGGCGGCCTGGGCGTCGAAGCGCCGTCCCTGCGCTTCGCGGTGCGCGCCACGCAGTTGGTGTTCCTGGCGCGGGGCGAGCCGCCGTTCACACTGGCGCTGGGGAATGCCTCGGTGAAGGCGGCGAACCTGCCGTTGTCGACGCTGATCCCGGATTACACCGCCGAGCGCTTCAACACCTTGGGACAGGCCAAGTTGGCCGGGGCCGTCGCGGTCACTTCGCCACCGGTCCCGACGGCTGTCGACAGCGGGCCGAACTGGAAAAAACTCGGACTCTGGGCCGTATTACTGCTCGGCGTGGCGGCGCTGGGAGGCATGGCCTACAGTTTGCTGCGCAAGCCACCGGTGGCACGTTAAATAAAGTCCATGAACTCTATTGGGTTTAAATCCTCTGATAGGAGGAAATACGCCCCGACTCGCGTTAAACTGCGCGGGTTTTTAGCCCCCCCCTTCATCGGAGCCTTCCATGTCCCGCGTTACCTTGAGTCGCTATTTGATTGAGCAGACCCGCAGCAACAACACGCCTGCCGATCTGCGCTTCCTTATCGAAGTGGTGGCGCGTGCTTGCAAGGAAATCAGCCACGCCGTGTCCAAAGGCGCATTGGGTGGTGTCCTGGGCAGCATGGGCACTGAAAACGTGCAGGGCGAAGTGCAGAAGAAGCTCGACGTGATTTCCAACGAGATCCTGCTCGAAGCCAACGAATGGGGCGGTCACCTGGCCGGCATGGCGTCCGAAGAAATGGACAATGCCTACCAGATCCCGGGCAAATACCCGAAGGGCGCCTACCTGCTGGTGTTCGACCCACTGGACGGCTCGTCCAACATCGACATCAACGCCCCGGTCGGCACCATCTTCTCGGTACTGCGCTGCCCGAACGAATACCTGAGCCAGAACGAAGCCCTGAACGAAAAGGCCTTCCTGCAGCCAGGCACCGAGCAGGTCGCTGCCGGCTACGCGATCTACGGCCCACAGACCATGCTGGTGCTGACCCTGGGCGATGGCGTCAAAGGCTTCACCCTGGACCGTGAAATGGGCAGCTTCGTCCTTACCCATGAAGACATCACCATTCCGGCTTCCACCCAGGAATTCGCGATCAACATGTCCAACCAGCGCCACTGGGAAGAGCCGGTCAAGCGCTATGTGAACGAGTTGATGGAAGGCGAAGAAGGCCCGTTGAAGAAGAACTTCAACATGCGCTGGGTCGCGGCGATGGTGGCCGACGTACACCGTATCCTGACCCGTGGCGGCCTGTTCATGTACCCACGCGACAGCCGCGAGCCGTCCAAGCCGGGCAAACTGCGCCTGATGTACGAAGCCAACCCGATGTCCTTCCTGGTAGAGCAGGCGGGCGGTGCGTCCACCGATGGCCACCAGCGCATCCTCGACATCCAGCCCGACGGCTTGCACCAGCGTGTGGCGGTGTTCCTGGGTTCCAAGGAAGAAGTTGAGCGTGTGACCGCCTACCACAAGAAGTAAGCTGCGGCGATAAGTGAACGGCGTTGTTGTGAGCCGGTTCACCCTTAAAGAAGCCCCGAAACGTTTCAGCGTTTTCGGGGCTTTTTTGTTTTCGTTCGTCGGGAACCAGACACCTCTTTTCCCTTCTAAGCTTCTGGCAGATACCCAAGCTGCTTCGTCCCTCCAGGAGTTATTCCATGTCGTTACGCCGTCTCGCTTTGCTGGCCTTTTGCGTGCTGTTGGCCGCTTGCAGCAAGGTCAATCAAGAAAACTACGCAAAGTTGTCGGCCGGCATGCCTAAGGCCGAGGTGGAGTCGCTGCTGGGCAAGCCGACCGATTGTTCCGGCGCACTGGGCATGTCCAGCTGCACATGGGGCGATAAAAACAGCTTTATCAGCGTTCAATATGCCGGTGACAAAGTTCTGATGTTTTCCGGGCAAGGCCTGAAGTAAACCGGGGCGAAAGCCTGCGGGAGAAGAAGAATGATGCGTTTTGTTTTGTTCCTTTGCGCCAGCCTGTTTTTGGCGGGCTGCGCCAGCCATTCTGGCGATGATCTGCAACCCAAGACAGCGAGCAACGTCAACCTCAAGCGTTACCAGGGCACCTGGTATGAGTTGGCTCGATTGCCGATGTACTTCCAGCGCAACTGCGCGCAGTCCGAAGCCCGCTACACATTGCTGCCTGATGGCGATATGTCGGTATTCAACCGCTGCCTCACCACCGAGTGGAAGTGGGAAGAAGCCAAGGGCACGGCCACGCCGCAGGTGCCTGGCAAGACCGACAAGCTCTGGGTGGAATTCAACAACTGGTTTACGTCACTGCTGCCAGGCGTCGCCAAGGGCGATTACTGGGTGCTGTACGTCAGCGATGACTACAAGACCGCCATCGTCGGCAGCCCGAGCCGGCGCTATATGTGGATCCTGTCGCGCACGCCGACGGTCAGTGCGGACACCCGTGAAGACCTGTTGAGCAGGGCGCGGCAGCAAGGGTATGACACCACGCGGTTGATCTGGCGCACGTCGGATAAGCAGATGGCGAAGACTTCGCAGTAATTCTGGATCGCCACAGATCCAATGGTGGGAGGGGGCAAGCCCCCTTCCGCATGTTTAACCGAGTAGGTCTTTCAATACTTGTGTAAACGCCCGGCTACTCTCTTCCTCGCCGGCATGTCGCCCATCCCGCACGACCCACTTGCCGTTGACCAGCACATCGCGCACCTGCCGATCACCGCCGGCAAACAGCCAGCGATTGAGGATGCCGTCCTGTGTCGCTGTCGCCAGGTAAGGGTCGTCACCGTCCAGCACGATCCAATCCGCACGCTTGCCCACTTCCAGTCGACCTATCGGCTGCCCCAGCGCTTGTGCGCCGCCGTCCAGCGCCGCATCGAACAACGTACGGCCGACCATCGGCTGGTCGCTGCGATACAAGCGATTGCGCCGTTGATCGCGCAGGCGTTGGCCGTATTCCAGCCAGCGCAGCTCTTCCACCACGCTCAGGGACACATGGCTGTCGGAACCGATGCCCAGGCGTCCGCCCTGGGCGAGAAAATCCACCGCCGGGAAAATCCCGTCGCCCAAGTTGGCTTCGGTGGTCAGGCACAAGCCGGCAATCGCGCGACTCTTGGCCATGCGCGTCACTTCTTCCGGGTTGGCGTGGGTCGCGTGCACCAGGCACCAACGTTCATCGACCTCGACGTTGTCGTACAGCCATTGCAACGGGCGTTTGCCGCTCCAGGCCAGGCAGTCGTCGACTTCCTTTTGCTGTTCGGCGATATGGATATGCACCGGGCACGTCTTGTCGCTGGCGGCCAATACTTCATTGATCTGCCGTGGTGTAACCGCGCGCAGGGAGTGGAAGCACAGCCCCAGTTGCTGCGCCGGCTGCGCCGCCAGAATCGGTTTGAGGCGCGCCTGCAGGTCCAGGTAGTTTTCGGTGCTGTTGATAAACCGTCGCTGCCCCTCATTCGGCGCCTGGCCGCCAAACCCTGAGTGGGTATAGAGCACCGGCACCAGCGTCAGGCCGATGCCGCTACTCGCTGCGGCCTGGCTGATCTGCCGCGACAGTTCCGTACGGTCGGCGTACGGCTGGCCGCTGACGTCATGATGCACATAGTGGAATTCGGCCACCGAGGTGTAGCCGGCCTTGAGCATCTCGATATACAACTGCCGCGCGATCACCTGCAGTTGCTCCGGGCTGATCTTGCCGACCATGCGGTACATCAGGTCGCGCCAGGTCCAGAAACTGTCATTCGGGTTGCCGGCCACTTCGGCCAACCCGGCCATGGCGCGCTGGAAGGCGTGGGAGTGCAGGTTCGGCATGCCCGCCAATACCGGGCCCCTGAGCCGTTCGGCGCCGGCTGCGCTGGCGTTGGCCTCAACCTGTGTCAGCAGGCCATCGGCGCTGACTTCAAGACGTACATCGTTGGCCCATCCACTAGGCAGCAGCGCGCGTTCGGCAAAGAAAGCGGACATGATTAGAGCACCCCGGTCGTGTGTTTATTTGTATATACATATACAGACGTTTGCCTGCTCGGTAAACTCCGGCAATCTATGCATCTTTTCCCCTTGCAAGGATTCCCTGTGCCGACTCCGCCCGCCAAGTCTTCACTGGCTGCCCACATGGACGAAAGTCCGGCGCCCTTGTATGCCCGCGTCAAACAGATGATCAGCCAGCAGATCCTCAACGGCAACTGGCCGCCCCATTACCGCGTACCGTCGGAGAGCGAACTGGTCAGCCAGTTGGGCTTCAGCCGCATGACCATCAACCGTGCCCTGCGTGAGCTCACCGCCGAAGGTTTGCTGGTGCGCATGCAAGGCGTCGGCACGTTCGTCGCCGAGCCCAAGAGCCAGTCGGCGCTGTTCGAAGTGCACAACATTGCCGATGAGATCGCCTCCCGCGGTCATCGGCATACCTGCCAGGTCATCACCCTGGGTGAAGAGGCTGCCGGTTCCGAACGCGCCGTCGCCCTGGAAATGCGTGAAGGCGGGCGGGTGTTCCACTCGCTGATCGTGCATTACGAAAACGATATTCCCGTGCAAATCGAGGACCGTTTCGTCAACGCCCTGGTCGCGCCGGAATACCTGCAACAGGACTTCACCCTGCAAACCCCCTATGCCTATCTCAACCAAGTGGCGCCGTTGACCGAAGGCGAGCACGTGGTCGAGGCGATTCTCGCCGACGTTGCCGAGTGCAAGTTGCTGCAGATCGAGCCGAGCGAGCCGTGCCTGTTGATTCGCCGGCGTACCTGGTCCGGCCGTCAGCCGGTGACTGCCGCGCGTTTGATCCACCCCGGTTCCCGCCACAGCCTGGAAGGACGGTTCAGTAAATGAGTGCAGTGAAAGTCTGGCGCGCCGCCGATTACGTGCGCATGCCGTGGAAAAACGGCGGCGGCAGTACCGAAGAAATCACCCGCGATGCCGGCGAGGGCCTGGAAGGCTTCGGCTGGCGCCTGTCGATTGCCGATATCGGTGAGTCCGGCGGGTTTTCCACCTTCGCCGGTTACCAACGTGTGATCACCGTGATTAAAGGCGCAGGCATGGTGTTGACCGTGGATGGCGAGGAACAGCGCGGGTTGTTACCGCTGCAACCGTTCGCCTTCAAAGGCGACAGCCAGGTTTCATGCCGCTTGATTACCGGGCCTATCCGCGACTTCAACCTGATCTACTCGCCCCAGCGTTACCATGCGCGGTTGCAGTGGGTAGATGGTGTGCAGCGGTTCTTCACTACGGCGCAGACGGTGCTGGTGTTCAGCGTGGCGGATGAAGTGAAGGTGCTGGACGAGGTACTGGGCCATCACGATTGCCTGCAAGTGGACGGTAACGCTGGCTTGCTGGACATCTCTATCACTGGCCGTAGCTGCATCATCGAACTGACTCAGCGCGATTAAAAAATGTGGGAGGGGGCTTGCCCCCGATAGCGGTGGATCAGTCGGTATATCCTGGGCTGACACACCGCAATCGGGGGCAAGCCCCCTCCCACATTTGTTTTTGTGTCGCTTATAGAATCTGTTTCCAGTCCCTGCACCAATTTGTTACCGAACGCCCCAGCTCGGCGCAAAACCGCGCTGTCGTGACACACCTCCTTCGCTATAAACCCCCTTCGCAAGAAATTTCATCACGACTCGAAGCCTTAATTTCCAAGGCTCGCACACGCTTTTCGGAAAAATCCTAACACCTCCCTCGGAAAGTTGGCCGCTTGATTGCATATGCTTGTATGTACAAGTAAAGATGTGTGCGTAAGACTCTCCTTCGCACCATCCATGTTCGCGCATCGATCGCCGAGGAGTTCTTGTTGTGACCAAGCCTACAAAATACCGTGACGTCGAAATCCGCGCCGCCCGCGGTAACAAGCTCACCGCCAAAAGCTGGCTGACTGAAGCGCCGCTGCGCATGCTGATGAACAACCTCGACCCGCAAGTGGCCGAGAACCCCAAGGAGCTGGTGGTGTACGGCGGTATTGGCCGTGCAGCGCGCAACTGGGAGTGCTACGACCAGATCGTCGAGAGCCTCACCCACCTGAATGACGATGAAACCCTGCTGGTGCAGTCCGGCAAGCCGGTCGGCGTGTTCAAGACCCACAGCAATGCCCCGCGTGTGCTGATCGCCAACTCCAACCTGGTACCGCACTGGGCCAGTTGGGAACACTTCAACGAGCTGGACGCCAAGGGCCTGGCCATGTACGGCCAGATGACCGCCGGCAGCTGGATCTACATCGGCAGCCAGGGCATCGTCCAGGGCACCTACGAAACCTTCGTCGAAGCCGGTCGCCAGCACTACGATTCAAACCTCAAGGGCCGCTGGGTCCTCACCGCCGGCCTCGGTGGCATGGGCGGTGCCCAGCCTCTGGCCGCGACATTGGCCGGCGCGTGCTCGCTGAACATTGAATGCCAGCAGGTCAGCATCGATTTCCGCCTCAACAGCCGCTACGTCGACGAGCAGGCCACCGACCTCGACGACGCCCTGGCCCGCATCGCCAAGTACACAAAGGAAGGCAAGGCCATCTCCATCGCGCTGCTGGGTAACGCCGCGGAAATCCTGCCGGAACTGGTCAAGCGCGGCGTGCGCCCGGACATGGTCACCGACCAGACCAGCGCCCATGACCCGCTCAACGGTTACCTGCCGGCCGGCTGGACCTGGGACGAATACCGCGCCCGCGCCAAGACCGAACCGGCTGCCGTGATCAAGGCCGCCAAGCAGTCGATGGCGGTGCACGTCAAAGCCATGCTGGACTTCCAGAAGCAAGGCATCCCGACCTTCGACTACGGCAACAACATCCGCCAGATGGCCCAGGAAGAGGGCGTGGAAAACGCTTTCGACTTCCCAGGCTTCGTACCGGCGTACATCCGCCCGCTGTTCTGCCGTGGCATCGGCCCGTTCCGCTGGGCTGCGCTGTCGGGCGACCCGCAGGACATCTACAAGACCGACGCCAAGGTCAAAGAGCTGATCCCCGACGACGCCCACCTGCACAACTGGCTGGACATGGCGCGCGAGCGCATCAGCTTCCAGGGCCTGCCGGCGCGTATCTGCTGGGTTGGCCTGGGGCAGCGCGCCAAGCTCGGCCTGGCGTTCAACGAGATGGTGCGCAGCGGCGAGCTGTCGGCGCCGGTGGTGATCGGTCGTGACCACCTGGACTCCGGCTCGGTCGCCAGCCCGAACCGCGAAACCGAATCCATGCAGGACGGTTCCGACGCCGTGTCCGACTGGCCGTTGCTCAACGCCTTGCTCAACACCGCCAGCGGCGCGACCTGGGTTTCGTTGCACCACGGCGGCGGTGTGGGCATGGGCTTCTCCCAGCACTCCGGCATGGTCATCGTCTGTGACGGCACCGACGAAGCGGCCGAGCGCATTGCCCGCGTGCTGCACAACGACCCGGCCACCGGTGTGATGCGTCACGCAGACGCCGGTTACCAGATCGCCATCGACTGCGCCAAAGAGCAGGGCCTCAATCTTCCAATGATCAAGTAACCCGATGTGGGAGGGGGCTTGCCCCCGATGGCGGCGAACCCAGGACAATCCATCAGAGGTTGAATACACATGGCTGCAAACGACACCACCCCGTTGATCGAAAGGCGTTCGATCGACTACATCCCGGAAGCGGAAAGACACGGTCGTCTATTGAGCCAGTTCACCCTGTGGCTGGGTGCCAACCTGCAGATCACCGCGATCGTCACCGGGGCCCTGGCCGTGGTGCTGGGCGGTGATGTGTTCTGGTCGTTGCTCGGTCTGTTGCTCGGTCAACTGCTGGGCGGTGGCGTGATGGCGTTGCATGCGGCGCAAGGGCCCAGGCTGGGCCTGCCGCAGATGATCTCCAGCCGGGTGCAGTTCGGTGTGTACGGCGCGGCGATTCCGATCGTGCTGGTGTGCCTGATGTACCTCGGTTTCACCGCAACCGGCACCGTGCTTTCCGGCCAGGCCCTGGGCCAGTTGTTTGGTGTCAGCGACAGCGTCGGGATCCTGATCTTCGCCAGTGTCATCGTGCTGGTCACGGTGCTCGGTTACCGGGTGATCCACTTCATCGGCCGCGTTGCCAGCGTCATTGGCGTGATTGCCTTTGTCTACCTGTTCAGCCGTCTGATGAGCCAGGCCGACGTAGGCGCGCTCCTGCAAATCCGCCACTTCAGCTGGAGCAGCTTCCTGTTGGCGGTGTCGCTCGCGGCATCCTGGCAAATCGCCTTCGGCCCTTACGTGGCGGACTATTCACGCTACCTGCCGAGCAACACGGCCTCGCTGAAAACCTTTCTTGCCGCAGGCGCAGGTTCGGTGGTTGGCGCGCAGGTGGCGATGATCCTCGGCGTGTTTGCCGCGGCCATGTCCAACGGGCAATTTGCCGGTCACGAAGTGGCCTACATCGTCGGCCTGGGCGGTACCGGAGCCACTGCGGCGCTGCTGTATTTCAGCATCGCGTTCGGCAAGGTCACCATCTCCACGCTGAACTCCTACGGCAGCTTCATGTGCATTGCCACGATCATCAGCGGCTTCCGCGGTCGTCTCGAGGTCACGCGCTTGCAGCGCCTGTTTTTCGTACTGGCCATCGTCGGTACGGCGACCCTGATCGCCTTGCTCGGGCAGCACTCGTTCCTGGGGGCGTTCAAGTCCTTCATCCTGTTCCTGCTGGCGTTTTTTACCCCATGGAGCGCGATCAACCTGGTCGACTACTACTGCATCACCCGCGATCGCTACGACGTGCCGGCGCTGGCCGATCCGAACGGGCGCTATGGCCGTTGGAACCTGCTCGGTATCAGCGTGTATGTCTTCGGTGTGCTGGTGCAATTGCCGTTCATCTCCACCAAGTTCTACACCGGTCCCCTGGTGGCGGCCCTGGGGGATGTGGATATTTCCTGGATCATCGGCCTGGTCCTTCCCGCCGCGCTCTATTACTGGGCGGCGAAAAAGTGGCCTCGCGCAACGCCTGAACACCTGACCCTGCCGACAGAGCAGGGCGCTGCACCGACGACGACAAACGGGCTGGTTGCACAGGCCTGATGGGACGTGGACAGGGCAGGATGCCTACTGACTGCCGTAATCCATTTCAAGATTTGGGAGCGTCACAACAATGAAAATGCATAAGACCCTGTTGGCCACCGTGTTTTCCGCGGGCTTGCTGGCCACTGCTGGCGCCCAGGCGGCCGGTTGGTGTGAATCCGGCAAACCGGTGAAATTCGCCGGCCTGAACTGGGAAAGCGGCATGTTGCTCACCGACATCCTGCAAACCGTGCTGGAAAAAGGCTACGACTGCAAAACCGACAGTTTGCCGGGCAACTCCATCACCATGGAAAACGCCCTGAGCAGCAACGACATCCAAGTGTTTGCCGAAGAGTGGGTCGGCCGCAGCGAAGTCTGGAACAAGGCCGAGAAGGCCGGCAAAGTCGTCGGTGTCGGTGCCCCGGTGGTGGGCGCCGTCGAAGGCTGGTACGTACCGCGCTACGTGATCGAAGGCGACGCCAAGCGCAAGCTGGAAGCCAAGGCGCCGGACCTGAAAAACATCGCCGACCTGGCCAAGTACGCCGCGGTGTTCAAGGACCAGGAAGAACCGTCCAAGGGCCGTTTCTACAACTGCCCGGCCGGCTGGACCTGCGAGCTGGACAACAGCGAAATGCTCAAGAGCTACGGCCTGGAAAGCACCTACACCAACTTTCGCCCAGGCACCGGCCCGGCGCTGGATGCGGCGGTGCTGTCGAGCTACAAGCGTGGCGAGCCGATCCTGTTCTACTACTGGTCGCCAACCCCGCTGATGGGCCAGGTCGACCTGGTCAAGCTGGAAGAAAAACCCGGTGTGGATAAGACCGTGAGCATCAAGGTCGGCCTGTCCAAGACCTTCCACGAGCAAGCCCCGGAACTGGTGGCCGTGCTGGAAAAAGTCAACCTGCCCATCGACCTGCTGAACCAGAACCTGGGGCGCATGGCCAAGGAGCGCATTGAGTCGCCGAAACTGGCGAAAATTTTCCTCAAGGAACATCCTGAAGTCTGGCACGCCTGGGTGAGTGACGAGGCAGCCAAGAAAATCGACGCGGCCTTGTAGGTCAAGTGTGCCCGGCTACCCTCAGGGGTGGCCGGGCGCCTGGCCACAACCCACTGGATCGAGAGCACGCTATGTTTCCTGAGAGTTTTACGTTTTCCATCGCCGACTGGGTCAATGGTTGGGTGGATTCACTGGTTACCAATTACGGCGATGTGTTCCGGCACATCTCCGACACCCTGCTGTGGGCCATCGTCAACCTGGAAGGGCTGCTGCGCGCCGCCCCATGGTGGCTGATGCTGGCCATCGTCGGCGCCGTTGCCTGGCATGCCACCCGCAAGGTGCTGACCACGGCGGTGATCGTCGGTCTGCTGTTCCTGGTGGGCGCGGTCGGCCTGTGGGACAAGCTGATGCAGACCCTGGCGCTGATGATGGTTGCCACGGTGATCTCGGTGTTGATCGGCATCCCGCTGGGCATCCTGTCGGCGCGCAGCAATCGCCTGCGTTCGGTGCTGATGCCGCTGCTCGACATCATGCAGACCATGCCCAGCTTCGTGTACCTGATCCCGGTGCTGATGCTGTTCGGCCTGGGCAAGGTGCCGGCGATTTTCGCCACGGTGATCTACGCCGCGCCGCCACTGATTCGCCTCACCGACCTGGGGATTCGCCAGGTCGACGGCGAAGTCATGGAAGCCATCAACGCCTTTGGTGCCAACCGCTGGCAACAGCTGTTCGGCGTGCAATTGCCGCTGGCGCTGCCGAGCATCATGGCCGGTATCAACCAGACCACCATGATGGCGTTGTCGATGGTGGTGATCGCCTCGATGATCGGCGCCCGTGGCTTGGGTGAAGATGTCCTGGTCGGCATCCAGACCCTCAACGTCGGCCGTGGCCTCGAAGCCGGGCTGGCGATCGTGATTCTCGCCGTGGTCATCGACCGTATTACCCAGGCCTATGGTCGTCCACGGCATGAGGCGAGCAAATGACTACTGTCAGCAAAATCGAAGTTAAAAACGTCTTCAAGATCTTTGGCGCCCGCTCCAAGGAGGCGCTGGCCATGGTCGGCCAGGGCAAGACCAAGGACCAGGTGCTGGCCGAGACCGGCTGCGTGGTCGGCGTGAACGATTTGTCCCTGAGCATCGGCACCGGTGAGATCTTCGTGATCATGGGCCTGTCGGGCTCGGGCAAGTCCACGCTGGTGCGCCACTTCAACCGCCTGATCGACCCCACCAGCGGCGCGATCCTGGTGGACGGCGAAGACATCCTGCAACTGGACATGGACGCCCTGCGCCAATTCCGTCGGCACAAGATCAGCATGGTGTTCCAGAGCTTCGGCCTGCTGCCCCACAAGAGCGTGCTCGACAACGTCGCCTACGGCCTCAAGGTGCGTGGCGAAACCAAGCAGGTCTGCGCCGAACGCGCGCTGCACTGGATCGAAACCGTGGGCCTCAAGGGCTACGAAAACAAGTACCCGCACCAGCTTTCCGGTGGCATGCGCCAGCGTGTCGGCCTGGCCCGCGCCCTGGCCGCTGACACCGACATCATCCTGATGGACGAAGCCTTCAGCGCCCTCGACCCGCTGATCCGCGCCGAGATGCAGGACCAGTTGCTCGAGCTGCAAAAGACCCTGCACAAGACCATCGTGTTCATCACCCACGACCTCGACGAGGCCGTGCGTATCGGCAACCGCATTGCGATTCTCAAGGACGGCAGGCTGATCCAGGTCGGCACGCCGAGGGAGATCCTGCATTCGCCGGCGGATGAGTACGTGGATCGGTTTGTCCAGCGGCGTGCGGCGGTGGTCTGACCCAGGTTCTGTGGTGAGGCTCAAGCGCCCTCCCACATTTGCAATGCATTCCCCTGTGGGAGGGGGCTTGCCCCCGATGAGGCCGGCAAAGCTGTAGAGAATATGAAGAGGTCAACAATGTCCCAGGCAGCAAAAATCATCATCGCCGACATCCCCCTGCGCTGGCAGGACGTGGTCGCCGTGGCCCGTCACGGTGCGGTGCTCGAACTCTCGGGCCAGGCCTGGGCGCGGATCGACAATGCCCAGGCTATCGTGCAGCGCATCGTTACCAGCGGCGAGCGTGCCTATGGCGTGAACACCGGGTTGGGCGCATTGTGCAACGTGTCGCTTAAAGGCGAGCAACTGAGCCAGCTGTCGCGCAGTACCCTGTTGAGTCACGCCTGTGGCGTCGGCCCGGTCCTCAGCGACGAGCAGACCCGCGCGATCATCTGCGCGGCGGTCATCAACTACAGCCACGGCAAATCCGGCCTGCATCCGCAGGTGGTGCATTCGCTGCTGGCGCTGCTCAACCACGGCATCACGCCACAAGTACCGTCCCAGGGCTCGGTGGGTTACCTGACCCATATGGCCCATGTCGGCGTGGCGCTGCTGGGTGTCGGAAATGTGAGCTATGGCGGCCGGATCGTGCCGGCGCAACAAGCCCTGGACGAAGAAGGTTTGCAGCCGGTGGTCCTCGGCGCCAAGGACGGCCTGTGCCTGGTCAACGGCACGCCGTGCATGACCGGCCTGAGCTGCCTGGCCCTGGCCGACGCCCATCATTTGCTGCAATGGGCCGACGTGATCGGCGCCATGAGCTTCGAGGCCCAGCGCGGCCAGATCGACGCCTTCGACGAAGAAATCATCGCCCTCAAGCCGCACCCGGGCATGCAGCATGTCGGCCGCAACCTGCGTGCGTTGCTCGATGGCAGTGAAGTGATTGCGAGCAGCAAAGGCATCCGCACCCAGGACGCCCTGAGCCTGCGCTCGATCCCGCAGATCCACGGCGCGGCGCGCGACCAGGTGGAACACGCCACTCGCCAGATCGAGACCGAACTCAACAGCGCCACCGACAACCCGCTGGTGCTCGGCACACCGGACCACTACCGCGTGGTGTCCCAGGCCAACCCCCACGGCCAGTCCGTCGCCCTGGCCGCCGACCTGCTGGCGATTGCCCTGGCCGAAATCGGCTCGGTCGCCGAACGCCGCCTCGACCGCCTGATCAACCCCCACGTCAGTGGCCTGCCGGCGTTCCTGGTGAGCAACCCCGGGGTCAACTCCGGGATGATGATCGTGCAGTACGTCGCCGCCTCGCTGTGCGGACAGAACCGCCAGTTGGCGCAACCGGCGGTGCTCGACAACTTCGTCACCTCGGGGCTGCAGGAAGACCACCTGAGCATGGGCACCAACGCCGCGCTCAAGCTGCACCAGGTAGTGTCCAACGTCACCCAGATCCTCGCCATCGAGTACCTGCTGGCGGCCCAGGCCTTCGAATTCCTGAAAGACCAGCGCTTCGGCGCGGGTACCGCTCGCGCCTGGCGCCTGTTGCGTGAAGTGGTGCCGGCCTATGAGCAGGACCGTTGGCTGGCGCCGGATATTGCGGCCGCCGCCAAGGTGCTCAAGGACACCGTATTACCGAATCTGCACTGAACACTTATTTCAAAAGAATAATTCACAAGGAGTATGAATGTGACTGCGCTAAACCTGATTCCAGGCCAACTGAGCCTCGCCCAACTGCGGGCCATCTACCAGCAGCCGGTAACCCTCAGTCTGGATGACAGTGCCTCGGCCCAGATCGAAGCGAGTGTGGCCTGCGTGGAACAGATTCTCGCCGAGAACCGCACCGCCTATGGCATCAACACCGGTTTCGGCCTGCTGGCCTCGACCCGCATCGCCAGCGAAGACCTGGAAAACCTCCAGCGTTCACTGGTGTTGTCCCACGCCGCCGGCGTCGGTGAGCCGATCAGCGATGCGCTGGTGCGGCTGGTCATGGTGCTCAAGGTCAACAGCCTCAGCCGTGGGTTCTCCGGGATTCGCCGGCAGGTGATCGACGCACTGATCGCGCTGATCAATGCCGAGGTGTACCCGCATATTCCGTTGAAAGGCTCGGTGGGCGCTTCCGGTGACTTGGCGCCATTGGCGCACATGTCCCTGGTGCTGCTGGGCGAAGGCAAGGCGCGCTACAAGGGCGAATGGCTGGAAGCCACCGACGCGCTGAAAGTCGCCGGCCTGACGCCGCTGACCCTCGCCGCCAAGGAAGGCCTGGCGCTGCTCAACGGCACCCAGGTGTCCACCGCCTATGCCCTGCGTGGCCTGTTCGAAGGCGAAGACCTGTTCGCCGGCGCCCTGGCGTGCGGCGGTCTTACCGTGGAAGCGGTGCTGGGCTCGCGCTCGCCGTTCGACGCGCGTATTCATGCGGCTCGCGGTCAACGTGGGCAGATCGATTCGGCGGCGGCCTATCGTGACCTGCTCGGTGAGAGCAGTCAGGTGTCGCAGTCGCACCAGAACTGCGACAAGGTGCAGGACCCGTACTCCCTGCGCTGCCAGCCACAAGTCATGGGCGCCTGCCTGACCCAGTTGCGCCAGGCGGCCGAGGTGCTGGTGGTCGAAGCCAACGCCGTGTCCGACAACCCGTTGGTATTTGCCGCCGAGGGTGACGTGATCTCCGGTGGCAACTTCCACGCCGAACCGGTGGCCATGGCCGCTGACAACATGGCCCTGGCCATCGCCGAAATCGGCTCCCTGAGCGAGCGTCGCATCTCGCTGATGATGGACAAGCACATGTCGCAACTGCCGCCGTTCCTGGTGGGCAATGGCGGGGTGAACTCCGGTTTCATGATCGCCCAGGTGACCGCCGCCGCCCTCGCCAGTGAGAACAAGGCATTGGCTCATCCCCATAGCGTCGACAGCATCCCGACGTCCGCCAACCAGGAAGACCACGTGTCGATGGCCCCGGCGGCCGGCAAGCGCCTGTGGGAAATGGCCGAGAACACCCGCGGCATCCTCGCGGTGGAATGGCTGGCCGCGTGCCAGGGCCTGGACCTGCGCGAAGGCCTGAAAACCTCGCCGAAACTGGAAAAAGCCCGTGGCTTGTTGCGCGACAAAGTGGCGTTCTACGACAAGGACCGCTTCTTCGCCCCGGACATCATCGCCGCCAGCGAACTGCTCGCCAGCCGCTGCCTGAATGAGCTGGTGCCGGCCACGTTGCTGCCGAGCCTGTAAGCGGTTCAGAGGACGGCATGGCTCTCTGTAGTGAGCGAGCTTGCTCGCGCCGGGCTGCGCAGCAGCCCCAAAAAAGGCCGCGAGCGCTTCCCACTCGAGCGCGAGCAAGCTCGCTCACCACAAACAACTTTCTCAGGATAAAAATAATTAGGGACGAGAAATGCACCAGCAAGAAAAGGGTTTGAAACGCGGGCTGAGCGCCCGACATATTCGCTTCATGGCCCTCGGTTCCGCGATCGGCACCGGGCTGTTCTACGGTTCCGCCTCGGCCATCCAGATGGCTGGCCCCGCCGTGCTGCTGGCCTACCTGATCGGCGGCGCCGCGGTGTTCATGGTGATGCGCGCCCTCGGTGAAATGGCCGTGCACAACCCGGTCTCCGGCTCCTTCGGCCAATACGCCAGCACCTACCTGGGCCCGTTGGCCGGTTTTATCCTGGGCTGGACCTACGCCTTTGAAATGATCATCGTCTGTCTCGCCGACGTCACCGCCTTCGGCATCTACATGGGCTTCTGGTTTCCCGAGGTCGCACGCTGGGTCTGGGTGCTCGGCATCGTGTTTTTGATCGGCGGCCTGAACCTGTGCAACGTCAAGGTCTTTGGCGAGATGGAGTTCTGGCTGTCGCTGCTCAAGGTCGGCGCCATCGTGGCGATGATCCTCGGCGGTTTCGGCATCATGCTGTTCGGCATCCACTCGGCCGGCGAAACCCAGGCCAGCGGCCTGAGCAACCTGTGGGCCCACGGCGGCTTCATGCCCAACGGCATTGGTGGGCTGATCGCCTCGTTTGCCGTGGTGATGTTCGCGTTTGGCGGCATCGAGATCATCGGCATCACCGCCGGTGAAGCCAAGGACCCGCAGCGCGTGATCCCCAAGGCGATCAACGCCGTGCCGCTGCGCATCCTGTTGTTCTACGTGCTGACGTTGTTTGTCTTGATGGCCATCTACCCATGGCCGCAGATCGGCAGCCAGGGCAGCCCGTTCGTGCAGATTTTCAGCAACCTCGGGATAGGCTCGGCGGCGACCCTCCTCAATATCGTGGTGATTTCGGCGGCCGTGTCGGCCATCAACAGCGACATCTTCGGTGCCGGCCGCATGATGTACGGCCTGGCGCAGCAAGGGCAGGCGCCCAAGGGCTTTGCCCGGTTGTCCAGGCAAGGCGTACCGTGGATGACGGTGGTGGTGATGGGCGCCGCCTTGCTCGGCGGTGTGCTGCTCAACTACCTGATCCCGGAAAACGTGTTCCTGCTGATCGCGTCGATTGCCACCTTCGCCACCGTATGGGTGTGGCTGATGATCCTGTTCACCCAGGTCGCCATGCGCCGCTCGATGACGAAAGAGCAGGTGGCCGAATTGAAATTCCCGGTGCCGTTCTGGCCCTGCGCGCCGGCTGCCGCCATCGTGTTCATGCTGTTTGTGTTTGGCGTGCTCGGTTACTTCCCGGACACCCAGGCGGCCTTGCTGGTCGGTGCGGTGTGGATCGTGTTGCTGGTCGTTGCCTACCTGCTGTGGGTCAAGCCCGCCGCCGGGCAAGCGGCCAAGGTCCATTACGACCCGGCCTTGTCTCATCGATAACTTAGGGAGGCGTTGATGAAAACCCTTTGGCAACACTGCCACGTCGCAACCATGGCCCAGGGCAAATACTCGATCATCGAGGATGCCGCCCTGGTCACCGCCGGTTCGCTCATCGAGTGGATCGGTCCGCGCAGCGAAGTACCGACGGCGGATTACGCCCAGGTGCATGACCTGCAAGGCGCGTGGGTCACCCCCGGGCTGATCGACTGCCACACCCACGCGGTGTTTGGCGGCAATCGCAGCGGCGAATTCGAGCAGCGCCTCGAGGGCGTGAGCTATGCCGACATCGCGGCCAAGGGCGGCGGTATTGCCAGCACCGTGCGTGCCACCCGCGCCGCCACGGAGGATGAACTCTTCGCCAGCGCCTATAAGCGCCTGCGCAGCCTGCTGCGTGACGGCGTGACCACCGTGGAGATCAAGTCCGGCTACGGCCTGGACCTGGCCAACGAGCGCAAGATGTTGCGGGTGGCTCGGCGCCTGGGCGAAGCGCTGCCGGTCAGCGTGCGTGCCACGTGCCTGGCGGCCCATGCATTGCCGCCGGAGTACAAGGACCGCGCCGACGATTACATCGAGCACATCTGCAATGAAATGCTGCCGGCTTTGGCGGCGCAGGGGTTGGTGGACGCGGTGGATGCGTTCTGCGAATACCTGGCGTTTTCCACCGAGCAGGTGGAGCGGGTGTTCAAGGTCGCCCGGCAACTCGGCCTGCCAGTGAAGCTGCACGCCGAGCAGTTGTCGTCGCTGCACGGCTCCAGCCTGGCGGCGCGTTACCACGCGCTGTCGGCGGATCACCTGGAATTCATGACCGAAGAAGACGCCATCGCCATGGCCGCTGCCGGCACCGTTGCGGTGTTGCTGCCGGGGGCGTTCTACTTCCTGCGCGAAACCCAGCTGCCGCCGATGGACGCCCTGCGCCGGCACGGCGTGAAGATCGCCATCGCCAGTGACCTCAACCCCGGCACCTCGCCGGCGTTGTCGGTGCGCCTGATGCTGAACATGGCCTGCACCCTGTTCCGTATGACCCCGGAAGAAGCCCTGGCCGGTGTCACACAACATGCGGCTACTGCCCTGGGCATGGGCGACACCCATGGGTCCCTGGAAGTGGGCAAGGTGGCCGACTTTGTCGCCTGGCAGATTGATCGCCCCGCCGACCTCGCCTATTGGTTGGGCGGTGAGCTGGATAAACGCGTCGTGCGCCACGGCATCGACGTCACCCTATAAGGAGCACTGCTGTGGATAAGGTTCTGAACTTCAAACAAGGCCGTGTGCCGCTGCTGATCAGCATGCCCCACGCCGGCCTGCGCCTGACGCCTGCGGTGGAAGCCGGGTTGATCCCCGAAGCGCAAAGCCTGCCGGACACCGATTGGCACATCCCCACGCTGTATGACTTCGCGGATGAACTGGGCGCCAGCACCCTGTCGGCGGAGTACTCGCGGTTTGTCATTGACCTGAACCGGCCTTCGGACGACAAGCCGCTGTACGCCGGTGCCACCACCGGCCTGTACCCGGCGACCCTGTTCGATGGCGTGCCGTTGTTCCGCGAAGGTCTGGAGCCGAGCGAGACAGAGCGCGCCAGTTACCTGCAAAAGATCTGGGGCCCGTATCACCGCACGCTGCAAGAGGAACTGGTGCGGCTCAAGGCTGAGTTCGGTTATGCGCTGCTGTTCGATGCGCACTCGATCCGCTCGGTGATCCCGCACCTGTTCGACGGCAAACTGCCGGACTTCAACCTCGGCACCTTCAACGGCGCCGCCTGCGATCCGGAACTGGCGAGCCAGCTCGAGGCCATTTGTGCCACCCATCCTCAGTACACCCATGTGCTGAACGGGCGCTTCAAGGGCGGGCATATCACTCGCCATTACGGCAATCCGGCGCAGGATATCCATGCGGTGCAGCTGGAATTGTGCCAGAGCACGTATATGGAAGAGTTCGAGCCGTTCCGCTATCGCCCGGATCTGGCCGAGCCGACGCAAGTGGTGTTGAAGCAGCTGCTGGAAGGCTTGCTGGCGTGGGGGCGCAAGCGCTACGAGTGACGAACGGTCGCCCCTGTGCAACTCACAGTCGCCACAGGTCGTGTTGGGAGAGGCCTCGCTCGGTAAGGTTGTGGTTATGGCGCACCAGACGCCACTTCCCATAATAAAAGCTGCCGAGTGAGACCTCTTTCATGAAAAGACTGTTCAACCGTTACCTGTTGACCCTCACCGGCGCCGCACTCCTCAGTGCCCAAGCCATGGCCGCCGAACCGGTCTCCTGCAAATCCATTCGCATGGGCGTGGTCAGTTGGACCGATGTAGTCGCCACCTCGGGCATGGCCGACGTGCTGCTCAGCGGCCTGGGCTATGACAGCAAGCAGACCAGCGCCGTGCAGCAGATCATCTTTGCCGGTATCCGCGATAAACGCCTGGACGTGTTCCTCGGCTATTGGAAGCCGGCGATGGACAACAACATCGCGCCGTTTCTGGCCGCCAGGCAGGTCAAGGTCTTTGATAAACCCAGCCTCGCCGATGCCCAGGCCACCCTGGCCGTGCCGCAATACGTGGCTGACGCCGGGCTGAAGACCTTTGCCGACATCGCCCGCTTCAAGGACAAGCTGGGCGGCAAGATCTACGGCATCGAGCCCGGCAGCGGCGCCAATACCGATATCCAGAAAATGATCGACACCAACCACTTCGGCCTGGGCGGCTTCAAGCTGGTGGCTTCCGGTGAGGCTGGCATGTTGGCGGCGGTGCAGCGCGCAGTGAACCGCAAGGAGTTCGTGGTATTTGTCGGGTGGACCCCGCACCCCATGAACATCAATATGAAAATGGCCTATCTCACTGGCAGCGAAGACGTGTTCGGTCCTGACGAAGGGCGCGCCACGGTCTCCACCGTGACCGCGCCGGACTTTGCCGAACGCTGCCCCAACGCTAACCGATTGCTCGAGAACCTGACCTTCACCGCCGCCCAGGAAAGCCAGTTGATGGTGCCGATCATGGAGCGCCAGTCACCGCAGGACGTGGCCAGGCAATGGCTGCGCGACCACCCCGAGGATTTGCAGCGCTGGTTGGCCGGGGTTACAGCATTTGATGGCAGCGACGGCTTGGCGTCGCTCCAGGCCTACCTCAAACCCTAAGCCAAGTGCAGCCCCCGATAGCCATGGGTATCTTGAGGGTTGACGCATAACGCTGTGGTGAGCGGGGCAAGCCCGCTCACCACAAGGACTTCATTACCTTAGATTATTCTTTCACCGAAGATGTGTAGATACGACTGCCCCGATAGCGCCATGCCGGGCAACCTATCAAGTGACTGATCCATCGCAATCGGAAACCCCCGACCTTGAACCTGCCGCGCCAGAGATCATCGCGTATGTACCCGATATCCCCGCAACTCGCCGCCTTCGTCGCAAAAACCGAGTCCTTCACCTGCGCCGACTCTTCCCTGACGAGCCAGCGCCAAAGTTACCAGCGCATGTGCCAGGCATTCACCCCGCCGAAACCGGAAGGCTTGCAGCTCGCGGACTTCACCCTGGCCGGCGTGGACGTGCGCAGTTATCTGCCCCCTGCACCGCCACCCGCCGATGGCTGGCCATGTCTCCTCTATATACACGGCGGTGGCTGGGTGGTCGGCGGCCTGGATTCCCATGACTTCATCTGCTTCGAGCTGGCCAATGCCCTCCGGGTGCTGGTGATCGCCATCGACTACCGCCTGGCGCCCGAGCACCCATTCCCGGCCGCCTACGACGATTGCCGCGCAGTGTGGCAGGCGATCCAGAAAGGACAGGCGCCACACGCCATCGATCGGCAACGCCTGGCAGTGGTCGGTGACAGTGCGGGCGGCAACCTGGCGGCGGCGTTGTGCCTGGGGTTGCGCGATGATGGCCAGCCTATGCCGCGGGCCCAGGTCCTTATTTACCCCGGGCTGGGCGGCCCGGCCGATTTGCCCTCGCGCCGTGACTGCATGGACGCGCCGCTGCTCAGCACTGCCGACACCGACTACTACCTGGCGCTCTACCTGCGCGGTTTGGATAAACCATCGGCCTATGCCATGCCGCTGTTGGCCGAGGATCTCAGTGGTTTGCCCAGGGCCTTGATCGCAGTCGCCCAATTCGACCCGCTGCGCGACGACGGCATGCTGTACGCCGAGCGCCTGCAACAGGCCGGTGTGCCTGCACTGTTGTATCCGGGCAAAGGCCTGGTCCACGGCTGTCTACGCGCAAAGGGCCAGGCCCCGGAGGTGGATCGGCTGTACGGCTACCTGTTGGATTACCTGAGGAGCGAACTGCTGACGCAGCTCTAAGCGCTCAAGGACATGCTCATTGCACAATTCGGGTTTATAGTGCCAGACGGCAAAATAAAAGACGTCCCCCCAGGGATGAACCCGACCCCCTACGGAGCGCGCAATGCAGACTTGGTACCCGCAGATCAAACCCTACGCCCGGCACGATCTGGCCGTCGATGACACCCACACGCTGTATGTCGATGAAAGTGGCTCCCCCGAAGGCTTGCCTGTCGTATTCATCCACGGTGGCCCTGGCGCCGGTTGCGATGCCCAGAGCCGCTGCTATTTCGATCCCAACCTGTACCGCATCGTCACCTTCGACCAGCGTGGCTGCGGCCGTTCCACCCCGCGCGCCAGCCTGGAAAACAACACCACCTGGGACCTGGTCGCCGACCTCGAGCGCATCCGCGAACATCTTGGCATCGACAAATGGGTGCTGTTCGGCGGCTCCTGGGGCTCGACCCTGGCCCTGGCCTACGCGCAAACCCACCCCGAGCGTGTGCATGGCCTGATCGTGCGCGGTATTTTCCTCGCCCGCCCCCAGGACATCGAATGGTTCTACCAGGCCGGTGCCAGCCGCCTGTTCCCGGACTACTGGCAGGACTACATCGCGCCGATTCCCGCCGATGAGCGTCACGACATGATCGCGGCCTACCACAAGCGCCTGACCGGCAACGACCAGATCGCCCAGATGCACGCCGCCAAGGCCTGGTCCGGCTGGGAAGGGCGCATGCTCGGCCTGTGCCCGAGCCCGCAGCACGTGGAGCGCTTTTCCGAGCCTCAGCGCGCGCTGTCCATCGCCCGTATCGAATGCCACTACTTCACCAATAACTCCTTCCTGGAGCCCAACCAGCTGATTCGCGATATGCACAAGATCGCCCATCTGCCTGGCGTCATCATCCATGGCCGCTACGATATGATCTGCCCGCTGGATAACGCCTGGGAGCTGCATCAGGCCTGGCCGAACAGCGAACTGCAGGTCATCCGTGAAGCGGGCCATGCGGCGTCCGAGCCCGGGATTACCGATGCACTGGTGCGCGCGACCGGCGAAATGGCACGGCGCCTGCTTGATCTGCCGCCAGAAGAAGCATGAAGGCCTTGCTGCAACGGGTGCGTGGCGCCCGGGTCGAAGTGGCGGGCGAAATCGTCGGGGCTATCGACCAGGGTTTACTGGTGCTGGTGGCCGTCGAACCTGCAGATACGCCCGAGAGTGCCGACAAACTGCTGCACAAGCTGCTTAACTACCGGGTATTCAGCGACGACGAGGGCAAGATGAACCTGTCGTTGAAGGATATCGATGGGGGATTGCTGCTGGTGTCGCAGTTCACCCTGGCGGCGGATACCAAGAGCGGCCTGCGGCCAAGCTTCTCAACCGCTGCGCCGCCGGCCCTGGGAGCGGCGCTTTTTGATCACTTGCTGTTACAAGCGCAACAATTGCATGGCAAGGTGGCCTCGGGGCGTTTTGGTGCGGATATGCAGGTGCATTTGGTCAATGATGGCCCTGTGACCTTTCTCTTACAGACATGAATGTATTAAAAACGACTTTAATGCCTAAAAACGTAGGGTTTCGCTACAAATACTTCGTTGTCCCTGATGCGTTGTCTCGCGGGCTACTAGATAATCGCGCGCTACGGGGATCAGCGTTGTTTGGTCCATTTTTGACTTAGGTAGAGACTTGTCCGGTAACCACTGGGGAATCATTTTGCCCCAGGGGAGTCGGAACAATGCTCGCCAACCTGGCATATAGATAGCTGGCCGTTGGTTTTTTGATCTGTTTTCGGCGAGGGTTGCTCGTGATTGTTAGTCCCTGTAATGCACCAAAATTGTCTGCCAAACGGTTACGAAACGCACTGGTGACGGGCTCTGCCCTGTTTTGCCTGTTCGGCGCGGGTCAACTGTGGGCATTCAGTCTGGATGATGTGTCGGCCAAGGCAAAAGAGCTGGCCGGGCAGAAATACGAAGCTCCGCGCAGCAATCTGCCGAACGAATTCCGCGAAATGAAGTTCGCGGACTACCAGAAGATTCGTTTCCGCAACGAAAAAGCCGAATGGGCCGATCAGAACACCCCGTTCAAGTTGTCCTTCTATCACCAGGGTATGCATTTCGATACACCGGTGAAAATCAACGAAGTGACCGCCGACAGCGTCCAGGAAATCAAATACGACCCGACTCGCTTCGATTTCGGTGACGTGAAGTTTGATCCTAAAGCCACCGAGCAGCTGGGTTACGCCGGTTTCCGTGTGCTGTATCCGATCAACAAGGGCGACAAGCAAGACGAAATCATGACCATGCTCGGCGCCAGCTATTTCCGCGTCGTCGGCAAGGACCAGGTCTATGGCCTGTCCGCCCGTGGCATGGCGATCGATACCGCGCTGCCGTCGGGTGAAGAATTCCCGCGTTTCACCGAGTTCTGGATCGAGCGTCCAAAACCGGGTGACAAGCACCTGGTGATCTTTGCCCTGCTGGATTCCCCACGTGCGACCGGCGCCTATCGCCTGATCCTGCGTCCGGGCACCGACACGGTTGTCGATGTGAAATCCCAGATGTTCCTGCGTGACAAGGTCAGCAAACTGGGCGTTGCCCCGTTGACCTCCATGTTCCTGTTCGGCGCCAACCAGCCGTCCAAGGTGCTCAACTACCGTCGCGAGCTGCATGACTCCAGCGGCCTGTCGATCCATGCCGGCAACGGCGAGTGGATCTGGCGCCCCCTGAACAACCCTAAACACCTGTCGGTCAGCAACTTCACCGTGGAGAACCCGCGTGGGTTCGGCCTGCTGCAACGGGGTCGCAACTTCAGCCACTATGAAGACCTCGACGACAACTACGACAAGCGTCCAAGCGCGTGGATCGAGCCTGAAGGCGACTGGGGCAAGGGCTCCGTCGACCTGGTCGAGATCCCGACTGCCGACGAAACCAACGACAACATCGTTGCATTCTGGAGCCCGGCGGAGTTGCCGGAAGTCGGCAAGCCGCTGGAAGTGGCCTACCGCCTGCACTGGACCCTCGATGATGCCGCGTTCCACTCGCCGGACAGCGCCTGGGTCAAGCAGACCCTGCGCTCCACCGGTGATGTGAAGCAATCCAACCTGATCCGTCAGCCGGATGGCAGCGTGGCGTACCTGGTGGACTTCGAGGGCCCGTCCCTGAAGAAACTGCTGCCGGACGCCCCGGTGCGCAGCCAGGTGAGCGTGAGTGACAATGCCGAGCTGGTAGAAAACAGCGTGCGCTACAACGAACACACCAAAGGCTGGCGCCTGACCCTGCGTATGAAGATCAAGGACGCAGGCAAGCCGACCGAGATGCGTGCAGCCCTGGTCCAGGACATCACGCCGCCTGAGCCTGAGCATGTTTCGACCCAGGTGCTGAAGGCCGACAAGGTCCTGGCCAAGCAACACGAGAAACAGGCCAAGAAAGACGCGAAAGACAAGGAAGCCAAGCAGCCAGAAGCTGCCCCAGCCACACCGGAGCCGATCAAGACCGAGCAAGTCCTGACCGAAACCTGGAGCTATCAGTTGCCTGCCGATGAGTAATTCTCAAGTCCAGCCAGAGACTCTCTCCGAGTACCTGGCGCATCTTCCGATGACCGCTGAGCAGCGCGCCGAGTTGGCGGGCTGCACATCCTTCACCGAGTTGCACGAGCGCTTGTCGTCCAAGGCGTTCGATGCACCCGTCGACGCCGCCCAGGCGTCGGTGGGTCCCCGCTTGACCCTCAGCACGGCCGAAGAGCTGCAAGACGCCGAAATGCTCGGGCTCGACGCCAGTGGGCGCGTGTGCCTCAAGGCCACGCCGCCCATCCGCCGTACCCGCGTGGTGCCTGAACCGTGGCGCACCAATATCCTGGTGCGCGGCTGGCGGCGGATCACCGGCCGCAGCAACCCGCCGACCCCGCCGAAGGATGAGCGCGTATTGCCGGCAGCCCGCTGGCGTACCGTGGGTTCGATTCGTCGTTATATCCTGCTGGTGCTGATGCTCGGCCAGACCATCGTGGCCGGCTGGTACATGAAAGGCATCATGCCCTACCAGGGCTGGTCGCTGGTCGACTTCGACGAGATCCGCAACCAGACCCTGCTGCAAACCGCCACCCAGGTGCTGCCTTACGCCCTGCAGACCAGCATCCTGATCATGTTCGGGATCCTGTTCTGCTGGGTCTCGGCCGGTTTCTGGACTGCATTGATGGGCTTCCTCGAACTGCTCACCGGCCACGATAAATACCGGATTTCCGGTAAAAGTGCCGGCGACGAGCCGATCCCGAAAGACGCGCGCACCGCGCTGGTCATGCCGATCTGCAACGAAGACGTGCCGCGGGTATTCGCCGGTTTGCGCGCGACGTTCGAATCGGTGGCCGCCACCGGTGACCTCGATCGTTTCGACTTCTTCGTGCTCAGCGACAGTAACGAGGCCGACATCTGCATCGCCGAGCAGCAAGCCTGGCTCGACGTTTGCCGTGAGGCGGGTGGCTTCGGCAAGATCTTCTATCGCCGCCGTCGCCGTCGCGTGAAGCGTAAAAGCGGCAACCTCGACGACTTCTGCCGTCGTTGGGGCGGCGACTACAAGTACATGGTGGTTCTCGACGCCGACAGCGTGATGAGCGGCGAATGCCTGACCAGCCTGGTGCGCCTGATGGAAGCCACGCCGGATGCCGGGATTATCCAGACCGCGCCGCGTGCGTCGGGCATGGACACCCTGTATGCGCGCATGCAGCAATTCGCCACCCGGGTGTACGGCCCGCTGTTCACCGCCGGCCTGCACTTCTGGCAGTTGGGTGAATCCCACTACTGGGGTCACAACGCGATCATCCGCATGAAACCGTTTATCGAGCACTGCGCCCTGGCGCCATTGCCGGGTAAAGGTGCATTCGCCGGCTCCATCCTGTCCCACGACTTCGTTGAAGCGGCGCTGATGCGCCGTGCCGGCTGGGGCGTGTGGATTGCCTACGACCTGCCGGGCAGCTACGAAGAACTGCCGCCGAACCTGCTGGATGAACTCAAGCGTGACCGTCGCTGGTGCCACGGCAACCTGATGAACTTCCGCCTGTTCCTGGTCAAGGGCATGCACCCGGTGCACCGCGCGGTGTTCCTGACCGGTGTGATGTCCTACCTGTCGGCGCCGTTGTGGTTCCTGTTCCTGGTGCTGTCGACGGCCTTGCTGGCGGTCAACACCCTGATGGAGCCGCAGTACTTCATGGCGCCACGCCAGTTGTACCCGCTGTGGCCGCAATGGCACCCGGACAAGGCGGTGGCGCTGTTCTCCACCACCATCGTGCTGCTGTTCCTGCCGAAATTGCTGAGCATCATCCTGATCTGGGCCAAGGGCGCGAAAGAGTTCGGTGGCAAGTTCAAGGTGACGATGTCCATGCTGCTGGAGATGCTGTTCTCCATGCTGCTGGCGCCGGTGCGGATGATTTTCCACACCCGTTTCGTGCTCGCCGCGTTCCTCGGCTGGGCCGCGACCTGGAACTCGCCGCAGCGTGACGACGACTCCACCCCGTGGGGCGAAGCGATCAAGCGTCACGGCACGCAGACCTTGCTTGGCTTCTTCTGGGCCCTGCTGGTGGTGTGGTTGAACCCGAGCTTCCTGTGGTGGCTGGTGCCGATCGTGGGTTCGTTGATGCTGTCGATCCCGGTGTCGGTGATCTCCAGCCGGGTCAACCTCGGACTGAAGTCCCGCGATGAGAGCCTGTTCCTGATCCCTGAGGAATACAATCCGCCGCAAGCGTTGCTGTCCACCGACAAGTACACCCACGAAAACCGTTGGCACGCGCTGAAAGACGGCTTTGTGCGCTCGGTGGTCGACCCACAGCAGAACGCACTGGCCTGTGCCCTGGCGACCTCGCGTCACGGTCAGGCCGAGCCCATCGAGTACCTGCGTACCGAACGTGTGCGCCACGCGTTGAAAGTCGGCCCTGCCGGCCTCAACAACGGCGAACGCCTGGCGTTGCTCAGCGACCCGGTAGCCCTGGCCCGCTTGCATGAGCAGGTCTGGAGCGAAGGGCATGCTGAGTGGCTCGCTGCCTGGCGGAACTCGATCAAGGCCGACCCGCACGCGCCGTTACTGCCGCTGCAACCGCTGTCGTCCCAGGCCCAACCGGCCTGATTCAGACGCCCCCGAGGGTTCACTTCGGGGGCGTTCGAAGCGCTGGTCCTACAGCGTTTTTCTACCGCCCTAACTCCTTGTTATTTCGAAACAAAAGTCCCTTGTCCGAGGCGTATTTGCGTGCCCGCGAGTGGGGTAGGATCGCCCCCCAAATTTGACTCGGTCACAGGGGGATTCATGATCAAAAGGTATTGTTCGGCATTGCTGATCGGCGTTATTGCATTGATTCACGCTGGTCTGGTGCAGGCCGGTGCCATCGACGATGCGGTTCGGCGTGGTGTGTTGAAAGTGGGTACTACGCCCACCTATGTCCCCTTTGAAATGACCGATAAAGAGGGTCGTATCGTTGGCTTTGAAATCGACCTGCTCAAGGTGATGAGCCAGGCCCTGGGCGTTGAGCTTGAATTGGTCAGCGTGCCCTATACCGAGTTGCTGCCTGGGCTGCAGGCGAAAAAGTTCGACCTGATCGGCAGCGGCATGACCGTCACCCAGGAGCGCAACCTGAAGCTGAATTTCAGCGACTCCTTTATCGTGGTGGGGCAAACCGTGTTGCTGCACCCCAGCCTGAAGGACAAGGTCGCCAGTGTCGAAGACCTGGACGACGCCACTTACCGTGTCACCACCGTCCAGGGCACCACTGGCGAGGCGGCGGCGCAACGCTTCCTGGGGGCGGCGCGCTTGAGCAGTTTTGCAACGCCCCGGGAAGCTGTGCGCCAAGTGGTGAACGGTGCCGCCGATGCCTTTATTTATGATGCGCCCTACAACCTGATCGCCCTGAGCCTGCCGGAAAACCGCGAGCTGCTGGCGCTTGAACAGCCGTTCACCTTTGAGCCCTTGGCGTTTGGCGTGAAGAAAGGCGATTTTGACAGCCTCAACTGGATCAACCATTTCCTCAATCAAGTCGCCCAGGACGGGACCTACGATCGCTTGCACGACAAGTGGTTCAAGGACATGGACTGGCTGGTAGAGGTCGACTGGAAGTCATAACTTCTTACACATCAATCCGTTGCCAGCGCTGCCAACGCAAGCGTCTATCCCAGCAGCTGGCTGCGTTGTTGTGGGACTTTTCCGACATACGCAGATAACAAATACCCGTGAAACCTTTGTGACAGGCAATGAGTGGGTTAGGATCGCACCCCGAATTGGTGCAGCCCTTTTGCGCGCCGACCGTATAAGAATCGTTCAGGGGACTTGATGATGAAAAAGTATCTTTCGATGCTGCTGCTCGGCGTCGCCGCGCTGGTTTCGGCCAATGCCGCCCAGGCCGGTGCCATCGATGATGCGGTCAAGCGCGGCACGCTGAAAGTCGGCATGGACCCGACCTACATGCCGTTCGAAATGACCGACAAACGCGGCGAAATCATTGGGTTCGAGGTCGATATCCTCAAGGCCATGGCCAAGTCCATGGGCGTCAAGCTGGAGCTGGTGTCCACCGGCTATGACGGCATCATCCCGGCGTTCCTCACCGGCAAGTTCGACATGATCGGCAGCGGCATGACCCTGACCCAGGAACGCAACCTGCGCCTGAACTTCAGCGAACCCTTCATCGTGGTTGGCCAGACCCTGCTGATCCGCAAGGACCTGGAAGGCACCATCAAGTCCTACAAAGACCTGAACGACGAGAAGTACCGCCTGACCTCCAAGCTCGGCACCACCGGTGAGATGGTCGCCAAGAAGCTGATCTCCAAGGCCAAGTACCACGGCTATGACAACGAGCAGGAAGGTGTGCTGGACGTGGTCAACGGCAAGGCCGATGCCTTCGTGTATGACGCGCCGTACAACGTGGTCGCCGAGAAAAAAGTCGGTAACGGCAAGCTGGTGTTCCTTGAAGAACCCTTCACCTTTGAACCCCTGGCGTTCGGCCTGAAGAAGGGTGACTACGACAGCATCAACTTCATCAACAACTTCCTGCACCAGATCAAGAACGACGGCACCTACGATCGCATCCATGACAAGTGGTTCAAGAGCTCCGAGTGGCTCAAGGACATGGAATAAAGCGGGACTGTTTTCTGGTGTGAGAGGGCTTGATGTGGGGAGCCCGCTCGCCACATCAGGTGTGCGGGCCTCGATTTTTTTGGATGCTGAGTAGATGAAACAGAAAAAAGCCCAATGGCCCTGGCACCTGCTGACCGTCGTCGTGCTGGTCGGCCTGGCCGGCGCCTTGTATTACGCCACCTCGCTGATGTCCTACGAGTGGCGCTGGAACCGGGTCCCGCAATACTTCGCCTACCAGGCCGAAGAGTCCCAGCGCGCTGCGGACATCTCCACTGTCGTGGAGCTGGTCCGCAAGGGCGATGTGGCCGAAGTCACCCTGCGCAACGATGCCGGCGTCGAACAGCGTGTGAGCGTGGCCGACAACAGCCTGCAAGTGGCGCGCGGCGATGATGTGGCCGAAGGCGATGTCATTGGGGTTAACCGCCATTGGGCATTGGGCCCCTTGATGTGGGGCCTGTGGACCACGTTGTGGCTGTCGGTGGTATCCGGGATTCTCGGCCTGGCGATCGGTCTTGCCACCGGGTTGTGCCGACTGTCCAATAACCCGACCCTGCGCGATCTGTCGACGATCTACGTCGAGCTGGTGCGTGGCACGCCGCTGTTGGTGCAGATCTTTATTTTCTACTTCTTTATCGGCACGGTGCTCAACCTGTCTCGGGAGTTTGCCGGGATCGCCGCGCTGTCACTGTTCACGGGCGCGTATGTGGCGGAAATCGTCCGCGCCGGCGTGCAGTCCATCACCCGTGGCCAGAACGAGGCGGCTCGTTCCCTGGGCCTGAGCGCCAGCCAGTCGATGCGCCATGTGGTGCTGCCGCAGGCCTTCAAGCGCGTGTTGCCGCCGCTGGCCGGGCAATTTATCAGCCTGGTGAAAGACACCTCGCTGGTCTCGGTGATCGCGATTACCGAGCTGCTCAAAAGCGGTCGCGAAGTGATCACCACCTCGTTCTCGCCGTTTGAAATCCTGTTCTGCGTCGCAGGGCTGTACCTGCTGATCAACCTGCCGCTGTCGAAAATGGCCAGCCGGCTTGAGCGGAGGCTCGCCCAAAGTGATTGAAGTCCGCGATCTGGTAAAAGTCTTCGATACCCGCGGGCATGTGGTGCGCGCGGTGGACCATGTGACCACCCAGGTGGCCAAGGGCGAAGTGCTGGTGGTGATCGGCCCGTCCGGCTCCGGCAAGTCCACGTTCCTGCGTTGCCTCAATGGCCTGGAAGAATTCGATTCGGGCTCGGTGAGCATCGATGGCCTGCAACTGGCCGACCCGAAAACCGATGTGAATGCCTATCGCCGTGAAGTCGGCATGGTGTTCCAGCACTTCAACCTGTTCCCCCACATGACCGTGCTGGAAAACCTGTGCCTGGCGCAGAAAGTCGTGCGCAAGCGCGGCAAGAAGGAGCGCGAAGCCAAGGCCCTGGCGCTGCTGGAAAAGGTCGGCATTGCGCAGAAAGCCAACGAGTTCCCGTCGCGGCTTTCCGGCGGCCAGCAACAGCGGGTGGCGATTGCCCGGGCGTTGGCGATGGAGCCCAAGGTGATGCTGTTCGACGAGCCCACCTCGGCCCTCGACCCGGAAATGGTCGGCGAGGTGCTGGACGTGATGAAGACCCTGGCCCTTGAAGGCATGACCATGGTCTGCGTCACCCACGAGATGGGTTTTGCCCGTGAAGTGGCGGACCGGGTGCTGTTCTTCGATCATGGCAAGTTGCTGGAGGATGCGGCCCCGGCCGAGTTCTTCGCGGCGCCCAAAGACCCGCGCGCCCAGGCGTTCCTGCGCCAGGTGCTATAGGGCGCGGGGCGTTCATACCTTGAACCGCCCCACGCATTGCTGCAAATCCGTTCCCAGCCGCGCCAGTTCGATACTGGCCGCTGCCGTCTGTTCACTGGCGGCGGCGGTTTGCTCCGAGGCGTCGCGTACTTTCAATACGCTGCGGTTGATCTCTTCGGCCACCGCACTTTGCTCCTCGGCGGCAGCGGCGATCTGCGGGTTCATCTCCTGGATGACCGACACCGTGCGGGCGATCTCCGTCAGGGAATCCCCGGCATTACGGGCCAGGCCGACGCTGTTGTCGGTCAGGGTGCGGCTGTAGTCCATGATGTCGGCCACCTGTTGTGTACCGCTGTGCAGGCCGCCAATCAGCTCTTCGATTTCCTCGGCGGACTGCTGGGTCCGTTGGGCGAGACCGCGCACCTCATCGGCGACCACCGCGAAGCCTTGACCGGCTTCGCCGGCCCGTGCGGCTTCTATCGCGGCGTTGAGCGCCAGCAGGTTGGTCTGCTGTGACACGGACTTGATCACATCCAGCACGCTGCTGATTTTCTGGCTTTCCCGTTGCAGCCCAATCATGGCCTGGCCTGCGCGCGCCATTTCATGGGCAAGGTGCTCGATTTGCGCCACGGCATCCGTCACCACCTGATCGCCCAGCTCAGTCTGTTGATTGGCCTGTCCGGCGGCGAGCGAAGCCTGCTCGGCGTGGCGCGCAACCTCCTGGGCGGTGGCGAGCATCTGGTTCATGGCGGCGGCGACCTGCTCGGTTTCATCGCGCTGATTATTCACCCCTGCGCGAGTTTGTTCGGTCACGGTGGAGAGCTCCTCGGCGGCGCTGGCAATTTGCCGCGCGTTGTCGCTGATGTTGCCAATCAGCCCCCGCAGGTTCAGCGTCATTTGGCTCATGCTGCGTTGCAGTTGACCCAACTCGTCACGCCGTCGGGACTGCACATCTTGGCTCAGGTCGCCTTGGGCAATGCGATTGGCAGCGGACAGCGCTTTGCGCAGCGGTTTCACGATTTGCCCGGCAATCAGCCAGGCTGCCAGAGTGCCCAGCAGCAAGGCGGCAGCGGTCGTACCAAGGGTTTGGGTGCGGGCCTGTTCGGCTTCGCGTTCGCGCCGCTGAGTCTGGTCCTGGCTCAAGAGGTCGCTCTGGGCGAGCAGTTCGTCCAGTTGCTGTTCCAATTGCTTTTGCGCGCCCTCGGTTGTGAGTTGCGTGTCCTTGAGGCGTGTGAGGTGGGTGCGGATACTGAGCACGGTATTTTTCAGGGCGCCGCTGTCGACCGGCAATTTTGCTACGCCAGCCTGGGCGAGTTCGAGGTTGCGCTCGGCGTCGCTGACGGCCTGGGCGTAGGCATCCAGCGAGCTGGCGGCCCAGGCAGGGGTTTGGGCGCGATCCTCCGCCTGCTCTATGGCCTGGCGCAGGTTTTCGATGGCATCGAGGGCTTTTTCATCCTCCTGGTCGGGTAAGTCGCTGGCCAGTTGTGCCAGCACGTCGCCGGTGCGTACGGAGCTCTGCTTCAGTTGTTCACGGGCACTCTCACGTTTCTCGACCAGGGCGGGCACCTCCTTGAGCGTGGTTTTGAACGTTGCGGAGAGGCGGGTCATCTCCTGCAGGTATTGAATGGATTTGGGGACTTTGAGCCGGTTGGAAAGCTCGCTCAGGAATCCGTCGATTTTTTCTATGCTCACGCTCAATTTGTTGAGGCTGTTGGTATCGTCCAGGGTTCGGTAGACGATTCTGTCGGCCCGCAGTTCTTCACCCGTCACGGCCAGTTGCGCGAGCACGGTCAGGGTCTGCGAGCGGTAAAGGGACGCGGCCAGCGCTTGCCAGCCAGTCACGGCAATCACAAGGCTCAATGCCAGGACCAGGGAGAAGCCCAGGGCCAGTTTGAGAGTGACACTGGCGTCACCCAGCAGGTAAGTCATTCGACGAAGCATGATCAACCTCCGACAAGTGAACAGTGGGCGTTCTCAACGTGCGCAGGCACATTGAGCTGAATTGAACGCTAGTTCTCTCGGCGCAGAGGTGGGGCTGATAAATGCGTAGGAAATTTCACAGATTGCAGGCGGCGACCCAGGGCGGGTCGCCACGCGGGGAAGGGGTCAGACCCTGAAGCGGCCGACCAGCGCCTGGAGATGAGTGCCCAGGCGCGCCAGTTCGGTACTCGATGCGGCGGTCTCTTCACTGGCCGAAGCCGTCTGCTCGGAGATATCGCGCACGTTCAACACACTGCGATTGATCTCTTCCGCCACGGCGCTTTGCTGCTCGGCGGCGGTGGCGATCTGGGAGTTCATCGCCTGGATGGTCGAGACCGTACGTGTGATGTTCTCCAAGGCGCTGCCGGCGCGGCGGGTCAGCTCGACACTGCTGTCGGTGAGGCCACGGCTGTTGTCCATGATGTTCGCTACCTGCTGGGTGCCGCTTTGCAGGCCGACGATCAGCTCTTCGATCTCTTCGGTGGACTTCTGGGTGCGCTGGGCCAGGCTGCGTACTTCATCGGCCACCACCGCGAAACCGCGTCCGGCTTCACCGGCCCGCGCCGCTTCAATGGCCGCGTTGAGCGCCAGCAGGTTGGTTTGCTGGGCCACGGACTTGATCACATCGAGCACGCTGCCGATCTTGTCGCTTTCGCGCTTCAGATCGGCCATGGCGACCGTGGAGTTGCCGACTTCAGTGGCGAGGCGTTCGATCTGGGCGATCGCTTCGCCGACCACTTTGTCGCCTTCGCGGGCCTGCTGGTCGGCGGCCAGCGCGGCTTCCGAGGCTTCCTCGGCATTGCGCGCCACTTCCTGCACGGTAGCGGCCATTTCATTCATGGCGGTGGCCACCTGGTCGGTCTCGACTTTCTGGCTGTTGACCCCGGCGCTGGTCTGTTCGGTCACGGCCGACAGTTGCTCGGCAGCGCTGGCGATCTGGGTGACCCCTTCGCTGATGCCGCCGATCAACTCGCGCAGGCCCACGGTCATGCTTTGCATGGCGCGTTGCAATTGGCCCAGCTCATCCTGGCGCAAGGAGGTGAGGTTGTGGCTCAGGTCGCCCGACGCGACACGCTCGGCGACCTGCAGGGTCTGGTTCAGGGGGAGGATGATCTGGCGGGTGATGGCCCAGGCGGCAACCAGGCCGAAGATCAGCGCCAGCACGGTGGCCGTTAGCAGCAAGTATTTGGCTTGCGCGGCATCCGCATCGCGTACCGCGGTCTGGGAAACCGTCAGTTTGTCACTGTGGCCCAGCAGGATATCGCCCTGGGCAGACATGGTCTTGAGTGCCGCTGCGCTGGCCACTTGAGAGTCGCGGTATTGGCTGACGGCGGCGCGGTAGGCTTGCAGTGAGACGCTGGCCTGTTGCAGGTTGGCTGAATACTGATCAGGTATTTGGCTGGTGAGGCTGGTGATTCTTTTCAGCGCGTTGTCGATGGCATCCAGCGCGGGCTGCTCGGCCTCCACCTTGCCGCTGTAGGTGTAGCCCCGTACTTGGAAGCGCGCTTGCTGGATCAGTTTGCTCAGGTCCACCACGCTGTTGAACAGCGTGACACTGTCGCCTTGCAGCAGGGATTTCTCGACTTCGCTGACCTTGAGTACCGCATTATCGGCGGTATCGCCCAGCTTGCTGCGGGCATTTTCGCGGTTGGTGCCTGCCTGCACCATATCGTTGAACGCGCGCTTGTACTGGTCCACGGCGGCCAATTGCTCATCGACCAGGGCGGCATCCGTGGGTTGTTCGATCAGGCTGCGTGCGGTCTTCAGGCCAGTGTCCAGCTTGTTCAGCAGTTCGCTGACGGCGGTCGGGCCTTGTTCGCCACGGCGCATCTCGTAGTCAAGGCGTGCCAGGCGCAGGTCTTTGGTCAAGCCGTTGAGGCTGGAGATGTAACCCAGCTTGTCACCACGGCTGATCACGTCGCCCAGGCCGCTCCAGCCGGTGAAGGTGATCATCAGTGTCAACAGCAATACCAGGCCAAAGCCCACCGCCAGCTTGGTTTTGACGCTGACATTCCCCAGCTTTTCGGCTAACCAACGATACATGTTGCGAACTCCCCTGGAACAAGGCTTGGACTTATTCACGGGTTATCGGCTTGCATACGGAATTCTGTAGCGACGCTGTCCCCTGTGGGAGGGGGCTTGCTCCCGATAGCGGTGGTTCAGTATCAGAAATGCTGACTGACCCGCCGCTATCGGGAGCAGGCCCCCTCCCAAAGGGTTATGCGGTGTGGTTAGAAAAGGCGGGCGAGCAGGGCGGTGACGGCCGTTTCGACGCGCAGGATGCGGGCGCCCAATTGCACCGGCTGCAAGCCGGCCTTGGCCAGCAGGTCCACCTCATAGGGGATCCAGCCACCTTCCGGGCCTATGGCCAGGGTGACCGGTTCGTCCAGGCCGCGTGGGCAGGGTGGGTAGTCGCCGGGATGGCCAATCAGGCCAAAGGTGCCTGCGGTCATGGCCGGCAGGCGGTCTTCGACGAAGGGCTTGAAGCGCTTTTCGATAAGGATTTCCGGCAGTACCGTGTCCCGCGCCTGTTCCAGGCCGAGGATCAGTTGTTCGCGAATGGCCTCGGGCTCCAGGAAGGGGGTCTGCCAGAAGCTTTTTTCCACCCGGTAGCTGTTGACCAGCACCACTTTCGGCACGCCCATGGCCGCCACGGTTTGCAGGACCCGGCGCAGCATCTTCGGACGTGGCAGGGCCAGCAGCAGGGTCAGGGGCAGTTTGGCCGGCGGTGGTTGGTCGAAGCTCACTTGCAGTTCGGCTTCACGGGCTTCCAGGCGCAGCAATTGCGCGTTGCCCATCAACCCGCCAAGGCGCCCGACCCGCAGGCTGTCGCCTACGGCGGCGCGGTGGACTTCCTGCATATGCACCAGGCGCCGATCACGCAGGATCACCCGGTCGGCCGCGATAAAGTCGGCATCGAACAGCAGCAGCAGGTTCACGGCTGGGTCGCTGGCGGCTGGTCGTCGTCTGCGGGTTGGTCATCCGGGTGATCGCCACGCTTGCTGATCAGGCCGCTGAACAGGATGCCGATCTCGAACAGCATCCACATCGGCACGGCCAGCAGGGTCTGGGAGAAGATGTCCGGCGGCGTGAGGATCATGCCGACCACGAAGCAGCCGATGATCACGTACGGGCGGATCTTCTTCAGGTACTGCACGTTGACCACGCCGATCCACACCAGCAACACCACGGCCACGGGGATTTCGAAGGCGACGCCAAAGGCGAAGAACAGCGTCATCACGAAGTCGAGGTAGCTGGTGATGTCCGTCATCATCTCCACGCCGGCCGGGGTGGCGGCGGCGAAGAACTTGAAGATCAACGGGAACACCAGGAAGTAGGCGAAGGCCATGCCGGTGTAGAACAGCAGGATGCTCGACACCAGCAAGGGCACGGCGATGCGCTTCTCATGCTTGTACAGGCCCGGCGCGATAAAGCCCCAGATCTGGTGCAGGATCACCGGGATCGCCAGGAACAGCGAGACCATCATCGTCAGCTTCAACGGTGTGAGGAAGGGCGATGACACATCGGTGGCAATCATCGTCGCGCCGGCCGGCAGGTACTGGCGCAGCGGCGTGGAGACGAAGGTGTAGATCTGCTGGGTAAAGGCGAACAGCCCGGCAAAGATCACGAAGATCGCGGCCACGCAACGCAGCAGGCGGGTCCGCAGCTCGGTCAGGTGCGAGACCAGCGGCATATGCTGGTCGTTTTCCGGTTTATCAGCGCTCATGGGGCTCGCGGCGGCAATGTAGGGTCATGGGGCGCGGGCGACGCAGCGGGCGTCGGCGCAGGCTCGGTTGGAGCGGTCGGGGTCGGGGCGGCGGGCTGGGTATCCACCGCTGGCGCAGGCGCGATGCTGTGCTCGGCCACAGGCTCCACCGATTTGGCGGGCTCCTGCACCGGCGACAGGATCTTCCGGGCTTCCTGTTCCAACGACAGAATATGTTCGTTGTGCAGTTGGCGACGGATCTCGTCGGCGCCGATTTCCCGTTCAACTTCCTGTTTGATGGCGTTGAAACTGCGTTTCAGGCGCCCGATCCACAGGCCGGCCGTGCGTGCGGCACCGGGCAGGCGTTCCGGCCCCAGTACCAGCAAGGCAACCAGGCCGACGAGCAGCAGTTCAGAGAAGCTGATACCAAACATTAGTCAGTGCTCACGAGTCTTTGCGGGTCGGCTCTTCGACTTTTTCAGCCTGCACGTCGAAGGTGCGACGCTCGGTGATCGGCTGGGTGGCCTGGGGGTGTACAGGCTGGGCCGGTGGCACCGGGTTGGCGGCCGGGTCGGCAGGCTTCTCATCGTCGTTCATGGCTTTACGGAAGCCCTTGATCGACTCGCCCACGTCGGTGCCGAGGTTTTTGAGTTTCTTGGTGCCGAATACCAGTACCACCACTACCAGAATGACGATCCAGTGTTTCCAGTCAAAAATGCCCATGCTGCAAATCCTCTAGTAAAAGTTATTCAGGCGGACGGGCGCGAGGCCTTTTCGGCGTGCCCGGACAAGCCGAAGCGACGGTCCAGTTCATCCAGCACGGCCTGTGGATGCTGCCCCAGTTGGGCGAGCATGACCAGGCTATGGAACCACAAGTCGGCGGTCTCATAGATGACATCGCTGCAATCGCCGCTGATTTGCGCGTCCTTGGCCGCGATGATGGTCTCGATGGACTCTTCGCCGAGTTTTTCCAGGATCTTGTTCAGGCCCTTGTGGTACAGGCTGGCGACGTAGGAGCTGTCGGCATCCGCACCTTTGCGGTCCTCCAGCACCTGGGCCACACGGTTGAGGGTATCGCTCATGGTCAGTGTCCTGCCGAGTAGATGGCGTGCGGGTCTTTGAGCACCGGCTCTACAACCTTCCATTCGCCGTTCTCGAACACGCGATAGAAGCAGCTGTGGCGGCCGGTGTGGCAGGCGATGTCGCCGATCTGCTCGACCTTGAGGATCACCACGTCGGCGTCGCAGTCGATGCGCATCTCGTGCAGGGTCTGCACGTGCCCGGACTCTTCGCCCTTGCGCCACAGTTTGCCACGGGAACGTGACCAGTAAATGGCGCGCTGCTCAGTGGCGGTGAGGCTCAGGGCCTCGCGGTTCATCCAGGCCATCATCAGCACGCGCCCGGTCTTGTAGTCCTGGGCAATGGCCGGCACCAGGCCGTCACTGTCCCACTTGATCTCGTCCAGCCAGTCTTTCATTTTCGGCTCCGGCAATTTGCGACAGTGTATAACCGGATTGGCTATCGACGCACGATCAGATAAACACCCACGGCGACCATGATGCCGGCCGGCCAGTGGCCCAGTTGGTTCAGCGGCCCGCCAATGGCCAGCATCACGCCACCGACCAGGTGCGCGGCCCCCAGCAGGCGCAGGAACCAGTCGTCCTTGCGCTTCTGCCAGGGCGGTGCGGGGTCTTTGGCATGGGGCTGGGACATGCGCTCCAGCAGGTCGCGGGTCATGTTGGCCAGGTGCGGCAGCTGTTCGAACTGGCTGTGCAGGTTGCCCAGCAGGGTTTTCGGGCTGACCCGCTCGCGCATCCAGCGTTCCAGGAACGGCTGGGCGGTGTTCCACAGGTCGAGGTCCGGGTACAGCTGACGGCCCAGGCCTTCGATGTTGAGCAGGGTTTTTTGCAGCAGCACCAGTTGCGGCTGCACTTCCATATTGAAGCGCCGCGCGGTCTGGAACAGGCGCATCAGCACCTGGCCGAAGGAGATATCTTTCAGGGGTTTTTCAAAGATCGGCTCGCACACGGTGCGGATCGCCGCTTCGAATTCATTGAGCTTGGTTTCCGCCGGCACCCAGCCCGAATCGATGTGCAACTGCGCCACGCGGCGGTAGTCGCGCTTGAAGAAGGCGAACAGGTTGCGCGCCAGGTAGTCCTGGTCTTCCGGGGTCAGGCTGCCGACGATGCCGCAGTCGATCGCAATGTACTGCGGGCTCCACGGGTTGACGGTGCTGACGAAGATATTGCCGGGGTGCATGTCGGCGTGGAAGAAACTGTCGCGGAACACCTGGGTGAAGAAGATCTCCACGCCGCGCTCGGCAAGCATCTTCATGTCGGTGCGCTGGTCGGCCAGGGTCGCGAGGTCGGTGACCTGCACGCCGTAGATGCGCTCCATCACCAGCACTTTCGGGCGGCACCAGTCCCAGTACACCTGCGGCACGTACAGCAGCGGCGAGCCTTCGAAGTTGCGCTTGAGCTGGCTGGCGTTGGCCGCTTCGCGCAGCAGGTCGAGTTCGTCGTAGATGGTTTTTTCGTAGTCGGCGACCACGTCCACCGGGTGCAGCAGGCGCGCATCGGCAGAGAAACGTTCGGCGGCGCGGGCCAGGATAAACAGCCACGCCAGGTCCTGGCCGATGATCGGCTTGAGGCCCGGGCGAATCACCTTCACCACCACTTCTTCGCCGCTCTTCAACTGCGCGGCGTGCACTTGCGCCACCGAGGCCGAGGCCAGCGGTTCGACGTCGAAGCGGCTGAACACCTCGCTGATCTTCTTGCCCAGTTGCTCTTCGATCAGCTTCATCGACTGCTGGGAATCGAACGGCGGCACGCGATCCTGCAGCAGCATCAGTTCGTCGGCGATGTCTTCGGGCAGCAGGTCGCGGCGCGTGGAGAGGATCTGCCCGAACTTGATAAAAATCGGCCCCAGGTCCTGCAACGCCAGGCGCAGGCGTGCGCCTCGACTCAACTCCAGCTGTTTGCGCGGGAACCAGCGCCAAGGCAGCACATAGCGCACCGCCAGCAGGAACCATGGCAAGGGCAGGGCGAACAGCAGGTCATCGAGGCGGTAGCGGATTACGACGCGCTGGATACGGAACAAACGGCGGACGGCGAGCAGCTTCATGCGTTATCGCTTGGATCAAGGGAACGGCTCAGGCGCTCGAAGCGGGCCTCGAGGCGTTCCAGGTCGATTTTGGCCTTGTCGAGCTCACGAAAGCGCGCTTGCGCTTCTCGTTCGCCGACCAGGGTGCGCGATTCTTCGCTCAAGTATTCGGCAAGGTTCTGGTTGAGGCTGGCGAACCCCTGCTGGTACCAGCGCGTGCGACTGCGCAGGTGCCCGCTGATCAGTTGGGTGGCGACGGGGCCGATCCAGCGGGACAGCTCGTATTCCCAGTCCAGTTCCAGGTCCTGCAGCACGGCGGCCAGGTCCATCAGGACCGCACTGTCGCCTTCCAGGTGCACTTCGGGGCCGTGGAGGATGGCGGTCTTGTTGCGGCTCAGCGCCAGGTGCAACAGGCTGGAGGCGGGTGCACGCAGGGTGCAGTCGGCTTCGGCAGCCCATTGAGTGGCGAGCAGCAGGCCTTCATCGCTGGGCAGGATAAACAGCTGCAGGGCGGGGCTGCTGCAGTCCACGGCGATGACCTTGCCGTTCAAGTGCGCGAGCCGTGCCAGGGCGGTGCTGTCCAGGCGCAGTACACGGTTGATCCCGTGTTCGACGCTGACGAGAAGGCCTTTGAGCAGCATCAGGGCTTGATGCCACGGTGCAGGGCGACAATGCCCGAAGTCATGTTGTGGTAGGTCACGCGGTCGAAACCGGCTTCTACCATCATCGACTTCAGGGTTTCCTGGTCGGGGTGCATGCGGATCGATTCGGCCAGGTAGCGGTAGCTTTCGGCGTCATTGGTGATCAGCTTGCCCATCAACGGCATGAAGGCGAAGGAGTAGGTGTCGTAGACCTTGGACATCAGCGCGTTGGTCGGCTTGGAGAACTCCAGTACCAACAGGCGGCCACCCGGCTTGAGGACGCGCAGCATCGAGCGGATCGCGTCTTCCTTGTGGGTCACGTTGCGCAGGCCGAAGGCGATGGTCACGCAGTCGAAATGGTTGTCGGGGAACGGCAGCTTTTCAGCGTCGGCCTGGACGAATTCGATATTGCCGGCCACGCCTTTGTCGAGCAGGCGATCACGGCCGACCTTGAGCATCGAGCCGTTGATATCCGCCAGCACCACCTGGCCGGTAGGGCCGACAAGCTTGGAAAACTTGGCCGCCAGGTCACCCGTACCGCCGGCGATGTCCAGCACGCGGTTGCCGGTGCGTACCCCCGACAGCTCGATGGTGAAGCGTTTCCACAGGCGGTGCATGCCGCCGGAGAGCACGTCGTTCATCAGGTCGTACTTGGCTGCCACGGAGTGGAACACCTCAGCGACTTTTTCCGCCTTCTGGCTTTCCGGGACGTTCTTGAAACCGAAGTGAGTGGTGGGTTCGGCATCGCTGCCTTTGCGCTGATCAGTCATATCGCTGTCACCAAAAGAGAATGCGGGACATGATAATCCCCAAGGCCTGCTTTGTCTTGGCAAGGCTGCAGGTAAGATAGGCAGGCACCGAGACCTTTTGCCGCATTCAAGGTATTCAAATCCCTATAAAGAGGAGTCATCGTAATGGCCCGTATAACCGTTGAGCGTGCACATTCCCTGGGTAAAGAAGGGGCACGCGCAAAGGCCGAGAAGTTGGCGCATAAACTCCAGGAGCAATATGGCCTGGAGCCTTCGTGGTCCGGCGATACCTTGAACCTCAAGCGTTCGGGGGTTAAAGGCACCGTATTGGTGGCGGATGATTCGCTGCGCATTGATGTGGAACTGGGCCTGTTGATGTCGGCCATGAGTGGCACCATCAAGTCCGAAATCGAGAAAGCCCTGGATAAAGCCTTGGCCTGATCCGCGAGTACTTAGGGTGCCGATTCTAATTTTCCAGCCTACTTTGTGCCCAGGTCCTCAACTCCTGCGGGCCGTTCCTCCCCCCTTTTCTGCGTGAGGTGCACCATGGCCAAAGTTATCCTGAAGAAAAAAATCGATGCTCAGACCGGCGCGTTGAGTGACGTTAAAACCTACGCCCGCAAGATCTGGTTGGCGGGTCTTGGTGCCTACGCGAAGGTCGGCAGCGAGGGCGGCGACTACTTCAAAGAGCTGGTTAAAACCGGTCAACATGTTGAAAGTAAAGGCAAAAAAGTTGCAGTGGAACAACTTGATGCAGCCAACAGTCAGATTGATCAAGTAAAGAGTAATGTCTCCGCGGTCAAAGGTCTGGTAGAAGTTCAGCTGGATAAAGTTGAAAAAGCTTTTGATACTCGCGTTGCCAGTGCCTTGAATCGAATTGGCATTGCGTCTAAACATGACGTGGAGACACTCTCTGCTAAGCTCGAAGAGCTGACGGCATTGCTCGAACGTGTCGCGCGTAAACACTAAGGAGACATCGGGATGGCTGTTAAAAAGACTACTCAGAAAGAAGGCAGCTCGTGGGTCGGGAAAGTTGAAGAGTATTCCCGCAAGATCTGGCTGGCTGGTTTAGGCGTTTACTCGAAGATCGACAGTGACGGCAGTAAACTCTTCGAGACGTTGGTTAAGGACGGCGAGAAAGCCGAGAAGTTGACCAAGAGCGCAGTGGGTAAACAAGTAGGTGCTGCTAAAGCCACTGCCGGTTCGCGCATCAGTGATGCGAAGAAACAGGTATTGGGTACTTGGGGCGAACTCGAAGGGGCTCTGGACAAGCGCCTCAACAGTGCTATTTCGCGCCTGGGCGTGCCGAGTAAAGCTGAGCTGAAGACCCTGCACAGCAAGGTCGATACCCTGACAAAGCAAATCGAAAAACTGACCGGTGCCAAAGTGGCTCCAGTGAAAGCGGCCGCCGCTAAACCGGCTGCCAAGCCTGCTGCAAAAACGGCCGCTGCCAAACCAGCGGCTAAAACGGCTGCCAAACCTCTGGTGAAAGCTGCCGCCAAGCCAGCTGCAAAACCCGCGGCCAAGGCAGCTGTAAAAGCAGTCGCTAAACCGGCTGCCAAAACCGCAGCGGCCAAACCGGCTGCCAAGGCCACCGCTAAACCCGTGGCTGCGAAAGCAACTGCCAAACCTGCGGCCAAGCCAGCAGTCAAGGTCGCCGCAAAACCGGCCGCTAAGCCCGCAGCCAAAACCGCAGCCGCCAAACCCGCGGCCAAGCCTGCCGCTGCTAAACCTGCGGCCAAGCCAGCTGCCGCGAAACCGGTGGCCAAGCCAGCCGCCAAACCTGCTGCGGCGAAGAAGCCAGCTGCAGCGAAAAAACCGGCAGCGCCTAAGCCTGCTGTTGCCGCCAAGCCGGCAACCACGGCACCAGCTGCTTCGACAGCCAACTCGGTGTCGGCACCCACGCCTGCCGCCACCCCGACTGCAACGCCGGTCACCCCGACGCCAACCAGTCAGTCCTGATTTTTCCGGGACGCGAAAAAAATGCCCGGCCTGCAAAGGCTGGGCATTTTTTTCGTGCGCGGTTCCCCATCAATTGTAAGTAATGGAAACGGTGACAGTGCTGTCCAGGGTACCCGCGGTAATTGGGGTGCCGGTTTTCCGATACGACGCATTCATCGGTAACAACGCTCTTGCGCCGCTTGTGGCGATCTGGCGAGTGCGCTCGGCGACAGAACCATTGGCGGGAATGTAAGCGACGTTTCGGTGGGAAAGCGAGAGCGCCGTTCCGGCTGAGGTTCCGGTGTTGGCGAACAATGCGCCATTGCCGCTGGACGGAGTGCCCGCGAACAGAAAGAACACATTTTGAATGTCCGATTCGCACTCGGCGGTAATGTCGAAATTTGTCGTACCCACTTCTTCGGATGAATCAAAATCCGATACTTTGATCGAGGGCAGGGTGATGGTGCGGGTCACATCACCGGCGGCCAGGTTGCAGGTGCCGGCGTTGACCTGGCCGGTAAAGCGCAAGGTGCCCGTGGTTGCGGCCTGGACCGCAGTGGCGGCCAGGCTCGCGGTGATAGCCAGCAGCAGGGGCAGGGCTCGAATCCTCATTACATACTCCTCAGGTTTTTAGTTATAGGTGATGTTGACGGTCGCGGTCGTTTCGAGCCTGCCTTGGCTGACCGTGCCGTTCTTGTGATAGGCCGCACCCAGCGGCAGCACCGCGCGCCCCCCGGAGACCGGCACCGTGCGGGTGTTTTCGGTGCCGTTGGCGAGGATGTTCTGGATACCACCGCCAATGCGCGAATACAGCCACAGGGCGACGCCACCGGCAGTGCCCGTATTGGCGAAGAGCCGATCATTGCCAGGTGCGGGGGTACCGGAAAAGCGGAAGGTCACGTTGGAAGCGTTGGTGCAGTTTGCGGTTAACTCGAAGTTGCGTGGGCCCGCGGTCGTTGCGTTGTTGAATGCGCCGACTTGCACCGGGTCGAGCGAGATCGTGCGGTTGACGTCGCCGGTTGCCAGGTCGCAGGTGGCGGCGGGCCTGACAAAGCGCACTGCGTTGCCGAGCCTCAGGGTAAAACTCTCCGGACGGTTATCCAGTCTCTGCACCCAAATGTTACCGGCAGGCACTGTCCCGTCTGTTACAGGCCCGGCTTTATAGAACCTCAACTCCGCGGCCATGAAGCTGGTGAGGGGGCCGCTGAATGTGCGTTGCTGGTTATGCATGCTGAAGAAAGGGTAAAGCGAGCCGGAATGTCGGATCCGCATGTGCACGCCCACGCCAGGAACCTCGGTCTCGTAGTACTTTGAGTGAGACCTTGCGTTGTAGCGCCCGGTAATCGTTAATAAAGTGTGGCCGCAATTCATGGTGTAAGAGGGTGCCGTACCAGTGAATTCCTTAATGACAATTTCAGACTCCACCGGGAGGCTGTCCGGTACGACGATTGTGGACGGAAGGGTGAGTGTGAATGTGTCGTTCTGATACCTGTCACACGCCGCTTGAGCCGCAATCGGCGAGCCAAGGACCAGCACTGTTGACATGAGTTGTATGGCGCGTTTCATCTTCAGTCCCGCAAAAGAAATAGGGCGGTTGCAGGCAAGCAGTGCGCTGGGCGTGCTCGCCTGCGCCGGATCAACTGCTTGCATTGCGCTCGCTCGACGGTGGCATGTGCTGTGCTGTATCGAGCCGGCAGGTGCCCGCGTCGAGATTAAGCAAGCGTTGGGTGCCGGCAATGTTCGACTGTGGACCCAAGTCGTAATGCAACTGGCATGCGGCGCCGGCATGGGGGCCCCACTTGATCGTCAATGGTCCCTGTGTACGAGACACTCGAACAAAGGCTTGACCACCCTGCCCGACCACCCCGACGCTCGCGCCGTCCTCATCGAACACATCCGCACCAAACGGCAGCGGGCTGCCATCCTCGCGCAGTGCCGTGATCAACATGGCCTGGCCGCTGACCGTCTCGAACTTAAGCTTCACCACCGAACCGGCACGGGGCGCTACGTTCTGGGCGGCGGTCTTGAGTTCCACATCGACCGAAAGGTCCTTCGGGTCCAGCTCCACGACGTTCTGGCGATACGGGGTAAGGTGGGGTACCACGGCGTAGCCGCTGTTACCGACTTGCGCGCTGTGGTTACCGTTGATCCGCGCACCCTGGGCGTCGGGCGCCTGGACGATGCCGATGGTGTCGCCCAGCTCCGGGGCGAAGGTCACGCCGCCGGCGTGGGCAACGATGCCGCCGGTCATCCCCAGCGAGACCGAGCGGTAGTCGCTGCTCTGCCCGTAACCGGCAGACAGCACGCCGTGACTGGCCTGGTATTTCATATCGGCACTCGCTGCGTTGCCACTGCCTCGGGTTCGACTGGCACCAAGGCCATAGCTGAATTCGCTGCGTTCGCCAAGGCTGCCGCCGACGTTCACGCGCTCGCCACTGTTTTGGTCGCCGTGATAGACCGTGGTGGTCAGGGTCGGCGAACGCGCGCCGCTGCCCAGTGGCAGGCTCAAGGTCAGATCCACCTGCTTGTCGACTCGGTCGCTCAACAGGTCACGGGTGCGCTGTGCACTGACGGTATAGTGAAGGCCCTTCCAGGTGCCGCTGTATCCCGCGGTAAAGGTCAGGTTGCCACTTGTGCGGTTCCAATAGTTTTGCGAAGAACCGGTCAGGTAAACCGAGCCGTTGCCCAGGCTCTGGTTGAGGCTTATGTCCATTCTGTCGCGCAGGCGCGAGATGCTGTCGAGGCTGAGTCCGTCGATGGCAAGGTCGCGAACCCGTGCGGCATCGCCCACGCTCAGGAACCCTTCAGTGGAATAGCGGTAGGCCCCCAATGCGAAGTGAGTGCCGGTGTCTGCGAAATTCTTGCTGTAGCGCAGTTGCAGGCTTTGTCCCTCACGCGAACCGTGTCCAGGTACATGGGCATTGGAGTGGGTCAAGTCAAATGACACCGCACCCAATGGCGTGTTGAGTGCCGTTCCCAATAATTGTGAGTTGTAGTCTTGGCCCACGACCGCACCGGTATAGCCGGTCAGTAGATTGCTGAGGCCATGCTGGTAGGTCGCCTGCATCAGTGTGGGTGGGTGCCGAAGGCCAAGCTCGTCGAGCTGGCCGATGCTCAGCGAATAGCGGTGGTGGCCGGGGCGCAGGAGGTTGGCGTTGGCCGCAAAGGGGACGATGAACTCCCGCTGACGGCCATCCGCCTCGGTGATCGTGACGGTCAGGTCGCCGCCATATCCGGTAGGGAATAAATCATTGAGTACAAACGGCCCAGGCGCCACCGACACCTCATCCAGCAGTACCCCGCGCTGGCGCACGGTAACCCGCGCGTTGGTCTCGGCAACGCCGCGCACCACGGGGGCAAAACCGGTCTGGGAATCAGGCAGCATCCGGTCATCGCTGAACAGGCTCGCACCCCGCAGGCGGACGCTGTCGAACAGCTCGCCCGGCGTGTAGATTTCGCCGACCATCAATTGAGACTGCAGCGAGCTCATTTCACGCTGAACGTAGGTGCTGCTGCTTTGGTAGCCAGTGCCCACCTTTGATTGGCTGTAGCTGCCGTTGTGGCGCCAATGCCAGTCGCCCAGGTTGAGCCCGGTGTTCAGGCCGACGTAGTTGGAGTTGAGCGACTGATGCCTGGTTTGGGTGGCAAAGGTGTTGGCGTTGTAACGCACGAAGGCAGCGTCGATGCCACTGTCCCAGTGTTTGGGATCGATATAACCCCGAGCCTTGCGTGCGAGGTAAATCTGCGGAATCTGCAGGTCAAGGCGATTTTCACCGGAATCGAACCGGCCGCTGGCGCCTGGCAGGTAGCTGGCAATATCGGCGCATGCGGAAAATACGGCGTCGGTCGATTGCCTGTCGACCGCCTCCATGTCGATGCCGAACCTGAAGAGCGCGTCACGCTCAAGGCACATCTGCGCAGTGTCTTGTCCGTCCATCGCTTTGAACGATAGCGTCTCTCTGCCTATCCATTGGCCGTTGAGATAAACCTCCGCACGGTAGCTGCCGGGTAGCACGACGTTGCCTTGGTTGAACTTTGAAATGTCGACCTGCAAGCCCGCTGCCCCGCCGGGAAAAAAGGCCGGGTTGAATACAGAATGCGTGGCGTCTTGGGCCGCTGCAGTGTGGGCGCCACCCAACAGCAATAGACCTTGAGCTACAAGCGTCAACCTGAAAGGCGATATAAACCCGTTTTCGGGTCTGGCCGGTGTTTTCGAACTCATGGATACCGTTCCCGGGGAAAGTTGTGGTCCGAATTGCGACAAAGCGCGGCCCTGTCCTGACGAACAAGTACTGAACGGACGTGTTTGATTTGTGCTGCGGCGGGTCAATCAACCTCGAGAGGCAGGGACTGGACCCTGATGAACTCAGGGTGGGGCGATCATGGCGACACCTTGGCGCTGTGCTGGATCGTGAGCCCGAAGTCGTCGAGCGTCTGGAACTCCACGGTCATCTCGGCCGTACGCAACGACGCAAGCCCTGCAATCTGGAAGTGGTTGCGGCTATCGGGCGCCACCATATTGTCTCCGCTCGATGCAGCGGATTTGCGCGCATGGCGCTGCCCCTTCGCGACCACTTCGATCTTGTCGAAATTCACGTAATAGGGGGTCGGGTTATAGACCTCCAGTGACGGGCCGTGCTCGGTGGTTACGCTGCGCCACTGCAATTTGGCCGGCGCGGCTTCGGCCTCAAAGGGCAGGCTGGGCGGTCGGAGAAACACCTTGATCCTGGAGCGGAAGGCAAGTTGCAACTGGTTGCCCTGGGCGGCATCTTCGGCCTGCGAAGGCACTTCGAGTAAGTTGAACCAGTACAGGCTTTCCTGCGCAGACGGCAGCGTTTCGCCGGTGTATGCCAGGCGCACGACGTGTTGCCGGCCTGGCTCGATACGAAAGATCGGCGGCGTGACAACAAAGGGGATTCCGCCGGCGTCCGGGGTAGAGTGCTCGTCACCCTTGTCCAGCCATGCCTGCATCAGGACGGGTACCTGATTCTTGCTTTCCAGCCTTACTGTGACTTCCTTGTCCTGTTGCGGATAGATGATCCGTGTGCTGCTGATCACAACGCTTGCCTGCGCCATGACGGGACAGATCAGTGCAAGCGTCAACAGGCTGAGTCTGGTTAGCCAATGTGAGATCAAAGTCGCGTTCATGCTGCGGGTTATCCTGCGGACGAAAGGGTGACAGCCGTCGTGTGCTGCACGCGGGCGCCAAAATCGCTGACGGAAACGAACTCGACCTTGGGGTTGCCGTTGGGACGAATACGCAACTGGGGCAATGCAAACAGTTTCATGTCTCCGGCCGGCAATAACAGACCGTCATTGGCCGCCTGGCTCGGCGCCTTGTTGAACCGTTTGCCTTCGCTCAGTAACGCGACCGATGCCAGCGAAATATGGTAGGGCGTGGGGTTGGTCGCTTGCAGGGCGAACCCATTGTCATGGGGGACCAGTTTCCACTGCAGTCTGGTTGCCGCGCTGCTGACGGGGTATGGCAACCCTTGTGGGCGCAGGAACACCCGCAAGCGAGTGCGAAACGACAATTCGATCTGGTTGTTTTGCGCGGCGTCGGCGGAAGTCGGCGGCACTTCGAATATGTTCAACCAGAACAGGCTTTCGCGATCAGTAGGCAACGGGGCGCCGGAATAACGCAGGCGCAATGCCTGTTGTTGGTGCGGTTCGATGCGAAACATCGGCGGTGAGAGGGTGAACGGAGTCCGCGCAGTCGCTGGTGTCGAGTTTCGGTCGCCCGTATCCAGCCAGGTCTGTACCAGTGCCGGGCGATCGCCTTTATTTTCCAGGCGCACAACCACTTCCTGCTGCTCAGCGGGGTAGATCACGCGTGTGCCATGGACAATGATGCCGGCATGGGCGTTGAGCGCGTGCAGCGATAGCAGCCCGAGGGCACAGGTGGCGAGAGCACGGCAGGCCATTCTTTTAATCATTTGAAGTCTCTTCGAGTCTGGGGGCGGACCCGCAATGCAATTGCAGGTCCCGGGCTTCGAGGTCTGCGTATGCAGACGTGTTGTCCCTTACTCGGCGTATTCGACCAGGAAGCCGACGCGTGTTTTCACCGTGCCTTCGGTTGCGGCGCCGCTGGCGTACATTTGGGCTGCCAGCGGGATAATGGCCTGGTTATCGGCGATCACGACGCCCTCGGATTTATCGGTGTAGACGTTGATCGGGGAGCCGTCGCGGTTAGTGACTTCGACCTGTACGTTCTTGGCATTGGTAGTGTCGGAAGGGTCGTCGTAGCCGTCGATGTTCAAGCGCCCGGTCGCCACGTCAATGGCCGGGCTGGTTGGGTCGAACGCCACCATGGCGGTGCGGCCGTTGGTGCAACTGCCTTCGCCGGGCCCGCCAATGCGAATGGTGAAACCGGTGAGGTTGGCGCGACTGCCAGCGGTTGCCAGGCGTGAAGCAGAGACGCCGCCCAGGTTGACGTCCTTGACCACTGCGCCTGTGCCAGGTGCGGCACCCTCGACGGTGCAGGTCACATCGGTCACCAACCCCGTGAAGTTGATGACCCCGTCGTTGGTGGCGAATGCGGGCCGTGATAACGCAGCTGTCAGGGCAAGAAGTGTTGCAGCGGTGGAGATAGCGGTAAATTTCATGATGATTCCGGTCGTGATTTTAATAAACGAGAGCCGCCACAGGTAAAAAGCAGCACCTGTAGTTCGTTTCGAACTAGTCTCTAATGGCGGTTATATAATTTGGCGTGCAGTGCCAGATGGCATCTATAGTGAAGTGGCGAGTTTTATCTCGTGATAGTTCGAAAAATAATCGGGTTAACTTAGGAATTGTCTGTAGTACTGGGAATTATCTGTAGGATGTTGCTGAAGGGGTAACGCTTATTGCCCCGCTATGTTGATCCCTTGATGGGGCAGGGTATACCGTGCTCGCAGCAGCGAATAATGTTGCGGTGTTGTATTTACTTATGCGGGTTTATTTATGCCTACTTCAATATCCACTACGTATACCGTCATGCTGCTAGATGACCATGCGATGCTTCGGCAGGGGATCGAGTTGGGGTTGAGCAACGAGGCCGACCTCCATGTGGTCGGCTCTTTCGGGACGGCCAAGGAATTACTGGAAGCCCTTGCGCGGCGCCCGGCGGATGTGGTGGTAATGGACTTCATCCTGGCCCCTTCGGACAACGATGGCCTGAGTCTTATACAAGCGCTGAACCGGCGCTTCAGCCAGTGCCGGCCGTTGATTGTCTGTTCGCATTACACGCCCGCTACCGTATCACTGTCGCTGAAGGCTGGCTGTTGGGGAATCCTGGGTAAAACCCAGAACCTGACGGAGTTGATCACGGCTATTCGAACCGTCGCCCAAGGTCGAATTTATCTGCAGCCTTGCATGGTGCCTGCTTTGCAGGGCATGCAATCAATGCTGGAAGTCGTGAGTATGAAGTCGAAAATGGACTATGCAACGCCGTTGCGCTTGAACGCCTGTCTTACGCCTAAAGAACAGGAGGTGCTGCGATGTTTTCTGGATGGAATGTCGGTGAATTCGATTGCCGCAAAGTTTTCACGCAGTGCGAGTACGATCAGTACGCAGAAACAATCGGCTTATAGAAAATTGGGAATCAAGAATGACAGTGAGTTATTCAAGTTTACCCAGCAATTCGGGGAGTTTGAATGATTCGGCTCAACTGTCAGCCGCAGATTTCCGGATAATGCTTAAACATGATCGTCCAGATAGCGCAGCGCCAATCGCTCCGTGGCCTGCCGCGCCGCAGGTAGCAGATGCGGCGCCACCAGCATCATGACCTGATACACCACCACCCGCACCTCGCCCTCACGGTCGAGAATGCGTTGGTAGTCCAGGGAGAACAGCAGGGTCATGGTGATCTGCTCCACCAACTGGCCCAGCGCCTGGGTGTCACTGACCAGTTGCCCGTCCGCCTTCAGGCGCGCCAGCAAGGACGCGAGGGTGCGCTTGAGTGCGGTCAGCAGGTTGCGAATGCCCTTGGCCAGTTTCGGCAGGCGCCCCGCCAGGTTCGACAGGTCCTGGAACAAAAACCGGTATTGGGCCATGCGTTCGATGATCAGGTGCAGGAACAGCCAGTAATCCTGGGCCTGCAGTTGCGCGTCCGCCGGTGGGTCGAGCAGCGGCGCCAATTCGCCCTGGAAGCGCTCGAACAACCCCAGCACCAGCGGTTCCTTGCCATGGAAGTGGTAGTAGAGGTTGCCGGGGCTGATCCCCATTTCATTGGCCACCTCCATGGTCGACACGTTCGGCTCGCCCTTCTGGTTGAACAACTGCAAGGCACATTCAAGGATACGGTCGCGGGTCTTCATCCAGTCTTCTTAATCTGATCGTTGAGCTCAGCGCACTCGCACATAGGTGCCGGGCGCCGCTTCCATCGGTGGGTAATTCTGGTTGCCCAGGGCGGTGAGGGTTTCGCGCTGTACGCCCGAGCGCTGCTGGATCCACGCCAGCCACTGCGGCCACCAACTGCCCTCGACGTGGTTGGCGTCGTAGTACCAGGCACGCGGGTCGCTGCTCAGCTTGGGATTTTCGACGTAGTTGGCCTTGGGGTTGCCCGGCGGGTTGAGGATGCTCTGGATATGCCCGCTGTTGGACAGCACGAAGCGCCGCTCGCCACCGAGCAATTGCGTGGAGCGATACACCGCGTCCCACGGCGTGATGTGGTCGTTGATCCCGGCCACGCTGAAGCTGTCCACCGTGACCTTCTGCAGGTCGATGGGCGTGCCGCACACTTCCAGGCCGCCGGGATGGCTCAGCGGGTTGTGCTTGAAGAAATCGAGCAGGTCGCCATGCAGTGCGGCGGGCAGGCGCGTGTTGTCGTTGTTCCAGTACAAAATGTCGAAGGCCGGCGGTTCCTTGCCCAGCAGGTAATTGTTGATCCAGTAGTTCCAGATCAGGTCGTTGGGACGCATCCAGGCGAACACCTTGGCCATGTCGCGGCCGTCCAGCACGCCTTGCTGGTAGGAACGACGCTTGGCGGCTTCCAGGGTTTGCTCATCGGCGAACAGCATGGCGGGGCTGTCGATCTGGCTGTCCAGCAGGCTCACCAGGTAGCTGGCGCTGGAGATGCGGCGCAGCTGGCGCTTGGCTTGCAAGTGGCCTTGCAGGGCGGCGATGGTCAGGCCACCGGCGCAGGCGCCCATCAGGTTGACCTCGCGGGCACCGGTGATGGCCCGGCAGACGTTGAGTGCTTCCTCCAGCGCCGCCACATAGGTGGACAGGCCCCATTCGCGGTGGCGCACGTCCGGGTTGCGCCAACTGACCATGAAGGTCTGCAGGCCGTTCTTGAGGGCGTACTGCACGAAGCTGTTGGCCGGGCTCAAGTCGAAGATGTAGTACTTGTTGATTTGCGGCGGCACGATCAGCAGCGGCCTGGCGTACTGTTTTTCGCTCATGGGCTTGTATTGGATCAACTCAAGCAGCTCATTGCGAAATACCACCGAGCCTGGGGTGGTGGCCACGGTCTTGCCGACTTCAAAGGCCTGTTTGCTCACTTGGCGCGGCAGGCCGTTGTTGTGCAGCAGGTCGTCGAACAGGTTGCTCACGCCGCGCACCACACTGTTGCCGCCGGAGTTGAGCAGCTCCTTGACGGCCAGCGGGTTGAGCAGGGTGTTGGAGGGCGACACGGCGTCGTTGATCAAGGCGAAGGCAAAGTGCGCGCGGGCGCGGTCGTCGTCACTCAGTGAGCTGTCATCGATCCACTGGCGGGTCTGCTTCTGCCAGCTCAAATAGGCTTGCAGGCTGCGTCGGTAGAACGGGTTGAGCGTCCAGGTCGGGTCGCTGAAGCGGCTGTCCCGTGGGTTGGGCTCGTGCACGGTCTCACCCAGCAGCACACGACCCAGTTGACCGCCCAGGGCCAGGGCGTGACGGGCGGTATGCACCGGGTTGCGCCAGCCGTGGGCGGCAACGCTGCGTAAGGTCGACAGCAAATCCCGACCGCGCAGGCCGGTGATCGCGTTTTGTGCGTTGATGAACGCGGCAGGGGTGGGCGCCGGGTTCGTCACGGGTCTTTCTCGCATGAGCCAACACTCCTTCGTCAAGCCATCAACAGGCACGCCAATTCAGAACCATAGTCGGTTCTCGGCAAGTTGCGCGGCGGTGTGGTCCTTACACCGCAGGTCGCGGGTGAATCACGGCCCGCATGCGCTCCTCCTCGAGAAACTTCATGATGATCGGCGCCACGGCTTCAGCCCGGGTGATCAGGAACAGGTGGCCGTCATCGATGATGTGCAACTGTGCGTTGGGAATGCGCCAGGCCAGCATGCGCATGTTGACCAGCGGGATCAGCGGGTCGTCGTCCCCGGCCAGCACCAGGGTCGGCTGGCGGATCTTGTGCAGCCAGTGGATGCTGGTCCAGCCCAACCCCGCGAAGAGTTGCCAGTAGTAGCCCAGCTTGCCGGCCGAGCGCACTTTGCTCGCGTGCTCGGCCGCCAGTTTCGAATCGCGGCGGAACGAACCGCCATAGATCATCGGTGCGATGCGCACCACGTGGGACGGTTGGATGTAGCGCCGGGGGCTGGCCATCAGCCACAGCACCTTCGGCTTGCCTGGCACCATAAAGGCACCGGCCGCGGTCGCCGCCAGGATCAGCTTCTTGCAGCGCTCCGGGTAGTCGTAGGCAAACTGCTGTGCCAAGGCGCCACCCCAGGACACGCCTACCGCATTCACCTGGCCATAGTCCAGGTAATCCAGCATGCGTGCAGTGAGCTTGGCCAGGCCGGGAAAACGATAAGGCCGGTTGGGCGTCGAGGAGCCACCCACGCCCGGCACATCGAAGGCGATCACTTCCAGGTCCGGGTCCAGGGCCTGGACGAACGGAAACACCAGCTCAAGGTTGGCGCCGATGCCGTTGAAGATCAGCAGTGGCGTCAAGTGGGGCTTGCCCGGGCGTACCGCCGTGCGGATGGTCTGGCCATCCAGGTCGATGGTACGAAAGATGAACGGTTGCGGCATGCTCAAGCCCTGTGAGATGTGACGGTTGGAATGCAGGCCAACGGTGGGAGGGGGCTTGCCCCCGATTGCAATTGATCAGATGGCTGACACACGGCCATCGGGAGCAAGCCCCCTCCCACATTTGAACGCATTTCAATTCAGCGTTCGTGTACGTAAGTCCCGGGGGCTGCTTCCGCTGCGGCATAGGTCTTGTTACCCAAAGTCGTCGGTGCCTTCTTCAGCTTGCCCGCCCGTTCCGCTTGCCACGCCTGCCAATGCAGCCACCACGAGTCAGTATGCTTGGTCGCATTCTCCTGCCACTCCAGTGGCTTGCCCGCCAGGCTGTCGCTGGTCTGGTAGCGCGCCTTGGGGTTGCCGGGCGGGTTGAGGATGCTCTGGATATGCCCGCTGCTGGAGAGTACGAATTCCACCTTGCCGCCAAACAGCTGGGCCGACTTGTAGCACGACTGCCAGGGCGTGATGTGGTCGTTGGTGCCGGCCAGTGAATAGATATCGGCCGTGACCTGCTTGAGGTCGATGGGCGTGCCGCACACTTCCAGGGCATTGGCGCGCACGAGTGGGTTGTTTTTGAACAGTTCGATCAGGTCGCCGTGGAAGGCAGCCGGCAAGCGCGTGGTGTCGTTGTTCCAGAACAGGATGTCGAACACCGGCGGCTCATTGCCCAGCAGGTAGTTGTTGACCCAGTAGTTCCAGATCAGGTCGTTGGGGCGCATCCAGGCGAACACCTTGGCCATGTCGCGGCCTTCCAGTACACCGGCCTGGTAGGAGTGGCGCTTGGCCGCTTCCAGGGTCTGCTCATCTACGAACAGCGCTACCTGGGTGTCCAGGGTGGTGTCCAGCACGCTCACCAGCAGGGTCAGGGCGTTGACCTTCTTCTCCCCCAGCGCCGCGTAGTGGCCCAGCAGGGCGGTGCAGGTGATGCCGCCGGAGCAGGCGCCGAGCATATTCACGTCTTTGCTGCCGGTGATCGCGGTGACCACGTCGACCGCTTCCTTGAGCGCCTCGATATAGGTCGACAGGCCCCATTCGCGCTGGGCCTTGGTCGGGTTGCGCCAACTGACGATAAAGGTCTGCTGCCCATTGCGCAGGCAGAAGCGCGCCAGGCTCTTTTCCGGGCTCAGGTCGAATACATAGAATTTGTTGATCTGCGGCGGTACCACCAGCAACGGGCGTTCGTGCACCTGTTCGGTGATCGGCTTGTACTGGATCAACTCCAGCACGTCGTTGCGAAATACCACCGCCCCTTCGGTGATGCCCAGGGTCTTGCCCACTTCAAACGCGCCCATGTTGACCTGGCTCGGCATGCCGCCGTTGTGCACCATGTCCTTGGCCAGGTGTGACAGGCCGTCGAGCAGGCTCTTGCCGCCGGTTTCAAAGAAGCGTTTGACCGCCGCCGGGTTGGCCGCGCTGTTGGTAGGGGCCATGGCTTCGGTCATCAGGTTGATCACGAAGTGGCCGCGGCTGATGTCCTGTTCCGACAGGTTACTGTCGCCGATCCAGTCGTGCAGTTCCTTGCGCCACGCCAGGTAGGTTTGCAGGTAGCGTTTGTAGAGCGGGTTCTGGCTCCAGGCTGGGTCGTGGAAGCGACGGTCATCGCTTTCGGGCTGCAGCTGCGATTTGCCGAACATCACGTTCTTCAATTCAACGCCAAAATGGGCGACGTGCTTGACGCTGTGCAACGGTTGCTTGATGGCTTGGGTCAGCACCATCTTGGCCGAGGCCAGTAAATCCTTTTTACGTAACGCGATGATCGGGTTGAGCCCCAGGGTGTTTTCCGAGGCCTGGCGTTTCAAGTCATCGTTGTTCTTGTTACTCATCTACGACGCTCCATTGTCCGAAAGACGAGTACCGGGTACCGCTGCGCACCAGGTTTCGATACACAACACAAGCCAGGTACTGCGACTCGGGTGACCGTTGATACCGCATCGTCAAATGCAGGGAACTTGCCAGTTCCATTGGTTACCCGAGTTTAATTTTTTTCGCAAGCGGGCCAATCGTTGGCCACGCGACAGGGCATTCAAGCAGATGAAATTAGAAAATGCCCTCTAAAGAGCAAGAAGCCTGGACTAGAGCATCAGCCGCACGACCGACTCGCTCGGATCACGGGTTTTGCCGGCTGCCTTGAGCTCGGCGAGATAATCGGCCCACAACGCGTCCTGACGCACGGCCAATTGGTAGAGGTAGTCCCAGGTGAACAGTCCGCTGTCATGTCCGTCGTCGAAGGTCAATTTCAGTGCGTACTGGCCGGCTGGTTCGATCTTGGTCAGGCGCACGTTGAGCTTGCCGAATTGCAGGATGGGCTTGCCGTGGCCCTGGACCTCGGCGGAAGGCGAATGCACCCGCAGCAGTTCGGCGGGCAACTGGTAGACCTCGTCGGGCCCATAGGTGAGGCCGAGGGTGTTGGAGGTTTTGTGCAGGTTTACAGCGGTAGGAAACTTGGCCATATGAGGTGCTCTTGAATAAACCGGCTTAAAAATGTGGGAGGGGGCTTACCCCCGATTGCAGTGGGTCAGCTATAGATAAGCTGACTGATCCACCGCTATCGGGGGCAAGCCCCCTCCCACATTTGAAGCAAAGCAGTTCTGTGTGAGGCTTACAGAATATACCGCGACAAGTCCTCGTTCTGCGCCAATTCGCCCAGGTGGCTGTTGACGTAGTCGGCGTCGATCTTGATCGCTACGCCATTCTGCGCCCCGGCCATGTCGCCGGCGCTGAAGGACACTTCCTCAAGCAGGCGCTCAAGCAAGGTGTGCAGGCGGCGCGCACCGATGTTCTCGGTCTTCTCGTTGACCTGCCAGGCAATCTCCGCCAGGCGCTTGATACCGTCCGGCAGGAACTCGATGCCCAGCCCTTCGGTTTTCAGCAGCTCACGGTACTGCTCGGTGAGCGACGCATGGGGTTCGCTGAGGATGCGCTCGAAGTCGCCGGGGGTCAGCGCCTTCAGCTCTACGCGAATCGGCAGCCGGCCTTGCAGCTCGGGCACCAGGTCGCTTGGCTTGCTCAGGTGGAACGCACCCGAAGCGATAAACAGGATGTGGTCGGTCTTGACCATGCCCAGCTTGGTATTGACGGTGCAGCCTTCGATCAGCGGCAGCAGGTCGCGCTGCACACCTTCGCGGGATACATCGACGCCGCCGGAGTTGCCGCGCTTGGCGACCTTGTCGATCTCGTCGATAAACACGATGCCATGCTGCTCAACGGCTTCCAGGGCCTTGGCCTTGAGCTCTTCGTCGTTGACCAGGCGTCCCGCTTCTTCATCGCGTACCAGCTTCAGCGCGTCCTTGACCTTGAGCTTGCGGCTTTTCTTCTTGCCCTTGCCCATGTTGGCGAACAGATTCTGCAACTGGCTGGTCATTTCTTCCATGCCAGGCGGTGCGGAGATGTCGACGCCAGAGACTTCAGCGACTTCGATCTCGATTTCCTTGTCGTCCAACTGGCCTTCACGCAGGCGCTTGCGGAACAGCTGGCGGGTGTTGGAATCCGAGGCCGGTGCGGCATCTTCGTTGAAGCCCATGCGCGCCGGTGGCAGCAGGGCGTCGAGGATGCGTTCTTCGGCGGCGTCTTCGGCGCGGTGGCTGACCTTGGTCATTTCCTGCTCGCGCAGCAGCTTCAGGGCAGCGTCGGCCAGATCACGAATGATCGACTCGACATCGCGGCCCACATAGCCGACTTCGGTGAACTTGGTCGCTTCGACCTTGATGAACGGCGCGTTGGCCAGCTTGGCCAGGCGTCGCGCGATCTCGGTTTTACCGACGCCGGTCGGGCCGATCATCAGGATGTTCTTCGGTGTTACTTCAACGCGCAATTCTTCGGGCAGTTGCATCCGGCGCCAGCGGTTACGCAGCGCGATGGCAACGGCGCGCTTGGCATCGTCCTGGCCGATGATATGGCGATTGAGTTCATGGACGATTTCGCGGGGAGTCATGGACATAGTGTTTGGCGGCCTCAAGCGGGAATAAGCCTGTGGCTTACTCGGCGAGGTCCTGCTCCTCAATGGTGAAGTTGTGGTTGGTGAACACGCAGATATCGCCGGCGATGCCCAGGGCGGTCTCGACGATTTCGCGGGCCGACAGGTCGGTTTTCTTCAACAGTGCGCTGGCTGCGGCTTGTGCATACCCGCCGCCGGAGCCCATGGCGATCAGGCCATGTTCAGGTTCAACCACATCGCCGTTACCGGTGATGATCAGGGACGCATCTTTGTTGGCGACGGCCAGCATGGCTTCCAGGCGGCTGAGGGAGCGGTCGGTGCGCCATTCCTTGGCGAGTTCGACCGCGGCGCGTACGAGGTGGCCCTGGTGTTTTTCCAGCTGGCCTTCGAAACGCTCGAAGAGGGTGAAGGCGTCGGCGGTTGCACCGGCAAAACCGGCGAGGACCTGGCCGTGATACAGGCGACGCACTTTTTTCGCATTGCCTTTCATCACGGTATTGCCCAGGGAAACCTGGCCGTCGCCGCCCATGACGACTTTGCCGTGGCGACGTACTGAAACGATGGTGGTCAAGGGGAGAGTCTCCACGCAGCGGGGCGAAAATGCCCTGATGGAAACTCATATGGGGGTGGCGGGGGGGATTTCAACCATGGGGGTTTATGGCGGACGAGTGGTGTTTATCGGTCTGACACCCATTTCAGAGCGCTGCAAAACCAACTGTGTGAGGGGGCTTGCCCCCGATGGCGGTGTATCAGTCGCCGAAAATATTGACTGAACTGCCGCTATCGGGGGCAAGCCCCCGCCCACATTTTTATCGAAGTTGAGCCCGAATCAGCGGCTCTGGCGCTGTTGTAACAACAGGTTGCTAAACCCGGCGCCGGCCAATTGCTTCTGCGCCACGGTGAGCTGTTCGCGGTTGCTGAACGGCCCCACCAGCACGCGATACCAAGTCGCGTCCTTCACCGTGCCGGACTCCACCGTCACCGTCTGGCCCAACAGAATGATCTGCGCACGCACGCGATCCGCATCGGCCTGCTTCGGGAACGAGCCCGCCTGCAGGAAGAACTTGGTCACCGGCGCGGCCTTGGTTTCGGCAACCGGTGGTGCTGGTGGCGGAGTAATCCCGGCCAACGCCGCCTGGGCCCGGGCGGTATCGATTTTCGCGGCTTCTGCCGGGGTTACCGGGGTGGTCGGCACTTGCGGCGTCGGCAGGGTTTTCTCCGGCACGGCGTCAGGCGGCACGATCACTTCCGATTCCGGCAGCAGCGTATAGAAGTCGTACTTCGGCTTTACCGGTGCTGTCGGGCTCGGTGCAGTCTTGTTGGCTTCGGCCATTTTCGTGGCCTTCTGCTGCTCCTGCTTGACCCGTTTGACGTCATCGCCCTGGCCTGGGTCCAGCTTCATCAGGAACACGATAAACGCGCCGACCGTGAGGCCGATGGCCATCCACAACCAGCCTGGGATCGGCTTCTTCGCCGGGGCCTGGTAGCGGCTGGCGCCGCGCTTGGGTGCAGGTTTTTTCTTGGCAGCCAACTTACATACGCTCCAGAGTTTCCAGGCCCAACAGTTCCAGGCCTTGCTTGAGGGTCCGTCCAGCCAGTGCGGCGAGGCGCAGGCGACTTTGCTTCTGGGCTTCGTCGTCGGCGGTGAGGATCGGGCAGTTCTCGTAGAAGCTGGAGAACAACCCGGCGACTTCGTACAGGTAGGTGCACAGGATATGCGGCGTGCCTTTCTCGCCGACGCTGTTCAGTACTTCGCCGAATTGCGCCAGCTTGGCGGCCAGCTCCTGTTCATGGGGCGCGTCCAGCACGATGCGGCCTTCGACTTCGCTGAAGTCCTTGCCCAGCTTGCGGAACACACCGGCCACGCGGGTGTAGGCGTACAGCAGGTACGGCGCGGTGTTGCCCTCGAAGTTGAGCATCAGTTCGAAGTTGAAGCTGTAGTCGCTGGTGCGGTGCTTGGACAGGTCGGCGTATTTCACCGCGCCAATCCCCACCACGCGGGCAATATTGCGCAGGTCGGCCTCGGCCAGCTCCGGGTTCTTTTCCTTCACCAGGTTGTAGGCGCGGTCCTGGGCTTCGTTGAGCAGGTCGATCAGCTTGACGGTGCCGCCATCGCGGGTCTTGAACGGGCGGCCATCGGCGCCGTTCATGGTGCCGAAGCCCATGTGCTCCATGTGCATCGGATGGGTGACGAAACCGGCGCGACGTGCCACTTCGAACACCTGCTGGAAGTGCAGGGCCTGGCGCTGGTCGACGAAATACAGCGCACGGTCGGCCTTGAGCACGCCGCTGCGGTAGCGCACGGCCGCGAGGTCGGTGGTGGCGTAGAGGTAGCCGCCATCGGCCTTGACGATGATCACCGGCAGCGGCTCGCCGTCGGCGGTCTTGAATTCTTCGAGGAACACGCACTGCGCGCCGTTGCTCTCGACCAGCAGGCCCTTGGCCTTGAGGTCGTTGACCACGTTGATCAGGTCGTCGTTGTAGGCGCTTTCGCCCATCACGTCGGCCATGGTCAGCTTGACGTTGAGCAACTCGTAGATTTCCTGGCAGTGGGACAGCGAGATCTCGCGGAAGCGGCCCCACAGTTCCAGGCATTCCTTGTCGCCGGCTTGCAGCTTGACCACCAGGCCGCGGGCGCGATCGGCGAACTCTTCGGATTCGTCGAAACGCTTCTTGGCGGCGCGGTAGAAGTTCTCCAGGTCCGACAGCTCGTTGCTGGTGATCGGGTTTTCCTGCAGGTAGGCCATCAGCATGCCGAACTGGGTGCCCCAGTCGCCTACGTGGTTCTGGCGGATCACGGTGTCGCCGAGAAACTCCAGGACCCGGGCCACGCCGTCGCCGATGATGGTCGAGCGCAGGTGACCGACATGCATCTCCTTGGCCAGGTTGGGCGCCGACAGGTCGATGGCCACGCGCTGAGCCGGGCCGGCCTTGCGTACGCCGATCCTGGCGTCGGCCAGGGCCGCATCCAGGCGTGAAGCCAGGGCCTGGGTGTTCTGGAAGAAGTTGATAAAGCCCGGGCCGGCGATTTCGGCCTTGGTAACGCTCTCGTCGGCAGGCAGCGCGGCGATGATTTTTTCCGCCAGGTCGCGCGGCTTCATGCCGGCCGGCTTGGACAGCATCATCGCGATGTTGCTGGCGAAGTCGCCGTGGGTCTTGTCGCGGGTGTTTTCCACCTGGATCGCCGGCGTCAGGCCTTCAGGCAACACACCTTCGTTGACGAGTTGGGTGAGGGCTTGTTGGATCAGCTGGCGAATGGTGTCTTTCATGGTGTTCTCTTTCGACCGCAAGCGGCGGCGCGCGATGCGCAGGTGGAAAAACTGGGCATTATCCGTGGCGAGGGCGGGCTTGCCAACCTTCGCAGGACCTATGGCCAGGCTTAATACAAATCTACCGGGTCTACATCCAACGACCATCGCACCTGGCGGCCACTGGGCATTTGCTCCAGCGCAAGTAACCAGCTACTTAATAGGCGATGCAACGGTGCGCGGGACGTGGCCTGCAAGAGTAGCTGGGCACGATAACGCCCGGCACGACGCTCCATGGGCGCGGGTACCGGGCCGAGCAATTCGATGCCGCTCAGCCCCAGCTCGCCGAGCAAGCGTTCGGCGGCGCTGCAGGCTTCATCCAGAAAACCCTCGGCCTGCCCCGGTTTATGGGCTTCGGCGCGCAACAGCGCGAGGTGCGCAAAGGGCGGCAGGCCGGCGGAGCGGCGTTCGCTCAGCGCCTGTTCGGCGAAGGCAAAGTAGCCTTGTTCGGTCAGTTGAATCAGCAACGGATGGTCGGCCAGGTGGGTCTGGATAATCACCTTGCCCGGCTCCTCGGCGCGCCCGGCACGCCCGGCGACCTGCACGATCAGCTGCGCCATGCGCTCGCTGGCGCGAAAGTCGCCGGAAAACAGGCCGCCGTCGGCATCTAGGATCGACACCAGGGTCACCCGGGGGAAGTGGTGCCCTTTGGCGAGCATCTGTGTGCCCACGAGGATGCACGGCTGGCCCTTCTGGATGGTGGCGAACAGCTGGTTCATGGCGTCCTTGCGCGAGGTGCTGTCGCGGTCGACCCGCAAAACCGGGTAGTCCGGGAACAGAATGCCCAGGCGCTCCTCGGCGCGCTCGGTGCCTGCGCCCACCGGACGCAGGTCGACCTTGCCGCACTGCGGGCAATGGCGCGGTACACGTTCCACATGGCCGCAATGGTGGCAACGCAGTTCGCCATGGCGCTGGTGCACGGTCATGCGCGCATCGCAACGCTCGCACTCGGACATCCAGCCGCAGTCATGGCACAGCAGCGTCGGCGCAAAGCCCCGGCGGTTGAGAAACACCAAGACCTGCTGGCCGGCCGCCAGGGTCTGGCCGATAGCTTGTTGCATCGGCCCGGAAATGCCGCTGTCCAGCGGCCGGCTTTTTACGTCCAGGCGCAGGAAGCGTGGTTGCTTGGCGCCGCCGGCGCGCTCGTTCAGGCGCAGCAGCCCGTAACGACCGGTGTAGGCGTTGTGCAGGCTTTCCAGGGAGGGTGTGGCCGAGCCCAGCACAATCGGGATGTCTTCCTGGCGCGCGCGCACCAGCGCCAGGTCGCGGGCGTGGTAGCGCAGGCCTTCCTGCTGTTTATAGGAGCCGTCGTGCTCCTCGTCGATGATGATCAGCCCGGGATTTTTCATCGGCGTGAACAGCGCCGAGCGGGTGCCGATAATAATGTCGGCTTCGCCATCCCGCGCCGCCAGCCACGACTCCAGGCGTTCACGGTCATTGACCGCCGAGTGCACCAGGGCGATGCGCGCATTGAAACGCTGCTCGAAGCGCGCCAGGGTCTGCGGGCCCAGGTTGATCTCGGGGATCAGCACCAGTGCCTGTTTGCCGGCCTGCAGGGTTTCGCGGATCAGCTGCAAATAGACTTCGGTCTTGCCGCTGCCGGTGACGCCCGCCAGCAGGAACGCATGGAAGCTGTCGAAACCTGCGCGAATCGCTTCATAGGCGGCGCGTTGTTCAGGGTTCAGCGGCAGTTCGGGCTGGGCCAGCCAGTGTTCGTGGCGCGGGTCGGGGGCGTGCCTGCGGATTTCCACCTGTACCAGGCCCTTGGCCAGCAACAGGTCGAGGCTGTCCTTGCTCAGCATCAGCTTGCTCAATAGCTGATGGGCGACGCCGTGGGGATGCTGGGCCAGGGTCGCCAGGGCTTCACGCTGGCGCGGGGCGCGGGCGATGCGCGGGTCGTCGAGGCGTGCGCCGGGCACCGTCGACCAGAAGCGCTCCTGGCGCGTTTCGGCCAGTTCGCCCTGGCGCAACAGCACCGGCAGTGCCCAGCTCAGCGTGTCACCGAGGCTGTGCTGGTAATACTGGGCGGTCCACAGGCACAGCTTGAACAGCGCGGGCGGCAACGGCGGGGTGGCATCGAGCAGGGCGATGGCCGGCTTGAGCTTCTCGGCCGGCACTTCACTGTGGTCGGCGACTTCCACCAGGATGCCGATCATCTCCCGACGGCCAAACGGCACGCGCACGCGCATGCCCGGCTGCAACTGCGCACGCAGCACACCGGCCGGGGCCCGGTAGTCGAACAGGCGGCGCAGGGGCGAGGGCAGGGCTAGGCGCAAAATGGCGTCGGGCACGCGAGAGGTCTCATCTATAAAGGCAGGCGGTGGCGCAGGGGCGGGAGCCTAGCAGACCGGGAGAGGCTTGGGGTAGCCGCCAGTTTTCTGATGAAAGGTGCTTTTATGTTGACACACGATGGGTGTCGCCGCTTGCGCGTTTAAAAAGGTCTGGTAGAATCCGCGGCCTAATTACGTGCGGTATTCGACAATAGTGTCGAGTGGCGGCACGCTAGCCCGAGGAAGTCACCATGAAAGCCGATATCCATCCAGCGTACGAAACCATCGAAGTAACCTGCAGCTGCGGCAACAAGTTCGAAACTCGCTCGAACCTGTGCAAGCCACTGGGTACTGACGTATGCAACGAGTGCCACCCGTTCTACACCGGTAAGCAGAAAACTCTGGACACCGGCGGCCGTGTACAGCGCTTCGCAGATCGCTTTGGTGCTTTCGGCAAGAAGCCTGCTGCTACTCCAGCAGAGTAAGGCTCAAAAGCCTTATGGGCTTTTGCCAGCTGTTGAAAAAGGCGTCCCTTGCGGGCGCCTTTTTTGTGCCTGCGATTTGGGTGACGGCCGTGCAGGCCGAGGTATTCTGCCCCGCGCCGGCAGCCCTGGCCCGCGTGGACGTGCAGCGGGTGGTGGATGGCGATACGGTGCGCCTCAAGGATGGCCGCAGTGTGCGGATGATCGGTATCAATGCCCCGGAAACCGGCAAGAAGGGGCGCGCCGACGAGCCTTTCGCGGTTGCCGCGCGCCAGCGCCTGCAGGCGTTGGTGGATGCCAGCGGTGGTCGTGTCGGCCTGGTGCCGGGGCGTGATCGCAAGGATCATTATGGCCGCACCCTGGCCCACCTCTATGGTGCCGACGGCGAGAACCTGGAGGCGCAGCTGTTGGCCGAGGGCCTGGGGTTCCAGGTCGGCGTGGCGCCGAATGTCGATCTCGTCACCTGTCAGCAGGCGGCTGAAAACAGCGCCCGTAACGCGCGCCTGGGCCTGTGGCGCCAATCGCCGGTACAGTCTGTGGCGCAGCTCAAACGCTCCGGGTTTGCCGTGGTCAGTGGCCGGGTCAGCCAGGTAAAGCGCAATCGTGGCGGTATCTGGATTGAAATGCAGGGATCACTGGTATTACGCATCGCCCCTGTTCTGGTCAGCCAATTCGATGCTGCCACGCTCAATGGTCTGCAAGGCCGCACTGTTGAGGCGCGGGGCTGGGTACAGGATCGCTCGCGACGCGGCGGGCTGAAAAAAGGTCAGGCGCGCTGGCTTCTGCCGTTGACCGATCCGGGCATGCTCAAATCGACGCCTTGAGAAAAAATTGTAGACATTTTTTAAGTCGATTGTGAGCATTTGAGCCCTTGTATCCCGTGGCTCTTGGCCGAAAGTCTTAGTGCAGGGCCCTTGACACCTGTGACTGCCCAGTCTTGTAGGGACTTTACGACACGAGTATCCTCGGCGGTCCGTCGACCAACAGTAAAAGCGGAATGCCGATATGTCTGATTTGAAAACTGCCGCTCTCGAATATCATGCCCATCCTCGTCCAGGAAAGCTGAGTGTAGAGCTCACCAAAGCCACCGCCACCGCCCGCGACCTGTCGCTGGCCTACAGCCCTGGCGTGGCCGAGCCCGTACGTGAAATCGCCCGCGACCCCGAACTGGCGTACAAGTACACCGGCAAAGGCAACCTGGTTGCAGTGATTTCCGATGGCACAGCGATTCTCGGCCTGGGTAACCTCGGCCCACTGGCCTCCAAGCCAGTCATGGAAGGTAAGGGCGTGCTGTTCAAGCGCTTCGCCGGCATCGACGTTTTCGATATCGAAGTCGACTCCGAGAGCCCGCAGGCTTTCATCGACACGGTCAAGCGCATTTCCATCACCTTCGGTGGCATCAATCTGGAAGACATCAAGGCACCTGAGTGCTTCGAGATCGAAAAGGCCCTGATCGAGCAGTGCGACATTCCGGTATTCCACGATGACCAGCACGGCACCGCGATCGTCACCGCGGCCGGCATGATCAACGCCCTGGAAATCGCCGGCAAGACCCTGGCTGACGCCAAGATCGTCTGCCTGGGCGCCGGCGCTGCGGCCATCTCCTGCATGAAGCTGATCGTCAGCATGGGCGCCAAGCTGGAAAACATCTATATGGTCGACAGCAAGGGCGTGATCCAGTCCGAGCGTACCGACCTGAACCAGTACAAGGCGATGTTTGCCCACCCGTCCTCCAAGCGTACCCTGGCTGACGCCCTGAACGGTGCCGACGTGTTCGTCGGCCTGTCCGGCCCGAACCTGCTGAGCGCTGAAGGCCTGAAGTCCATGGCGGCCAACCCGATCGTGTTCGCCTGCTCCAACCCTGATCCGGAAATCGCCCCGGAACTGGCCCACGCCACCCGCGACGACGTGATCATGGCCACCGGTCGTTCGGACTACCCGAACCAGGTCAACAACGTTTTGGGCTTCCCGTTCATCTTCCGTGGTGCCCTGGACGTTCGCGCCAAGCGCATCAACGAAGAGATGAAAGTGGCTGCCGCCAACGCCCTGCGTGAACTGGCCAAGCTGCCCGTGCCTCAGGACGTGTGCGACGCCTACGGTGGCGCCAAGCTGGAATTCGGTCGTGAGTACATCATCCCGAAACCAATGGATAAGCGCCTGATCACCCTGATCTCCGATGCCGTGGCCAAGGCCGCGATCGAGACCGGTGTGGCCACCCTGCCGTATCCGAAAAACTACCCGCTGCAAAGCGTGGATGATGTGTTCAACGGCTAAGCCGTTGTAGCGCACCAACAAAAAGCCCCGGCTCTCGCGAGTCGGGGCTTTTTGCTGTGTGGTAATTAACTCGGAGAACCGAATGTGGGAGGGGGCTTGCCCCCGATTGCAGTGGGTCAGCTACAGATAAACTGGCTGGTCCACCGCTATCGGGGGCAAGCCCCCTCCCACATTGGATCTGTGTTTAAACACAGGCTCTGTCAGAACAGATCGATCGGCGCCGCCTCATCCGCCGGCAACGGGCTGCCCGGTACGACACCGTTGCCCAGCTCGTTGACCGACGGCGGCGTATCTTCGCTCTTGAACAGTTCGAAGTACGCGTTCGGCGTGCTCGGCGAGGCCGCACGGCCACTGACCGGGTCGATCCGCAGGCTGAGGATGCCTTCCGGCTCCGGTTGGGTGTGCAGCGGCTTGTCTTTCAGGGCGGCGCCCATGTAGCTCATCCAGATAGGCAGCGCGACGGTGCCGCCGAACTCGCGGCGGCCAAGGCTTTCCGGCTGGTCGTAGCCGGTCCACACAGTGGTCACGTAGTCGGCGTTGTAGCCGGAGAACCAGGCATCCTTGGATTCGTTGGTGGTACCGGTCTTGCCCGCGATGTCCGCGCGCCCCAAGGCCAGGGCGCGCCGGCCGGTGCCTTTCTTGATTACGTCTTCCAGGATGCTGTTGAGGATATAGGTGGTACGGCCATCCACAATGCGCTCGGCCACGGCGGGTGCCTGCGGTTCGGTTGCAGCGGGGTTGGTGGCTGGCGCGGTTCCTGGGGTCGGCTCGATGGTGATACCGCCATTGCCTGGCGCCGCCAGGCCATCCGTTGCAGCGATGCCGTTGACCACATCACCCGGCACGCGTGGCGGGTTGGCGGTGAACAGGGTGTCGCCGTTGCGGCTTTCGATCTTGTCGATCAGGTACGGCGCGATCTTGTAGCCGCCGTTGGCAAATGTGCTCCAACCGGTGGCGATTTCCATCGGCGTGAGGGTCGCGGTACCCAAGGCCAGGGACAGGTTCGGCGGCAGGTCCGACTTGTTGAAGCCAAAGCGCGTGATGTAGTCGATGGTCTTGCCGACACCCATCGCCTGCAGCAGGCGGATGGACACCAGGTTGCGTGACTTGTACAGCGCCTCACGGATACGGATAGGGCCAAGGAAAGTGTTGGTGTCGTTCTTCGGGCGCCAGACTTTGTCCAGGTACTCGTCGACGAACACGATGGGTGCATCGTTGACCAGGCTGGCGGCGGTATAGCCGTTATCCAGGGCGGCGCTGTAGATGAAAGGCTTGAAGCTAGAGCCCGGCTGGCGCTTGGCCTGGGTGGCCCGGTTGTAGTTGCTCTGCTCGAATGCGAAGCCACCCACCAGGGCGCGGATTGCACCGTTCTGCGGGTCCAGCGATACCAGGGCGCCCTGGGCCAGCGGCACCTGGCTGAATTTCAGGCTGTCGTCCTTCTGGCGTTGCACGCGGATCAGGTCACCCACTTGCGCGACATCCGACGGTTGCTTCGGCATCGGGCCCATGCTGTTGGTGTTCAGGAACGGGCGCGCCCATTTCATGCTGTCCCAGGCCACGTGGGCTTCGCCGGTGCGGGTCAGTACCTGCACGCCATCTTTCTTCACCTGGGTGACGATGGCCGGCTCCAGGCCGCTGATCGCACGCTGTTTGCCCAGCTCGGCCGTCCAGGCGCTCAGGGTCTTGCCTGGCAGGCGCGACTCAGGCCCTCGGTAGCCGTGGCGCTGGTCGTAGGTGATCAGGCCGGAATGCACGGAGTCATTGGCGATCTCCTGCAAGTCGCTCGGAACCGTCGTGGTCACGCGGAAGCCTTCGGTGTAGGCCTCGCTGCCGTAACGACCGACCATCTCGGCACGCGCCATTTCGGCGATATACGGGGCATTCACTTCCGGCGTCGGCACGTGGTAGCTGGCGTTCAACGGCTCGGCCACCGCACTTTCATAGGCGGCCTGGTCGATCTTGCCCAACTTGTACATGCGCCCCAGGATCCAGTCGCGGCGCTCCTTGCTGCGCGCCGGGTTGGCCAGGGGGTTGAAGCGCGAAGGGGCCTTGGGCAGGCCGGCAATCATCGCCATCTGCGCCAGGCTGGCGTCACGAATAGACTTGCCGTAGTAGACCTGGGAGGCCGCCTCGATCCCGTAGGCACGGTTGCCCAGGTAGATCTTGTTGACGTACAGCTCGAGGATCTCGTCCTTGGTCAGCTGACGTTCGATCTGCAATGCCAGCAGGATTTCAGTGGCTTTGCGCGAAAAACTGCGCTCGCTGGTGAGGAAGAAGTTCTTCGCCACCTGCATGGTGATGGTGCTGCCGCCGGATTGAATGTGTCCGCTTTTTACCAGTTGTGTGGCCGCACGCACCAGGCTGCTGGGGTCGACGCCATAGTGGTTGGCAAAATTATCGTCTTCGGCCGATAGCAATGCGCTGATGAAATTAGGTGGAATGTCGGCAAAACGGATCGGTGTGCGGCGCATTTCGCCGAACTCCGCGATCAGCTTTTCATCGCTGCTGTAGACCCGCAAAGGAATCTGCAACTGGATACTTCTGAGGGCCTCTACGGAGGGTAAACCCGGACTAAGGTAGAGGTAGGCCCCGCTGAGTACGAGCAGCAGCCCGCAGACGATCGCGACAATGGAGTACCCGAAAAACTTCAGCAGACGGATCAAGGCTTTTGGATTTCCAGAGAAAAGAATGGGTTACGCGTCGGGGCATGCATGGCAAACGATGGATCGACCCGAGCTGCAGATAAAAAGCGGGGAAAAACGCTGGGCATTAAAGCATTTTTCGCCTTGGGGCGTCATTCGCGCCGGCTCAACAAGTCGACCGAATGCAGGGCTTCCGGCGGCAATCAGGCGTTAAGACAGGCAAAGCTTTGGGGAGTTTTATGGGAAAGGGATTTTTCAGGCGCAAAGTCGACACCGTCCTTGGCGTCGACATCAATGAGGCAGGGATCAGGCTGGTAGAGCTGAACTGTTCAGCCAACCGTTACACCGTGCAGGGCTACGCCACACAGGCGCTGCCGGCCCAGGCGGTGGTCGACGGCGTCTGGCTGGACCTGGAAGGCATAGGCCATGCGCTGTACACGGCGCTGTCCCGGCTGCGCACGTCGGCCAGGCAGGCGGCGGTCGCCGTTTCCGGTCCTTCGGTCATTACACGGGTCATTGAAATGCAGGCGGGGCTTGGCGACGACGAAATGGCCCGGAGGATCCAGGTGGAGGCAGAGCAATACATTCCCTACCCGCTGGACGAGGTGGCGCTGGACTTTCAGGTCCAGGGGCCGTCAACGCAGGATCCCGCGCGGGTCGAGGTGTTGCTGGCCGCGTGTCTGAAGGAGCACGTCGAGGTCCGTGAAGCCGTGTTGGCCCTGGCGGGGCTGGTGCCCAGGGTGGTGGATGTCGAAGGGTTTGCATTGGCGCGCGCTTGCCGTCAGGATTTCGCCAGCTTCACGCCGGGTCATCGAGTCGATGGTGCCCAGTGGATCGTGGATGCCCCTGGGATGGGAGTCGCTTGCGGGTTGGCCCTGAGGAGTTTCGCTGGATGACACGAATCAATCTTTTGCCTTGGCGCCAGGCGCTGGCGGAGCGCAGGCGTAAATATTTCCTGATACTGCTGGTGGCGTTTGCCTGTGTCGCGCTCGCGACGGTGTGGCTGGCGGACCAGGTGATCGACCAGGCGATCGACCGGCAGGTGACGCGAAACGATCATGTGCGCAAGGACGTCGGCGTCCTGGACTCGCGTATCCAGACCATTGACGACCTCCAGGTGCAAAGCCAGCAACTGGCGGAGCGCATGAAAGTCGTGCAGGACCTGCACGATAATCGCTCCGCCGGTGCACAGCTGCTGGATCAGTTGGCCCGTGCGGTGCCCGACGGTGTGCATTTGCATGAGGTCGTGGCGAAGGGCGATACGGTGGGTATCAGCGGCAGTGCTGAATCCAGCCAGGATATTGCCCAACTGATGCGTCGCCTGGAGGCATCCGAAGGCGCCCACGCCACTCGCCTGCAGCATGTACGAACCGAAGGCACTCGCGGCAACAATGAATTCCAGTTGATGGTGCGCCAGGGAGAATCTTCCGAGGCCCAGCCATGAGCCGGTCCTGGCTCGAATTTTCCGCGCTGACTCACAATGCTGCCAAATGGCCCTTACCTGGCAGGATCTTGCTGGGCTGTGCGCTGGCCGGCGTGGTGATGCTGTTGGGCGACCTTGTGTACCTCAGCCCGTCGCGGGAGCGCTTGCGCGAGGTCGAGGTGCAGGAAGTGAGCTTGCAGCAGCAACTTGCGGAAAAAGCCGTCCTGGCTGCGGACCTTGAAGAGCGGGCTCGCCAGGTCCAGCTTATGCAGGAAAAGGTCAGCGGGCTTTTGCAGCAAATGCCCGAAGAGTCCGAAATGCCCGGCTTTCTTGAGGACATCGCCAGGATGGCGCTGGCCAACGGTTTGGTGATTGAGAGCGTCACTCCGCTGGATAAGCTGTCTAGGCCGTTCTATCACGAACAGCCCGTTCGCATCGGCGCCACCGGTACCTATCACGACCTGGCGACCTTTGTGAGTGCCCTGGGCGGCCTTTCGCGAATCGCCACGGCGCACGACATTGCCATAAGGCGGGATGGCAAGCTGCTGCGCCTTGATCTGCTGACCAAGACGTACTGGCATGAGCGACGAGGCATCAAGCGGGACGCGGCTGTCATGCAAGGGCAACCGTTTGTATACGGTGCTTCTGGTATTCGCGATCCGTTCCAGCCCATTGCCCTGCAAGTCGACCGCGCGCCAGGGCGGACGGCCGCTGCGCCGGACCTCGCTCGCCCGCGGGAAGCCTTGGAGGGCCACCCAATGGATCAGTTCGAGATGGTCGGCACGTTGTCCCGTGGGGCGCAGACCTTCGCCTTGCTGCGCCAGGCCTCGACCGTGCATCGCCTGGCAGTCGGCGACTATCTGGGGCCGGACCATGGTCGAGTTACAGCGATTCATGACGGCCATATCGAACTGGTCGAGTTGTTTCCCGATGAACAGGGGGGATGGCTGGAGCGTCCGCGAACCCTCGTGCTAAACGTCAACTCATAACGGAATCAAACAATGAAAAGGACTTTCTCGTCCTTCGGTGTGGCGCTATGGATAGCGTTCACGGCACCGATGGCTGCTGCTGTGCCCAATCGTGTGGACCTGATCCAGCTACCGCCTCCCGGCAGCGCGGATTCGGGCGTCTATAGCGGTGAAAAGTTGAACCTCAACTTCCAGGACATCGGACTACGTGCTGCCTTGCAGCAAATTGCCGACGTGGCGGGCCTCAATCTGGTGGTCGGCGATGACGTACAGGGCTCTATCACCCTGCGGCTCAAAGGCGTGCCCTGGGATCAGGCGCTGGACCTGGTGCTGCAAACCAAAGGCTTGGATAAACGGATAAAGGCCGGTGTCCTGCTGGTGGCGCCGGCCGAGGAGTTGGCTGCACGGGAACTGCTGGCGCTGGAGTCGCGCAAGCAGATGGCCGACCTGGCGCCGCTGCGCCGTGAGCTACTGCAAGTCAACCATGCCAAGGCGGCAGACCTGGCCAAGCTGTTTCAGTCGGTGAGCGGCTTTGAAGGCACGACCGATGAGCGTGGTTCAGTCGCAGTGGATGACCGCACCAATAACATCATTGCCTTCCAGACCGGCGAGCGCCTGGAAGAGTTGCGGCGGATCGTGGCGCAACTGGATGTGCCGGTGCGCCAGGTGATGATCGAAGCGCGGATTGTCGAGGCCAATGTCGACTACGACAAAAGCCTGGGCGCGCGCTGGGGTGGGCGGCTCACTCGCGGGAATTGGGCTGCCGGGGGGATCCAGAAGCCTTTGCCGGACGGTGCCCAGGCGCCGGAAAACGTGCCCGGCTCGCCATTTGTCGACCTGGGTTCACTCACGGGTACATCGGGACTGGGCATCGCCTTTATCACCGATAACCTCCTGCTGGACCTGGAACTGACCGCCATGGAGAAAACCGGCAATGGCGAAATCGTCTCGCAGCCCAAGGTGGTCACTTCCGACAAGGAAACCGCGCGCATTCTGAAGGGCACCGAAATTCCCTATCAGGAATCCACCTCCCAGGGTGCTACCTCGGTGTCGTTCAAGGAGGCGTCCCTGTCGTTGGAGGTCACGCCGCAGATCACCCCCGATGACCATGTGATCATGGTGGTCAAGGTCACCAAGGACGAGCCCGACTATCTCAACAAACTCAATGACGTACCGCCGATCAAGAAAAACGAGGTGAATGCCAAGGTGCTGGTCAAGGATGGCGAGACCATCGTCATCGGCGGGGTTTTCTCCAATACCCAAAGCAAAGTGGTAGATAAAGTGCCATTTTTGGGCGATGTGCCGTATCTTGGCCGCCTTTTCCGGCGCGATGTGCTGGCGGAGAAAAAATCCGAGCTGCTGGTATTCCTGACTCCGCGTATTATGAATAACCAGGCGATTGTTGTGAGTCGTTGATTCTGTGCGAAATTTGATTCTTGTAGGACCGATGGGGGCTGGAAAAAGCACCATCGGCCGATTGCTGGCCAAAGAGCTGCGCCTGCCATTCAAAGATTCCGACAAGGAAATTGAATTGCGCACGGGTGCCAATATCCCATGGATCTTCGATAAGGAAGGCGAGCTGGGCTTTCGCGACCGCGAGCAGGCGATGATTGCCGAGCTGTGCGGCTGCGATGGCGTGGTATTGGCCACCGGCGGCGGCGCGGTGATGCGCGATGAAAATCGGCGGGCGCTGCATGCCGGTGGTCGGGTGGTCTATCTGCATGCGTCGGTCGAGCAGCAGGTGGGGCGTACCGCTCGTGATCGCAATCGTCCTTTGCTGCGCACGGCGAACCCGGAAAAAACCTTGCGCGACCTGCTCGCGCTGCGCGATCCGCTGTATCGGGAAATCGCCGATCTGGTGGTGGAAACCGATGAGCGGCCGCCTCGGATGGTGGTTCTCGACATTCTCGAGCGCCTGCAACGGCTGCCACCCCGTTAAAGCCAGGCCCGAAATGCGCTATTCTCGGCGGCGCGCTATCACCCTGCGGGGTGTGGCGTAGAGCCATCAGGCAACGTCTGATCTCGACGTTACCGGTCGTCAATACATCTTCAACGCGGGGACACATGCAGACACTTAAGGTCGATCTAGGCGAGCGCAGCTACCCGATCCATATTGGCGAAGGTCTGCTGGACCAGCCCGAATTGCTGGCCCCGCACATTGCCGGGCGGCAAGTGGCAATCATCTCCAACGAGACGGTCGCGCCGCTGTATCTTGAGCGTCTGAGCCGCAGCCTGGCGGCGTACTCAGTGATCTCCGTGATTCTGCCCGATGGCGAAGCCCACAAGAACTGGGAAACCCTGCAACTGATCTTTGACGGCCTGCTGACCGCGCGCCATGACCGCCGAACCACCGTGATTGCCCTGGGCGGCGGTGTGATCGGCGACATGGCCGGCTTTGCAGCGGCCTGCTACCAGCGCGGCGTGGACTTTATCCAGGTGCCGACCACCCTGTTGTCCCAGGTCGATTCGTCGGTGGGCGGCAAGACCGGCATCAATCACCCCCTGGGCAAAAACATGGTCGGCGCGTTCTACCAGCCCCAGGCCGTGCTGATCGACACCGCGACCCTCAACACCTTGCCACCGCGGGAACTGTCGGCGGGCCTGGCGGAAGTCATCAAGTACGGGTTGATCTGCGACGAACCCTTCCTGGCCTGGCTGGAAGAACATGTGGACGCCCTGCGCGCACTCGACCAGGTGGCGCTCACCGAGGCGATTTCCCGCTCCTGCGCCGCCAAGGCGTTGGTGGTGAACGCCGACGAACGGGAGTCCGGTGTACGGGCCACCTTGAACCTGGGCCACACCTTCGGCCATGCGATCGAAACCCACATGGGCTATGGTGTGTGGTTGCATGGAGAGGCCGTAGCGGCTGGCACAGTGATGGCATTGGAGATGTCGCAACGTCTGGGCTGGATCAGCGCCCAGGAGCGTGATCGCGGTATTCGCCTGTTCCAGCGTGCCGGTTTGCCGGTTATCCCGCCGGAAGAGATGACCGAGGCGGACTTCCTCGAACATATGGCAATAGACAAGAAAGTGATCGACGGTCGCCTGCGACTGGTGCTGTTGCGCCATATGGGCGAAGCGGTAGTGACCGACGATTATCCGAAAGAGATTTTACAGGCCACGCTGGGAGCGGATTACCGCGCCCTGGCTCAGCTGAAAGGTTAATAAGATCCCGATGACTAGTTTGCATGCCGACGAGGCGTTCCTCGGCCATTACCAGTTAAGCCACGACCCTTTTGCTCCACGGGTGCCTGGTTTCAAATTTTTCCCGGCCCAGCGCAAGCCGGTGCTGGGGCAACTGCACCATCTCGCGCGCTACAGCCAACTGCTGCTGGTCGTCACGGGCCCGTTGGGCAGCGGCAAGACCTTGCTGCGCCAGGCCCTGGTGGCCAGCACCAACAAACAGTCCGTACAGAGCGTGGTGGTGTCGGCCCGTGGTGCCGGTGATGCGGCGGGCGTGCTGCGTCAGGTAGCCCAGGCGCTGGACGTCGCCACTGCCGAGCCGAATGCGATCCTCAAGCAGGTGGTGCAACTGGGTCTGACCGGCCAGGAAGTCTACCTGCTGGTGGATGACGCCGAGCAGCTCGACGAATCCGCCCTGGAAGCGCTGCTGGCGCTGGCGGCGGGTACGCCGGAAGGTCGCCCCCATGTGTTCCTGTTCGGTGAATCGTCGTTGATCGCCGATCTGGAGCAGATCAGCGGTGATCAGGAGCTGTTCCACGTTATCGAACTGCAGCCGTACGAAGAGGACGAAACCCGGGAATACCTGGCTCAACGCCTCGAAGGCGCAGGGCAGGGCATCGAACTTTTCTCCGCTGCGCAGATCTCTGATATTCACGAAAGCTCCGACGGCTGGCCTGGCACCATCAACCAGGTCGCCCGCGATGCCATGATCGAAGCCATGATTGCCAGCCGCTCTGCGGTCAAGCGTCCAAAGATGGGGTTCACTATGCCTAAGAAGCACGTATTGGCAATTTCCGCCGTTGTCGTGGTTGCGGTTGCCGCCGCCTGGTTGATTCCGGGTCGCAGCAAGGCACCGACCACCGCCGGTGCGCCAACCGAACAGGCGCAGTTGCCACTGGGCAAGCCCACGCCGAATGTCGAGTTCGCCAATTCCGGTCAGCCGACCAACCTGCCGATGGTGGGCCAGCCGGTGATGCGTGGCCCGCTCGCCGAAGAAGCCGGTGGTATCTCCGAAGGCGACGACGGTGTGCCGGTGGAAGGCTCCAGCGCCACACCGCCGACCGTCACCACTACTGCGCCACCTGCGGGCGTTCCCGCAGGTACGCCAGCGACCCCTGTGGCGCCCGCCGCCAAGCCGACCCCGGCACCGACCGTTGCCACTGCCAAGCCTGCGGCGCCAGTGGCGAAGCCGGCTCCGGCGCCAGCCGCCAAACCGGCTGAAAAGCCGGCAGCCACCGTCGCCAAGGCCGGCAGCAGCTGGTACAGCAGCCAGCCCACCGGCAACTTCGTCGTGCAGATCCTCGGCACCAGCTCCGAAGCGAACGCCCAGGCGTTCGTGAAAGAGCAGGGCGGCGAATACCGTTATTTCAAGAAAGTGCTCAACGGCAAGCCTCTCTACGTGATCACCTACGGCAGCTTCCCAAGCCGTGCCGCAGCTGATTCCGCCATCAAAGCCTTGCCAGCGAAGGTTCAGGCTGGTAAACCTTGGCCTCGCACTGTCGCCAGCGTTCAACAAGAACTGGCAGCAACTCGCTGAAGATCCGGCGGCCTTACCCAGGCCGCCCTCCCGGCACCTCAAAAAAGATCGCAAGGCGTGCAGCCCCTCCAGGCCGCGCGCTTTGTGGTGTCTGCGTTACAGTAGCTTTTGAGTCGTAGCGGTCAGAATTAAAAAAGTTTTGACTAGCACAGCATATCGCTTTAAACCTTTCATAAATGCGACATAGATTTGCGACATTTCGTCGCTAAATTTGTGAGCGTTCGTGTCGGTGTGTACAATGACCTCCCTTTTGCCCCCGCTAAGCCGGCGTACGTTCGGCGTGGAAGGTAACCGGTTGAATTGAAAAGAAATTTGCCTCGATATAAGAGGCAGCCTGGTGAGAAAGTGTCTATGAAAGCAGGTCTGTACCAACCCGATGAATTCAAGGATAACTGCGGTTTCGGCCTGATAGCCCATATGCAGGGCGAGCCCAGTCATACCCTTCTGCAAACGGCCATCGAGGCCCTGACCTGCATGACCCACCGCGGTGGGATCAACGCCGACGGCAAGACCGGTGACGGTTGCGGCTTGCTGATTCAAAAGCCCGACCAGTTCCTGCGCGCGGTCGCCAAAGAGCATTTCGCGGTCGACCTGCCCAAGCAGTACGCCGTGGGCATGGTGTTTTTCAACCAGGACCCGGCCAAAGCCGAAGCCGCTCGCGAGAACATGAACCGCGAGATCGTCGCTGCCGGCCTGCAGCTGGTGGGCTGGCGCAAAGTGCCGATCGACACCAGCGTGCTCGGCCGCCTGGCCCTGGAGCGCCTGCCGCAGATCGAACAAGTGTTCATCGCAGGCGACGGCCTGAGCGACCAGGACATGGCGATCAAGCTGTTCACCTCCCGTCGTCGCTCGTCCGTGGCCAACGCCGCCGATGCCGACCACTACATCTGCAGCTTTTCCCACAAGACCATCATTTATAAAGGCCTGATGATGCCGGCGGACTTGACCGCCTTCTATCCAGACCTGAGCGATGAGCGCCTGCAAACCGCCATTTGCGTGTTCCACCAGCGCTTCTCCACCAACACCCTGCCGAAATGGCCGCTGGCCCAGCCATTCCGCTTCCTCGCCCACAACGGCGAGATCAACACCATCACCGGCAACCGCAACTGGGCCGTGGCCCGTCGCACCAAGTTCGCCAACGATTTGATGGACCTGGAAGAACTCGGCCCGCTGGTCAACCGTGTGGGTTCCGACTCCTCCAGCATGGACAACATGCTCGAACTGATGGTCACCGGCGGCATCGACCTGTTCCGTGGCGTGCGCATGATCATTCCGCCTGCGTGGCAGAACGTCGAGACCATGGACCCGGACCTGCGTGCATTCTACGAGTACAACTCGATGCACATGGAACCGTGGGACGGCCCGGCCGGCGTGGTCATGACCGACGGTCGCTACGCGGTGTGCCTGCTCGACCGTAACGGTCTGCGCCCGGCCCGCTGGGTCACGACCACTAACGGTTTCATCACCCTGGCCTCGGAAATCGGCGTGTGGGACTACAAGCCGGAAGACGTGATCGCCAAAGGCCGTGTAGGCCCTGGGCAGATCCTCGCCGTGGACACCGAAACCGGCCAGATCCTCGACACCGATGCCATCGACAATCGCTTGAAGTCCCGTCACCCGTACAAGCAATGGCTGCGCAAGAACGCCCTGCGCATCCAGGCGACCATGGAAGACAACGACCACGGTTCGGCGTTCTACGACATCGACCAGCTCAAGCAGTACATGAAGATGTACCAGGTCACGTTCGAAGAGCGCGACCAGGTGCTGCGCCCGCTCGGCGAGCAAGGCTACGAGGCGGTCGGCTCCATGGGCGATGACACGCCGATGGCCGTGCTGTCCCAGCGCGTGCGTACGCCGTACGACTATTTCCGCCAGCAGTTCGCCCAGGTGACCAACCCACCGATCGACCCGCTGCGCGAAGCCATCGTGATGTCCCTGGAAGTCTGCCTCGGTGCCGAGCGCAACATCTTCCAGGAGTCGCCTGAGCACGCCTCCCGCGTGATCCTCAGCTCGCCGGTCGTTTCCCCGGCCAAGTGGCGTTCGCTGATGACCCTGGAGCGCCCGGGGTTCGACCGCCAGATCATCGACCTGAACTACGACGAGAGCCTCGGCCTTGAAGCCGCTGTGCGCAACGTCGCCGACCAGGCCGAAGAAGCCGTGCGCGCCGGGCGTACCCAGATCGTGCTGACCGACCGTCATATCGCTCCAGGCAAGTTGCCGATCCACGCTTCGCTGGCCACCGGCGCGGTGCACCACCGCCTGACCGAAAAAGGCCTGCGCTGCGACTCCAACATCCTCGTGGAAACCGCCACCGCCCGCGACCCGCACCACTTTGCGGTGTTGATCGGCTTCGGCGCCTCGGCGGTGTACCCGTTCCTCGCTTATGAAGTGCTGGGTGACCTGATCCGTACCGGCGAAGTACTGGGCGACCTCTACGAGGTGTTCAAGAACTACCGCAAGGGCATCACCAAGGGCCTGCTGAAGATCCTGTCGAAGATGGGTATCTCCACCGTCACCTCCTACCGTGGCGCGCAGCTGTTCGAAGCCATCGGCCTGTCGGAAGAAGTTTGCGAGCTGAGCTTCCGTGGCGTGCCGAGCCGCATCAAGGGTGCGCGGTTCGTCGACATCGAAGCCGAACAGAAAGCCCTGGCCGCCGAAGCCTGGAGCGCGCGCAAGCCGATCCAGCAAGGTGGCCTGCTCAAGTTCGTGCACGGTGGCGAATACCACGCCTACAACCCGGACGTGGTGAGCACCCTGCAAGCCGCCGTGCAGCAGGGCGACTACGCCAAGTTCAAGGAATACACCGCGCTGGTGGATAACCGCCCGGTGTCGATGATCCGCGACCTGTTCAAGGTGAAGACCCTGGATACGCCGCTGGCTATCAGCGAAATCGAACCGCTGGAATCGATCCTCAAGCGCTTCGACTCTGCCGGTATTTCCCTCGGCGCCTTGTCCCCTGAGGCCCACGAAGCCCTGGCCGAAGCCATGAACCGCCTGGGCGCGCGTTCCAACTCCGGTGAAGGCGGTGAAGACCCGGCGCGCTACGGCACGATCAAGAGCTCGAAAATCAAGCAGGTTGCCACTGGCCGTTTCGGTGTGACCCCGGAATACCTGGTCAATGCCGAAGTGCTGCAGATCAAGGTGGCCCAGGGCGCCAAGCCCGGTGAGGGCGGCCAGCTGCCGGGCGGCAAGGTCAATGGCCTGATCGCCAAGCTGCGTTATGCGGTACCGGGCGTGACCCTGATCTCGCCCCCGCCGCACCACGACATCTACTCGATTGAAGATTTGTCGCAGCTGATTTTCGACCTGAAACAAGTCAACCCGCAGGCCCTGGTCTCGGTGAAACTGGTCGCAGAAGCGGGCGTCGGTACCATCGCCGCCGGCGTGGCCAAGGCCTATGCCGACCTGATCACCATCTCCGGCTACGACGGCGGCACCGGCGCATCGCCGCTGACCTCGATCAAGTACGCCGGCGCACCGTGGGAACTGGGCCTGGCGGAAACCCACCAGACCCTGCGCGGCAACGATCTGCGCGGCAAAGTGCGGGTGCAGACCGACGGCGGCCTGAAAACCGGCCTCGACGTGATCAAGGCCGCGATCCTCGGCGCCGAGAGCTTCGGCTTCGGCACCGCGCCGATGATCGCCCTGGGCTGTAAATACCTGCGCATCTGCCACCTGAACAACTGCGCCACCGGCGTCGCCACTCAGAACGAAAAGCTGCGCAAGGATCACTACATCGGCACCGTCGACATGGTGGTGAACTTCTTCACCTACGTCGCCGAAGAAACCCGTGAGTGGCTGGCCAAGCTGGGCGTGCGTTCCCTGGAAGAGCTGATCGGTCGCACCGACCTGCTGGACATCCTCGAAGGCCAGACCGCCAAGCAACAGCACCTGGACCTGACGCCGTTGTTGGGCAGCGATCACATCCCGGCAGACAAGCCACAATTCTGCCAGGTGGATCGCAACCCGCCGTTCGACAAAGGCCTGCTGGCCGAGAAAATGGTCGAAATGGCCGGTTCCTCGATCAACGACGCCATTGGTGGCGAATTCGCCCTGGATATCTGCAACTGCGACCGTTCCATCGGCGCACGCATCTCCGGCGAAATCGCACGCAAGCACGGCAACCAAGGCATGGCCAAGGCGCCGATCACCTTCCGCTTCAAGGGCACTGCGGGCCAGAGCTTCGGCGTCTGGAACGCCGGCGGCCTGCACATGTACCTGGAAGGCGACGCCAACGACTACGTAGGCAAGGGCATGACCGGCGGCAAGCTGGTCATCGTTCCGCCCAAAGGTAGCGTCTACAAGACTCAGGACAGTGCCATCATCGGCAACACCTGCCTGTACGGCGCCACCGGTGGCAAGCTGTTCGCCGCCGGTACGGCCGGTGAGCGTTTCGCCGTGCGTAACTCCGGTGCCCACACCGTGGTGGAAGGCACGGGCGATCACTGCTGCGAGTACATGACCGGTGGCTTTGTCGCGGTACTGGGCAAGACCGGTTACAACTTCGGTTCGGGCATGACCGGCGGTTTCGCCTACGTGCTCGACCAGGACAACACCTTCGTCGACAAGGTCAACCACGAGTTGGTCGAGATCCAGCGGATCAGCGGCGAAGCCATGGAATCCTACCGGAACCACTTGCAGCACGTGCTGGACGAGTACGTCGAGGAGACCGGCAGCGAATGGGGGCGTAACCTCGCTGAAAACCTCGATGATTACCTGCGTCGTTTCTGGCTGGTCAAGCCCAAGGCTGCCAACCTGAAATCGTTGCTTTCCAGCATCCGTGCCAACCCGCAGTGATATGCGCCTGAAGAGTTTGATGAGGTTTTAACATGGCTGAACGTCTGAATAACGACTTCCAGTTCATCGATGTCGGGCGCAAAGATCCGAAGAAGAAACTGTTGCGTCAACGCAAGAAAGAGTTCGTGGAAATCTACGAGCCCTTCAAACCCCAGCATTCGGCCGATCAGGCCCACCGCTGCCTGGGTTGCGGTAACCCGTATTGCGAATGGAAGTGCCCGGTGCACAACTTCATTCCCAACTGGCTCAAGCTGGTGGCCGAGGGCAACATCCTCGCCGCCGCCGAGCTGTCCCACCAGACCAACACCCTGCCGGAAGTCTGCGGCCGGGTGTGCCCGCAGGACCGTCTGTGCGAGGGTGCCTGCACCCTGAACGACGGTTTCGGCGCGGTGACCATCGGTTCGGTGGAGAAGTACATCACCGATACCGCGTTCGCCATGGGCTGGCGTCCGGACATGTCCAAGGTCAAGCCGACCGGCAAGCGTGTCGCGATCATCGGTGCGGGCCCGGCGGGCCTGGGCTGTGCCGACGTGCTGGTGCGCGGCGGCGTGACCCCGGTGGTGTTCGACAAGAACCCGGAAATCGGCGGCCTCCTGACCTTCGGCATCCCCGAGTTCAAGCTGGAAAAAACCGTTCTGAGCAACCGTCGTGAAGTGTTCACCGGCATGGGCATCGAGTTCCGCCTGAACACCGAAATCGGCAAAGACGTGACCATGGAGCAGTTGCTCGCCGAATACGATGCCGTGTTCATGGGCATGGGCACCTACACCTATATGAAGGGCGGCTTTGCCGGTGAGGACCTGCCGGGCGTTTACGACGCGTTGGACTTCCTGATCGCCAACGTCAACCGCAACCTGGGCTTTGAAAAGTCGCCGGAAGATTTCGTCGACATGAAAGGCAAGAAGGTCGTGGTACTTGGCGGTGGCGACACCGCGATGGACTGCAACCGTACCTCGATCCGCCAGGGCGCCAAGTCGGTGACCTGTGCGTATCGTCGTGACGAAGCCAACATGCCCGGTTCGCGCAAAGAGGTGAAGAACGCCAAGGAAGAAGGCGTGAAGTTCCTCTATAACCGCCAGCCGATCGCCATCGTTGGCGAAGACCGCGTGGAGGGCGTGAAGGTGGTCGAGACCCGTCTCGGCGAACCGGACGCCCGTGGCCGTCGCAGCCCCGAGCCGATCCCGGGCTCCGAAGAGATCATTCCGGCCGACGCCGTGGTCATCGCCTTCGGTTTCCGTCCAAGCCCGGCACCGTGGTTCGAGCAGTTCGAGATCCAGACCGACAGCCAGGGCCGTGTCGTGGCCCCGGAACAAGGCCAGTACAAGCACCAGACCAGCAACCCGAAAATCTTCGCTGGTGGCGACATGGTGCGCGGGTCTGACCTGGTAGTGACCGCGATCTTCGAAGGCCGCAATGCCGCCGAAGGGATCCTGGACTACCTGCAAGTCTGACCCTGATCCCAGGTTGAAAGGGGATCAAAATGTGGGAGGGGCTTGCTGTGGTGAGCGGGCTTGTCCCGCGCCGGGCTGCGAAGCAGCCCCTTTGATCTGCGGTGAACCCGACGGGGGGCAAGCCCCCTCACCACAGCTAGCTACCGCGACAAATTGACCCGATAGACAAAAGGCACCGCTCTTGCCGTGCCTTTTGCGTCGCGCTCTGAGAAAATGCCCGCACTTTTTTTGCGGATGCCGACATGACTGCCCTCAAGAACGACCGTTTCCTTCGTGCCCTGCTCAAGCAACCCGTGGACGTCACCCCTGTGTGGATGATGCGCCAGGCCGGTCGCTACCTGCCGGAATACCGCGCCAGTCGCGCCCACGCTGGCGACTTCATGAGCCTGTGCATGAACCCGGAGTTCGCCTGCGAAGTCACGCTGCAGCCACTGGATCGCTACCCGCAACTGGATGCGGCCATCCTCTTCTCCGACATCCTCACCATCCCCGACGCCATGGGCCAAGGCCTGTACTTCGAGACCGGTGAAGGCCCGCGTTTCAAGAAAGTCATCAGCACCCTGGCCGATATCGAAGCCCTACCGATCCCCGACCCGCACAAAGACCTCGGCTACGTGATGGACGCCGTCAGCACCATCCGCCGCGAGTTGAACGGCCGCGTGCCGCTGATCGGCTTCTCCGGCAGCCCATGGACCCTGGCCACCTACATGGTCGAAGGCGGCTCGTCGAAAGACTTCCGCAAGACCAAGGCCATGCTCTACGACAACCCGCAAGCCATGCACCTGTTGCTGGACAAGCTGGCCCAGTCGGTCACCTCCTACCTCAACGGCCAGATCATGGCCGGTGCGCAAGCCGTGCAAATCTTCGATACCTGGGGTGGCAACCTGTCGGCGGCGGCGTACCAGGAATTCTCCCTGGCCTACATGCGCAAGATCGTCAGCGGCCTGATCCGTGAACACGAAGGCCGTAAAGTGCCGGTCATCCTGTTCACCAAGGGCGGTGGCCTGTGGCTTGAAAGCATCGCCGACGCTGGCGCGGATGCACTGGGCCTGGATTGGACCTGCGATATCGGCGAAGCCCGTCGTCGTGTCGGTGGCAAGGTCGCGCTGCAAGGCAACATGGACCCGACCGTGCTGTACGCCAAGCCGGAAGCGATCCGCACCGAAGTCGGCCGCATCCTGGCCAGCTACGGTACAGGCAGTGGCCACGTGTTCAACCTCGGCCATGGCATCACTCCGGAAGTGAACCCGGACCATGCGGGTGCCTTCCTGCAGGCCGTGCACGAGCTGTCAGCGCAATACCACCCGTAATACTCCCGCCTGAATCGGATCCCCCTTTGCCTGGCGAAGGGGGATTCGCTGCGTTTCAGCGTTCGTTAAGTCCTGCCTTGGTAATGTGGATGCTTTGGGATTTCTCCTACAGCCTCCGGTAACTTGCCTCGGTAAAAATCCTACCCGACTCTTCCTCTCGCCAGTGCATGGCGTTCATTGTCAGGTGATCTCAGGATGAACACTTCAGCGTATTCAACGAGCCAGAAACTGCTGCATTGGGTTTCGGCTGTCATTATTGTGTGGGCGTTATTGTCGGGTTTTTTCGTGGCTGTATTCAGCGTGCCCGCCTCGGTCAAGGCGTGGGTGGCGTTCTTCAACGTGTCGCTGACCACTGTCTATATTCCGGTGTTTGTTTTGCGGGTCTATTGTTCCTTTGCCCACGGCCTGGACTTTTCCGTCAAGCGAACACTGCAGGAATACCTGGCGTTGCTGGTTCACAAGGCCATGTACCTGGTGCTCGCCGTGGTGTTGGCGACCGGCGTGCTGATGATGGATCGCCCGATCAATATCTTTAACCTGCTCTCCATCGCCCCCCTCGACCACGACCCGGCCCGCATCGCCCTGTATACCCGTGTGCATGTGCTCTCGTGTGTGGGGTTGCTGCTGATGCTGGTCCTGCATATCGGCGCCGTAGTCATGCATGAGCGCCGGGGCAAGCGGGTGATGGCGCGGATGTCTTTTGAGAAGACATCCGGTGCTGTGCTCGGGGATCAGGGTGTCAGAATTTGTTCTGCAAATCGTGCAACCACATGATCGAAGGCTTGCTGATTACCGAGTTCTGTCGCGCGTAATGCAGTCGTAATGGTTTTGAAGTCCTCGTCAGTGGCCTGGGCAACAAATGCCGGATCGAATACGCGCTCTAAGGCATCTTGGCGGCGGTTGTTCAGATAGGCGATATCCAAGGCTAGGACTTCGATCATTTTTGTTGCTGGCGAGTCATTGGTATCTGTCGCTTGGATTTGCCCCGTCAATAGATAGCGGAAGCGCAGTTCACAACCGTCCTCGGTGGGCGAGATATGTTCAGCTTCATCAAACCAATTGCCTTTGACGTGCCCGCAATGCAAAGGCGAACCGGGCTTGGTTTCCCTGATGCAGGAGGCATGAAGGTTTTGGTATTCAAGCGCCAGCTCTTCGAAATGCTCCTGGGGACGGAAGTGTTCGATGTGGCTGGATGCAGCATCAATATCTCTGCCGCAGTAACAACAAAAGCCACCTTGTTCCAGCAATAAGCTGACATGCAGTTCACGTTTTTCGGGATTCTGCAGCGTAGAGTATGTGGGTACCCATTCGTCGTTGATTGAAGCTTTCCACTGACTAAAAGAAGCAGGTTCAGTTCCTTTGAACACTTGTTTCATTTTCCGAGTATCTCCTTGCGGCGAATCAGCGCTTGGGCACCAGCAAATTCGGGTAGGTCTGGCGCTAGTTTTTTAAGTGCTTGGAGCTGGGTTTTGGCCTTTTCCAGTTCGTTATCTTCGATGGTGCTGAATAGTTTGCTTAGAAGTACTTCTACTTTTGGCTCGCGCTCGGAGACACCCATGACTTCTTCCAGGATTCGGCTGGAGTCTAACCCATAAGTAACGCGGGGATGAGAGGGGGATTCATTAGTTAAGAGAATGACTTCTCCTGGCCTGAGACTACCAATAATTTGAGGCGAGTGACTGGCTGCGATGAATTGGATTTTAGGGAATAGTTTTTTCAAAGTCGAAGCTATTGTCCGCTGCCATCCAGGGTGCAAGTGGATGTCCAGTTCGTCGATTATGACAATTCCAGTTGTCTCTTCTAAAACTTTATTTTTTAAGTGTGGATTGAGTAGGCACATTCGCCGAGCTATGTCAGAAACCATTGCCAGCATGCCGCGCTGTCCATCGCTCAAACTGTTAAAAGTTAAGCTTCTATTGTTTTCAAAATGCACCAGTAAGCTGCGAATACCAAGGTCGTACTCAATCCCTTTTGCGTCAGGTAGAGCGTGGGTCAGCGCTGAATTTATCAGTTGGAGCTCGTCATTGAACTTGGGTGATGCTGTGGAACGAGACATTTTCTGAAGGCGTTCTAAGGTTTTTCCAATAAGCCAGCTTTCAAATATTTCTAGATTTGCAGAGGCATCAAACCAGTCTTTGTAGGCGTCTAGTCTTGAGGGTTGTTGGCGTGCTGCGAATTCAACAGATATATCAGACGAATTCCATCGGCGGTCAGCTCGATAAAAAGCCATGAGCGGGAGATCAACAATGTTTTTTGATGATGGGTTGAGGATATCAATTGAACTGTTGAGTACTGGGATATCAAAGACCTTGAGTTGACCTTCACGTACCAACGATTCATTCCAAGCCGCGCGGCCGAAAGCGGAGCCGACAGCATCCAGTGTCACGGGATATATACGTTCAAACCTATAGCGACCCTCGAACTCTTGGATTTCGAACCTTGCATCTTGGTTTGAGATCTGAAGAGCCGCTCCCCCCAATGACGATGAAAACGAATACAGGCTTGCCGCCACCGCCTGCAACAACGAAGTCTTACCGCTCCCATTCACCCCCACCACCAGGTTAAAACCCGGCTGAAAGTCAAAAGTGGCATCTTCGTAGCAACGAAAATTCTGAATATGAAGCTGGTCCAGGCGCATTCTGGCTTTCCTTTACCAAGACTGACGAATGCCGACAGTGTACCTTGGCTCGTCGGAACCGCCAGAGGTGCAGGTGTTACGCGCTTTTTGCGCTCCCCAACGGCGGCAACTTCGCCAGTTTCAACGCCACCAGCAACGCACCCATCAACAGCGCCACGATAAACGCGCCGATGCCGTTCCATCCACCGAAGTGCCAGAAGAATCCCCCCGCTGTCCCGGCGATGCTTGAGCCTACGTAATAGCAAAAAAGATACAGCGACGACGCCTGCCCCTTGGCTTTCACCGCGCGGCGCCCGATCCAGCTGCTGGCCACCGAGTGGGCGCCAAAGAAGCCGAAGGTGAAGATCAGCATGCCCGGCACCACCAGCCACAGTGGGGTGAACAGGGTCAGGGCCATGCCGCCGAGCATCAGCACGATGGTGGCCCAGAGCACGCGGCGGCGGCCGAGGCGGTCGGCCAGGGAGCCGATTTTCGCCGAGCTGTAGATGCCCGAGAGGTACACCAGCGACAGCAGGCCCACCAAGGCCTGGCTCAGGCCATACGGGTCGGCCAGCAGGCGATAGCCGATGTAGTTGAACATCGTCACGAATGCGCCCATCAGCAGGAAGGCTTCAAGGAACAGCCACGGCAGGCCGGCATCCTTGAAATGCATGACGAAGCCATCCACCAGGCTGCGCGGCTTGAGGCTGCTGGCGCGGAAGTTGCGCGATTCGGGGAGGATCTTCCAGAACACCGTGGCGGCAATCAGCGCCAGGGCGCCGATGATCAGCATTGCGGTGTGCCAGCTGACGAAGTCGATCAGTACACCGATGATCAGGCGTCCGCTCATGCCCCCGATGGCGTTGCCGCCGATGTACAGGCCCATGGCCAGGCCAATGTGCTGGGGGTGGATTTCTTCGCTCAGGTACGTCATCGCCACGGCAGCCAGTCCGCTCAAGGACAGGCCCACCAGCGCACGCATCAGCAAAATCCCTTCCCAGGACGGCATCAGGCCGCTGGCGATGGTCGCCAGCGCGGCGCAAAACAACGCGGCGACCATCACCGGTTTGCGGCCCAGGGTGTCGGAAATCGGCCCGGTAATCAGCAAGCCCAGCGCCAGCATCGCCGTCGCCACTGAGAGGATCAGGCTGCTTTGTGCCGCATTGATCGAGAACTCGTGGGACAGCGCCGGCATCATCGGCTGTACGCAATACAGCAGGGCGAACGTGGCGAAGCCGCCGGAGAACAGCGCCAGCACCGTGCGCATGAACATCGGCGTGCCTTTTTCGATGTATGCGTCATTGAGCTGCGCCACCACCTCATCCAGGGCGGTGGGCGGGACGTCTTGGGCGAATGGAGCGACAGCAGATTTCACGGAGACCTCGGGGAGGAAAAGCCTGCCAGGACTGGCAATGCAAAAAAGAATATAGCTGGCTAATGATTCTTTCCAATATATTGTTCGACCCGTTTGATAGCTTTTACGACCTAATGAGGCTGGCATGGAACTACGTCACCTGCGGTACTTCATTGCCGTTGCCGAAGAACTGCACTTTGGCCGTGCCGCGCAGGTGCTGGGCATCTCGCAACCGCCATTGAGCCAGCAGATCCAGGCACTGGAGCAGGAGGTGGGCGCGCGCTTGTTTGAGCGTACCAATCGTCGGGTCGAACTGAGCGAGGCCGGGCGCTTGTTCCTGCACGAGGCGCGGTTGGTGCTGGCCCAGGTCGACAAGGCGGCGGACGTGGCCCGCCGTGCGCAGTTGGGGGAGCTGGGCGAGTTGAAGATCGGCTTCACCTCGTCGGCGCCGTTCAACTCCACGATTCCGCAGGCGATCTTCGCGTTTCGCCAAGCCTTCCCGGCGGTGCACCTGAACCTGCGGGAAATGAGCAGCACCGAAGTGGCCGAATCGCTGGTGGATGAGTCGATCCAGGTTGGGCTGATGCGTCCGCTGCCGTTGCCGGACTCATTGAGTGTGATTGAGCTGATGCGCGAACCGCTGGTTGCCGTATTAAACGCTGACCACCCCTTAGTGGAGGGCAGTGAGCGTGGTCTGCACCTTGCGCAACTGGCGGAGGAGCCCTTTGTATTTTTCCCTCGCACCTACGGCAGTGGCCTGTACGCCCAACTGCTCAACCTGGCCCGCGATGCCGGTTTCAGCCCGCACTTCGCCCAGGAAGCGGGGGAGGCGATGACCATCATCGGGTTGGTGGCGGCGGGCTTGGGGGTGTCGGTGCTGCCGGCGTCTTATCAACGGATACGCATCGATGGCGTGGTCTATCGCACCTTGCTGGATCAGGAGGCGGTGACGGCGGTATGGCTGGTGCAGCGCAAAGGCGCACAAACGCCGATGGCGAAGGCGTTTGTGGAGTTGTTGGTGGTGAGCGGGCTTGCCCCGCGTTGGGCTGCGAAGCAGCCCCAAATCTGACGCTGTGATCTGCCTGAAAAAACGCGGTGATCTTAATGGGGCTGCTACGCAGCCCAACGCGGGCGGTGCGACGATTCGACAAGCCCGCTCGCCACAGAGAATGTGCCCGGCCTTGGTTTTACTTCGACGTTCCCGTCTGCTCAAACAACTGCGCTGCCGACCCTGCCTCACCACTCACGCCATTGCTGCGCAATCCCGCCATGATGTCGCTGTCCAGATTGTTCACCCAGCGGTTGTAGTTGCGATGGATCTTGCCGTCCTTGTAGCCCAACTCGCGGCTGTCGCGGTAGGTGATGGCGTAGCTGTTGCGGGTGTAGCGGATGTCGATGGCCGCGTAGTACTGGTTGCGCACGATGATTTCGGCCTGTACCAGTTGCGGGCTCAGGCGTTGCACTGTCCAATCGCGTTTTTGCAGGGCGTTGACGATCACCTTTTTCATCTTTTCTTCGCTGACCTGGGCGTCGGCCGGCAGGTCGTGCTGGGTGTTGAGGACCGGCTTGCTGGTGCAGCCGGCGGTGACCAGCAGAGCCAGGGTGATCAGGGTGACGCGTAGCAAGGAAGACATTCCGTATTCTCCAATCGATTAAAAAGTCAGGACCAGCGGCGGAAGATCAGCGACGTATTGACGCCGCCAAAGGCAAAGTTGTTGTTCATCACGTAGTCGTGGTGCATCTCGCGGAATTCACCCTGCAGGTAATCCAGCTCGCCGCATTGCGGGTCGACGGAGTCCAGGTTGAAGGTGTGCACGTATTGGTCGCGGTTCATCATCTCGATGCTGAACCACGATTCCAGCGCACCGCAGGCGCCCAAGGTATGGCCGAGGAAGCTTTTCTGCGAGCTGATGGGCATGCGGCTGCCGAACAGGCTGCTGGTGGCCTGGGTCTCGGCGATATCGCCCTGGTCGGTGGCGGTGCCGTGGCCGTTGACATAGCCGATGGCGGCCGGCTCCAGGCCCGCATCTTCCAGGGCCAGCTCCATGGCGCGGCGCATGGTTTTCTGTTCCGGGCGCGTGGTGTGCTGGCCGTCGGCATTGCTGCCGAAACCGACGATCTCGGCATGGATATGCGCCCCCCGCGCCAGTGCATGTTCCAGCTCTTCGAGCACCAGCATGCCGCCGCCTTCGCCGATCACCAAACCGTCGCGGCCGCTGTCGTAGGGACGTGGACTGGTCTGCGGCGCATCGTTCTTCAGGCTGGTGGCATACAGCGCGTCGAACACCATGGCTTCGGTGGGGCACAGCTCCTCGGCGCCGCCGGCGAGCATCAACGGCAGGCGGCCGAACTTGATCGCTTCATAGGCATAGCCGATGCCCTGGCTGCCGCTGGTACACGCGCTGGACGTGGGGATCAGCCGCCCGGTGAGGCCAAAGAAGATGCTGATATTCGCCGCCGTGGTGTGGGGCATCATGCGCACGTAGGAGTTGGCATTGAGCCCCTCGGCCACCGAGTTCAGCAGCATATTGCCGAAGGCTTTGATCTCGTCGGTACTGCCGGTGGACGAGCCACAGGCCACGCCCATGCGCCCGTCCTTGATCGACTCGTCGCCGAGCAAGCCCGCGTCCTGCAACGCCTGTTCCGCCGCCCACACCGCCAGGCGCGAGACACGGCCCATGCTGCGCAGCTGCTTGCGCGTCCAATGGGCGGGCACGACGAAATCATCGACCGGCCCGGCCAGGCGCGTGTTCAATTCGGTAAAACGCTCCCACTCGTCCATGCGTCGGATGCCGCTGCGGTTGGCGCGGAAGTTGGCGGCGATGGTGCCCCAGTCGCTGCCCAGGGAGGTCACGCCGGCCATGCCGGTGACGACGACGCGTTTCATCAGCACAGGCCTCCATTCACGGCCAGGACCTGGCGCGTGATATAGCCGGCTTCGGCCGACATGAGGAAATTCACCGCACCGGCGACTTCTTCCGGGGTGCCCATGCGTTGCGCCGGGATCATCTTCATCAGTTCTTCCACCGGTACGTTTTCATCCAGCATGGCGGTGTCGATCAGGCCGGGGGCGACGCAGTTGACGGTGATCCTGCGCTTGCCCAGTTCGATGGCGAGGGCCTTGGCCGCACCGATCAGGCCGGCCTTGGAGGCGCTGTAGTTGACCTGGCCACGGTTGCCGATCAACCCGGAGACCGAGGTGATGCACACGATACGCCCGGCTGCGCGACGACGAATCATCGGCATCATCACCGGGTGCAGCACGTTGTAGAAACCATCCAGGTTGGTGCGCATCACCACGTCCCAATCGTCTTCCGACAGGGCCGGGAAGGCACCGTCGCGGGTCAGGCCGGCGTTGAGCACCACGCCGTAATAAGCACCGTGTTGCTCAACATCGGCTTCAAGGATCTGCTTGCACGCGGCGCGGTCCGCCACATCGAATTGCAGCACCCGCGCCTGGCGGCCCAAGGCCTCGATCTCGACCTGTACCGCGCAGGCTTCGGCGTGACCGCTGCGGCAATGCAGCACGATGTCATGCCCGGCCTGGGCCAGGCGCAGGGCAATGGCGCGGCCGATGCCACGGCTGGAGCCGGTGACCAGTACGGGTTCAGTCATGGCGTTTCGTCCTTCGATTCATCTAAATAGTTGGCCGCCTGGGGCGGTCGAAATACATTCAGGCGCGCACTGGCCTGGATACCGCTACCGGTGAGGTGGCATTCGAACACACCCATGCCGTTGTCGTCTTCCAGGGAACGCAGGCCGTGGATGTTCAACTCGGCGCCGGCCGGGAAGTGTTCCACGTTGCACTCGAACTTGCGTGTGCCGAGCAGGAAGCCCAGTTCCACCGCTTCACCCTTTTGACGGGCGCGGCAGCCGGCGTAGGCGGCGACGCTCTGCGCCATCAACTCGACGCCGACCCAGGCCGGCAGGCTGCCGTCAGGGCGGTTGAACAGGCCGCCGGGCTTGACGGTGAGGCGGGTGTGAATCTGCTCTTCATCGAACGACAGCACCTGGTCGATCAGGATCATGTCGCCCGCGTGGGGCAGCAGTTCGGCGAGTGGCCAATCGGTCATGGGGCCTCTCCGATTATCAGGCTGACATTGTTGCCACCGAAGGCAAACGAGTTGCTCATCAGGCGGGGTTTTTCCAAGGTGTCCCCCGCCTGCGCCCATTGCAGGGCGGGCAGCGTGGGGTCGGCCTGGCCGTCCCACACATGGGGCGGCACCCGGCCGTGGGCCAGGCTCAGCCAGCAGAACGCGGCTTCCAGCGCGCCGGCCGCGCCCAGGGTGTGGCCGCTCATGGGTTTGGTCGACGAGCAGGCCACGCCGTCGGGGAACAGGCTGGCGACGGCCAGGCTTTCCATGGCGTCGTTGTGTTGGGTGGCGGTGCCGTGCAGGTTCAGGTAGCCGATCTGCCCGGGCTGCACTTTTGCGCTGGCCAGGGCCTTGCGCATCGCCTGCAACGCGCCTTTGCCGGTGGGTTCCGGCGCGGAAATATGGTGCGCATCGCAACTCGCACCGCTGCCGAGCAGGGCGATCGCCGCAGGCGTTTTAGTCATCAGGAACAGCACCGCCGCTTCGCCGATATTGATGCCGTTGCGGTTCACCGAAAACGGGTTGCAGCGTTCGTTGGACACCGCTTCCAACGCGCCGAACCCATTGAGGGTCAGCTTGCACAGGCTGTCGACGCCGCCGCAGAGCACCGCGTCGCACACTCCCAGGTCGAGCAGGCGTTGTGCGCTCATCAAGGCCCGGGCGCTGGAGGTGCAGGCGGTGGAAATCACATAGGCCGGGCCGCTCAGTTGCAGCCAGTCGGCGAGAAAATTCGCCGGGGCGCTGAGTTCCTGTTGCTGGTAGTCGTAGTCGCTGGGGAAGTGCTGATCGCGCAGGTACTGGGCGATTCCACGGCTGGCTTCGTCGATGCCGGAGGTGCTGGTGCCGAGCACCACCCCGACCCGCGAGGCGCCATAGCGGTGGATCGCCTGGCGAATCTCGCCCTCGATCTGCAGCGCCGCCTCCAGCAGCAGTTGGTTATTGCGGCTGCTTTGCTGGCCGAGCTCTGTCGGAATGGTCGCCAGCTCGCCGTGCACACTGCCTACCGGCAGCGTGCGCTCCGGCACCCAGCCGCTTTCGGCACGCATTCCCGAGCAGTCGCCGGCAAACAGGCTGCGACTGACGGCGGCCTGGCCACGGCCAAGGGCGCAAATCACGCCGAGGGCATTGAGGTAGGCGCTCATCGGGCGGCACCGAGTGGCGTGATGCGGTAGCTCAAGGGCTGGTCGCTCATGTTCACACTGAAGACTTCTGACGATTGGTAGACGATCTGCCAATGGCCCGGCAGGGTCCGCGTGAGGTCCATCGCCTGGGCGCCGGGGTAGAGCGCGCGTACGTCATCGGCCGAGGCCAAGGCAAACAACAGTGCGGCAAACAGCTCGCGCGCCTGGGGATTGGGCGGCAACAGACCGTCGGCCTGCCACTGGCCATCGATCAGTTTTTGCCGGGCCTGGGGAATGCCCAGGGGGTCCATCATCGACCAGCGGATTGCGCCGCCTTCGCGTTGGATCACCAGCAGCCAGTCCTGGCTCTGGCCGTCCGCCAGGCGCTGCACATGCAGCTGTAGCGGCAAGGCCAGGGCCGGGGTTTTTTCAGGCAGCGGCGCCTGGCTGGCGCAGGCGCTCAGCAGCAACAGGCAACCGATCAACAGGCTGCGCATCATGGTGTGGCGCTCGCCAGGGGTTTGCGCGCCACGCAGTTGACCAGGGTTTCCTCACGCTGGCCCACCGGCGGCGGGGTACGCAGGCCCCAGCGCTCCAGCAGGCCGAAGTCGCGGGAACGGCTCCACCACAGGTAGGGGTACGAAACGTTCTGCGGGCCGAACTCAAAGCCCTGCTCGCGGAGCATCTGCAGGTACTCTTCGGCGCTTTTCTGCACATGCATGGGATGGCGGAACAACCAGCGAATGACCCATGTGTCGATATAGGCTTCGGTGGATTCGGCAAACAGCAAGTAACCGCCCGGCTTGAGCACCCGGTAGAACTCCTTGAGTGCGCGATGCTGTTCAACCAGGTGATGGAAGGTCTGGTGGCAGAACAGGATGTCGACGCTGGCGTCCGGCACATCGAGGGTGGCGCAGTCGCTGCCGATCAATTCGATGGCCAGGCCCTGGCGCGCGGCTTCGGCCTTGCTCAGCTCCAGGCTGTGGGGGTCGGCATCCAGGCCGATCAGGCGCGCGGGGGCAAACACCTGTTGCAAGTACTGGAATGACTTGCCCTGGCCGCAACCGGCGTCCAGCAGCACCGGCGCCTCGGGCAACGGGTCGGTGAACAGGCTGCGCAGGTCGTTGATTGCCACGCGCAATACATGGTGCTGCCAGGTATGGCTGCGCAGGAACCAGAAGCCGAAGCGGGTTTCTTCGACGTAGTTTTTACTCAGGTATTGAGACGTCATACCGGTTCACTCGCACAAATTTCCGACAACATCCGCAAACGTCGCTTGGGCTCGCTGACAAACGGGTTGCGTTCGTCCCACGCGTAACCTGCGAGGATCGAACTGATCATCCGGCGAATGTCCGGTGAGCTGCCGGGGTGGAAAATCACATCTTGGAAGGTGCCTGCATACCAGCCCTCGACGTAGCAGCGGAAGGTGTCGACACCGCGCTTGAGCGGCTCGGCAAACTCGGTTTGCCAGTCCACGGTCTCGCCTTTGAGCTGACGATGCAGCACGCCGGCGGCCATGCTCGCCGAGCGCATGGCGATGGTCACGCCGGAGGAGAACACCGGGTCGAGGAATTCCGCCGCATTGCCCAGCAGCGCAAAGCCGGGGCCGTGCAGGGTTTTGACGTTGGCCGAGTAGCCGCCGATGGTGCGCGCCGGTGTGTCCCATACGGCGTTGTCCAGCACGCCGGACAAGCTCGGGGTTTCGTCGATAAAACCGCGCAGGCAGGCGTCGAGGTCCGCATCGCGCGCGTCGAAATGCTCCTTGGCCGCGACCACACCCACCGAGCAGCGACCGTTGCTGAACGGGATGGTCCAGAACCAGATGTCGCGTTTCGTAGGGTGCGTGGTGACCAGGATCTTGGTGCGGTCGAAGCCTGGGTGTTCGATGCGGTCTTCAACGTGGGTGAACACCGCCTGGCGCAGCGGGAAATTCGACGGCGCCTCCAGGTCGAGCAGGCGCGGCAGCACGCGGCCGTAGCCGCTGGCATCGAGCACGAACTTGGCCTTGATGTGGTACTCGCTGCCGTTCTCGCGGCGCACATGCAGGTAGCGGCACTCACCGGAGAAATCCACGCCGACGATGGTTTCGCCGTAGCGGATGTCGACGCCTTGCTGGGCGGCCTGATCGGCCAGCAACTTGTCGAACTCGCCGCGCTGCACCTGGAAGGTAGTGGGCTTGCCGTTGCTGAAGGTGTCACCGAAATCGAACGCGCTGTAACGCTCGCCCCAGGCAAACGCGGCACCGGTTTTTACCTGGAATCCCGCCGCCTGCACGGCGTCGAGCATGCCGGCCTCTTCGATGAAATCGATGCAGTGCGACAGCAGGCTTTCTCCGATCGAGAAGCGCGGGAAATGCTGGCGCTCGATGATCAATACATCATGCCCTTTGCGTTTGAGCAGTGCGGCGGCAATCGCGCCGGATGGCCCGGCACCAATCACCACCACTTGGCGACGTTCCATTTCAACTATGGGCACGAGGGCTCCTTGCCGCTTTGGCGATAACTACATTCATGAGGCGTGTTTCCGTTGGCCGGCCCAGGGGGCCAGCATAAAGCTGAATGCCAGGCCCAGGCTGACCGACAGGCCGAAATTACTCACTGCCGGGGTACTGGACACCGCCAGCAGGCCGAACGACAACCAGGTCGTCAGCGCTGCCAGCAGCGTCCCTAGAAGGCTGACAGCGGGGCCGCCGATCTGTTCGCGCATCAAAATCGCATAGTCGACACTGATGGCCGTGACCAGCAGCAACCCGAACAGGCTGAACAGGGTCAGCGGCTGGCCCAGCCAACCCAGGCTGGCCAGGCTGCACAGTGCAGCCAGCAACGGCAGGGCGACGATGCGCAAGGCCCCGCCGAAACCGAACGGCAGGATCAGTAACAGCACGATCAGCACGCACGACATCAACTTCAATTCGGCGGCGCTGATCTGCGTGTCGGCGAATACACGGTTCAAATCCCCGAGACGATCCACCAACTGCACGCCGGGCAGGTCCACGGCCTGCACCCGCAGCAGCGCCGGGTTGTTCAAGCCCTGCAGGCTGACCATGGCCGCCACGCCGCCGTCCACCGGGCCCAGCCACAGCGTGCGCCAGGGTTCGGCCAAGGGGCCCACCAGCGCAGCGTCGATGTCTTCGGTGGGCAGCGCTTGCAGTTGCGCGACTTCGGCGTGCAGGGCGCCGGCGGGCACGCCGAGGTCCAGCAGCGGCTGCCAATGCTGTGGAAGTGTGCTCAGGGCATCGCGCAGTTGCTGCTGTTCGGCGGGCAGGCTGACCAGTTGGTTGAGCGCCAGGTAACCCTGGAGCTTGTCCATATTCACCAGTTGGTCCAGGCGTTGGCCCAGGGCGGCTTGCCGCTCCAGCAACTGCGGCTGGTTGTCGGCCCGTATCAGGAAAAACTGGCTGGTGGGCTGGAAACCGGTAATGCGCGCCACGGCCTGTGCCTCTTGCAGCAGTTGCGGCGGCGCACCGATCCACTGGCGAATATCGTTTTTGCTGTCCAGCTGCCAAAGGCCGCCGGCGCAGAACAGCAGCACCCACACCAGCAGCACCGGACTGGGCACACGCTTGAGCAAGGTGGCCCGCATCCGCCACAGGCATTCGGCGACGCGCAGCGGCCATTGGGCCGGGCGCAGTTCGACACCCTTGAGCAGTGCCGGCAGCAGGCACACCGCTGACAGGTAGGCGCCGACCAGGCCCGCGGCGGAGAACACCGCGATTTGCGTCAAGGCCGGGAAGGGTGTCCAGGCCAGCGCCAGGTAGCCGATGCAGCTGGTGGCCAGGCTCAGGCTCAGCCCTGGCAGCGTCAGGCGCAATGCCGGCCAACTGCGCCAGGGGTTCATGCTCCAGCTTTTCGACAGGTAGTGCAGCGGGTAATCCACCGCGACGCCGATCAGGCTGGAGCCGAGCACCAGGGTCATCACATGCATATGGCCGAACAGCGCCACGCAAGCGACGGCACCAAACAGCATGCCCACCAGCACCGGTACAAACGCCAGCAGCACTCGCCAGCGGCGGAACGCCAGCAACAGCAGCAGCAGAATGCCGACGGTGGCGCCGCCGCCGACCCAGGTGATTTCCCGCGTGGCCTGCTGCTGGCCATTGGCGGCGTAAAGCAAACCGCTGGCGGCGAGCAATTGCGCGCCGTGTTCGCCGGCCTGCGTGCGGCTGGCCTGGAGCAGATCCGCCACCTGCAGCGGCAGTTTCATGTCGAAGGCATTGCCGGTGGTGCGCGCCCGCAGCAGCACCCAGCTCTTGCCGTCGGCATCGGCGATCAAGGCGCCGCTGCCGATGTCCAGTTGCACCGAGCCGCGTTGCGGCTGGCTGTTCTGGATGCGCCCGGTCAGGCCCAGCCAGTCGTCCTGGCTCGGCACCAGGCTGAAGCCGGTGAAGGGGTCGAACAGCGACTGCACCCGTTGCTGGATGAACGCGTCCGGGTGGTCGATCAGTTGTTCGCGGTCCTTGGTCGAGAGCATCGCCAGCCGCCCGCGCAGCAACTGTTCACGCAGTGCCGGCAGGTCGGCTTGCAGGTTCCATTGGACCTTCTCGAACAAGCCGCTGGCCTGCCAGCGCTCGCCCAATTGCTGGGCCACGGCCACCGCTTGCTGGCGATCGGCGTGCCCCACCAACACCAGCATTTCGCGGTTGAGCGGCTCCTGCATGCGCTGTTCGGCTTGCAGTTCCAGGGCGTCCGGCGTACTGCCCGGCACCAGCTCCATCAGGTTGGCCGACAGCGGTGCACCATCGCGCCACTGCCAGCCGGCCAGGGCCAGCACGGCCACCAGCAGGATCAGGAACAGGCGGGGCAGCAGGCGCTCACTGGGCAAAATCGTGTTGCTCCGCGTCGCTCAATGGCTGGCCGGCGCTGCTGTCCTGCATGCGCAGCACAGTGCTGTCGCCTTGGGTTTCCAGCAGTTCGATCTTCTGCACCAGTTCACCGCCGTCGATATTGATCTGGGTGAATACCTGCTTGAGCAGCAGTGAACGCGGGATCAGCGTGAGCTTCCATTGCCGGGCTTCGCCTTGCAGTTGCAGCTCGAAGTCGCGCTGCAAGCCGCTGCTGTCGCCCTGGAGCACGGCGAGGAACAGACGGTTCTGTTCGGCGCCGGCGCTCTTGTTCGGCAGCAGTTGCCAGCCGTTGGCGTCACGCCGGGCAATGCCTTGGGCGCTGATGCGGTAGTCCTGTTGCAGCGGGGTTTTCAGCAGCCACAGCAGGCCGTGGTCCTTGGCCAGGACGAAGGTGCCCTTGCTGACCAACGGCTGCGGCAGCGCACGCAGGTGTTTTTCCTGGATAAAGCTGCCGTGGATCACAGAGGGTTTGGCCAACTGGTCGCTGAGTTGTTGCAGGTCGAAGGCCTGGGCTTGAAGCGACAGCAGCAACGCGCCGAGGAAGGTGATCAGTTTCATGACAAGGCCCTGTCGACGGCGTCGGTGAATACTTTGGGGGACGCCAGCTGCATCTCGCGAGTGGCGATGTCCACCGCCACCTGCACAGTGCTGGCGCGGGTCAGGCGCTCGCCGCTGGCCAGGTCGGTGATCAGGTAATTGACCTTCAAGCGGTTCTCCCACTCCACCAGGCTGGCGCGCACGTTGATCGTCTGGCCGAACACCGCACCGCGCACATAGCGCAGTTGCATGTCGATCACCGGCCAGGCGTAGCCGGCTTCGAGCATCGCCGTGTAGTTATGGCCGATCTTGTCCAGCAGCGCGCAGCGTGCGACTTCCAGGTACTTCACGTAATGCCCGTGCCAGACGACGTGCATGGTGTCGACGTCAAAAAACGGCACCAGGATTTCGGTGTCGCTGTGCAATACGCCAGGGCTACGCATGCAGCCTCCAGTGTTGCTCGGCGATGCGTTGCAGGCACAGGCGCAGTTCGCCTTCGAGAGCACGGTCTTCGATGACCGGCGGGAAGTCCTGGGCCAGCTCTGCATGCATGGCCGCCAGCGCCGGCGGCAACGGGCGTGCGTCGTCGGCCTGGGCGCGCAGCCACACACCCTGGTTGGCGGCGAGCAGGGTGGCGGCGGCGACCTGTTCGGTCAGCTCCAGCACGCGGATCGCATCGCGGGCGGCGATGGTGCCCATGCTCACCTTGTCCTGGTTGTGGCACTCGGTGGAGCGCGAGAACACGCTGGCCGGCATGGTGTTTTTCAGTGCTTCGGCGGTCCAGGCGCTGGTGCCGATCTGCACCGCCTTGAAACCGTGGTTGATCATCGCGCGGTCCGCCGGTGCGCCGGACAGGTTGCTCGGCAGGCCGTGGTTGTAGCGCACGTCCACCAGCAGGGCGAGCTGGCGGTCAAGCAGGTCGGCGACGTTGGCCACCAGGGTCTTGAGGCTGTCCATGGCAAAGGCGATATGCCCGCCGTAGAAGTGCCCGCCATGCAGCACGCGTTCTTCTTCGGCGTCGATGATCGGGTTGTCGTTGGCGCTGTTCAGCTCGATCTCGATAAACGAACGCAGCCAGTTCAGGCTGTCGGCCAGCACGCCGAGGACGTGGGGCGCGCAGCGCAGCGAGTAGCGATCCTGCAGGCGATGCAGCGGCGCGGTCGGCGCGTCGATCGCCAGATCCTCGCGTAGCCAGGCTGCGACTTGCATCTGCCCCGGATGTGGCTTGGCGGCGAACAGGCGCTCGTCGAAGTGTTCCGGGTTGCCTTGCAGCGCCACCACGTTCAGCGCGGTGATACGGGTGGCCAGTTGCAGCAGGTAATCGGCGCGGGCGAAGGCCAGGCAAGCGATGCCGGTCATCACCGCGGTGCCGTTCATCAGGGCCAGGGCTTCCTTGGGGCGCAGTACCAGCGGCTCCCAGCCGAGTTCGCGATGCACGTCGGCTGCCTGGCGACGCTCGCCACGGAACAGCACTTCACGCTCGCCGGACAGGGTCGCGGCCACGTAGGACAGCGGGGTCAGGTCACCGCTGGCGCCCACCGAGCCTTCTTCCGGGATCAGCGGCAGCACGTCGTGTTCGAGGAACCCATGCAGGCGCTCCAGCAGTTCCACGCGCACCCCGGAGACACCGTGGCACAGCGACTGCAAGCGCGCCGCCAGCACCGCACGGGTGGCCTGGGCGTCGAGCAACTTGCCCAGGCCGCAACCGTGGAAGGTGTACAGGTGACGGGGCAGGGCCTCCACGTGTTGCAACGGCACCGCGACCACGCAGGAGTCACCGTAGCCGGTGGTCACGCCGTAGATCACGCCTTCCTTGTCCAGCAGCGAGTCGAGGAACTGTGCGCCCTTGGCGATGCGCTGGCGATACGCGGCATCGCCTTGCAGCTGGGTAGGCACCTGACGGTTGGCCAGGGCCAGCACGTCTTCGATGCGCATGGGGCGTTCGCCAAAGGTTACCGGCTCAAGATGCGTCGTCATCGGTCTTCCAGAAAGGGTAAAAGTTGAACCATTGTTGGGGCGCTTCCAGGCAGAACCGGCCCAGGCGTGCGGCGTAGCGCGCGGTCCACAGGGCGATGACCTGCTCGCGGGTGCTGCGTTTCCATTCGATCAATTGCGCGAAGGGCTCGATGGTCAGGCGATAGCGGCCCTGGTGTTTCAGGCACATCAGCAGGTTGACCGGGCATTTCAGCAGGCCCGCCAGCAGCCACGGGCCTTGGGGGAACGCGGCGTCATGGCCGAGGAAATCCACGCGCACCGTGCGCCCGCCATGCAAGGGCACGCGGTCGCCGGCAATCGCCAGCCACTCGCCGTCGTCCAGGCGCTGGCTGAGCAGCAGCATGGTGGCCGGGTCCAGCTCGCTGACCTGGATCAGGCGCAAGTGGGTGGCACCAGCTTCGCCCAGCAGGCGGTTGAAGCGTTCGGCGTGCTTGGTGTGCACCAGCACGTTCATGGTGACCTGTTCGCCGATTTCCGCCAGCGCGCGGCACACTTCGAGGTTGCCCAGATGGGCGCCCACCAGCATCTGCCCGCGCCCGGCGCGCAGTTGCCCGCGCAGTTTCGCCGGGTCGTTGATCTCGATCTGTTCCAGGCGCAGCTTGCCGTTCCACACGTCGAGTTTGTCGAGCAGGGCATCGGCGAAGGCCATGAACTGGGCAAAGACTCTGCGCTGGCTGGGGCGCAGTTCATCGCGCCCGCTCCAGTCGGCCAGGCGCTGCTGGTATTGCCAGGCGCTCTGGCGCGCGGTGCGGCCGAACAGGAAGAAGTACAGCACGATGCCGTACAGCACCGGGCTCAGCAGGCGGCGGCCGAGGACCTTGGCGGCGAGGGCGGTGAATTTCATCAGCCAGTAGCTGCCGCGTTCTTCGCGGTCGGCCCAGTGCTTGGTGCTGTCGCTCATGCCTGCCACCGTCGCCACAGGATCAGCGGCGCACGCACCAACATGCCGAAGAACAGGCGGGTGTGCATGGCACTGATGCGTACGTTGTCGCGGAACAGGCGGAAGTGCGACAGGCCGTCGGCGGGGTAATGCACCTGGGTCGGCAGCCAGCGCATCGGCTGGTTGCGCCAGGCCAGGCGCACCAGGATGTCGGAGTCGAAGTCCATGTGCGTGCCGATATAGGCCGAGTCCATCAGCGCCAGCACCGGTGCCAGCGGGTACACGCGAAAGCCGCACATCGAGTCGCGGATCTGCAGTGACAGGGTGTTGATCCACACCCACACATGGGTCAGGTAACGCGCATACAAACGGCCCTTGGGCACGCTTTCGTCGTATTCGGGGTAGCCGCAGATGATTGCGTGGGGCTGCCTGCGGGACGCGTCGATAAACGTTTCGACTTCACGCAGGTCGTGCTGGCCGTCGGCATCGACCTGCAACGCGTGGCTGAAGCCCAGGCGCGCCGCTTCGCGAAAGCCCGCCATCACTGCGCCGCCCTTGCCCTGATTGGTCGGCAGGGTCAGCAGGGTGACATTGTCCAGCCGCGCCAGTTGCGCCAGCACCGCTGCGCAGGCCGGGCTGCTGCCATCGTCCACCAACAGGCACGGCAGGCCACTGTTCAACAGGCTGTGGACCACGGCGGGCACGGCGGCTTCGTGGTTGTAGACCGGGATCAGGGCGCAGGGGTTATGCATGGTATCCCTCACCGTCTGGTAAATAACCTGTGGTGAGCGGGCTTGTTGTAGTGAACCGGCTTGTCGTGGCGAGCGGGCTTGTTGTGGTGAGCGGGCTTGCCCCGCGTTGGGCCGCGGAGCGGCCCCAGTAAGGTAACCGAGACGTGTCAGACAGACCTCCGGCGCAGGTTTTGGGGCCGCTACGCAGCCCAACGCGGGGCAAGCCCGCTCGCCACAAAAGCTTATGCATGGGCCGCTTCCAATTGGATGCGGCCGCTGGAGCAGGCGGCGACGCCGTTGCGGTAGGCGAAATACAACTTGCCGCGTTCCTGGTCAAAGCGCAGGTGCAGTTCGATACGGTCGCCGGGGCGCACCAGTTGCTGGAACTTGAGCACTTCCATGCCGGCAAAGGTGGCGGGCAGATCGAGCAGTTGTTGGCCGAGGTTGAACGCCCACTCCACCTGGACCACGCCGGGCAATACCGGAGTGACCGGGAAGTGGCCGCTGAAATAGGCCAGGTCTGGCGGCACGCTCAGTTGCAAGGTCCATTCGCCATCGACTTCGACTTGCTCCAGCACTTCCGGCGCCTTGGGCCGGGGCGCCAGCAGCAGCGCGGCCACATCGGCCTGGGGCAGTTTGCCCTGGGCATTCAGCGGCAGCTGGCGCAGCAGCCGCCAGCGACGTGGCAGCGCCAGGGCTTCGCAATGCTGGCTCAAATGCTGGCGCAGGGTCTGGGTGACAGTCCGTCGGCCCTGGTTGCGCAAGGCGTGCAGGCCGTCGGCACTGAGCACCACCAGCGCGCCGAGGGAGGCGCGGTTTTCCTGCACCACCCCCAGGCGCGTTTCGGCGACCCACGGGTGGGCCATCAGCGCCTGCTCAAGCATGGGCAGGGAGATGCGTTTTTCTTCCAGCTTGACGATACGGTCCAGGCGCCCGAGCAGTTCGAAGCGACCATCGGCATGGATGCGCGCCGCGTCAGCGGTTTGTTCTATGTGCCCGACCGGCAAGTACGGCGAGGCGATGCGCAGGGCACCGTCGGCGTCCTGGCTCAGGTGTACATCGGCGAACGGCTGCCAGGGTTGCGCCCCCTGGCGCCAGGCGATGCCGCCGGTTTCCGAGCTGCCGAGGATCTCGGTCGGCCATTGCTGCAAGCGCTCGTATAGACTGCCGGCCGCCTCGATGGGCAGGGCGCCGCCCGACGAGAACACCCGCGATACCTGGCTCAGCGCCGGCCAATCGAGGTTGTCGCCCATGCGCTTGAGCAGCGCCGGGCTGGCGACCCAGGCGAATTGCGGGTGTTCGCGGCTGGCGCGTTGCATGTCTTCCGGAAACGCCAGCTGGCGGCGCACAAAGCTGCGACCGGCGCACAGCGGCCACAGCACACGGAACAGCAAACCGTAGATGTGCTGGGTGGCGACACTGCCGATGATGCAGGCGTCTTTCAGGTCGGCGCCCCACAGGGCTTCCAGGGCCTGGACTTCATTGGCCAACTGGCGCAGGGTCTTGTCGATACGCTTGGGTTCGCCGCTGGAGCCGGAGGTGCACAGGCTCAGTTGGCAGGTGTCCAGGTCGAGGGCGGCCGGGCTCAACGGTGCTTGATACAGCGCGTCCAGGTCTGCCGCTTCAGTCAGCCAGGCGTCGACAACCGCGTCCCAGCGTTGGCGGGTCTGGGGTTGCAGATCGGCGGGCAGCAGTACGCTGGCCCCGGCGCGCCAGGCGCCCAGCAGTGCAATCGCCAGCAGGCCGGCGTCTTCCAGGTGCAGGGCCAGGCGCTGGATGCCACGGGCTTGCAGCCCGGCGGCCAGGCTCAGGGAGTGCTCCCACAGCTGGGCGTGATTCATCGCAGGTTCGGTGGTCACCAAACGCTGTTCCAGCGGCTCGAGCAACAGGTGCTCAAGATTCAACCCATTCATACGCGGCCTCGAACCCTTTGTCGTACCAGCCATTCCACGGCAAACAACAGCCCCATCAGCCCGTAGGCAATCAAGCCGTTGTACAACGTCCACCAGCTCAACGGCGCCCATAGGGTGAGGGCGGCGGCGAGCAGGCCATTACACAGAAAAAACACGCACCACACCACGGTGACCTGGCGCGTATACACGATCGCGTGCGGCGGCAGCACCGGGTCGGTCATGCGCGCCAGACGCTCCACCATCGGCGGGCCGTATTTCAGGCTCAGGCCGAACAGCGCCAACATGAACGCACTGACCAGGCTCGGGTACCAGCGCAACAGGTGCGGGTTGTCGAACCAGGCCAGGGCCAGGCAAAACACGATCACCGCCAACGCTATCCAGCGGCTGCCGGGGCGCGCCGCACCCGTGACCGCGCGCAGCAGCCACAGGCTGCCCAGCAGCAGGCCGAATTGCCAGGGCGCAAAGTGCTCGGTGCCGTAATACACCGCAAACGGGTACAACAGCCCCGCCAATAACAGGCCAAGGCCGATCAGCCGGCTCATGCGGCAGGCTGGACCAGACGGTACACCGCCTCAACCACGTCGTTGACGGTGCGCACGGCCTTGAACTCTTCGGCGGCGATCTTCTTGCCGGTCTGGCGCTTGATATGGTCGATCAGGTCCACGGCATCGATGCTGTCGATCTCCAGGTCCTGATACAGGTTGGCGTCGAGGGTGACGCGCTCCGGGGGCAGTTCAAACAGTTCCACCAAGGCATCGCGCAGGGTGTTGAAAATATCGTCACGAGTTTGCATGGTCCGGTCTCAAGCTGCCTGTCTGGCCGTGACGAACGCCGCAAGGCTGGCCACGTTGGTGAAGTGATTGCGGGTGTCCTTGGCGTCGGCATCGATCTTGATGCCGTACGTTTTCTGGATCGCCAGGCCCAATTCCAGGGCGTCTACCGAATCCAGGCCCAGGCCTTCGCCGAACAGGGTTTGGTCGCTGCCGATGTCATCGGCGCTGATGTCTTCCAGGCCCAGGGCCTCGATGATCAACAGCTTTATATCGTGCTCAAGGCGGTGTTGGTCGCTCATCTTCGGCGAGCTCCTTAATGAAATAATGGTGCAGGTAATCGTTGAGCTTGCGTGAGGCCTGGGGCGCGGGCCCCAGTGTTGCGAACGCCTGTGGTTCTATATCGGCCCCCACGCGCAAACTGAAGTGAAAACGGCATTTAGGGATGCGATACCAGGGTTCTGCCTTGGTCAGAGTGGTGGGGCTGACCTTGATCACTACCGGGGTGATGATTGTCGCACCGCGCAGGGCAATGGCGGCGGCCCCGCGATGAAAGGCGGGCGCCACGCCGGGGGTGGTGCGGGTGCCTTCGGGAAAGATGATCAGCGTCTGGCCGTTGCGCAGGGCGTCAGCGGCGGCGTCGAGCATGTCTGCGCTGCCGTCGTTGCTTATGTAACCCGCGTCGCGCACCGGGCCACGGGTGAACGGGTTTTGAAACAGGCTCTGCTTGATCACGCAATTGGTCTGGCGCATCAGGCCGATCAGGAACACCACGTCGATCAGCGAAGGGTGGTTGGCGATGATCATCTGGCCCGGCTGGCCGAGCCTTTCGGCGCCTTCGACGCTGTAGGTCAGCACGCCGGCGCGTTGCATCAGGCGGATAAAGAACCAGAACAGCTTGCTGATGGTATGGCGGGCGCGGCGCTGGTGCCTTTCTACGTTGCCCGGCAGGCAGCTGAGCAGGGGAAAGACCAGCAAACGCAGGCACAACCCGCCGACGCCGAACACGAAGAAGCTCGCGGCAGTGGCGAACAGGCGCCAGTAGTAGGCATCCCGTGGCTTATCGTTCACGACTTGCGTTGCCAGTTCCATACACGGTTCTTCCAGGCATGTTGGCAGGCGCCCTGTTCGGTAAGCAGGGTGCGCAGCAGGTTCAGGGCGTGGGGCCACTGGGTTTGAGTGGGTTGGACAGTGCCGGCGCTGAGTTCCAGTTGCCACTCGTCGCCTGGCGTCAGCAGCAGGCCGAGGGCGTAGGGAAACGGCACGTCAACGATCCAACTGGCGTAGGCCTCGGGCGGCTGTTCTTCGGTGATGACCAGCAATACCGCCGGAGCGCCTTCGTTGAGCAGGGCCGCGGCTTCGAGCATGCCGTGCTCCAGGCCATCGCCGGCGGCGGCGAGGGCTGTCATTTCGCTGGTTTCATTGCGCAGGATCGACCACAGGCCAATCACCGCGTTGTGCACCGACAGGCTGAATTGGGTCGGCGACAGCGGCTGGTCGTTGGCCAGGTCGCTGAGGATGTCGAGGGTGCGCGGGGTTTCGCCATGCCGGGAAACAAACACCAGCGGCAGGTCTTGCAGGCCGTCGGCCAGCGGCCAGCCTACGCTGAACGCCATGCGCGCCAGGCGGCTCAGGCGGCGGCGCTGCATGGCCGGCAGGAACGACACGTCGGGCGAGGCATCGCTGGCAGGCAGCAACACCGGGGCCTGGCACCAGGCGTGCCAGTCGTCCGCGCTTTCCAGGCCGGGGGCCCAGGCGCGCCATTGGGCGATGTTGAAGTTGATCACTGAGAAGTTATCCCGCCCCTGCGGGCTTCCATGTGCGGCTTTTGGCCCCGAATACCGGGACAAGGAGCAATCGCCGAGTGGCGCGCATTATCCCGGTGCTGCGGGGTTCTAGCAAACTTTGGTAAAGAATTGTGCAAGGCCGATTACAAATAAGTCGGGAAGGTTTACAGATTGTCCTTCAACGAGGGGCAACTTGGATCGTCGGACACTTCCTTTTCATTTGTACGCGACATATGACAGACCCGATGCAATGCAGCAATGCATCGATGAACGAGGTAGCTAACAGGCGCTTTTGCCCTCTACACTCGGACATTCATTGATACACGGAGGTTTTTCCATGCGGCGCGTGGTGTTCAATCAAAAAGGCGGTGTTGGCAAGTCGAGCATCGCCTGCAACCTGGCGGCGGTCAGCGCCAGCGAAGGCTATCGAACCCTGTTGGTGGACCTCGATGCACAGGCCAATTCAACCCAATACCTGACGGGGCTGACTGGCGACGACATCCCCATGGGGATCGCGGACTTTTTCAAGCAAACCCTGTCTTCCGGGCCGTTTTCGAAGAAGAACAAGGTCGATATCTACGAAACCCCCTTCGACAACCTGCACGTCATTACCGCCACCGCCGAACTCGCGGACCTGCAGCCCAAGCTTGAGGCCAAGCACAAGATCAACAAGCTGCGAAAGCTGCTCGATGAGCTGGGCGAAGATTACGACCGGATCTACCTGGATACCCCGCCAGCCCTGAACTTTTATGCGGTTTCTGCGCTGATTGCCGCTGATCGTGTGTTGATCCCCTTCGATTGCGACAGCTTCTCGCGCCAGGCCCTGTATGGCCTGCTGGCTGAAATCGAAGAATTGAAGGAAGACCACAACGAAGGCCTCGAAGTGGAAGGCATCGTGGTCAACCAGTTCCAGGCGCGGGCGAGCCTGCCGCAGCAAATGCTCGATGAGTTGATTGCCGAGGGCTTGCCGGTGTTGCCGGTGTACCTGGCCAGCTCGGTGCGCATGCGCGAGTCGCACCAGGAGAACAAGCCGCTGATCCACCTGGATCCACGGCACAAGCTCACACTGCAATTTGTGGAGCTGCATAACCTGCTGGAAAACGCCTGATTTTGCTGGCGACACAAAACCTCTGTGGGAGGGGACAAGCCCCTCCCACACTGTCCAGCATTGTTCTCCAGGTCCGATTACACCCCCTGGCTACGCAACCAGCTCATCAGCTGCGGCAACGGAAACGCTCCGCTCTGGCGCGCCACTTCGCGGCCGTTCTTGAACAGAATCAGACTGGGGATCGAACGAATCCCCAATTGTGCCGACAGCTGCTGATTGGCCTCGCTGTCCAGCTTGGCCAGCCTGCACTTGCCTTCCAGCTGCCCGGCCGCCTGTTCAAACACCGGCGCGAACGACTTGCACGGCCCGCACCAATCGGCCCACACATCCACCAGCAGCGGCAGGTCGCCCTTGATCTGACTGGCGTAGTCACCTTGTTTCAGCTCGAAAGGCTTGCCCAGTAGAACCGGTTGCTTGCAGCGCCCGCACTTGGGCGTATCACCCAGGCGTTCTGCGGGGATGCGGTTGAGGCCGTTGCAATGGGGGCAGGGGATAACGAGAGGTTCGGACATGGTGGGCTCCGTGGATGTGGCCAATGCTCCCTATCTGGAGTCAGGCATCAGCTTTATCAAGCTCGGGGGTGGCGACGCATGTGCTAACAGATTCGCAAATGTCGATTGGCGCATGCCTATCTAGGCTGGAAGTGCTTGTTCGAAATAGCACCATTGGTCCGTTCGGTGCCATAGCAAATTGCGATAGTCGGCGTTCGGGTTTAACCTTCATAGCAATATGCGATAGGGATGTTGCATGCGTGTAATCAGTGCGAAACAAATCCGAAGTGCCAAGTTGAAGTGGCCTCATTCAGCCACTGCTTTGGATGAGTGGTATCGGAAAGTCAAAGTCCTCAATCCCGAAGACTTCGCGGCGTTGAAATTGATTTTTCCTGCAGTGGATAAGGTGGGGGCATTACACGTCTTCAACATCGGTGGTAACAAGCTACGGCTCATTGCGATTGTGCGCTACCGAATGCAGCGGCTTTATATTCGGCATGTGCTGGACCATCGGGAATACGACAAGGGTAAATGGAAGGAGTGATTGAAAATGAGTGTGCTGATTGAGCAGGTGGCCGAGCATTGGCAATTCGTATCACCGCTGCTGCGCAAGCCCAAAACCGAGGCTGACTACGATGTGTTGGTGGAGGCGCTCGACGAATTACTGGATATCGTCGGGGATGACGAAGCCCATCCGTTGATGGGCGTTGTCGATATCATCGGTGACTGGGTCGAGGCTTATGACCTGGAGCATTGGCCGATGCCTGAGGCGAGCGGTGTCGACGTACTGCGATCAATGATGCAGGAGCATGGCCTGACTCAGAGTGATTTGCCGGGTGTTGGCGCTCAATCGGTGGTCTCGGAAATCCTCAGTGGAAAACGCCAGCTGAACGTGCGACAGATTCGTTGGCTGGCGGATTTTTTCAAGGTGCCGGTCGACCTGTTCATCTAACCGTGGGCATGGCGCGTATCACGACGAACAACTGATCTCCAAATGCTTGCCCCAATCCGGCGGTCGTTGCGCGTACTGTTCCATCCCCGCTTGCTCCTCGAACGGCTTGGAAAGCACCTCATGCAGTCGCTGCACTTCGCTGTAGTCGCCTGATTCGGCGGCGGCGATAGCGTTCTGTGCGAGGTAGTTGCGCAGGATGTACAGCGGGTTCACTGCATGCATCCGCTCACGGCGCTGCTCTTCGCTGTAATCCCCATCCCGCGCAACACGGGCCGTGTACAGCTCGGCCCAGGCATCGAACCCGGCGAGGTCGACAAAGTCATCGCGCAGCTTCGCCACCGCCAGCGCTGCCGATTCATCCCCAAGTCGCCGGAAGAACAGCGTGTAATCCACGCCGCTGTTCTGCATCAGCTTCAGCAACCGCTCCACCAGCTTCTGGTCGTCGTCTTCGGCAGTGGACAGCCCCAGTCGGCGGCGCATCAGGTCCAGGTAGTGGGCCTGGTACAGCGGCAGGTACAGGCCAAGGGCTTCTTTCAAGGCATCGACGCTGATAAATGGCGTGAGCGCCTGGGCCAGCGCGCTGAGGTTCCACTGGCCGATGGGCACCTGGTTGCTGAAGGAGTAACGTCCTTCATGGTCCGAGTGATTGCAGATGAAGTGCGCGTCAAAGTCGTCGAGAAACGCAAACGGCCCGAAGTCGAAGGTGATGCCGAGGATCGACATGTTGTCGGTGTTCATCACGCCGTGGCAGAAACCATAGGCCTGCCATTTGGCGATCATCTCGGCATTGCGCTCGACGATTTCACGGAACATCGCCAGGTAGGGCTCGGGCTGTTCGCGGCACTCGGGGTAATGCAGGTTCAACACGTGTTCGGCCAGCTCGGCCTGCTGTTCGGGCTTTTTGGTGTAGTAGAAATATTCGAAATGACCAAAACGGATATGGCTGGGCGCCAGGCGCAGCACCATCGCCCCACGTTCCTGCTTCTCACGCCAGACCGGGGTGCTGGAGCCGATCACGCACAACGCACGGCTGCTGGGGATGCCCAGTGCATGCAGCGCTTCGGAGGCCAGGAACTCCCGAATCGACGAGCGCAGCACCGCGCGGCCATCGCCCATGCGCGAGTAGGGCGTCATCCCGGCACCCTTGAGGTGCAGGTCCCAATGCTCGCCGGCCTCGTTGTATACCTCGCCCAGCAGCAATCCCCGACCATCGCCCAGCTGCGGGGTGTAGCCGCCGAACTGGTGCCCGGAGTAGACCATTGCCCGCGGCTCGGCTTCGGCCCACAGCTTATGGCCGCTGAACAGCTCGGCGAACACCGGCGTTTGCGCCACGGCAGGGTCGAGGTCGAGCAGGGCCATGGCGGCATTGCTTGCCACCACCAGGCGCGGTTCGTCGAGGGGCTCGGGCAATACGTGGGTTGAGAACGCGTCGCCCAGGCGTGCGAAGCGGTTGTCGAAGGTCAGTTCGTCGAGGGCTTTCACCGGCCATCTCCAGCAGAATGTCCGAGCATTCTGCTGGGGATAGGGCGTTTAGTCGAGTTTGCTGGGCGGTGGCTCGGGTGCATCCGCCACTTTGCCGTCCGGCGGCTCCGGCACATCTGGCGCCTCGGTCGGTCCGACGATGGTTCTCTTCTCGTCCTCCACCGGCACCAGCTTGTACTCCTGGCCGTGGAGGTTTTTCAGGTACACCTCCATCTGCCGGAACGAGATGTTGATGTGGTGGTTCTTGAACTCGCGGTTGATAAAGCGGTTCACTTCGTCGATCACCGGGTTGCGGTCACCGAGGTCGCGCACGTGCATGCGCAGTTCGTGGTCCAGCGTACTTTCGCCGAAGTTGAGGAAGTACACATGGGGTTCCGGTTCCTTCAACACCCTTGGGTTTTCTCGCGCAGCCTTGAGCAACAATTCCTTCACCAGGTCCAGGTCGGAGCCGTAGTCCACGCCCAGCTTGAGGGTCACGCGGGTGATGGTGTCGGTCAGGGACCAGTTGATCAGTTGCCCGGTGATGAACGTCTTGTTCGGGACGATGATGTCCTTGCGGTCGAAGTCGGTGATGGTGGTGGCGCGGATGCGGATCTTGCTCACCGTGCCCGACAGGTTGCCGATGGTGATGGTGTCGCCGATGCGCACCGGGCGCTCGAACAGGATCATGATGCCGGAGATAAAGTTGGCGAAGATCTCCTGCATGCCGAAGCCCAACCCCACCGACAGCGCGGCCACCAGCCATTGCAACTTGTCCCAGCTCACGCCGAGGGTGGACAGGGTCGAGACAAAGCCCACGCCGGCAATGATGTAGGACAGCAAGGTGGTCGTGGCGTAGGCACTGCCCTGGGCCAGGTCAAGCTTGGACAGCACCAGCACTTCCAGCAGGCCGGGCAGGTTGCGCGCCAGGGCAAAGGTGATGCCGATGATAATCAGCGCGCCGAGCAGGTCGCCGATGCTGATCGGCACCATGCTGATATTGGCACCGGTGCCGCTGGTGTATTCGTACAGGGTGACGTTGTCCAGGTAGGAAAATACCGAGATCAGGTCCGACCATACCCAGTACAGCGCCGCGATAAAGCCGCCGAGCAGCGCCAGGCGGATCAGGCGCATCGATTGTTCGTTGACCTGTTCGATATCCAGGGTCGGCTCTTCGATCACCGCTTCGCCTTCGCCGGCTTCCTTGGCGGCCTGGCGTTTGGCCAGGGCGCGGGAATAGGCCAGGCGTCGGGCGGCAACGCCCAGGCCGCGGACGAAGGTGGCTTCGATGACCAGCCAGAACATCAGCAGGTACAGGGTGTTGATCAGCCGATCGCTGAGCTTGAGGGCGGTGTAGTAGTAGCCAAAGCACACGGCAATGAACAGCGCGATAGGCAGGGCGGTAAACAGCAGGCCCACGGCTTTGCGGAACAGCGAGGCTTTTTCGTGGGTCGGGCTGTGCAGCAGCAGGCGTCCCAGCAGCCAGGCCATCAGGGCGTAGCAGGTCAGGACCACCCCAATGCCCAGCACGTCGTCGGCCAGCGCCGCCGGTTGATGCTCGGCAATCGCCACCACGGCCACCAGGGCCAGCACCACCAGCCCGAGCTTGCGCACCCAGCCCTGGAGGAATTCGACCTGGGGCTTTTCCCAGCGGAAGTGCAACTCGGCCACGCCACCCGGCGCCAGGATGCGGTAGGCGGTGTAGAACACCAGCCACGCCTGGGCAATCTGCAACAGGGCCGCGCCGAGGTTGGCGTTTTGTCCACGGGCATCTATTTGCAGTGCGTAGCCGCACAGCGCCAGGCCCAGTGCTACCGGCATCGCCAACAGGATATTCACCAGGATCGCCTGGGGCGTGTGCCATTGGCTGTCGCGTTTGAAGTGGCCGATGTCCAGATGGACTCTTTTCAGGCGCGCGTACAGCGCGTTGCGGCGCCACAACAGGGCACCGATCAGCAGCAGCAACGGCAAAAACAGCAGCGGACGCTGGGTCAGGCCGTCGTACAGCTCGCTGACGCTGGAGGCCCAGGGCAGGGTGGTGACCTGCTTGCTCAGGTGCGCCGGCACGGTTTCCAGCCACTCGGTGTCCAGCGGCTTGTTGCTGGGGATCCAGAACATCTGTTCATCGAGCGTCGCGCGCAGGGTGGTGGCGGTGCTGAGCAGTTGTTTCTGGTTCAGTTGCAGGGTGATGGATTCGTTGAGCAGCGCGCTCAGCTCGCGGCTCAGGCGCTCCAGCAGGTCGCTGCGGGTGATCGCCAGTTCCAGCAGGGTGCGCCGCAGTTGCGGGGTGACGTCGGCCGGCGGCTGGTTGGCCAGCAGGTTATCCACATAGGTGCTGGGGGAGCTGATCAGCTCGCGCTGTTGGTTGACCTCGAACTGGTACAGGCGAATGTTGGCGATATCGTCCGCCAGGTCGCGGTCCACCGTCAGGCGGGGCAACGCTTGTTTCTGCTTATACAGAATCTTCGACAGGAGCAGGCTGCCCTTGAGCACATTGATCTGCTCGTCCAGGGCCGAATCGCTCTGGGTCACGGTGTCCAGCTGTTGCTTGGTCTGCAGGTTCTTCTGGGTCAGGTCGTTGAGGCGGTCGGTGCTCTTGAGCAGGTAGTCGGACAGTTTCAGGTTGGCCGCGCTTTCCGTGGCCAGCAGGCTGCTGCCGCCGGCTTTCTGCGCTTCGATGGACTGTTGGGTGACGGTCTGCTGGGACTGGGCCAGGCGCTTCTGGTTGATCAGGGTTTGCAGGTCCTGGATCTCCTGTTCCAGGCGCGCGGTTTTTTCCTGGATCAGGTCGTGCTGGCTGTTGCCCAGGTCCTGCAGCTGGCTGTTGCCGGCCAGCTCCTGGCGGCGCAGGGGGATCAGGGCATTCAGGGAAGCCAGTTCGGCATTCAGTTGGTTGCGCTGGTCGCCGCTGAGGGCTTTGCCATTGTCCTTGCCGGCCTTGAGGGTGGCATTGATCTGCTGGATACGCGTCTGGCTGCTGCTGATTTCGGTCTGGGCGCGCTCGGGACGGGTCTGGGCGGCGATGGTCAGGCTGTTGGCGTCGGCCAGTTCCTTTTGCAGGTCGCCTTGCTGGGTGCTGCGCTGCACCAGCAGTTGCTCAAGCTGCGGCACCGGCAGGGTGGCGTAGCGTTGGGCCACCGGAATGACCTTGGTGGCCTTGAGTCGGGTCAGTTCGCGCTGGTTCTCGCTGGTCTGGCGCGGCGCGTCTTCCAGCTGGCGCTTGAGGTCGACCAGGCGCTGCTCGTAATCCTGCTTGTTGCCCAGGTAGGTCAGGGTCTGTTGCAGGATCGACTGCAGCGCCTTCATGTCGGCGTCGGGCAGTTTGCGATCCGGCAGCTTGTCCAGGGTTTGCTGGATGGCGTCGGCGCTGGGCGGGTCGGCGGCGTAGACGCTGCCGACACAAAGGGTCAGGCCCAGCAGGGCAGTGGCGAGAAAAGTGCGCAGGGTTGGCATAGAGACCGATCGAGCAAGGTGAAGAATCGGGGGCGTGCTGTCGCCCCGCAGTTTAGAGGAAGAGTCCGGGGCCCGGGCGACTTCCTTCGGGGAATCTGACGCCGACTTTGCCAATCTTGTTCCCGTCCATGACCGCGACGGTCCAGATGGTGTTGTTCCACTCCACCTGGTCGCCCACTACCGGCGCGCCGCCGACTTTCTGGGTGATGAAGCGGCTCAGCGGCATGTCCGGGTCGATCCCTTCGAGCTTGAGGCCATACAGCGCCGAAACCGCGCCCAGCTGGGCGTCGCCTTCGAGGACGAAGTCGCCGAAGAAGCGCAAATCGAGGCCGCGTTGCGGTGCCTGGCTGAACAGTTTGCCCAGGGCCGGCAGGTTGTGTTCATGGCCGATCACACAGAGCAGATCGCCGACTTCCAGCACCGTACTACCCGACGGATGGAGCAGTTGCTGGCCACGGAACAGGGCCGCGATGCGCGTGCCTTCGGGCATTTTCAGCTCACGCAGGGCCGCGCCGATGCACCATTTTTCTGCGCCGAGGCGGTAGACGAACAGCTCCCACTCGCTGGTGACGTGCACTTCCAGCGCTGCGCGGGAGATCGGCGCCGGGTCCGGCGGAACGGTCACTTTGAGCAGCTTGGCCACCCACGGCAGGCTGGTGCCCTGTACCAGCAGCGACACCAGCACGATAAAGAACGCCAGGTTGAAGTACAGCTGCGCATGGGGCAGGCCGGCCATCAACGGGAACACTGCCAGGATGATCGGCACCGCGCCGCGCAGGCCGACCCAGGCGATAAAGGCCTTTTCGCGGCCATGGAAGGCTTTGAACGGCAGCAGGCCGACCATCACCGACAGCGGCCGCGCAAACAGGATCATCCACAGCGCCAGGCCCAGGGCCGGCAGGGCAATCGGCAGCAAATCATGGGGCGTGACCAGCAGGCCCAGCACCAGGAACATACCGATCTGCGCGAGCCAGGCCATGCCGTCGAGCATATGCAAAATGCCATGACGGCTACGCACCGGGCGATTGCCGATCACCAGGCCGCACAGGTACACGGCGAGGAAGCCGCTGCCATGGAAGGCGTTGGTCAGGGCGAACACGAACAGGCCGCCGGCGATCACCAGGATCGGGTACAGGCCGGTGGCCAGGTTGATGCGGTTGACCATCTGCAGCATCAGCCAGCCGCCGCCGAGGCCTACGATGCCACCGATGCCGAACTCGCGCACCAGGTGGGTCAGCAGGCTCCAGTGCAGGCCGGTCTGGCCGCTGGCGAGCATGTCGATCAGGGTGACGGTGAGGAACACCGCCATCGGGTCGTTACTGCCGGATTCGATCTCGAGGCTGGCGGTCACCCGTTCGTTCAGGCCCTTGCCGCCCAGCAGCGAGAACACCGCTGCGGCGTCGGTCGAGCCGACAATCGCACCGATCAGCAGGCCTTGGATAATATTCAGGTCAAACAGCCAGGCCGCCGCCATGCCGGTGAGGCCGGTGGTAATCAACACCCCCACGGTGGCCAGGGACAATGCCGGCCAGAGTGCCACGCGGAAACTCGCCACCCGTGTACGCAAACCGCCGTCGAGCAGGATCACTGCCAGCGCGAGGTTGCCCACCAGGTAGGCAGTCGGGTAATTGTCGAAAATGATGCCGCCGCCATCGACGCCGGCCACCATGCCCACGGCCAGGATGATCACCAGGATCGGGATACCCAGGCGCGAGGAAAGAGAACTCACCAGAATGCTCGCACTCACCAGCAACGCGCCGATCAAGAACAGGCTGTTGATGGTCGTCGCATTCAAAGGCAGTACTCCATGGGCAAACAAGACGGGACGCAAACTGACCATGCAGTCTGCGTGCCAGGGATTCTAACCTGTTGAATTGCGGTGCTGTCAAAAAGCTTTTAACGTCGGGCGCAGATCTGAATGTGGGAGGGGGCTTGCCCCCGATGGCGGTATGTCAGTCAGCTTGTCTTTAACTGATCCACCGCTATCGGGAGCAAGCCCCCTCCCACATTTCAAGCCAGTGCAGGGCGTTAGAGGCGGAAGCGGCCTACCATCCCGTTCAGGTCTACCGCCAGGCGTGACAATTCGCTGCTCGCGGCGCTGGTCTGACTGGCGCCCGTAGCGGATTGCACCGACAGATCACGAATGTTCACCAGGTTGCGGTCCACTTCCCGCGCCACCTGCGCCTGTTCTTCCGCCGCGCTGGCGATCACCAGGTTGCGCTCGTTGATCTCGACAATCGCCATGTTGATGGTGTCCAGCGACATCCCGGCGCCTTTGGCGATGTTCAGCGTCGACTCCGCCCGTTCGGTACTGTTGCGCATCGAGTCCACCGCGTGCTCGGTGCCGGCCTGGATACTGCCGATCATCCGCTCGATCTCGCTGGTGGACTGCTGGGTGCGATGGGCCAGGGCCCGCACTTCATCGGCGACCACCGCGAACCCGCGACCGGCTTCACCGGCGCGTGCGGCTTCAATCGCCGCGTTCAGGGCCAGCAAATTGGTCTGGTCGGCCAGGCCGCGAATCACGTCCAGCACTTTGCCGATATCGCGCGACTCATTGGCCAGTTCGCCGATCAGGGTGGCGGTAGCCTGCACATCGCCGCTCATGCGCTCGATGGCGCTGACGGTTTCCTGCACCAGGTCGCGGCCGTCGCCAGCAGACGTGGTGGCGTTGCGCGAGGCTTCCGAGGTGCTCACCGCATTGCGTGCGACTTCTTCCACGGCGCTGGTCATCTCGTTGACGGCGGTGGCGGCTTGCTCGATTTCGTTGTTTTGCCGGGTCAGGCCACGGGCACTTTCGTCGGTGACGGCGTTCAGTTCCTCGGCGGCGGAAGCCAGTTGGGTGGCGGAGCCGGCGATGCGTTGCAGGGTGTCGCGCAGTTTGTCCTGCATCTTGGCCATGGCGGCGAGCAGGCGCCCGGCTTCATCGTTGCCGTCGACTTTGATCGGCCGTGTCAGGTTGCCTTCGGCGACTTCTTCCGCCGCTTCCAGTGCCTGTGAAATCGGCAGGGTGATGCTGCGGGTCAGCAGCCAGGCAAACAGCAGGGTCAGCAGCGTGGCGATCACCAGCAGGCCCACGACCAGGTTGAAGGCCGCGTTGTACTGGTCTTCGGCCTCCTGATTGGTGGCCAGGGCCATCTTGTTATTGAGGTCCAGCAGGCGCGTCAGCACGGCGTTGACCTGCTCGGAGTTGCTCAGCAATTCGGTGTTAAGCAGGCTGCGCAGCTCATCCACCTGGTTGGCCCGTGACAGGCTCTTCATGCGCTCTTCAATCTGATGGTACTGGCCCAGCAGGCTTACATATTCGTTGTAGGTGCTACGTTCTTCGCTGCTTTCGATCAGTTTCTCGTAGACGCCCTGGGCGGCGCGAATCTGCTGGTTGCGCAGTTCGAAGGCTTCCAGGGTCTTTTGCTGCACATCCGGCTCGCGGTTGGTCAGCAAGCGGTAAGACAGCACGCGCAGGCGCAGGGTCAGTTGGGTGAACTCATCCAGGGCACGGATGCTTGGCACGCTGGACAGGGTGATGTCTTCGGTGGCGCCACGGATCTTGCTCATCTGGTTCAGGGCGAACACGCCTAGAAACAACATCAACGCGCCAATAAACGCGAAGCCGAGGAAGGCCCTCGGAGCGATATTCATATTACGAAGCGACATGCGGAAATCCTGGGAGAGGCGCAATCCGTGCGGTCATGAGACGGGGTGTGCCTCTCTATCGGGCGTACGACTAAAGTCTAGAGGGGGCTGTGCGTTTTTGTCGCATCTGACGAGGGGTTGCGCGGATTCAGGAACCAGATGGGGGAAATGCAGTCACTAAGGCTCGAAAGCGTGGCCCGGCCCTTGAAAACGGGCTGCGCGCCAGGGATAACCCTGGCATCCGAGGTGAATTTTCTTTATCGTCACCGCCCTTTGAAAAAGCCCGAGAAATCAAAATGTTAGAAGCATCCCTCAGCCAACTGGAACAACTGGTCAGCGACCTGGTACAGCAGAATCAGGAGCTACTGGGCAGCAACGAATCCCTCAAGGCCGAACTGGCTCGCGCCAAGGATGAGAACGACAGCCTGCAACTGAACCTGATGGAGCAGGAAGAAAAGCACGGCGCCACCGCAGCGCGGATCCAGGCGCTGGTTGAGCGCGTGAGCGCAGGCCCTGTCAGCGCATGAATGAAGGCATAAAGGTCGTTTCGATTCTCGGAGAGGATTACTCGATCAAGGCCCCGGCCGGGGAAGATAAAACTCTGATGCACGCCGTGACCATGCTCAAGGCCTCCCTGGCCACCACCAAGAAAAAGTACCCGACCCTGATCGGTGACAAGCTACTGGTGCTGGCGGCGCTGAACCTGTGCGCCGAGCAGATCGAAATGCAGCAGGCTCACCAGCAGGAACTCGACCGTTACCAAGAGCAAGTCAGCGCCACGGTCGAGGTGATTTCCAAGGCGATCCAGCCCTAGAACCACTCATCCTGCATCCCCAGGCACGTATCATCCCGTGCCTCCAGAATCGCCAGTTCATGATGGCAGCCCGGAATCTCCCAAGTCAGGAAGTACCGGGCAGCCTGGAGCTTGCCTTTATAGAAGGCGACATCGGCCACATTGCCCTTGGCCAGCCCTTCTTCGGCGCGAATCGCCTGTTCCAGCCAGCGCCAGCCAATCACCGTATGCCCGAATACCTTCAGGTACAGCGCCGAGTTCGCCAGGCTGCTGTTGACCTTGCCCTGGGCGAGATCCGTCAGCAGGCCGATGGTCACGCTTTGCAGGCGGCTGACCAGGTGCTCCAGCGGCTCTCTCAATGCCGTCAGGCCTGGATATTCCTGTGCCCGTGCGCCCGTGTCGGCGATCAGCCGGATCAGTTGCTTCAGGCCCGCGCCGCCGTTCTGCGCCAGCTTGCGCCCCAGCAGGTCCAGGGACTGGATGCCATGGGTGCCCTCGTGGATCGGGTTCAGGCGGTTGTCGCGGTAGTACTGCTCCACCGGGTATTCGCGGGTATAACCGTGGCCGCCGAGGATCTGGATCGCCAGTTCGTTGGCCTTGAGGCAGAACTCCGAGGGCCAGGATTTGACGATGGGGGTGAGCAGGTCCAGCAGTTCATGGGCCTGTTTGCGTTCGGCCTCGGTTTCCAGTGTGGTGGTGTCATCGAACAGCCGCGCGGCGTACAACCCCAGGTCGAAGGCACCTTCGACGTAGGCTTTTTGCGTCAGCAGCATGCGCTTGATATCGGCGTGCTGGATGATCGAGACCGGCGCGGTGCCTGGGTCCTTGCTGTCGGGCAAGCGGCCTTGCGGGCGTTCGCGGGCGTATTCCAGCGAATAGAGATAGCCGGCGTAACCGAGCATCACCGCGCCCATGCCGACACCGATGCGTGCCTCGTTCATCATCTGGAACATGCAGCTCAGGCCTTGGTGCGGTTTACCCACCAGATAGCCGACGCAGTTGCCGTTATCGCCGAAATTCAGTGCCGTGGAAGTGGTGCCACGCCAGCCCATCTTATGAAACAGCCCGGCCAGCAGCACGTCGTTGCGCGCGCCGAGGCTGCCGTCGTCGTTGACCAGGAACTTGGGCACGATAAACAGCGAAATGCCCTTCACCCCGGCGGGCGCGTCCGGCAGCTTGGCCAGCACCATGTGCACGATGTTTTCCGACAGCGGGTGGTCGCCGCCGGAGATGAAGATCTTGTTGCCTTTGAGGCGATAGCTGCCGTCAGCCACGGGCTCCGCGCGGGTACGAATATCCGACAGCGATGAGCCGGCATGGGGCTCGGTCAGGGCCATGGTGCCGAAGAAGCGGCCTTCGATCATCGGTTGCAGGAAGCGCTGTTTTTGTTCCTCGGTGCCGAAGCTTTCGATCAGGTTGGCGGCGCCCATGGTCAGGAACGGGTAGGACGTCGAGGCCGCGTTGGCAGATTGGAAATGAGCGAAGCAGGCTTGAGAGAGCAGGGTCGGCAACTGCATGCCACCGGCTTCGAAGCTGCGGGCCGCATTGAGGAAGCCGGCTTCCAGGAACGCATCCACCGCCGGTTTGACTTCCGGAATCAGGATGGCTGCGCCGTTTTCGTAGCGCGGTTCGTTTTCGTCGTTCTTACGGTTGTGGGGGGCGAAGTGCTTTTCGGCGATGCTGCGCGCCGTGCTGATCGCGGCATCGAACGTTTCGCGATTGTGCTCGGCAAACCGCTCGCGCTGGGTCAGGCCCTCGGCATCGAGGACTTCATACAGCTCGAAAGCCAGATTGCGGGAACTGAGCAGCGTCTCGGACATGGCGGCTTACCTTTGGAGGAATTGGCCTGAGTCTAAGTGCGCGAATAAAGACTGGATAGCAAGATTGATCTGGGTGATGAAGAGGCAGAACGCGGGGAGGGGAATTGAAATGCGATCAAATGTGGGAGGGGTGTAGAACCGTAGACATCGTTTACATCTGAAACCGGGGACATCGTTTACACATTTGAGGCCTGGACGCGGGTCATACCTCGTCCAAGCCTCCCCAAGGGATAATCACACAGGTACAAATCCCAAGCATCATCTTCAGCTTCTTTGAGCCCTATCCTTTCCCCGGACAGCGCCTCGCTGATAAATACCAACTTGCCGTTCCACTTGATCGATCCGTCCTGCCTGACGCTTCGAACTTTCATTTCTGCCGGATATTCCACATCGGGCAAGCA